>JAVHYF010000080.1 GCA_031119205.1 Moraxellaceae bacterium | reverse complement strand
GGGCGCGAGTCGGTGGCGGTGAGGAGCATGCTGCGGTGTGTGCAGCAGGTGCTGGGGCAACAGGTCGCCTGATCAGGTGCGCTTGAGCAGCGGGCAACGTGATTCCGACAGCGGCTGGAAAGCCTGATCGCCAGGCACCACCGCCTTCACGTTGAAGTAGTCCCACGGCTCCTTCGACTCGGACGGCTTCTTCACCTCCATCAGGTACATGTCGTGCACGAAGCGTCCGTCGTCGCGCAGCCGGCCGTTACTGGCGAAGACGTCGGTCACGGTCGTCTTCTTCAGGTGCGTCAGCACGTCGTCGGCCTTGTCGCTGCCCGCCGCCTCCACGGCTTTCAGGTAGTTCATCACGGCCGAGTAGGTGCCGGCGTGGATCAGGTTGGGCATCCGCTTGTGCTTGTCGTGGAAGCGGCGGCTCCATTCGCGTGTCTGCGCGTTGAGGTTCCAGTAGAAGCCCTCGGTGACGATCATGCCCTGCGCCGCCGCCAGGCCGATGGCGTGCACATCGGTGAGCGAGCCCGACAGCGGCACGACGGTCTGTTTGGGCGTCAGGCCGAATTCGCGTGCTGCCTTCACGGCGTTGATCAGATCGCCGCCTGCATTCGCGATCGCCACGGCTTTGGCCTTGGAAGCCTGCGCCTGCAGCATGAAGGACGAAAAGTCGGGCGCACTCAGCGGATGCTTCACGGTGCCGATGACCTTGCCGCCGGCCGCCTGGATCGCGGCCGTCGCCTCCTGTTCGATCGACTGGCCGAGCGCATAGTCCACGGTCACGAAAAACCAGCTGTCCATGCCGGCCTTGGTCAATGCCTGTGCCTGCGGGCGCGATACCGAGTAGGTGTCCCAGGTGTAGCTGATGGTGTAGGGCGAGCACTCCTCGTTGGTCAGGCGCATGGAGCCCGGTCCGGTGGCGATCAGTAGTTTCTTCTTGTCGCGCGTGACGTTCGACACCGCGAGCGCGACCGCGGAGTTGATGGCGTCGACGATGACGTCCACCTGCTGCGTGTCGTACCACTCGCGCGCCTTGCTGGCACCGATGTCGGCCTTGTTCTGGTGGTCCGCGCTGATGAGCTCGATCCTGAACGCCGGCTTCGCACTGGCCTTGTAGTCGTCGATCGCCATCTGCGCGGCCAGCACCGACCCTTTGCCACCGAGTTCCGAGAAGATGCTGTTCATGTCGGTGAGCACGCCGACCTTGACGGTGGCGTCGGACAGCACGGGCGCGGACCCGGCGGCGGTGGCGGCGATGCTGGCCAGGGCGAGCGCGCACGCGGTGGTGCAGCGGGTGATGGAAGGCATGGTTGTCTCCTGTTGTCGATCGGTGGAAAGGCAGTCCGCCCGGTGACGCTCAGGCGGCCTGGGCCGTCCGGGCGCCGTCCTGCAGCCGCGCGCGCAGCCAGCGCCCGGCGTCCTCGAGCGTGTCCTGCGCCTCAGGCAGGAAGGGGAACAGCGTGAAGACATGCACCGAGTCCGGCACCACACGCAGGGTGACGTCCACGCCCGCCGCTCGCGCCTTGTCGGCGAAGCGGGTGCCGTCGCTCTGCAGCACCTCGCCGTCGACCACCGCGATGTACAGCGGGGGCAATCCGGCCGGGTCTCCGAAGAGGGGCGACACCATCGGATCGGTGGGTTCATGGCCCTGGAAGTACGAAGCGGCGAGCTGCGTGAGCGAGTCGCGATGCGCGGCCGGGTCATCGCCCGAGTGCAACTGGACGGTCGGCCCGCCGAGCGTGAGATCCGTGAACGGGCAGATGGCGAACACGCCGCCTGGCAGCGGCAGTCCCGCGCGCCGCAGGGCCATCGCCAGGGCCAGCGCCAGGCCGGCGCCGGAGGACTCGCCGCTGAGCACGATGCGCTGCGGCGCGACGCCGGTGGCCAGCAGGCCGCGGTAGGCGTCGAAGGCATCGTCGATCGCGGCGGGGTAGGGGTGTTCGGGCGCGAGCCGGTAGTCCACGGAGTAGCACGGCGCGCCGAAGGCCCTGCTGAGCCGGCCGGCGTACTCGGCCGAACTGGCGGCCGAGCCCATCACATAGGCGCCGCCGTGGAAGTGCAGCACCGCTGCATCGTCCGCGCCCGCGCCGACGCGCAGCGCCCGCACGCCGTTGAGTTCGGCCGGCGCGACGGCGAGGTCCGCCGGGGCAGGGAAGTGCGTGAAGAGGAAGCGTTCGTAGGCCGCGCGCTGCCCGAGATGGCCGCGCGCGATGTCCTCCGAGCCGATGGCCCCTTTCCAGAGATCGAAGGCCCGCTGGCTCTCCGGCCGCGCCATGCGCTTGCCTTCCCTGGCCGCGCTCAGTCCGACGACCTCGCCCGGCGGCAGCTTGGCGGCGGCGAGGATGTCGTGTCCCCAGGCGAAGGCCCATGAGGTTTCGGCCAGTGGATCGATGCGTGCGAGTCCACGCCACCGGCCGTTTCGCCACCGCACCGAATCTTCGTCGGGCTCATGCGCCATCTTCACGGCGAAGCGCGCGCCGGCCTGGATGCGCGTGGTGCGCGGCTGGCGGCGGCGCTCGTACTCCAGCAGGGCCGCCTCGATGCCCTGAGCGCCGTGCTTCTTCAGGCACACCGCCAGCACCCACGCGTCTTCGATGGACTGGCAGGCCCCCTGTGCGAGGTACGGCACCATCGCGTGCGCTGCGTCGCCCAGCAGCGTGATGCGGCCGGTGCTCCAGTTCGGGATGGGGTCGCGGTAGTACATGCCCGTGATGAAGCTCGACTCGACCGCACCGAGCATGGCCTGGATGGTGGGCTCTGCGCCCTGGAAGGAATCGAGCAGTTCGCCGATGTCGCCGCTTTCGGTCCATGATTCGCGTCGTACCTCGGTGGCCGGCACGGCCGCGAGGATGCTGTACAGGTCGGGCCGCACCCAGTACGAGATGACGTTGCGTCCCGTGCCGAACCAGTTGTTGCCGGCCACCGGCAACGGCAGTCCCTCGAGCTTGGCCTTGGGAATGAGCGCCCGCCACATCAGGATGTTGGCGAACTGCTTGTCCTCCGGCCCCCGAAGGGCGGTGCGCACCACCGAATGGATGCCGTCGGCGCCGATGACTGCGTCCGCCTCGATCACCTCGCCCGTGCGCAGCGTGACGCGCGCCTGGCGGGCGTCCTGGGCGATGGTGGCGCATTCGGCGCCCAGGCGCACGGCGCCAGGCGGCAGTGCGGCATAGAGGAGGTCGATGAGGTCGGCGCGGTGCACGTTGTACATGAGCGCGCCGTATCGGCCCGCCGCGTCCTGGCCGAGTGGCGCGAGATACAGGAGCCGGCCTGTCGCCAGATCGCGGTAGTCGTAGCGCTCGGGCACGGTGGCGACCGCCGCCAGGGCTGGCTCCAGCCCCAGCTCGCGCAGCACCAGCGTGCCGTTGGCGGCGATCTGGATGCCCGCGCCGATCTCGCTCAGCTGGGCGGCGCGCTCCAGCACAATCGCCTCGATGCCGTGATGGCGCAAGGCGAGGGCGGCGGTCAGGCCGCCGATCCCGCCACCAACGATCACAATTCGCATGCTAATTTCTCCGGTTCGATTAATTAAGCGAGTTAGAACAACTAAGTTAGCAAGGTGATCTTTTGACCCCATCAGGTAAAACCCTGCGCGTAGACGGCCAGGAGACGCGTGCGCGACTCAAGGAGGTCGCGCAGCGGCTGTTCGCGGAGCGGGGACTGGACGGCGTGAGCGTCCAGGACATCCTGTCGGCGGCCGGCCAGCGCAACAACGCATCGCTGCGCTATTACTTCGGCAGCAAGCAGGCGCTGGCTGCGGAGTTGCTCGTCGACGGTGCGCGGCTCATCGACGAGCACCGCCAGTCGATGCTCGACCGGCTGGAGGCCGAAGGCCAGGTGACGGTTCGCTCGATGATCGAGGCCCTGACGCTGCCGCTCCTGGCGCTGTCGGAGCGCACCGGGCAGGCCACCTACATCCGCATGGTCGCGAACCTGCAACTCAACCAGCGGGCCTTCCTGCGGGAAGCGCTTCAGGAGCGCTGGAACACGGGCTACAAGCGCTGTTTCGCGCACTTGGCCGAACTGCTGCCGCAGGTACCCCGGCCCCTGCTGGAACAGCGCTTCTCGCTGGCCGGCGGCATCTACGGCAATGCCGTGTGGGCTGCCTGGGAGGCGGCGCAGGATGTGGCTTCGAAGCACGGCTTCAAAAGCCGCCTGTGGTCGACCCCCTACGCCGTCGACAACGTGCTCGACACGCTACAGAGCGTGCTCGAGTCGCCGCCTTCCGCCGCCACTCTGGCCCGCCTGGACGCAGGCAGCGCCTCCTGAGGCGTGGTGACGCTCACCCGGCCGGCGGCAACCGGTCTGCCAGCTCCCGCGCCGTCCCGAACGCCAGCGTGAA
>JAVHYF010000017.1 GCA_031119205.1 Moraxellaceae bacterium | reverse complement strand
TGATCGCCGAGCGCCTGCTGGGCATGACGCCGGCCGGGCTCACCGGCGCCCTGCTTGACGCCGGCTGTGGTACCGGCTACGGCCTGCGCGCGCTGCACGCGGCGCACCCGGACGCCGTCAGCTTCGGCATGGATCTCGCGACCGGCATGCTGCAACAGGCGCATCCACACGCCACCCTGTGCGGCGACATCGAGCGCCTGCCCATCGCCGACCAGAGCCTGTCGCTGTACTGGTCCAGTCTCGCCTGGCAATGGACCCAGCCGGAGCGCGCGATCAGCGAGGCCGCACGCAGCCTCGCCACCGGCGGCTTCCTGCGTGTCGCCACACTGGGCCCGGACACGCTGCAGGAACTGGACGAGGCTTTCGCCGCCGCCGACGACCATCGCCATACCCGTGTCTTCGCGGACGAGGACACCTATCCGGAGTGGCTTTCCGCCGCCGGCTTCGAGAACATCCGCATCGAACGCAAGCGTTTCGTCGCGCATGCAGCCACGCTGCGCGAGATCATCGAGAACCTGCGTGCGCTCGGCGCCCACGTCGTCGGCGATGGCCGTCGCCAGGGGCTGATGAGCCGCTCGGCATGGCGACGGGTCGACGAAGCCTACGAAGCGCAACGCGAAGCCGCCGGCCTGCCCTATACCTACGACGCGATCTTCCTCTGCGCTACGCGCAGCTGAGGACGACCCGTCTCCACGGCCACGCATCCGCAATGAACACGCCCCTGCACGCGACCGCCCGCGCCTTCTTCATCACCGGCACCGACACCGAGATCGGCAAGACCTTCACCACCTGTGCGCTGCTGCGGCGCTGGCAGCGCGAAGGCCTGCGCTGCGTCGGCTACAAACCGGTCGCCGCAGGCGCCACGCTCATCGACGGCCAGTGGGTGAACGAGGACGCTGCACAACTGCATGCCGCCAGCAGCCCCGGCTTCAGCATTGCGGATATCAACCCGCTGTGCCTGCAGGCGCCGATGGCGCCGCACCTCGCCGCGCAGCGCGAGGGGCGCCACATCGGCGTGGAGGCGCTGGTCGATAGCTTCGAAGCGCTGCGTGCGCGTGCCGATGTCGTGCTGGTGGAAGGTGTCGGCGGCTTCATCGTGCCGCTGGACGAACACACCGACACCGCGCAGTTCGCACAGCGTCTCGGTCTGCCGGTCATCCTCGTCGTCGGCCTACGCCTCGGGTGCATCAACCATGCCTTGCTGACGGTGGAAGCCATCGCGTCGCGTGGGCTGCAGCTTGCCGGCTGGGTCGCCAATACCGTGGATGCCGAAATGAGCGGCCTGGCCGACAACATCGCCACGCTGGAAGCACGCATCGCAGCGCCGCGCCTCGGCACCTTGCCGCGCCTGGATATGACAGATGGCACGGACCCCGCCCTTTTGCTCACTGAGCCGGCCCTGGGTGCGATGCTAAACTCGCCGCAAACCCCTTGAACTGACGGAAACATCAAAATGAAGCGTGCTCGATTCGGTCGTCGCAGTGGTCTGCCGCGCGAAGCGGAAGAACTGCTGCGTCTGGCCGGTGGCCTGGCGGAATCCCACAGCCGTGCCGAGGACGCCTTCTGGGAGCACAAGCTCGCCGATGCCGTCGACGGCCTACTGCAAGCCGGCCAGGAAGACAGCCTCAACGCTGCACTGGACCACCTCTACGCCTCCAGCACGCAGGGCTACGAAGAACTCGCCGACATGCTGGAGTCACGCGCCGAATGCGGTGCGCAGAGCCGCAATGACGCCAACGTGCTGCTACTGGCCGCGCCGCTGCTGGCCTGGTCACGTTTCTCGATTCCGTCCAGCACCCTGCCCACGACCGTACTCGCCAACCTGCGCGTGCACCTGCGCGCTCATGTGCTGGCCGACGGCGTGAAGCTGGCGCTGGCCAACGCCCTGTTCAGCCCCGACCAGCTGCCACAGGGCTACTGCGAAACCGCGCGTTTCGCCGCCGAACTCGGCGAATGCGCATTGCGCGACCAGGACCTGCCGATCGACCAGGAAACCTTGCCCGAGACGACGCGCTTCCTGTCCGACGTGCGCTACGCGCTGTTCGCGATTGCCGCAAAGCCCGGCGCCCCCCTGTTCAGCTGGCAGGAAGGCGATGGCACGCGCGACGTGGCCGCCGCCCAATGGCGCAGCCAGGGCGGCGCATGCCTGACACCGCTGCTGGCTGGCTGCGCGATGGAAACCGTGCTGCCCGACGCCTTCTTCGCCGGCTGCCGCGAAGCCGACAGCGCCTCCCGCCCCTACTCCGTGCGTGCCTCGGTAGCCTTCCTCAGCACCACGCTGGACGTCGCGCCCGACAAGCTGCGCGCCGTCGTCGCCGCCTTCCACGACCGTCAGCTGGAGGAATACCGCATCGGCTTCACGACGCTGGACAACAACAGCGTCCTGCACGGCGTGGTGTGGCCACTGCTCGGCGCCGAAGACGAAAACGGCGACGTGCCGGCTCAGATCGAAACTGCGCTGCGCGAATGCGGCATCAACGAGATCCTGCAGCTCGACCAGCGCTTCCCGCTGGAATACTGCGACGACTGCGGCGCGCCGATGTACCCCTCACCCGAGGGCGAAGCCGCCCACGCGGAACTGCCTGAGGACAAGGCGGAGCAGGTGCCGAAGCACCTGCATTGAGGGCAAACACGCGTGCATCCGGGTGCGCTGTGTTTTGCTTTTGGTGTAGCGACCCTTTTGTCATACGCCGGTCTGGTGTGGCGATTGAGGGTCCGGCACGCGGCGCTATGGAGCAGCTATGGAAAGCCATCGCTCCTTTACCTTGGCCCTGCGCATACACCCTCGTCTGACGTGATGAGTCTGGTGTTTTCGCTGCGCCCTGCCCGCCTCAGCGACACGTGGCTGTTATTGCCCTGGGCGCTGTGGCACTTGTTCTTCCTGCTTTTTCTCTTCTGCTTCGTGGCTTCGTTGCTGCCTTCCACTTGAGTCCGGGTCATGGGCGTAGGGTGGGTTCGGAGCGCAGCGACAACCCACCGCCTTTCCGGATTTGATATCCGTGCCCGTGGCACGCTCGGTATGGTGTCGAGTGCACGGTGGGTTGCTAGCGCGAACCCACCCTACGACCTCTACCGTTGCCATCGGCCTTGAGGGCTTGCAGACGGCCCAGCCCTGTCAACTTGCCAGTGCGCGCAGAAGCTTGAGTGGCGGCCACATCACGAAGGCTCCAACCGCAACGGAGAAAAGTGATAGCGCACTACATGCGTTGTGTTCTGACATTCAGCCGCTCACCGCGTCAGACGGAAACGTGCACACGGCGTTGGACAACCCGAAGTGCCCAAGACCAGCGAGGCCTGTTCCACCCGCAAGGTACACGAGGGCATGACCAATGATTCCGAAACCGCGATTCCGGAAACGACGGAAGTAGGCGGCCAGCCAGATAAGCATCAAAGCCAGCGCGAAGACGTTGACCGCGATGAGCCCGTAAAGCAGAACGATCCAGCCGTGCTGACTATCCAGCACCGCCGCATTCATGCCGAACGCAAGCAGGAGAATGGTGACTGCGAGTAACCATTTGATCATGTAGATGTCAACGCCAAACAGGGTTCAGCTGACTGACGACCAACGTCAGCGCTACCACTAGCCCGCAAGGGTAAACGCCTCGTGCACCGCGCTCTGCACACCCCCACCCACCTGCGGCCCACCGCCCGCCACGTAGATCGCATCGCCGATCACCACCGCGCCCAGTCCATGCCGCGGCGTGGTCATCGGTGCGTATTGCTCCCAGCTGTCCTTCACCGGATCGTAGGCTTCGTTCTGGCCGAATACGCGGTTGGTGCCTTCACCGCCCATGACGAACATGAGGCCGCGATAGAGCACCGCGCCGTGGCCTGAGCGGGCGATGGGCAGCGGGTTGCGCATCTCCCATTTGTCGGTCGCGGGGTTGTAGGCGTGGTGCAGGTTGGAGTTGGTGTGAAAGCTGTCCACCCGGCCACCGACGACATGGATCAGCTTGCCGATGACCACGCCGCCGACGTGATCGCGCGCTGTCGGCAGTGGTGCGCGGGTGCGCCACTTGTCTTCCTTCGGGTCGTAGCTCAGGTGCCAGTTGATGGAGCGCTTGTCGTCGAAGCTGTCGCCGACGGCACCGCCGATGCCGTACAGCAGCCCGTCGAGTGCCACGCAGGCGACCGAGCCGCAGGCCTGGGGCAAGGGGGCGATGGCGCGCCAGCGGTCGCTGGCGGGGTCAAAGACGAAGCACTCGCTGTGCGGTCGCCGGTTCTGTTCGACGAAGCCGCCGATGGCGTACAGCAGACCCTCCATGACCACCACGCCGACGTGGTTGGCACCGCGTGGCAGCGGTGCGGCGGCGAGCCAGGTATCGCGGGCGGCGTCGTACACATGGTGGTAAGGCCGGTCGACCCGCTGCTCGCCATAGCCGCCCACCAGGTGCATGCGGCCGGCGTGGGCGGTCGCCCAGGCCATTTCGCTGCGCGGCAGCGGCAAGGGCGCCCGCGGCGTCCAGCGGCCCTGACTGGCAGCCTTCGGTGCGTTGCTGATGAAATCGTTCTGGGTCGCCGCGATGGCGGGCTTGTCGATGCGCCCGGGGGTCTGCAGGCGTTCGTACATGCCGCCGTGATGGGCGCCATGCAGGTTGCCTTGCTGGCCCAGGGCATGGGACACGGGCAGTGCCAGGGCACTGCCGAGGATGAGACGTCGCTGCCGGTTCATGCTGCCTCCTCGTCGGGGTGGATGAGCTGAAGCATTGAAGCGCGCGCCGGGCGAAGCCGGCGCCGTGGTTTCGTGACGCGAAGCGAACGCTAGCGCGATGGCGTGGCGGCTTCAAGCGCCAGCACCGCGGCGGCCGGGTGCGGCGGCGGCCCCTCCTCGCGCCGCCCCTGCACACAACCTACGCACCCCCTACGCAATCTGGCGTATTCCTCGTCCTCTACCCCCTCCGTACATTGAGCCCCGCACGGTAACGACAGGTTGGCAGTACCTGGACCGGCGTCAGACAAACTCATTCCTCAGGGGAGCACTCATGCAACGTCGTAACTTCATCAAGGCCTCGGCGATGACCGCTGCCATGGCACTGGCCGGCTTCTCGGCTTCGTTCGCACAGGCACAGGAGACCATCAAGGTAGGCGTGCTGCACTCGCTGTCGGGCACCATGGCCATTTCCGAGACCGTGCTGAAGGACACCGTCCTGATGGCGATCGACGAGATCAACGCCAAGGGTGGCGTGCTGGGCAAGAAACTGGAGCCGGTGGTGGTCGACCCCGCCTCCAACTGGCCGCTGTTCGCCGAAAAGGCCCGCCAGCTGATCTCCAAGGACAAGGTGGCCGTGACCTTCGGTTGCTGGACCTCGGTGTCGCGCAAGTCGGTGCTGCCGGTGTACGAAGAACTGAACAGCCTGCTGTTCTACCCGGTGCAGTACGAAGGTGAAGAGCTGTCCAAGAACGTGTTCTACACGGGTGCCGCCCCCAACCAGCAAGCCATCCCGGCCGTCGAGTACCTGATGAGCAAGGACGGCGGTTCGGCCAAGCGCTTCGTGCTTCTGGGCACCGACTATGTGTACCCGCGCACCACGAACAAGATCCTGCGCGCCTTCCTGCACAGCAAGGGCGTGAAGGACGAAGACATCATCGAGGAATACACCCCGTTCGGCCACAGCGACTATCAGTCGATCATCGCCAAGATCAAGAAGTTCTCCAGCGAGGGCAAGAAGACCGCCGTGGTGTCGACCATCAACGGCGACTCCAACGTGCCCTTCTACAAGGAACTGGGCAACCAGGGCCTGAAGGCGACCGACGTGCCGGTCGTGGCTTTCTCGGTGGGTGAAGAAGAACTGCGCGGCGTGGATACCAAGCCGCTGGTGGGCCACCTGGCCGCCTGGAACTACTTCATGTCGATCAAGAGCCCGGCCAACACCGAGTTCGTGAAGAAGTGGAGCGACTACGCCAAGGCCAAGAACATCCCGGGCCACAAGGACAAGCCGCTGACCAACGACCCGATGGAAGCCACCTACATTGGCATCCACATGTGGGCGCAGGCCGCCAACAAGGCCAAGTCGGTCGACACCGACAAGGTCATCGCCGCGATGGCCGGCCAGACCTTCAAGGCTCCGGGTGGCTTCATCTCCACGATGGACAAGGAAAACCATCACCTGCACAAGCCGGTGTTCATCGGCGAAATCAAGGCTGACGGTCAGTTCAACGTCGTGTGGAAGACCAAGGGCCCGGTGGTTGCCGACCCGTGGAGCGACTACATCGCCGAGAACAAGGGCAAGAAGAACGTGCCCGAGAAGAAGTAATCAGCCTGTCGTGCGCATGATTGCTGACGCAAGCGTGCGCACGTACTGAGCAGGATCTGGCGGCGGCGCGAGCCGTCGCCGGGCTACCGGCGGACCGCAGCCGCCGGCGCAGCAGGACACCGCTGCAGCACTGCAGTACTCGCAGTACCGAACAAGCTCGCGCAGCATCGAACGTTGCGCAACCGCGATGCCCGCACGGGTCGCCGTATCAAACCGCCAAAGACGGCGGCACAAACAGCACACAAGAACAGACGTACAGACGGAAACGCCATGGCCATGACTCGTGCTGCAAGACCCCTCCCTGCCCTGTTCGCTGATGTGCTGCTCTGCCTGGCCCTGTGCCTCGGCATGCTGGGCACCGCGCATGCGGCAATCCCCAAGGAACTCATCCTCCAGCTCGCAACCGGCGACAGCGACGAGAAGATCGCCGCGATGGGCCAGATCGCCTCCAGTGGCGACCCTGCCGCCCTGCCGCTGCTGCAGGCCATGGCCGATGGCCGCCTGCAGGTCCTGGAAGAGAAGCAGCAGGTGCTGCTCTACAACGACGCTGGCGAAGTGACGGATGCCGTCACCGGCGCGAAGCTCGATCCGGTGCCCGAAGGCGCCGAGGACATCACCGTTAACAACCGCCTGCGCAGCGCACTCGACGGCGCCATGGCCGCCCTGCAGCTCACCGCCGCGGACACCGCCGTACGCCTGGACGCCGCACGCAACATCAAGAGCAGCGCCACGCCCGAAATGCTGCCGCTGATCGAGAAGGCACTGCAGAGCGAAAAGGATGCTGCCATCCGCCGCCTGCTGCTGACCACGCAGGCCAGCCTGCAACTGTCCAGCGACAACGTGTCCACCCGCCTCGCCGCCGTGAAGGCGCTCGCCGCCAGCGGCGACTCCGAAACCAAGCAACTGCTGCTCGCACTGCTGGAGAAGGAAGGCGACACCTTCAAGGAACCGGAAGCGGCGGTGCGCGCGGAAGCACAGAAGTCCATCGACGACATCGACGCTCGCCTGCAGATGGGTGAGTACGCCGGCATGGCCTTCACCGGCATCTCGCTGGGCAGCATCCTGCTGCTGGCAGCGCTGGGCCTGGCCATCACCTACGGCCTGATGGGCGTCATCAACATGGCGCACGGCGAGCTGATCATGATCGGCGCCTATGCCACCTACCTCACCCAGAACCTGGTGCGCGCGTATGCGCCGGGCCTGTTCGAGATCTATCCGCTGCTGGCAGTGCCGGTGTCCTTCATGGTGGCGGCGCTGGTCGGCGTGGCCATGGAGCGCCTGGTCATCCGTCACCTCTATGGTCGTCCGCTGGAAACCCTGCTCGCCACCTGGGGCATCAGCCTGATGCTGATCCAGCTGGTGCGCTCCCTGTTCGGCGCGCAGAACGTACCGCTGGAAAACCCGGCCTGGCTGTCGGGTGGCGTACAGGTCATGAGCAACCTGATCCTCCCGTACAACCGCATCGCCATCATCGTCTTCGCCGGCCTGGTGGTCGCCGGCATGGCACTGATCCTGACCCGTACCCGCCTTGGCCTGTTCGTCCGCGCCGTGACCCAGAACCGCAACATGGCTAGTTGCGTGGGTGTCGCGACACCGCGTGTCGACACCGTGGCCTTCGGCCTCGGCTCCGGCATCGCGGGCCTGGCCGGCTGCGCGCTGAGCCAGGTCGGCAACGTCGGCCCGGACCTCGGCCAGAGCTACATCATCGATTCCTTCATGGTGGTGGTGCTGGGCGGCGTCGGGCAGTTGATCGGCACGGTGTACGCCGCGCTGGGACTGGGCATCATCAACAAGCTGTTCGAAGCGCAGGCCGGTGCCGTGCTCGCCAAGATTGCCGTGCTGGTGATCATCATCGTGTTCATCCAGAAGCGTCCGCAGGGGCTGTTCGCCGTGCGTGGCCGTTTCGTAGAGCAGTGAAAGGGGAAACGTGAAAAGTGATGCCCCCTCCCTAGCCCTCCCCCTGTCGGGGGAGTTAACCAATCACCGCGCGCTCGTCGTTCCCGCGTTTCACATTTCACATTTCACGTTTCACTGATCAGCCATGCTCGACAAGACTCTCGTCACCCGCATCTTCGGCCCCAAGGGCTGGCTGGGGCTCGCGCTCTTCGCGGCCATCACTCTGGTGCTGGTACCCATCCTCAACCTGGTAGTGCCGGAGGACAGCGCCTTCCACCTCTCGACCTACTGGGTGACGCTGATCGGCAAGATCATGTGCTACGCCATCGTCGCGCTGGCGATGGACCTGGTGTGGGGCTACACCGGCATCCTGTCGCTGGGCCACGGCATCTTCTTCGCGCTGGGCGGTTACGCGATGGGCATGTATCTGATGCGCGCCATCGGCCGCGAAGGCAACTACCAGAGCGACCTGCCGGACTTCATGGTGTTCCTGAACTGGAAGGAGCTGCCCTGGTACTGGGTCGGCACCGACAGCTTCCTGTACTGCATGGCGCTGGTGGTGCTGGTGCCGGGCATCCTCGCGCTGATCTTCGGCTACTTCGCCTTCCGTTCGCGCATCAAGGGGGTGTATTTCTCCATCATCACCCAGGCGCTGACCTTCGCCGCGATGCTGCTGTTCTTCCGCAACGAAACCGGCTTCGGCGGCAACAATGGCTTCACCGACTTCAAGCGCATCCTCGGCTTCCCGATCGCGGCTCCGGAAACCCGCGTGGCGCTGTTCGCCATCACCGCGCTGTTCCTCATCGGCTTCCTGCTGCTGGGACGCTTCATCGTCACCAGCAAGCTGGGCCGCGTGCTGAACGCCATCCGCGACGCCGAATCGCGCGTGATGTTCTCCGGCTACAACCCGCTGCCGTACAAGCTGTTCATCTGGGTGCTGTCTGCCGTCATCTGCGGTATCGCCGGTGCGCTGTTCGTGCCGCAGGTAGGCATCATCAACCCGAGCGAGATGTCGCCGGCCAACTCCATCGAGATTGCCATCTGGACTGCGGTCGGTGGCCGCGCCACCCTGGTAGGGCCGCTGATCGGTGCGGGCCTCATCGCTGGTGTGAAGAGCTGGTTCACCGTGGCCTTCCCCGAGTACTGGCTGTACTTCCTGGGCCTGATCTTCATCCTCGTCACGCTGTACCTGCCGCGCGGCGTGGTCGGCCTGATCAACAAGGAGCGCGCATGAACGCCGCAGCCACCACCGCCGAGAAGAACGAAGGCCACATGAGTGGCGGCCAAGGCCTGACCGACCGCGCGGTCGGCCTGGAGCGCCCGGTCGACAGCACGAAGCTGGACACCACCCACGGCGTCATCCTGTACCTGGAAGACATCACCGTCACCTTCGACGGCTTCCGCGCGATCAACAAGCTGAACATCGCCATCGACCGTGGCGAACTGCGTTGCATCATCGGCCCCAACGGCGCCGGCAAGACGACCATGATGGACGTCATCACCGGCAAGACGCGGCCGGATTCGGGCACTGCCTTCTTCGGCCAGACCATCGATCTGAGCAAGCTGAACGAAGCGCAGATCGCGCATGCCGGCATCGGCCGCAAGTTCCAGAAGCCCACCGTCTTCGAGCACCTGTCGGTGTTCGAGAACCTGGAACTGGCGATGAAGACCGACAAGGGCATCTGGACCAGCCTGTTCTTCAAGCTGAGTGGCGCACAGCGCGACCACATCGGCGAGACGCTGGAGATCATCAACCTCAAGGACCAGGCGCATCGCCCCGCCGGCCTGCTGTCGCACGGCCAGAAGCAGTGGCTGGAGATCGGCATGCTGCTGATGCAGGAACCGCAACTGCTGCTGCTCGACGAACCCGCCGCCGGCATGACCGACGAGGAAACCGCGCGCAGCGGCGAGCTGTTCCTGTCGCTGGCCGGCAAGTACACGCTGGTGGTGGTGGAGCACGACATGGACTTCATCAAGCAGATCAGCAAGAAGGTGACCTGCCTGCACGAAGGCAGCGTGCTGGCCGAAGGCACGCTGGAACAGGTGCAGAACGATGAGCGCGTGATCGAGGTGTATCTCGGCCGCTGACGCGGCCTCGCTGTGAAACGTGAAAGGTGAAAGGTGAAACGTATTGATGCGCGCGGTGCTGCCGCACATTTCACGTTTCACTTTTCACATTTCACCCAACAAGGTTTCCAAGCATGCTGACAGTCGAACAACTCAACCAGTACTACGGCGGCAGCCACACGCTGCGCGGCCTGTCGCTCTCGCTGGAGCAAGGCAAGGTCACCACCCTGCTCGGCCGCAACGGCGTCGGCAAGACCACTTTGCTCAAGTGCCTGATGGGCCTGCTGCCGGTGGCCTCCGGCAGCGTGAAGTTCGAGGGCAAGGACATCACCAAGGTGGCGCCCTACGCGCGCGCCGCGCTCGGTATGGCCTACGTGCCGCAGGGCCGCGAGATCTTTCCGCGCCTCACCGTGGAAGAAAACCTGCAGATGGGTCTCGCCAACGGCAAGGCCTCGCGCGGCGTGCCGGAGTACATCTTCGAGATGTTTCCCGTGTTGAAGGACATGCTGAAGCGTCGTGGCGGCGACCTGTCGGGCGGCCAGCAACAACAGCTCGCCATCGGCCGCGCGCTCACCATGCGCCCCAAGCTGCTGATCCTCGACGAACCCACCGAGGGCATCCAGCCCTCCATCATCAAGGACATCGGCAGCGCCATCCGCAAGTTGGCCGCCGGTGGCGAGATGGCGATCCTGCTGGTGGAGCAGTACTACGATTTCGCCGAATCGCTGGCCGACAACTACGCGGTGATGTCGCGCGGTGAAATCATCCAGGCCGGTCCCGGCAGCGAGATGAAGGAAAAGAACGTCCAGTCGCTGGTGGCGATCTGATCCGCAGTGCCCGGACCCACCGGGCGCTGTGGATGCATCGGACGCGGCCCACCGCGTACATATGCCTCATGCCTGTCCGCGCGCCAGCGACCCGGCCTGGCGCGCTATGATCCTGCCCATGTCGTTCCGCCTCCGACCCACTGCATGATCCCGGTCGAATCCGCCCTCGCGGCAGCCCACGCACAGCAAAACCAGCACTCCCACGCGCACGGCTGGCGCGCCCGCCTGACACTGCGCACGGAGGACCGCGCGGGCCGCAGCGCTCTGATGCGCCGCGAGCACATCGGCCCGCTGCGCGTGCAGAAAGCCTTGTACCCCGAGGGTGACGCGGTCTGCCAGGTGCTCGTATTGCACCCGCCCGCCGGCATCGCCGGTGGCGACGAACTGGAGCTCGACATTGCGGCCGGTGCCGGCTCCCACCTGCAACTCACCACGCCGGGTGCCGGCAAGTGGTATCGCAGCATCGGTCCCTGGGCCCACCAGCGCATCCACCTCACTGCCGAAGCAGGCGCTCGCCTGGAATGGCTGCCGCAAGAGACCATCCTTTTCGATGAAGCGCTGGCGCACCAGCGCATCGACATCTCGCTCGCGTCAAGCGCGCGCGCCATGGGCTGGGACATACTCTGTATCGGCCGTCAGGCGCGCGGTGAGCGCTTCACCCGCGGTACCCTCAGACAGGGACTGGACCTGCGCGTGGACAGCCGCCTGTTGTGGACCGAGCGCGGCAGCCTGCAGGGCAGCGATGCGCTGCTCGCCGCCGATGTCGCCCTGGCAGGGTGCACCGTCAGCGGCACGTTCTGGATGTATGCCGAAGGCCTGAACCGCGCGCTGCTCGACAGCCTGCGCGAAGAGGCCTTCGCAGAGGGCCAGGCCGGCATCACGATGCCCGCCGGCCCGGACAAGGGATTGGTGGTGGCGCGCGCCATCGGTGACAAGGCCGAGTCGCTGCGCCACTATTTCACCCGGCTGTGGCAACGCGCCCGGCCGGTCGTCATTGGACGCGAGGCGCTGGCGCCCCGCATCTGGTCTACCTGAACCGGGGATACTCCCCCGGATTCACAGAAGAGGAACAGGCATGGAACTGACCCCGCGCGAGAAAGACAAGCTGCTGATCTTCACCGCCGCCCTGCTGGCCGAACGTCGCAAGGCCCGCGGCCTCAAACTGAACTATCCGGAAGCCATCGCCTACATATCCGCCGCCATCATGGAAGGCGCGCGCGACGGCCGCACGGTGGCCGAGCTGATGAGCTACGGCACCACCCTGCTCGGCCGCGACGACGTCATGGACGGCGTGGCCGAGATGATCCCGGAGATCCAGATGGAAGCCACCTTCCCGGACGGCACCAAGCTGGTCACGGTGCACAACCCCATCGTCTGAATCCGGATCATCGATCCCCTCGATTTTTCGCATCCCACCCCAAGCCCGCGAGGCTTGCACATCACCAGGGAGAACCGCATGAACCTGCATCCGCACGCCAAGACCGCCCTCATCACCGCAGCCGCCCTGTTGCCCGCCCTTGCCATCGCCCACACAGGCGGCGACGCCGGCGCACACCACGGCTCGGCCTTCATGGAAGGCTTCGCCCACCCCTTCACTGGCCTCGATCACCTCGCCGCGATGGTGACGGTCGGCATCTGGAGCGCAATGGCCTTCAGCGGCAATACGGCCCGCGTGATGGTTGCGCCGGTGGCCTTCGCGCTGCTGCTGCTCATCGGGGGTCTGCTCGGCTTCGCCGGCGTGCAGTTGCCGGGCGTCGAACCGATGATCGCCGCATCGCTGCTGGTGCTGGGCCTGCTGCTGGCCAGCCGCGCGAAGCTGCCGGTCACAGCCGGTGCCGTGCTGGCCGGTGGCTTCGCGTTGTTCCACGGCGTTGCGCACGGCTACGAACTGCCGGCTGAACACGCCATCGGCGCGCTGTCCGGCATGGTGCTGGGCACGATGATCCTGCACGTGGCCGGCATCGCAATCGGCCACTTCGTCCTGCAACGCAATGTCTGGTTGCCACGCGTCACCGGTGGTGCTGTCGCCTTGCTGGGCCTCGGCTTGCTGGCCGGTGTGGCCTGAGGAGTACGAGACATGAATCCCGGCGAACTCTTCACGGATGACGGCGACATCGAACTGAATGTCGGTCGCCGCAGCATCACGCTGAGCGTGTCCAACACCGGCGACCGTCCGATCCAGGTCGGCTCGCACTACCACTTTGCGGAAACCAACGCGGCTCTCGACTTCGACCGCGCAGCCGCGCACGGCATGCGCCTGAACATCGCGTCCGGCACCGCCGTGCGCTTCGAACCCGGCCAGAGCCGCACGGTGGAACTGGTGGATTACGCCGGTGATCGCAGGGTGTACGGCTTCCGCGGGCTGGTGCAGGGAAAACTGTGAAACGTGAAATGTGAAAGGTCAAACGTCGTGGCGCCTGCCCACGTTTCACTTTTCACTTGAGCGCGAAGCGCGAGTCACGTTTCACCATCAAGAAAAGACGGAGTACGACAATGGCAAAGATCTCCCGCCGCGCCTACGCGGAAATGTTCGGCCCCACCACCGGCGACCGCGTTCGCCTGGCGGACACCGAGCTGATCATCGAAGTCGAGCGCGACTACACCACCTACGGCGAGGAAGTGAAGTTCGGCGGCGGCAAGGTCATCCGCGACGGCATGGGCCAGAGTCAGCGCCTGTCCAGCGAAGTTGCTGACACGGTGATCACCAATGCGCTGATCATCGATCACTGGGGCATCGTCAAGGCGGACATCGCCATCAAGAACGGCCGCATCGCCGCCATCGGCAAGGCCGGCAATCCGGACGTGCAACCGGGCATCACGATTCCCATCGGTGCGGGCACCGAAGTCATCGCCGGTGAAGGCAGCATCGTCACCGCCGGCGGCATCGACACCCACATCCACTTCATCTGCCCGCAGCAGATCGAAGAGGCACTGATGTCGGGCGTCACCACCATGATCGGTGGCGGCACCGGCCCCGCCACCGGCACTTACGCCACCACCTGTACGCCGGGGCCGTGGCACATCTTCAAGATGCTGGAAGCGGCAGAAGCCTTCCCGATGAACCTCGGCTTCCTCGGCAAGGGCAACGCGTCCCTGCCCGGCCCGCTGGAAGAGCAGGTCGAAGCCGGCGTCATCGGCCTGAAGCTGCACGAAGACTGGGGCACCACGCCAGCCGCCATCAACAACTGCCTGGACGTCGCCGAGAAGCATGACGTGCAGGTGGCGATCCACTCCGACACGCTGAACGAATCCGGCTTCGTGGAAGACACCGCCGCGGCGTTCAAGGGCCGCACCATCCACACCTTCCACACCGAAGGCGCAGGCGGCGGCCACGCACCGGACATCGTCAAACTGGCCGGCATGGCGAACGTGCTGCCCAGCTCCACCAACCCGACGCGCCCCTACACCATCAACACCATCGACGAGCACCTCGACATGCTGATGGTGTGCCACCACCTCGACGCCAGCATCGCCGAGGACGTGGCCTTCGCGGAGAGCCGCATCCGCCGCGAGACCATCGCTGCGGAAGACATCCTGCACGACATCGGCGCCATCTCGATGTATTCGTCCGACTCACAGGCCATGGGCCGCGTCGGCGAAGTGATCATCCGTTGCTGGCAGACCGCCCACAAGATGAAGGTGCAGCGCGGCGCGCTGGAAGGCGACGGCCCGCGCAACGACAACGCGCGCGTCAAGCGCTACATCGCCAAGTACACGATCAACCCGGCCATCGCGCACGGCATCTCGCATGAAGTCGGCTCCATCACCGTCGGCAAGCTGGCCGACCTGGTGATCTGGAAGCCCGCCTTCTTCGGCGTGAAGCCCAGCCTGATCATCAAGGGCGGCATGATCGCCGCCGCCGCGATGGGCGACCCCAACGCGTCCATCCCGACGCCGCAGCCGGTGCACTACCGCCCGATGTTCGGCTCCTTCGGCCGCGCCCTGAAGACCAGCGTCACCTTCGTGTCACAGGCCGCACTCGCCAACGGCAAGCTCAGCGCCCTGGGCCTGGCCAAGCCGCTGGTACCGGTCGGCAAGATCCGCAACGTGAAGAAGACCGACATGATCCACAACGGCTGGTGCGGCCAGATCGAGGTGGATGCCGAGACCTACCAGGTGCGTGCGGATGGACAGTTGCTGACTTGCGAGCCGGCGTCTTCACTGCCGATGGCGCAGCGCTACTTCCTCTTCTGAAAAGCACGGATAAACCTACTGCGCACGCCGGGCTTGAAGCTGTGATACTCGACGTACAACACGTACGTCTGCGTTTCTCGCTTCAATCTCGACGTGCTCGCTACGGTTTCCCCGTACTTTTACTTTCTGATTTCCGATTACAGAAATGCTGTTGATTGAAGCCTTCTGCCATACCGACGCACCTGCAAACGAGAAACTGATCCTCGACTTCGAGGCACGCAGCAAGAGCCGCCTGCGCACGAAACTGGCGAGTGGCGAAGACGCCGGCCTGTTCCTGCCGCGTGGAGGCATCCTGAAGAGCGGCGACCGCCTGCTGGGTAGTGACGGCCGCGTGATCGCGGTGGAGTCGGCAGCCGAGGCCGTGCTCGATGCACGCTTCGCCACGCCGACCGAGCTGGCGAAAGCGGCCTACCACCTCGGCAACCGTCACGTCGCGGTACAGGTGGAAGAAGGCTTCCTGCGCATCCTCGATGACCACGTACTGGGCGCGATGCTGGCAGGCCTGGGCGCGACGTTGACGAAACTGACCGCTGCTTTCGAACCCGAGGCCGGCGCCTATGGCGGCCACGCCGCGCACCATCATCACGAAGCGCACGAGCAGAGTCACAGCGGGCGCATCCACGAGTACCGGCGCTGAGTCGCCGCTGAATCGCTGCCGACCCGTCGAGCCTGAAAGAGACCATGGAAGCCCGCGCCCTGCTCCGCCTCCTGCACCTCGCCAGCCCGGCCCTGCCGGTGGGCGCGTTCAGCTATTCGCAAGGGCTGGAGTCCGCCGTGGAAGCCGGCATCGTGACGGATGCAGCAACAGCCGAGCGCTGGATCACCCAGGTGGCGCGCTTCGCCGTGGCCCGCTGCGAAGGCCCCGCCCTGCATGCCTTGCTGGACGCCTGGCGGACGCAGGATGCCGCCCGCATCGTGCGCCTGAACGACGCCTTCCTGGCCACTCGCGAGACCGCGGAGCTACGCGCCGAGACCATCCAGATGGGCTATTCGCTGGCACGCTTGCTGAATGACCTGGATGGCACACCGGCCTTCCAGCGCGCCACCTTGGCCTCGATGACGGACATCGCCTTCCCGACCGCGTGGGCCGCTGCCGCCAGCGAGCTGCCGCCGCGCGAAGCGCTGGACACCTACCTGTGGGCCTGGGCGGAGAACCAGGTCATGGGCGCGGTGAAGCTGGTGCCACTGGGCCAGACCGACGGCCAGCGCATCCTGATGCGACTCATCGAAGCGCTGCCGGCCATCGCCGACGAGGCATTGTCCCGTGGCGAAGACGACTGGGAGAATTTCACCCCGCATTTCGCCATCCTGTGCAGCCAGCACGAAACGCAGTACACGCGGCTGTTCCGATCCTGAAGAACAGTGAAAAGTGAATGGTGAAACGTGAAACGGAAAACCCGTCCGCATCGCGCCACGTTTCACTTCTCACGTTTCACATTTCACCAAGGTAACAACACATGAGCACACCCCGCCCTCCTCTCCGCGTCGGCATCGGCGGCCCTGTCGGCTCCGGCAAGACCGCGTTGACGCTTGCGCTGTGCAAGCGCCTGCGCGAGCACTACAACATCGCGGCGATCACCAACGACATCTACACCGAGGAAGACGCGCAGTTCCTGGTGCGCAACGAGGCACTATCGCCGGACCGCATCATCGGCGTGGAGACCGGTGGCTGCCCGCACACCGCCATCCGCGAGGATGCATCCATCAACCTGGAGGCGGTGCACCGCATGAACCTGCGGCACCCCGGGCTGGACATCATCCTCATCGAGAGCGGTGGCGACAACCTGGCGGCGACCTTCAGCCCGGAACTGTCCGACCTCACGCTGTACGTGATCGACGTGGCCGCCGGCGAGAAGATTCCGCGCAAGGGTGGTCCCGGCATCATGAAGAGCGATCTGCTCATCATCAACAAGATCGACCTCGCACCGATGGTGGGCGCTTCGCTGGAAGTGATGGAGCGCGACGCGAAGAAGATGCGCGGCGAGCGCCCTTTCCTGTTCAGCAACATGAAGACCGGCCACAGCCTGGAAGAGATCGTCCGCTTCATCGAGAAGCGGGGATTGATGAAAGACTGAGAACCGACGTCACACTGACGAAGCACGAACGAAGCACGAACGAAGCACGAACGAACTACCGATTCAAACGCTGCGATTCAACAGCTGAATTCCACCGCGAACCGGGCTATGGCCCGGTTCTGCATTCTGCGATCGCCCTGTCGGCCACAGACGACGTCCCTGCGCTCCGCGCACGAATAAGCCCCTGCCGCGCGGCCAGTTCCACCCTTCCCTCGCACACCGGCTCGCCTATGCTTAGGCACAGCCACGCTGCTGTCCCCACGCTTTCCAGGTTTCTCAGACTTTCCGCATCATGACCACGCCCGCACCCCTCGACCCGCTGTTCGACCACGCCCCGATTTCCCTGTGGCTGGAGGACTTCAGCGCCATCCATCACCTGTTCGCGCAATGGAAGGCTGAGGGCGTCGAGGACATCGACGCACACTTCGCGGCTAACCCGGCAGCAGTCGAGGAGTGTTCGGCCGCCATCCGCGTGCTGGCAGTCAACCAGCGCACGCTGAAGTTGCTCGGCGCGCAGGACTTCGGGCATCTCGTCGCCAACCTCGGCAGTGTCTTCCGCGACGACATGCACGACCAGCATGCCCATGACATGGCCGAACTGTGGCGCGGTGGCAAAGGCTTCGCCAGCCAGAGCGTGAACTACGCGCTGGATGGCCGCCGCATCGACGTACTGGTGAATGCCCACGTCGTGCCGGGCCATGAACACGACTGGTCGCGGGTCATCATCGCGCTGGAAGACATCACCGCCCGCGTGCAGGCCGAGCAGCGTGTGAAGCACAGCGAGCAGTACGCGCTGGGGCTGTTCGAGCACTCACCGGTGTCGCTGTGGGTGGAGGACTTCAGCGGCATCCGCCGCATGATCGAGGATGTGCGCGGCATGGGCATCCAGGACTTCCGCACTTTCCTGAACGTGCACCCGGAGTTCGTCACCCACTGCATGAACGAGATCCACGTCATCGACATCAACCGGCAGACGCTGAAGATGTTCGGCGCAACCAACAAGGAGGCCATCCTCGGCAACCTGGGCAAGATCTTCCGCGACGACATGCACCAGCATTTCTCCGAGCAGTTGATCGACCTGTGGAACGGCCAGCTCTTCCAGCAGCGCGAAGCCATCAACTATTCGCTGTCCGGCCAGGTGGTGAACGTGCATCTGCAGTTCTCGGTGCTGCCGGGTCACGAACAGACCTGGGAACGGGTGCTGATCTCGCTCACCGACATCACCGCGCGCAAGAAGGCCGAGGCCTACCTGGAGTTCCTCGGCCGCCACGATCCGCTGACCAAACTGAACAACCGCGCCTACTTCGACGAAGAGCTGGCGCGCCTGATGCGCAAGGGTCCTTACCCGGTCAGCGTGATCATCGTCGACCTCAACGGCCTGAAGGTCGCCAACGACAACCTCGGCCACGCAGGCGGTGACGACCTGCTGCGTCGCGCCGGCGAAGCCTTGAAGAAAGCCATCGGCGACAACGAGTGCGTGGCGCGCATCGGTGGCGACGAGTTCGGCATCCTGCTGCCGGGCGCGAATGCCGACGACGCCGAGAAGGCCATCGAGCGCATCCATATCGTGGCCGATCTGAACAACCAGTTCTACACCGGCCCGCGCCTGTCCTTCGCTGTCGGCACCAGCACCTGCGAGGACGCCGGCGCCCTGATCCAGGCGGTGCAGCGAGCGGACGAAGCCATGTACGCCGCCAAGCGCGCCCACTACCAGCAGCAGGGCAATGACCGGCGTCACCACGGCCTGGCGACCGACTGAGGCGTGCGCGCCGCCATCGGGCGGCGCAGCAATACCCGCAAGGGCAAGGTGGTTGCCTCGCGCCCAGCGCTTGCCGACACTTGCGGTCTTTTCCGCCCGCCCGTTCCGGCCAGATGGCTGCCAGCCGCGCCTTGCGTCTCTCTTTGTGGATCCTCCTGTCCCTGCTGGTGCTGACCGCGCTGGCCGGGCTGGCGCTGCTGCTCGTCAATCGCCACGACGAGCCGATCTCCGAGTCGGCACTCAAGTTCACGCTGATGTGCCAGAGCCGCCCGCCTGTTGAGGATGCGCAGAACGCCTACGTGTACGCCCTGGGTTTCGCCGCCGCGCGCGAAGACGACCCGCGCAGCATCGGCATCGACCGCATGGCGCAGATCAACGCCGCACTGCAACAGCCCGGCAAGGGACTGCACGCCCTCGTCGCGCCGGAACAGACCCTGACCCTGCAGCGTCCGCCCGCCCTGCGCAACCTGCTCAGCGAATGCCGCCTGATGGGGCCGCGCTGCGACGACGCGCTGGACGCCAGGATCGATGTCGTTCGCCAGTGGCTGGCCGACGAGGCCTGGTTGCTGGATCGTCATCGCGCCCTGCTCGCCAACAGCGACTGGCTGGAGCCACGACCGGTGGAAGGACGTGCCGCGCCGGCCTCCACCCAGCTGATGAGCGTCATGCCCGCCCACGAAGTCCTGCTGGCGCAAGCCTGGGTGCATGCACGGGACGGCAAGCCGGAAGCTGCCCGCGCCTTGCTGGAGGCCGACCACCGCTTCTGGCGCATGGTGCTGGCCAACACCGAATCCCTCACCACCAAGAGCATCGCCGCCACGGCGCTGAAGCGCCACTTCCAGTACGCCAACCTGGCCATGCGCAAGCTGTCACCCGTGCAGACGGCCGCCTTCATTCCCGCCGGCTGGCAACAGCCGATCAGCGAGGAAGAGCGCTCCATGACCTGGGCGCTGATCGGCGAGTGGCTGTACGCCAACACCTCGCTGGACCTGAGCCGCCGCGACGCGGTGGATGAAGATGCGGCCCAGCGCAATCTCGCCGGCCAGATCCAGCACGCTTTCGCCAGCCGCCTGTTCAAGTACCAGGCGACCAGCAACCAGATCGCCGAGCAGTACATGGACGTCGCGCTGGCACTGGACCGGCCGATCGCCGAGACAGCTGACGCCATGGCCAGCGTGCAGGCCCTGCAGAGCAAGGCGCAGGGGCTGAAGACGCCGTGGTACGGGATGGCCTACAACCCGATCGGCAAGATCCTGACCGCGATCGGGCATTCGCGCATCGACCGCTACGCCACCAATGTCGCCAACCTGGAGGGACTGCGTCGCGCCAGCCTGCTGGCAGCACGCCTGCGCGCCACCAGCGACGACGTGGAACAGGCCCGCCAGGCACTCAACACGCCGGACCTGTTCAATCCCTACAGCACCGGCCCGATGGAGTGGCGGCCCGCCGAGCGCATGGTCGCTTTCGTCGGCTTGACCTCGGGCGACCAGGAAATCCACAGCTTCTCCTACTGATTGCCGGGCACCCCGATGGCATGGCTCGGGCCATACCGTCGCTCGCCGCAATCGACCGTCCCTCGCGGACACGACCACTGCCCCGAAGCCGCCCTTTCTCCACCCCTGCACCACTGCTAGAGTGCCCGCACTCATCACAGGGAGACGGGCATGCAGATGTCCTTGCGGACGAAGGCAATCATTGCTGCGGGCATCGCGGCCATCGCGGTCGCCGGAGCCGGCGCAACCTGGTGGCTGAAGCATCGCACTGCATCGCAGAGCGCTGGTGGCGACGTCATCACCACCCCGGCCACAGGCGGCACGGCGGCAGCCGGCGCGGCCTTCGCGGCAGACACCTGCCAGGCCAGCCTGTTCGAAGACCAGCCCTCCCTGTCGGTCAGCTTCAACGAGCCGCTGCAACGCGACCAGCCCTTCGACACCCTGCTGCAGGTCACCGATCTCGGTGCAGCGGACAAGAACGAGGACGGTAACGAAGGCGGCAATGAGGGCAGCAACGACTCTGCAGCCCCCGTCCCGCTCACCGACGTCGCGCAGAGCGCGCCAGCAGGCAAGGTGGTCCGCAACACCTGGGTGCTGCAGAACAATGGCCGCACCCTGGTCTTCCCCTACATCAGCTCGCAGCGCAACTTCCGCGTCACCGTTTCGGCCAGCTTGCGCAGCGAAGGTGGCACCACGCTGGAAAACGCCCGCGAATGCCGCGTCGCCTCCGCCGACATGGCGCCCACCTATTACTTCGCCAGCAAGGGCACGGTGCTGCCGGCTGGCCAGAACGGTGGCCTGCCCATCGTGACCATCAACGTGCCGGAAGTGGATGTGCAGTTCCTGCGCATCGAGCCGGCACAGTTCCCGCAGTTCATCAGCCGCATCATCGGCATCAAGGCGGACGAGAGCGACGAGGAAGAGGACGAGTTCTACTGGGACAGCGGCCGTCGCAACCGCCTCAAGGGCAACACCTATGGCTGGCAGCTCAACCAGCTGAAGGAGATGTCGAAGAGCGTCTATCTCGGCCGCTTCCTCACCGACGACAAGCAGAACCGCCGCAAGGTCACCCACCTGCCGGTGGAGACGATTGCCGAGCTGAAGGAGCCGGGCATCTACGTGGCGGTGATGAGCCAGCCCGGCCGCTTCGGCGACAACTACCAGGTCACCTACTTCTACGTCAGCGACATCGGCCTGCACGTGCGCCGTCAGGCCAAGCAGATGGATGTGTTCACCACCTCGCTGAAGACCGGCGAGGCGATCACCAGCGCCGACATCGAAGTGCTGGACGCCGAGGCGAAGACCATCGCGCGCGGCAAGGTGGATGGCGAAGGCCGCGCGACGCTGGCCGGTGTGCCGGACAAGGCCCACCTGCTGCTGGCCCGCCGCGGCAAGGAACTGTCGATGGTGGTGCTGCACGAGCCCGGGCTGGACCTGTCCGAGTTCGATATCGGCGGCCACCTGCCGCGTGACGCCAAGCTCTTCCTCTACGCCGGGCGCGATCTCTACCGACCGGGTGAGACCTTCACCGCATCGATGCTCGCCCGCAACGCCGACGGCCAGGTGTTGCCGCCCAGCCCGATCACGGTGGAGCTGAAGAAACCGGATGGCGACGTCGTGCAGTCCACCGTATGGCAAGCGGACGCCCGCACGCCCGGCTACTTCCAGCGCGCCATCGTGCTGCCGGCCGATGCCGCCACCGGCCGCTGGACGCTGGAAGCGAAGGCCGACCCTGCGGCCAAGCGCGCCGACACGGTATGGAGCTTCCAGGTGGAGGAGTTCCTGCCCGAGCGCATGAAGCTCGACCTGAAGAGCGACGAAGCGCCGCTGGCCGATGACGGTGACTTCGCCGTGCAGGTGCGCGGTGACTACCTTTACGGCGCGCCCGCCTCCGGCAACCGCCTGCTCGCCAGTCTCGCCGTGGAACGCGCCACCAACCCGCTGCCACGACAGTGGCCCGGCTTCATCTTCGGCGACTTCGCCGACGACAGCGCGAAGACCCGCCGCGATCTCGACGAAACCACGCTCGACGACGAAGGCCGTGCGGAGGTCGACATCCCGCTGGCCCTCGGCAAACTGCAATCGCCGATGAAGGCACGTGCCAGCTTCAGCCTGCTGGAGTCCGGCGGCCGCCCGGTGGTGCGCTCGCTGGAACGCACCTGGTGGCCGGCGAAGACACTGATCGGCATCCGCCCCGCCTTCGAGCGCAACGTCACCCGTGAGGGCAGCATGGCCGAGTTCGAGGTCGTGCGTACCGACGCAGCCGGCAAGATCGTGGCGGCCGCCGAAGCCGCCTTCCGCCTGTACAAGGAAGACCGTCAGTACTACTGGCGCTACGACGACCGCCGCGGCTGGCACTCGGGCTACACCGAGGGCAACCAGTTGCTGGAGTCCGGCCGCCTGGCGCTCAAGGCGCGTGCGAAGCTCACCCTCCCCGTCGAATGGGGCACCTACCGGCTGGAGATCACCGACCCCGACACCGGCCTGACCGCGCGGTACCGCTTCTATGCCGGCTGGGGCGCGCAGAACGCCGATGACATCGGCAACCGCCCGGACCGTGTGCAGATGAAACTGGCAGGCGTGCCCGCCAAACCGGGCAGCGACGTGGAGCTCACCATGCTGCCACCGCACGACGGTGAGGCCCTGGTGCTGGTGGAGGCCGACAAGGTGCTGTGGAGCCGCCGCGTCAAGGTGAGCACCTCCGGCACCACGCTGCGCATTCCCATCGACAAGAGCTGGAACCGCTCCGACATGTACGTCTCCGCCGTGGTGTTCCGCCCCGGCAGCGAGGGTGATCGCGTCACGCCGGCGCGTGCCATCGGCCTCACCTGGCTGCCGCTGGCGCGTGACGACCGCAAGCTGAAGGTGGCCATCACGGCCCCGCAGCGCGTGGAGCCCGAGAAGCGTGCCACGGCGAAGATCAAGGTCGAAGGCGCGGCCGGCAAGCCGGCCTTCGTCACCGTGTCCGCGGTGGATGTCGGCATCCTCAACATCACCAGTTACAAGACGCCGGATCCGTTCGACTTCTTCTTCGGCAAGCACCGCTTCGGCATCGAGCTGACCGATATCTACGGCAAGCTCATCGAGAAGATGGACGGCCAGCGCGGCAAGCTCAAATGGGGTGGCGACGCCGGCATGCGCGACACCCGCAGCATGCCCAGCAAGGTCAAGCTGATCGACCTCTTCTCCGGCCCGGTGCAACTCAATGCGCAGGGTGAGGCGGATGTGCCGCTGGACGTGCCGGACTTCAACGGCACGCTGCGCATCATGGCGGTGGCCGCCACCGCGGAGAGCTTCGGCAATGCCGAGCGCGAGATGACGGTGGCCGCGCCCATCGTCGCGGAGATCGCCACGCCGCGCTTCATCTCGCCGGGTGACACCGCCACGCTGGCACTGGACGTCACCAACATGAGCGGCACGCCGCAACAGGTGAACATCAGCCTGGCGGCCGAGTCTCCGCTGCGCATCACCGGTGGCAGCCGCAGCATCAACCTGAAGGACAAGCAGCGCGAGATCCTGCGCTTCACGGCCGAGCCGACCGAACCCTACGGCCTGGCGCGCATCACGCTGGACCTGCGCACCGCCGGCGCGAAACCTGTCGTCATCAAGCGCGAGTTCGCCCTGCAGGTGCAGCCGCCCCTGCCGCGTGAGCACCACAACCAGCGCCTGCGCGTCGAGCCCGGCGCCAGCATCACGCTGGACCGCAATGCTGCCGAGCGCTACTTCCGCGGCTCGTCCACGGTGTCGCTCAGCCTGTCCAACAAGCCGCCACTGAACGTGAACAGCCTGGTGAAGGGCTTGCTCGACTACCCCTACGGTTGCCTGGAGCAGACCACCAGCGCGGCCTACCCGCACCTGTTCATCGACGAGGCCGGCGCGAAGGCCGTGGGCCTCACGCCGCGCACACGTGAAGAGCGCACACGCTTCGTGGAAGGCGCCATCGGCCGCATCGCCGGCATGCAGGGCGCCGCGGGCGGCTACAGCCTGTGGGGCGGAAATGGTAGCTACGAGTACTGGATGACTGCCTATGTCAGCGGCTTCCTGATGGATGCGCGCGATGCCGGCTTCAACGTACCGGCCGCCATGCACAAGAACGCGCAGGACTGGATGCTCGACAAGCTGAACAATGCCGGCAACTATCTGCCCGGCATTCCGGAGGCCATCCTCGCCAGCAACGGCGCCAACCGCCAACACGACTACGATCTGCTGCGCAACGGCCACCAGCGCTTCGCCGAAATGGCCCACATCGGCTACACGCTGGCGCGTGAGCAGAAGGCGCCGCTGGCGGTGCTGCGCCTGCTGCACGACAACCACCGCAAGCTGGCCCGCTCCCCGTTGCCGCTGGTGCACCTGTCGCTGGCGCTGCGCCTGATGGGTGACGCGAAGCGCGCGGACGAAGCCCTCAACGAAGCCATGCAACGCCCCTACGGCATCGCTGCCAACCGCGGCAACTACTGGGGCGAATGGCTGGGCGACTACGGCAGCGCCATCCGCGACAACGCGCTCGCCTACGCCCTGCTCAACCGGCACGAGGTGCAGCACCCGCAGCGCGAGAACCTGCTCCTGACCGTGGCCGAGCGACTGGGCGAGCGCCAGTGGTACTCCACACAGGAGCGCCTGGCCCTCTTCCTCGCCGCGCGCGCTGCAGGTGGCGACGCCAGCACGCCCTGGCAGGCCGAGCTGAAGACGCCCGCAGGCACCCGCCCGCTCACCGCGGCCAGCACGCTGTCGCAGGAGCTGCAGCCTGCAGACCTGTCGCGCGGCATCACGCTGGAGAACAAGGGGCCGCAGGCCATCTACGCGGAACTGGAAGCCAGCGGCTTTCCGCTCAAGCCACCGGCCGCACGTAGCGACGTCATCGAGATCAGCCGCAGCTGGCACACCATGAACGGCCAGCGCTGGAGCGGCGGCCCGCTCAAGGTCGGCGACATGCTGATCGCCCGCGTCACCGTGAAGGCGAAACAGCACATCGAGGACGGCCTGATCGTCGACCACATCCCCGCCGGACTGGAAGTCGAGAACCTCAACCTCTCGCAAGGACCGCAGGCCGGCGACTTCAGCATCGACGGCGTGAACGTTGCCGAAGCGATGAACAACAGCCGCATCAAGCACACCGAGTACCGCGACGACCGCTTCGTCACCGCCGCGAAGCTGACTTTCGGCGAGTCGCGCTTCTTCTACCTGCTGCGCGTGGTGACGCCCGGAAAGTTCAGCGTGCCGGCGCCGTATGCGGAAGACATGTACCGCCCGGAAATCCGCGGCATCGGCGTGACGCCGGAGCCGGTGACAGTGGTCGATCCACGGCAGTGAGCGCGAGGAGCTGAAACTGGAGAACGCTTCGATGCTGCCGACACGCACTGCGATACTCGTCATCGCAACTGCGATCCAGGCTCCGGCTGCACTCGCAGCCGGAGCCTCCGCCGAGTACGCCCTGCGCTGGCCGGCAGAGGGCAGCAGCATCAAGGACGGCAAGGCCGTACTGCAGGCCCTGAAGCTGAAGTCCGACGACAGGGACAAATACGAGGTGCAGTACTTCGACCTGACGCCACCCGCCGATGCGCCGCCTGGCGCGACTTCCATCCTGCGTCAACGCAAGAAGGGCAAGGACAAGTACGAGCTGAGCTTCAAGTACCGCAGCGATGCGCCGATCACCACGCCCGCACTGAAGGCCTGGGCCTGCCCGCTGCCCGGTGCGGCCGAGTCCAAGGATGAACTCGACGTGTCCTTCTCCGCCGGCACGCAAGCCGTGCAGCTGTACTCGCGCAGCTGCTCGGTGGAAGCAAGGAAGGCGGCACCGCTCCCGCCCGCAGGACTGGCGGCCAAGCCGCGCGGCTGCATCAGCCGCTTCACACGCCACACCACTGGCCACACAACAGGCCGCCTGAAAATCGAGGAATGGACGCTCGCCAATGGTGAGCGCCTGATAGAAGTCTCGCGCAGCGAGAAAGACTCGCCCGATGCGCGCGCCCGCTTCCAGCGGGACATCGTCGAGCCCCTGTTGCGCGCAGGCGTGGCGCCAACCGGACGCAGCAAGACGGAACTGGGCGGAAGCTGCGACTGAGCGTCCCCGCCAGCGCTTCGTGCCTGAGTACCATCCGGATACACAACCAGCCCGACCATGACCACGACACCCGCCATCCCGGACATCGACGCCCTGCGCAGCGCGCTGCAGGCCCGCTTCCCGCTGATCTGCATGGAGACCCACGAGGAGCCGCGTGCCGCGGCACTACTGGAGAAGCTCGCGCAGGAGGGCGATCTGCCGCTCTACACCTGGAGCATTGCCGACGGCCTCATCCAGCAGAACTTCCGTTACGGCGGCGCGGGACCGAGAGATGGCTTCCAGACGGTGGAAGGCTGGAAGCCGCAGCACACCGCTCAGACGGACCCGTCGGCCAACGCCCGCCGACGCGAGATCGAGGACACCATCGAGTTGCAGGAGGCCCTGCACTTCATCGACAAGGAAGGCCCGCCCGGGCTCTACCTGCTGTTCGACCCGCATCACTTCCTGGAACAAGGCGCCGTGCAGCGCTTGCTGCGCGAAGTGGCCTTTGCCCATCATGACCGCGCGCGCACTCTGGTAATGATCGGCCCCCGCCTGGAACTGCCGGCCGAGATCGCGCGCCACGCCCTGTTCCATGAACTCGCGCTGCCTGACATCGCGCGCATCCGGAAGATTTTCCAGGAGGAGCTGGAACTCTTCGCCACCTCGCGCGAAGGCCGCAAGGTCGGCGGCGAGCAGGCCATCGCCAACCGCCTCGTGCAGCAACTCGCCGGCCTGTGCGAAGAGGATGTGCGGCGCCTGCTTCGCCTGTCGATCCGCGACGATGCCCTGATCACCGAACGCGACCTGCAGCGCGTCATGGACGCCAAGCGCAACATGCAGGCGCAAAGCGCGCTCGAAGTCGAGTACGTGAACGGCGACATGGCCAGCGTCGGCGGCATGCCCAACCTCAAGCACTGGCTGCAGCTGCGTGCAGCATCCTTCTGTGGCGACGCGGACGGCCTCCCCACTCCGCGCGGCGTCCTGTTGCTGGGTGTGCAGGGCGGTGGCAAGTCGCTCGCCGCGCGCACCATCGCCGCCAGCTGGAAGGTGCCGCTTGCCCGCCTGGATGTAGGCAGCCTCTATGACAAGTACCACGGCGAGACCGAGCGCAACCTGCGTGCCGCGCTCGCCGCCGCCGAAGCACTCTCACCCTGTGTGCTGTGGATCGACGAGATCGAGAAGGCCATGGCCCAGGGTTCCGCCGAGTCGGACGGGGGCGTCGGCCGCCGCGTACTGGGCACCCTGCTCACCTGGATGGCCGAACGCGCCAGCCGCGTCTTCATCGCTGCAACGGCCAACGACGTACGCGCCCTGCCTGCCGAGTTGTTGCGCAAGGGGCGCTTCGACGAGATCTTCTTTGTCGACCTTCCGGACGAAGCGACACGGCACGACATCTTCCGCATCCACCTCACGCGCCGCCAGCAGGATCCACAGGCTTTCGATCTCGCCCGCCTGGCCACGGCCAGCCAGGGCTTCACTGGAGCGGAGATCGAACAGGCCGTCATCGCTGCGACCTTCGAAGCCCATGCCCAGAAGCGTCCGCTGGACGACACCTTGTTGCTGACCGAGATCGGCCGTACGCGCCCGCTCTCCGTGCTCATGGCCGAGCAAGTCCAGGCCCTGCGGCAGTGGGCGACCGAGCGGGCCGTGATGGCGTAGCCCCGTAGTACGGACTGGGTGCCGCTGGAACGCTCCCTTCCGCCATCCTTCGTCTTTGCGCGACAATGCCCGGCTGTCGCAAACACACGCACAACAGGACTCAACGATGAAGATCCAGAAAGACACCGCCGTCACCATCCGCTTCAAGGTCAGTGAACAGAACGGCATGCCGATCGAGGAAGGCCGTGAGCCGATGGCCTATCTGCACGGTGGCTATGGCAACACCTTCGAGAAAGTGGAAGCCGCCCTCGAAGGTCTGGAGGCCGGCGCCCAGGCCACCGTCGACCTGTCGGTGGAAGAGGCCTTCGGCCCGCGTAACGACAGCCTGGTGCGCACCATGCCCAAGAGCGAGTTCCCGCCGGGCGTGAAGGTCGGCGGCCAGCTCGAAGGCCACGGCGAAGACGGCAAGCCGCAGCGTTTCTACGTCACCAAGATCAAGGGACCGGTCGTGCATCTCGACGGCAACCATCCCCTTGCCGGCAAGGCCCTGCGTTTTACCGTCAAGGTGATCTCGGTACGTGCGGCCAGCGCGGAAGAAATCGCGCACGGCCACGTGCATGGCGACCACGGTCATCATCACTGAGCACGGCTCGACATCCGCGGGCCAGGGCGGAGCGCCAGGCAGGCTCTTCGCCGGGACACACATCGGACGCGTGTTCCTCGCGATGCATGGTGTTGGCAGCATCGCGACACACGCCTGCGCGGACTTCAGGAGGCCATAGCATGAACGTCCTGTTCCTCTGCAGCCAGAACCGGCTGCGTAGCCCGACTGCCGAACAGATCTTCGCCGATCATCCCGGCATCGTCTGCAGCTCGGCCGGGCTGAACCACGATGCCGAGAACCCTCTGACACCCGAACTGATGGAATGGGCGGAGCTGATCTTTGTGATGGAACAGGCGCATCGCCACAAGCTGTCCAGCCGTTTCGGCAGCACCTTGCACGGGCAACGCGTGGTGTGCCTGGACATCCCGGACGAGTATCCCTTCATGGCCCCGGCGCTGGTCGAGCTGCTGCGCCGCAAGGTCACGCCACACCTGCCTGTGGCAGGCTGAGCGGCGCCGAGCTCACCCTCTTCGTCACCAGCTTCGTCGCCCGCTTCATACAGCCCGCGCATGCCTGCCGCCGTCGTGCGCACGCTCCATCGAATCCGCCAGCGCCTGCATGATCTTGCAGCAGGCCTGCGCGCCCAGGCGCGCGCGCGGCCGCTGCCTTGCGCGCTCGCCGCCCTGCTGGCAGCCCTACTGCTGATCGACCAGTTGTTTCCGCCACTGCTGCCACGCACAGCCGCCGGGCTGGTGGTGGTCGCGCAGGACGGCACGCCGCTGCGCAGCTGGCCCGGCGTCGATGGCGTGTGGCGCTACCCGGTGAGTGCCGCGCAGGTGTCGCCCTTGTATCGCGAAGCCCTGCTCGCCTACGAGGACCGCTGGTTCCGCTGGCATCCGGGCATCAATCCGCTGGCGATGACACGTGCCGCGTGGCAGTGGCTGCGCCACGGCCGCATCGTGTCCGGCGGCTCCACGCTGACCATGCAGGTGGCCCGCATCATGGAACCACCGCGCGGGCGCAGCCTGTGGGGCAAGACACGGCAGATGCTGCGCGCGCTGCAACTGGAAGCGCGCCTGTCGAAGGACGAGATCCTCACGCTGTACCTGAACCATGCGCCCATGGGCGGCATCGTCGAGGGTGTGGAAATGGCCAGCCGTGCCTATCTCGGCAAACCGTCCGCCCAGCTCTCGCACGCCGAGGCCGCACTGCTCGTGGTGCTGCCGCAGGCCCCCTCGCGTCTGCGCCCGGACCGCGCGCCGCAAGCGGCACAGGTCGCCCGCGACAAGGTGCTGTCGCGCATGCATGCATTGGGCATCTGGCCGGCGGAGCTGGTGGAGGACGCTCGCATCGAACGCGTGGCGGCCAATCCACTGCGCGCGCAGTGGCTGGCACCGATCGCAGCCGAGCGCCTGCGTGGCCAGGCCCGTCGCGACGCCGGCAGCCGGCAGGCCCGGGCCTCGGTTGCGGTCGTGCGCTCCACGCTGGACCGCGAAATGCAGAGCACGCTGGAGCGCCTGCTCGCCGATCGCGTCGGCCAGTTGCCACCGCATGTGTCGATGGCGGCCCTGATCATGGAAAGCGACACGCTGGCCGTACGCGCCTACGCCGGCTCGGCAGACTTCAGCGATGCGCGCCGCTTCAATCACGTCGACATGGTCCGCGGCGTGCGCTCGCCCGGCTCCACGCTGAAGCCCTTCCTCTACGCGATGGCGCTGGACGACGGGCTGATCCATTCGGAGAGCCTGATGTCGGACGTACCACAGTCCTTCGGCGGCTACGAGCCCGGCAACTTCCAGGCGGATTTCTCCGGCGCAGTCAGCGTATCCGAGGCGCTGCAGCGCTCGCTCAACGTCCCGGCGGTGGACCTGCTGGACCGCGTCGGCCCGCCACGCTTCGCCGCACAACTGCGCGCTGGCGGGCTGCGCCTGCGCATGCCGCGTGGGGAGTCTCCCAACCTCAGTCTCATCCTCGGTGGCGGCGGCACCACGCTGGAGGAACTGGTGGGCGCCTACCGCGCCTTCGCGGCTGGCGGCATGGCAGGCCAGCCGCGCCTGACACCGGACTCGCCGCGCATTGAGAGCAGATTGATGAGTGAGGGTGCGGCCTTCATCGTGCGCGACATCCTGGAGACCGGCGGCCACCCCGACCGGCCTTTCGTGGAAGCCAGCAAGGGCCCTCGCCTGGCCTGGAAGACCGGTACGAGTTTCGGCTTCCGCGATGCCTGGGCGGTGGGCGTGACGGACGCCCACACCATCGGCATATGGGTGGGCCGCCCGGATGGCACGCCCAACCCCGGTTTCTTCGGCGCCAACATCGCCGCGCCCTTGCTGAAGGACATCGCCGCCGCGCTGCCAGTACAGGCGGCGCCACGCAAGCGGCCAGCCAACGTGAAAGTGACGCAGGTATGTTGGCCACTCGGCAGCGCCGCCGACGCAACGCCCGCCGCGCATTGCCACGTCCGGCGCAGCGCATGGACGCTGAACGACGCCATTCCGCCGACCTTCATCGACCGCGTGCGCGATCGCGGTCTGGTGGAGACGATCTGGCTGGATCCACACAGCCGCCTGCGCACGCTGCCGGAGTGCAATGCACAGGCCCAGGCGCACAGCGTGGCGCGCTGGCCGACACAACTGGAGCCCTGGCTGTCGCCCGGCGAGCGTGCGCGCTTCAGCCCGCCGGACTGGCAGGCCGACTGCGCTGCGCCACGCCCCGGTGGTGCACTGCGCATCGCCGGCCTGTCTGCCGGCACCACCCTGCGACCGACGCCAGGGCGCCGCAGCGCCAGCGTCACCGTGCGCAGCGTCGGTGGCAACGGGCGGCAATACTGGTTGCTGGACGGGCGCCTGGCACGCGTGGCCCCCGCGGGCAGTGCGCTGAGCTTCGAGATTGCCGAGGCCGGCGCCCATACGCTGACGGCGATGGACGCCAGCGGCCAGTACGCCAGCATCACCTTCGATCTCAAGCAGTAACGCTGGCGCAGCACCCGCCATCGACCCCTGGCAGGCCCCCGTCGGGCCCCGGGCCGCCCCTTGAGCGCCCCGTGGTTTACCATGGGCGCCGTTCCGCACTGTAGCGAGCCGATCTTGCAGCCTGTCACCCTCGACGCCCGCACCCGTTTCCTGCTTTTCGCCCTGCCCCTGCTGGCCTTCCTGCTGAACCTGGGCGGCGCGCCGCTGTTCGACGTCGACGAAGGCGCCTTCTCGGAAGCGACGCGGGAGATGTTCGAGCGCGGCGACTTCCTGTCCACCTGGCTCAACGGCGAGCCGCGCTTCGACAAGCCCATCCTCATCTACTGGCTGCAGGCGATCTTCGTCTTCATCCTGGGGCCGAACGAGTGGGCCTTCCGCCTGCCGTCCGCACTGGCCGCGACGTTCTGGGCCTACGCGGTCGGCCGTTTCGCGGCGCCGCGCTTCGGTCGCGATGCGGCCATCATGGCCACCGCCATCGCGGCGACCTGCATCGGCACCCACATCATCGGGCGCGCCTCCACCGCCGACTCGCTGCTCAACATGCTGCTGGCACTGGCGCTGATGGATGGCTGGCGCCACCTCGAAGGCGGCGGCCGTGCGCCCCTGTTGCGCAGCTACCTGTGGATCGCGCTGGGCGTGCTGACCAAGGGGCCCATCGCCCTGCTGGTGCCCGGCGCCACCACCCTGCTCTACTGCCTGAGCGTCGGCCGCTGGCGCGACTGGCTGCGCAGCGTGTTCGACCCGCTGGGCTGGCTGATCCTCATCGGCGTGGCCGCGCCCTGGTACATCGCGGCGCTGGTGATCCACGGGCAGGATTTCATCGACGGCTTCTTCCTGCGCCACAACGTGCAGCGCTTCTCCGGCACGCTGGAGGGTCACTCCGGCAGCCTGTTCTACTACGTGCTGATCGTGCCGGCTCTGCTGCTGCCGTGGACCAGCTTCCTCATCGCCGCACTGACGAAGCTGCGCAGCGACGTACGCGAGCCGATGCGCCGCTTCCTGTGGATCTGGGCCGGCTTCGTCGTGGTGTTCTTCTCGCTGTCAGGCACCAAGCTGCCGCACTACGCGCTGTACGGCTGCACGCCCCTGTTCGTGCTGCTCGGTGCGCACCGCAACAGCCTGCGCAATCCCTTCCTCGCCGCCCTGCCTGCCGTGTTGCTGCTGGGCGTGCTCGCCGCCCTGCCGTGGTTGCTGCAGCACTCTCTGGAGGCCGGTTGGGTACGCGACCGCTTCTACAACATGCAGGTCGCCCGCGTCGGCGAGGCACTGCATCCGGCCTACGTGCCGGCATTGATCTGCGCACTGGTGCTGGCCATCGGCGTCATGCTGCGTCATCGCGCGCAGGTCTGGCAGCGTGTGGTGCTGATCGCCGGTGCACAGACCGTGCTGCTGTGCCTGCTGGTCACGCCCTTCGTGGGTGACGTGCTGCAAGGCCCGACCAAGCGCGCGGCCCTCGTCGCACGCTCACACCCAGGCCCGGCTGTGCAATGGAATTTCCACGCGCCGAGCTTCAGCGTGTATCGCCAGCAGCAGACCCCCGCCCGCCCGCCGCAATCCGGTGATCTGGCCCTGACCCGCGCCGACCGCCTGCCGGCCGACGCGCCGGTGGACGTACTGTTCGCCGAAGGCGGAGTGCGACTGGTGAAGGTGCGCTGAGCATGACGGATGCCAACGAGGCGACCTCCCGCCGCGCCCTGCGGCAACTCTGCATCTGGCTGCTGCTGCTCACCGCCTACCGCATCTGGATCATTCCGCACCTGGGCGTCAGCCTGTATGTGGACGAGGCGCAGTACTGGACCTGGGCCAAGGAGCTGGACTGGGGCTACTACTCCAAGCCCCCGGTTGTCGCCTGGCTGATCGCTGCCAGCACCGCGGTGTTTGGCGATGGCCTCATCGCCGTGAAGCTGCCCAGTCTGCTGCTGTACCCGGCCACCAGCCTGGTGCTGTTCGCGATGGTGCGCCACCTGTACGCCACCGCGCCCGCCCTGAAGGTAGCCGTCGCCTTCTCGCTGATTCCGCTGGTGTCGGCACTCGGGTTGTTCGTCTCCACCGACGCGCCCCTGCTGTTCTGCTGGTCGGCCGCGATGTTCGCGCTGGTCCGCGCGCTGGAGGATGACCGCTGGACGCACTGGCTGCTGCTCGGCGCGCTGGTCGGCATCGGCCTGATGGCCAAGTACACGATGGCCGCTTTCGGCCTCTCGGCTGCGCTGTACGTGTTGATCGATGCGCAGCGCCGTCGCCACCTGCTCAACCCGAAGCTGTGGGTCGCGATGCTGCTGGCCGCCGCGATCCTCGCGCCCAACCTGTGGTGGAACTGGCAGAACGATTTTCCGACGCTGCGTCACACAGCCGACATCACGCACGTAGCGGGCAATGACAAGAGCGGCAATCTGGGTGAGTTCCTGCTCGCGCAAGTCGGCTCGCTGGGCCCCGTCTTCGCGCTGGCCTTCATCGCCTCGCTGGGGATGGCCTGGCGCAGCCGGGGCGAGTCGCGCACGCAGTTGCTGCTGTGTTTCGCGCTGCCGCTGCTGCTGATCACCACCGCGCAGTCGGAACGTGCCGAGGCCAATGGCAACTGGGCTGCCCCGGCACTGGTCGGCGCGCTGATCCTCGCGACGCTGTGGCTGTCACAGCGCCGCGCCGGCTGGTGGCGCAGCGCCATCGCCATCAACGCCGTGCTGATGCTGTCGGTCTATCACCTGCAGGACATCTGGCACATCAGCGGCCGCGAGTTGCCGCCACGCTGGGACCCGCTGAACCGCGGACGCGGCTTCCCGGAACTGGCGCAGCAGGTACGTCCGCTGCTCGCCGCACATCCCGGCGCATTCCTGCTGGTCGACGACCGCGCCTATGCCGCGCACATGCTGTACGAGCTGCGCGACCTGAAGCCGCAACTGGCCAGCTGGAACCGCGACCCGCAAGGCCGGATCGCCAGCCACTACCAGCTGAAGATGCCGCTGGACGCCCGCTACGCTGGCCGTACCGCCATCGTCGTCTCCAAGTGGGACCCAGCCGACATCACCGCCACATTCGGTTCCGTGGACACGCCCGTCCACTGGAAACTGGACATCGCCGAAGGCCGGGTGCGGGACGCATGGCTGGTCGTCGCCCGGGACTATCAGGAGCGCCGCTGACCGGATCAGCGCCGGCCCGGTAGATCAGGCAGCCATGCACACCTGGTTGCGGCCGGTGGACTTGGCACGGTAAAGCGAGGCATCAGCGACGTGCATGAGGCTGTGCAGATCGTCGCCACCGCCCAGCGTGGCAACCCCGATGCTGATGGTGACCTGCAGCTCCGGATGCACCGCGCGCCAGTCATAGCCTGCAATGGCAAGCCGCAGCTTGTCGCAGATGAGGCCAGCCTGTTCGAGCGAGGTGTCCGCGAAGGCGATCACGAACTCCTCGCCGCCGTAGCGCGCCACATGGTCGCTGCTGCGGGTGTTCTTGCGCAGGATCTCACCCACACGGCGCAGCACCTCGTCGCCCACAGCGTGGGAGAAGCGGTCGTTGATCTGTTTGAAATGATCGATGTCGCCGATCATGATCGACAGCGGTCGATCGCCACGCCGCCGGTCGCTACACAGCGCCCCGACCTGCTCATCGAAGTGACGCCGGTTGTACAGCATGGTCAGCGCGTCGCGCAGGGCGAGCTCCCGCAACGTCTCCGCCTGCGCCTCCACTTGCGAATGCGAGCTGCGCAGTTCCTCCTGCTTGCGCGCAAGCTCGCTGCTCATGTTGTTGAAGGCGTCCGCCAACGCACCGATTTCGTCACGCGAGCGGACATCTGCCTGCAGCCCCAGTTGCCCCTTCTGCATGCGCTCTATGGTCTGCGTCAGGCGCCGCAGGCTGGCAGTCAGACGCGTGCCCAGCAGCAGACCGAGCAGCACCGCCAGCACGGCCGCAGCGCCGGCGCCGTAGAAAAGCGCCTCGCGTACTGCACTCAGGTAGCCAAGATCCAGCCCGGAGTAGTTGGGTCGGCCTTTAGGCACGGCCCATGCGACGGTCTTGCCGTAAACCGTGATGGGCAGACCCTTGCCGCGGTCCGCCTCATTCACCACATCCCCCAGGGCGTAAGGAGGCACTGGCAGCAACACCTTGCCAGCAGCATCGAAAAGCAGGAAATGGAAGGGCGGTGCTACGAGCCCGGAAGGCGACGGCGCCACTGCGCTGGGCGACAGACCTCCGAGGCGTACGGTGTGCTCCCCGGTCTGCGGCGGCCCACCTGCATCGCGCGGCGGCAGCGTAGCGGGATTGGGGCGCCCGAGGCGAGCCCCCCGGCGATCGGCAAAAGCGCGGAAACTCTCGCGGCGCTGCCCCTCTTCCCAGGTGCCGTAAGCCGCGAAATAGGCTGCCACGTCCTCGCGGAAAGCACGCGAAGCGTCCGCGGCGACAAGTTCGTTGAACTTGCGCATCAGGCGCTCATTGGCGACGTAACCGACGAGCGCCACCGAGGCCAGGCTGGTCGCCAGCAAGGCGAGGATGATGCGGATGCGCAGGGACATTGATTGGGGATTCCGTGCCCGGAAGCTTGTCTGGCTCCCGCAGATTACGGCATCGCGATCATCCGCTTCAACGATATTTCAGGCAGGACGAGCAGCACGCCGCGCAGCGCGCTGCAGTCCTCCTGCGGCCACACCCCGTTTGTTTACTTGTGTGGCTTGTCGTCGTCCGCAGGCGGGTTGATGTAGCGCACCGGCAGCCCCACCAGCACGGCACCACCGACGATATTGCCCAGCGTGCTGAACAACAGGTTGTGGGCGATATCGCCGGCCGTCAGCGAGCCACCACCGAGCACACTCATCGAAAAGGTGCCCATGTTGGCGATCGAGTGCTCGAAGCCAAGGTAGAGGAAGATGAACACCACGGCGATGATGATCGAGATCTTCGCCATGTCTTCCTTCATCGCCATCGACAGGCGAACCGCCAGGCACACGATCCAGTTAGCGAGGATGCCCTTCACGAAGATGACGAAGCCCGCCTGGTGCGCCTTGTGCAGTGCGCCGGTATGCAGCAGGTGGTCAGCCGGCAGGGCCAGCGATCCCGCGAAGTACAGCAGACCGGCGACGATCAGCGCGCCGATCAGGTTGCCCAGATAACACGCCGTCCACAGGAACGCCGTCTGGCCCCAGCTCGTCTGGCCCTCGGCCGAGGACATGGCGAGGTACATGTTGTTGCTGGTGAAGAGCTCCGTGTTGGAGAACACGATCATCGACAGGCCGACGCCGAAGAACGCGGACGCCAGCACCTTGCCCCAGGGTGAGCCGTGCAGGTCATTGCCCAGCGACCAGTAGACGAAGACGACGATGGACAGGTACATGCCGGCGAGGATGGCGCGCAGCATGTAACGGACGGGGTCCTGTGCCAGCAGCGAAGCCTTGCGGACACCACTGGCGGTGGACTTCTCTACGATGGGACGATCGATCATGGGCTGGCCTCTTCCGGCGTTGAGCGATGACACACTGACGGCGTCATTCTGGCGTCATTGCAGCACGAGGCCGGTCCATGTTGTTTGTCGCGCAGCAACAAAATACGGCGCTCTCTGGCGCCGGAAAGCAGAAGGGCCGCTTTCGCGGCCCTTCCGTGAGCTGACGACCGCGCCCGGTCAGAGCGTATGGCCGAGAATCAGCGCGAACGCCGCCTGCTTGGACGGACGCATGATCGAATCGCGCAGCAGGCTGGACATCGGCACCTTCAGCGTCGCGGAATCGAACCAGCGGGCGTAGATGGAGTTGATCTCGCCGCTGGCGTACAGCTGCGCCAGCGTGCGGTCGACCAGCGACAGCAGCGCCTTGTCACCCTTGCGGACCATGATGCCGTAGGGCTCCACGGTCAGGTAGCTTTCGCCCAGGCGGTAGCGCTGCGCGTCCGGAATCGTGCTCAACATTCCCTGCAGCAGCACGTCATCCTGGGGGAAGGCGGAGACCTGGCCGGATTGCAGCGCCTTCAAGGCGTCGCCATTGCTGGGGAAGCTGACCAGCTGCATGGTGCCGACTTCCGCGTCGCGCAACTGGGCGAACAGCTTTTCGGAGGTGGTGCCCTTGCTCAACGCCACCTTCTTGCCCGCCAGCGCCTGCGGACTGGTGAGCGCGGCGTCCGAGCTCAGGATCTTCATGCCGGCCACGAAGAAGGTGTAACTGAAGTCCACCTGCTCCTGACGCGCACGCGTGTTGGTGGTGGAGCCGCACTCCAGGTCGATGGCGCCATCCACCAGCTTCGGAATCCGCTCGGCGCCAGCGACGGTGAGGTAGTTCACCTTCAGGTCCGGCAGCTTCAGCTCGCGCTTGATCGAATCAACCACGCGCTGGCACAGCTCCACGGAGTAACCGACAGGACGCTTGTCGCCGTCGAGGTAGGAGAACGGACGTGCCGATTCACGGTTGCCGATGGTGATGCTGCGGGTCTGGCGGATTTTTTCGAGGGTGTCGGCTGCTACAGCGGGACCGACGAGGGAACTTGCTGCGAACACCAGCGCTGCAATGCGCACGGTGAGGGAAACGACTGCCATTTGATGCACTCCTGCTGGCCTTGTGGGCCGTCCAATACGAAAGACCATCCATCAGGACGGCCGGATAAGGGTATACCTGTATCTTGTACCAGACAGCGGCATCCGTGAGCGTTAAACAGGATGAACGGTATGCGTAATTCGCACACAAGCCATTGATTCAGAACAAATCAACAGGCGTGGATCAGTAGGTGTCAACTGGTGGCATGCGCCGGCAGAAATGAAAAAGGCCGCAAGCGCGGCCTTTCCGGTGTCACAGCTGCGCCGGGCTTATTCGCCCATCGCCTTGATGTGGCCCACCACCTCGCCCGCTACCTGCTGAGCGCTGCCGTACAGCAAACGGCAGTTCTCCGCGTAGAACAGCGCGTTCTCGATGCCCGAGTAACCCGCGCCCTTGCCGCGCTTGATGACGATGACGTTCTGCGCCTTGTCGGCATCCAGGATCGGCATGCCGTAGATGGGGCTGCTCTTGTCGGTGCGGGCCGACGGGTTCACCACGTCGTTGGCACCGATGACCAGTGCCACGTCAGCCAGCGGGAATTCGGCGTTGATCTCCTCCAGGTCGAAGATCTTGTCGTACGGCACGCCAGCCTCGGCAAGCAGCACGTTCATGTGACCCGGCATCCGCCCGGCCACCGGGTGGATGGCGAACTTCACCTCCACACCCGCCTTTTCCAGCAACTGGGCCATCTCCCACACCTTGTGCTGCGCACCGGCCACCGCCATACCGTAACCCGGCACGATGATGACCTTGGAGCCGTAACGCATCATCGCGGCGGCATCCAGCGCACCCACTTCCTTCATGCTGCCTTCCACCGCCGCACCACCGCCCTGCGCTTCGCCGCTCAGCGGCTGGAAGATGATGTTGGTGATCGGGCGGTTCATCGCCTTGGCCATCAGTTGGGTGAGCAGCGTACCGGCCGCGCCCACCACGATGCCCGCGATGATCAGCGCCGGGTTGCCCAGCACGTAACCTTCGAAGCCCACGGCCAGACCGGTGAAGGCGTTGAACAGCGAGATCACCACCGGCATGTCGGCGCCACCGATCGGCATGGTGATGACCACACCCAGCACAAGCGACAGGATGAAGAAGGACAGTATCTGCACGCCGGTCATCTTGTCGGACAGCAGGATCATCGACAGACCCACCACCACGGTGGCACCGGCCAGGGCGATGTTCCAGATGTTCTGACCCGGCAGGCGATAGGCCTTCTTCATCAGGCCCTGCAACTTCGCGAAGGCGATGCAGGAACCCGAGAAGGACACCGCACCGATCAGCGCGCCCAGCACCGCCAGCGCCGTGGTGAGTTCGCCATGCGATTCATGACGAACGAATTCCACTGCCGCGATGGCTGCCGCTGCACCGCCGCCCATGCCGTTGTAGATGGCGACCATCTGCGGCATGTCGGTCATCTTGACGATCTTGCCGCTCCACCAGGCCACGCCGCCGCCGATAGCGATGGCCGCGATCATCAGTGCGAAGTTGCCCATGCCCGGCGTCAGGAAGGTGGCGACGGTCGCCACCACCATGCCGACCCCGGCCCAGATGATGCCGCGGCGCGCCGTGACCGGCGAAGCCATGCTCTTGAGACCGACGATGAACAGCACCGCGGCCGCGAAATACGAGATCTGGACGATCGCGTTGGCACTCATTGATGGCCCCCTGCCTTCTTCTTGTCGGACTTGAACATCGCCAGCATGCGTTCGGTGACGACGTAACCACCCGCCGCGTTGGCTGCACCGAGCAGCACGGCGACGAAACCGATGGCCTGCTCCAGCGGCGTCTCGGCGCGGCCCAGCGCGACCATCGCGCCGACCAGCACGACACCGTGCACGAAGTTGGAGCCGCTCATCAGCGGGGTGTGGAGAATGACGGGCACCCGCGAGATCACCTCGTAACCGGTGAATGCCGCGAGCATGAATATGTAGAGCGCGGTAAAGCCTTCCATGATTGTTTTTCTCCTCGCTTGGCTTACAGGCCGAGAGCCTTCTTCACGCCTTCATGGCGCAGCGCCCCTTCGTGGGTGAGGCAGGCGCCGGACAGCACTTCGTCCTCCCAGTCCAGCTTCAGCTCACCGTCCTTGATCATCGGCCCGATGAAGTTGAAGAGGTTGCGCGCGAACATGTCGGACGCATGGATCGCCATACGGCTGGGCAGATGGCTGGGGCCGATGATGGTAGCGGGCCCGACCTGCACCACGTCACCCGGTGCCGTCCCTTCGACGTTGCCACCGCTTTCCGCTGCCATGTCCACCACCACGGAGCCGGGCTTCATGCCCGCCACCATCGCTGCGGTGATGATGCGCGGGGCGCACTTGCCGGGAATGGCCGCGGTGGTGATGAGCACATCGCATTGCGCCACCGCCTTGGCAAGGCGATCGGCCTGTTGCTGTTTCTCCTCTTCGGTCAGCTCGCGGGCATAGCCACCGCTGCCGGCCGCCGACACGCCGGTGTCGACGAACTTCGCGCCCAGCGATTCGATCTGTTCGCGCGTCTCGGGGCGCACGTCGTAGGCCTCCACCATTGCGCCGAGGCGCTTGGCGGTGGCGATTGCCTGCAGGCCGGCCACACCGGCACCGATCACCAGCACCTTGCTGGGACGGATCGTGCCGGCCGCATAGGTCAGCATCGGGAAGAATTTGGGGCAATGGCTCGCTGCGATCAGCACACACTGATAGCCGGAACACGCCGCCTGCGAAGACAGGATGTCCATGCTCTGCGCGCGCGAGATGCGCGGCAGCAGCTCCATCGCAAAGGACGTGATGCCGCGCGACAGCAGCTTCTGCACGCGGTTCTCGCTGGCATAGGGTTGCAGCATGCCCAGCAGCACGCTGCCGTGTTTCATCTGGTCGATGACCTCCAGCGACGGCGCGTTCACCGTCAGGAGGATGTCCGATTGCGCGATGACGGCTTCCGCGGTGGGCAGTGCCTGGACATCGCCGAAGGCTGCGTCATCGATATGGGCGCGTGCCCCCGCACCGGACTGGATCACGATCGCGGCACCTGCCTGGCGATACTTCTTGACCACATCGGCCACCAGCGGGACGCGACGCTCCGCCTGATCCGCCTCCTGCAACACTCCCAGTGTCAGAGCCATTTATTCGTGTTCTCCTGATGTTTTGTCACACGTTTGCCCGATGCATCATACTCAACCCGAGGATAACAGGGACGCATAGCACCATGCCTGATACACCTACCCACAATGAGTCGGGCGCAACGCCGTTGACCGATCCCGCCACGGCGGACAAAACCGCCAGACCGCCCAAGACCCGGTCGCAGCGGCGCGCCGCAAAACGCCGCAGGAACTACGCCCGCAAGCTCGGCCAACCGGCCGGTAGTGTGCAGCATGTGGGCGAAGTGCTCATGTCGAAGATCAACATCACGCTCTTCGACTACGACGAAAAAGAGCTCGAGGAGGTGTCCTTCGAGTCGGTCGAAGGCTCTCGCGGCTACCACCGCCAGCACCGCATGCTGTGGCTGAACGTGCACGGCCTGCACGACACGCAGGTGATGCAGGAGATCGGCCGGCGCTTCAAGCTGCACCCGCTGGTGATGGAAGACATCGCCAACACCGAGCAGCGCCCCAAGGTCGACGACTACGGCGACTACCTGTACATCGTGCTGCGCGCCTTCAATTACGACGACGCCAACAGCGATGCGCTGAGCCACCAGATCAGCCTGGTGCTGGGGCGCGATTTCGTGCTCAGCTTCCAGGAGGAGCCCACCGGCCTGTTCGAGCCGATCCGTCAGCGCCTGCGCAAGGACAACTGCGTCTTGCGCCGGTTGGGCAGCGATGCGCTGCTGCACAACCTGATCGACGCCGTGGTGGATCCTTACTTCGTCGTCGTCGAAGCAATTGCCGACGACGTAGAGCAACTGGAAGACCTGCTGATTACCGATGCGCCGCAGAACCCGCTGGAGCGCATCAACCACTTCAAGCGCGAAACCCTGGAGCTGCGCCGCGCCGCCTGGCCGACCCGCGAGGTCCTCAACGGCCTGCTACGCCACACCGGTGGCTTCTTCACGGCTGAGACCCAGCTCTATCTGCGTGACGTGTACGACCACTCGGTGCATGTCATCGAACACCTGGACTCGCTGCGCGACCTGATCGGCGACCTGCTGGACATTCACCTGTCAGCGGTCAGCAATCGCCTGAACCTGGAAGTGCGACTGCTCACCGTGGTCACCATGCTGTTCGCCCCGGCCACGCTGGTGACCGGCTTCTTCGGCATGAACTTCGAGCACCTGCCGCTGCTGAAACACAGCAACGGCTGGATCGAGGCGCTGGCCATCATGCTGGCCCTGGCCGTCGGCATGGGCCTGATCTTCTGGCGCAAGCGCTGGCTCGATTCCAACCGCGCCTGACCAGAACTGCGGACGCTGGCCAGCCTCAGTCCGGCAACGCGTAGAGCTGGAACGCCGCGCTCATCAGCTTCGTCGGCTCGCCGTACGGCTGCATCCAGTGGTTATAGGTGGTGAGCACCTCGCCGCTGCGGTAGAAACGCGACAACGCGCGATTCACTTCGTAGCGGAAGGCCGCGTCGCGCGCCATCATCAGCGCATACGGCTCCACCGAGAACATGTCCTGCATCAGGCTGTAGGCGCGGCCCGGTGCATCCAGCGCGGTGCCGACCAGAATGCCGCGATCGCCGGCCAGGAGGTCCACCTTGCCGGCGTCGATGGCGTTGATGCCATCGCGATAATCGGTCAGCGTCACCAGCTGCGCATTGACGCCCGCCGCCGCCAAGGCCGGGCCGATCCGGTTGGCCCCGGTGGTGCCGGCCACCACGCCGATACGCTTGCCCTGTATGTCTGCCGGTCGACTGAACTGGGAGCCGGCCAGCGACATCAGTGACAAGCCGTCGACGAAGATCGTGTGGCTGAAATCCACTTGCGCTTCGCGCGCCAGCGTACGCGTGGTGGTGCCGCACTCCAGATCGATGCTGCCCTTGCGCACCTGCTCCACGCGATCAGCCGGCGTCACCGCCTGCCAGCGTGTCTTGAGCTGCGGCAGGCGCAGACGCTCGGCGAGCGCCACGGCCACCGCTTTGCACAGATCCACCGAGTAACCGGCCGCCTGCCCGTCTACACCCTTGAACGAGAACGGCCGCGCATCCGCACGAAAGCCCATGACGAGCGTGCCGGTCCGCTTGATACGCGCCAGCGTGTCTTCACCGGACGGCGCAGCACTGGTCGTCGCATTGCCTTGCGCCTGCCCCGGCAAGGACAGCAGCGCCATCATGATGGCCAGCCCCAGGCAAACCAGGCGGAACAACGCCGACCGCACCGGCAGCGCTTCTTCACGGGCCTCCGCCTGCTGGCGGGTCACCGTCTGGCAGCGCGGCAGGCCGTGGCGGATGACCGGCTGGCTGCGCAGGCCTGTGCCCGGCCCTGTTTTGCCCCACAGATGGCTCACGGCGCCGAGGGCTGCCAGGCGCGTGCGTTGTTCGCGTTGTGCATCCGTCCGGCCCGCAAACGGGCATTTCCTGTCCATTGCTTGAAGGTGCATACGTTGTCTCGTTGTCGTTATCGTTACGTACTCACCGCCTTACACCTGCGGCGGTCGTGAGTCTGCTACATCCTCAGTCCGCCAGCTCGGGGCGGTCGCGAAACGCCTCCAGCGCCTCCGGATTGGCCAGCGACTCCAGGTTCCTGACCGCCTGGCCATGCACCGTCGCGCGCACCGCCAGTTCCACGATCTTGCCACTCTTGGTTCGCGGGATATCTGGCACTCGCACGATCCGTGCCGGCACATGTCGGGGGCTGGCGTTGTCGCGGATCACCTTGCGGATCCGAGCCTCCAGTCCGGCGTCCAGCTGCTGGCCCTCCCGCAGGCGCACGAACAGCACCACCCGCACGTCATGCTCCCAGTCCTGGCCGATGACCACCGACTCCAGCACCTCGTCCAGTTTCTCGACCTGGCGGTAGATCTCCGCCGTGCCGATGCGTACCCCTCCCGGATTCAGCGTGGCGTCGGAACGGCCATGGATGATCAGCCCGCCATGTTGCGTCTCTTCGCACCAGTCACCATGACACCACACGCCGGGAAAGCGCTCGAAATACGCGGCGTGATAACGCACGCCATCCGGGTCATTCCAGAAACCGATCGGCATTGCCGGGAAGGGTTTCGTGCACACCAGTTCTCCCTTGCCGGAGACCATCGGGCGCGCGTCGTCGTCGAATACCTCCACAGCCATGCCCAGGCCCTTGACCTGGATCTCCCCTCGCCACACCGGGCCGGCAGGATTGCCGAGCACGAAGCAGGACACGATGTCGGTTCCACCGGAGATGGACGACAGGCAGACGTTGGGCTTGACGTCGCGGTACACGTAGTCGAAACCTTCGTGCGACAAAGGGCTGCCGGTGGACAGGATGCCGCGCAAGGCGCTCAGGCCATGGGTCTCGGCCGGCTTGTGGCCCAGCTTGTGGGCGGCGTCGATGAACTTCGCAGAGGTGCCGAAGTGGGTGAACTGCTCGTCGCGGCAGTAATCCCACAGGGCCTGACCGTGATGGCCGGCGAAGGGCGAGCCGTCGTAGAGCATCAGCGTCGCACCGGTGGATAGTCCTGAAGCCAGCCAGTTCCACATCATCCAGCCACAGGTGGTGTAGTAGAAGAGACGGTCACCGGCCTGCACGTCGGCATGCAGTTGCAGTTCCTTGATGTGCTGCAACAAGGTGCCGCCGGCGCTGTGCACAATGCACTTCGGCACTCCGGTGGTGCCGGACGAATACAGGATGTACAGCGGATGCGCGAACGGCAGCGGTGCAAAGTCGATGCGCACCGAGTCATGACAGGCCTCGATGAAATCCCCCCACATCTTCGCGCCACGGATACCGCGCAGGTCGTGCTCCGCATGGATGTAGGGCACCACCACCACCTCACGCACACTCGGCAGCCCGTCGACGATCTGCGCCAGGCGCGGCAGGGCGTCGATGCGCTTGTCGGAATACAGCGCACCGTCAGCGGCGATCAGCACGACAGGTTCGATCTGCCCGAACCGGTCCAGCACGCCCTGCACGCCGAAGTCCGGCGAGGCCGACGAGAAGATGGCACCGATGGAGGCTGTCGCCAGCATGGCGATAACGGTCTCCGGCATGTTCGGCATGTAGGCCGCCACCCGGTCGCCCGGCTTCACGCCGGCATCGCGCAAGGCCGCCGCAAGGCGTGCGACCTCCCGGTGCAGGTCGGCGTAGCTCAGTCGGCGGCGCACCTCCAGTTCGCCACGGAACACGATGGCTTCGCGCTCGGGCGTCGCCTCGCAGCAGCGCAGCAGGTTCTCCGCAAAGTTTACGCGCGCGTCCGGAAACCATTGCGCACCCGGCATGCGCCCGGCATCGACCAGCACGCGCTCACCGGGTTCGCCCACGACGCCGGCAAAGTCCCACAGGCTGCGCCAGAAGAGCGCAGCATTGTCCACGGACCATCGATGCAGGCTTGCGTAGTCTGCTGCCTGCACGCCATGCCGTTCAGCCAGTTGCTGGCCGAAAGCGGCAATACGGGTGCGGGCTATCCAAGTGGCATCGGGCTGCCACAGCGGCCTTTCTTGCATGCAGGTCCTCTGCTTGAAACTGGAAAAACAACTCGGCAAACATCTGGCGGTACAAGAAGCAGGAGTAGACCGCGGCCGGCCCGGCTTCAGCCATCAGGGATGTCACTAGGCCGGCCCTGTCCTGTCCCGTATCACCGCGCCCCGCCTGCCCGGCCCCACTGAGTTATAGCCGCATGACGCACGGGCGCACGCGACCTGCGCTAAATTACGCCCGCACGATAAAAGGAGAGATGTAACGTGGAACGCGAATCGATGGAGTTTGACCTGCTGATCGTCGGCGGTGGTCCGGCCGGCCTGGCAGCGGCGATCCGCGCAAAGCAACTGGCGGCCCGCGACGGTCGCGAAATCAGTGTCTGCCTGATCGAGAAAGGCAGCGAGATCGGGGCCCACATCCTCTCCGGCGCGGTGTTCGACCCGCGCGCCCTCGACGAGCTGCTGCCCGACTGGAAAAACCTCGGCGCACCGGTGGACACCCCGGTCAGCGAAGACCGCTTCTATTTCCTCGGCCAGGACGGCGGCCAGCGCGTGCCCACCGCACTGCTGCCGGACGTCTTCCACAACGAAGGCAACTACATCATCAGCCTGGGGCAGTTCTGCCGCTGGCTGGGCGAGCAGGCCGAAGCGCTGGGCGTGGAGATCTACCCCGGCTTTGCCGGTGCCGAGGTGCTGTACGAAGAAGGTGACCAGGGCGGACGCGTGACCGGCGTCGCCACCGGCGACATGGGCCGCCTGCACGATGGCAGCGAAGGCCCGCAGTTCCAGCCGGGCATGGCCTTGCTGGCGAAATACACCCTTTTCGCCGAGGGCTGCCGTGGTAGCTTGGGCAAGCAGCTGGAGTCCCGCTTCAACCTGCGCAGCGGCAGCGACCCGCAGACCTATGGCCTGGGCGTCAAGGAGTTGTGGGAAGTGCCCGAGGGCGTGCACAAGCCTGGCCTGGTCATGCACACCGCGGGCTGGCCCTTGCCCGCCGACACGTATGGCGGCAGCTTCATCTACCACTTCGGCAAGAACCTTGTAGCCATCGGCTACGTGATGGGCCTGGATTACCAGAACCCCTACCTTTCGCCTTTCGAAGAATTCCAGCGCTTCAAGCAGCACCCGCTGGTGCGCCCCATGCTGGCGGCCGGCAAGCGCATCGCTTACGGTGCCCGTGCGCTCACCGCCGGCGGCCTGCAGTCGCTGCCGAAGCTGGTGTTCCCCGGCGGCGCACTGATCGGCGACAACGCCGGCTTCCTCAACGCCGCCCGCATCAAGGGCACGCACACCGCCATGAAGAGCGGCATGCTGGCAGCCGAGGCCATCCATGACGCACTGATTGCCGGCCGCAGCGGCGATGCCCTGGATGCTTACCCCGAGGGCTTCCGCCAGAGCTGGATGCACGAGGAGCTGTACCGCGCCCGCAACTTCAAGCCCTACATGAAGCGTGGCCTGTGGCTGGGCAGCCTGCTGTTCGGCATCGACCAGAAGCTGCTGGGCGGCAAGGCGCCGTGGACCCTGCCCAACCAGGCCGACCATACCCGCCTGCGTCCGGCGGCGGAGTTCGCGCCGATCGATTACCCGAAACCCGACGGCGTGGTGAGCTTCGACCGCCTGTCCTCGGTCTTCCTCAGCAACACCAACCACGCCGAGGACGAGCCCTGCCACCTCGTCTTGCGCGACCCGTCCAAGGCCATCACCTTGAACCTGGCGGTGTACGACTCGCCGGAGCAACGCTACTGCCCGGCCGGCGTGTACGAAATCGTCCGCGAAGACGACCAGCCTCGCCTGCAGATCAACGCGCAGAACTGCGTGCACTGCAAGACCTGCGACATCAAGGACCCGGCGCAGAACATCGACTGGCTGGTGCCGCAGGGCGGGGAAGGCCCGATCTACGGACAGATGTAGAAATCGCTGGCGGACCTGCCTGGGAGTGTCGGAGTCCTGCAACGCCATAGGCAGAGTGCATAGCCAAAGGTCCGGGGATATGGCGGAGGCAGGACAGCAGGGTTAGAGTGGGCGCAGCCACGTGGGGAGCCTACCGATGACTCATCCGCAGTCCGCAGCGCCGCGCCGCCGCAGCTTCCCGCTGCACATCCACATCTCCACCCTTTTTCTGGTCCTGGTGCTGGCGATCGGTATCGTCCTCAGCATCCTGAACTACCAGCGCAGCGCGGAGATCGTCGCCCAGGCGACTGACGACCTCTTCGTGCGCATCGCCCGCGAAACGGTCAGCGAGCTGGACAAGCTCGTGCGCCCTGCGGACACCGCCACCCGCCTGCTCGCCCAGCAACGCGCAGTGCGCGCCACGACGCTGAACGAACGCCTCGACAGCCTGGGTTACTACGTCACGGCACTGCAGGCCAATCCCAACATCGTCAGCTTCTATGCCGGCTACGAGGACGGAGACTTCTTCCTCGTCCGCCGCATCAACAGCGAAGCAGAGCAACGCAGCTTGCGAGCCCCGTCGGGCACGGCTTTCGTCGTGCAGAGCATCGAGCGCGATACGGCCCGGCCGGCCAGCGCCGAGTATCGCTACTACGACAGCGGGCTACGCCTGCTCGAACGCCAGCCCAGACCGGAATACCTGTCCTACGATCCACGGCAACGCGCCTGGTACGCCCTCGCCGCGCTGGGTCCGGACATCCGCCGAACGGACCCGTATGTGTTCTTCACGACCGGCAAGGTGGGCATCACCCTCACCCAGCGTTCGCCGGTTGGCCCCGCCACCGTCGGCACGGACATCCAGCTCGACACACTGGCCGACCTGCTGCGGCGGCAACGGGTCACGCCGAGTGCCGAGGTGGTCATCTTCGACAACGAAGGCCGCGTGGTGGGCTATCACGACGAACAGCGCTCCGTGCGCCGGGACCCGGACAAGCCCACTCCTCGACTGGCGACAGTGACCGAGCTCGATGCCCCTGCCCTGTCGCACCTGGTGGCTTCTTCCCGCAGCGATCCCGCTGGCGGCAAGCTGGAGTTCGACACGGAGGACGGCCGATCCTGGCATGCCACCATCAGCCTGCTGCAGGATCAGAACGGCCAGAAGCTCTACCTCGGCCTGGCCGTGCCGGAGAACGAACTGCTGGCCGAAGTGCGCGAAGCCCGACGTCGCTCGCTGCTGCTGTTCGGCGCGCTGGTGCTGCTGTCCATTCCCCTCACCATCTTCAGCGCACGCCTGATAGCCCGTCCGCTGGAGCGCCTGGTCGACGAAGCCAACGCCGTCCGCCATTTCGACTTCGGCAAGCCGGGCAATGTCTCCTCGATCGTCAAGGAAGTCGCCGATCTGGCTGACACCATGGAGGGCATGAAAGCCACGATCCGACGCTTCCTCGACATCACGACCACCGTAGCAGCAGAGGACGACTTCGGCCGCCTGCTGCCACGGCTGCTGGACGAGACGGCCAGTGCAGCCGGTGCCCACAGTGGCGTGCTGTATCTGGCAACCGACAACGGCGCCTCGCTGATCCCCGCCGCATTGCGGATACACGCACGCTGCGAGGCCGTGCACGACCCGGCGGCACAGGCCCTGGGCGATGCGCCGGAAGTACTGCGTGAAGTCATCTCGACCATCAACGCCCGCGCCATTGCCGGGCGCATCCCTGACGCCGAAGCCACCCAGTTCGGCCTGCCCGCGCTGGGCCTGACCTTGCACGCCGAACGGCCGGTGATCGCCGTGGCGCTGTACAACCGCAAGCACCAGCTGGTGGGCGCCATGCTGCTGTTCGGCGCCGGGGAGGTTGAGAACGATCGCCTCAGCTTCATCACCGCGCTGTCGGGCAGCGCTGCGGTATCGCTGGAGTCGCGCGAACTGATCAATGCGCAGAAGGAGCTGTTCGAAGCCTTCATCCGTCTCATGGCGAGCGCCATCGACGCCAAGAGTCCCTACACTGGCGGCCACTGCGCCCGCGTGCCGGAGCTGACCAAGATGCTGGCGCGCGCAGCCTGCGACACCCGCGAAGGACCGTACAAGGACTTCCAGCTCAGCCCCGACGAATGGGAGGCCGTGCACGTCGCCGGCTGGTTGCACGATTGCGGCAAGGTCACCACACCGGAATACGTGGTGGACAAGGCCACCAAGCTGGAGACGATCTACGACCGCATCCACGAAGTGCGTATGCGCTTCGAGGTACTCAAGCGGGATGCCGAGATCACCAGCCTGCGCAGCCTGCTGGCCGGCGCCGACCCCGCCACCTGCGCCGCGGAGCTCGACACGGCCCTGCGCACGCTGGACGAGGAATTCGCGTTCGTGGCCACCTCCAACGAAGGCGGCGAATTCATGGCGCCGGAGAAGGTCGAGCGCTTGCGCCAGATTGCCGCGCGCACCTGGCAGCGGACACTGGACGACCGCATCGGCATCGCGCACGAAGAGCGCAGTCGCAAGGAGCACACTCCCGCCCCGCCCCTGCCCGCCACCGAGCCGCTGCTGGCGGACAAACCCGAGCATCGCATCGAACGCCGCGAAGCCGAACGCCTGGGGCCCGACAACCCCTGGGGCTTCAAGCTGGAGACGCCGGAACTGCTCTACAACCGCGGCGAGCTGTACAACCTGTCAGTCGGGCGCGGTACGCTGTCGGCAGAAGAGCGCTACAAGATCAACGACCACATGACGCAGACCATCATCATGCTCAGCGCCCTGCCCTTCCCCAAGCACCTGCAGAACGTGCCCGAGCTGGCCGGGGGTCACCATGAAAAGATGGACGGCACCGGTTACCCCAAGCGCCTGACCCGCGAGCAGATGAGCCCGGTGGCGCGGATGATGGCGATCGCCGACATCTTCGAGGCGCTCACCGCAGCCGACCGACCCTACAAGAAAGGCAAGCCGCTGTCCGAGGCCCTGAAGATCATGAGCTTCATGCGCCGCGACCAGCACATCGATCCGGAACTGTTCGAGTTGTTCCTGCGCAGCGGCGTGTATCGCACCTACGCGCAGCGCTTCATGCGGCCGGAGCAGATCGACGACGTGGATATCAACGCCTATCTGTAGGTGCAGGCCACTCGCGGAGAGCACTACGGACCGCAATGAAAACGGGACGCCGCGGCGTCCCGTTTTCATTCGTACAGACTCGGCCTGATCAGTCGATCACCAGCGGCGGGAAGGACTTCACCAGATCATCCAGCGCCTTGATCTGGGCGAGGAAGGGCTCCAGCTTGTCCAGCGGCAATGCGCTGGGGCCATCGCACTTGGCCTTGGCCGGATCCGGGTGCGCCTCGAGGAACAGGCCACCGAGGCCGAGGCCCATGCCGGCGCGCGCCAGTTCAGCCACCTGGTCGCGACGGCCACCGGACGCGGCAGCGCCGGATTCACGCTGCTGCAGTGCGTGGGTCACGTCGAAGATCACCGGCAGGTTGCCGCTTACCTTTTTCATCACGCTGAAGCCCAGCATGTCGACGACGAGATTGTCGTAGCCGAAGCAGGAACCACGGTCGCACAGGATCAACTGCTCGTTGCCGGCTTCCTTGAATTTGTCGACGATGTTGCCGACCTGCGAGGGGCTCAGGAACTGCGGCTTCTTGATATTGATGACGCGACCGGTCTTCGCGAGCGCCACAACCAGATCGGTCTGGCGTGCCAGGAAAGCCGGCAGCTGCAGCACGTCGACCACTTCCGCGACCTGCTGGGCCTGCCAGGGTTCGTGCACGTCGGTGATCACCGGCACACCGAATGCGGCCTTCACGGCCTCGAAGATCTTCATCCCCTCTTCCAGGCCAGGGCCACGGTAGGAGTGGATGGAGGAACGGTTGGCCTTGTCGAAGCTGGCCTTGAAGACATAGGGGATGCCCAGCTTCTGCGTGACCTTCACGTAGGCTTCGGCAGCCTGCAGGGCGAGGTCGCGCGATTCCAGCACGTTGATGCCGCCGAACAGCACGAAGGGCTTCTGGTTGTCGACCTGGATGCCAGGCTTGATGGTGATGGTGGTCAAGGCGTTTTCCGTTGATTCAGATGAGATGTGCGGCGGCCAGCATACCGCTGGTGGCCGCACGGTGGCGTGAGCATAGCCGACCGGCGGATTCCACGAGCGTCCACTGCCCGAGTCGGCAAGCCGATCCCGCAGAGAAGATCAACCGGGCGCGGGCTGTGCCGGCATGACCAGCAACAGACCAGGAACCAGCCCTGCGCGTGCCGGTAAGGCAGCGGTCATCCTTGTCGTCATTGCCCACCCCCTTCTTGCCCTGAACGGCAGCAATGATCCCGCGCAGCTTCCGCCCGTGCAACAGACCATGGGCCGACAAGGACGGATGACGCCCACGAAGGGGCGTCATCCGTTCCCTGCAGGACAACCAGGTGCGACGGTCTCAGGCGCCCAGCATCAGCTGGTTTACCCGCTTCACGAAGGTGGCCGGATCATCCAGCGTACCGCCTTCGGCCAGCAGAGCCTGGTCGAACAGCAGCGCCGCAAGATCGTCGAAGCGGGCTGTGTCGGTCTTCAGGCGTGCGACCAGCGGGTGCTCGGGGTTCAGTTCCAGGATCGGCGCCGAGCCCGGCACGCTCTGGCCGGCCGCCTTCAGCAGGCGCGCCAGGTTCATGCCCATCTCGTGCTCGTCCACGACCAGGCACGCCGGGCTGTCGGTCAGGCGATTGGTGACACGCACCTCCTTAACCTTGTCGCCCAGGCTGGCCTTGACGCGTTCCAGCAGTTCCTTGTTGGCTTCGGCCTGTTCCTCGGCCTGCTTCTTCTCGGCCTCGTTCTCCAGGCTGCCCAGATCCAGGTCTCCCTTGGCGACCGATACCACCTGCTTGCCGTCGAATTCGGTCAGGTAGCTCATCATCCATTCGTCGACACGGTCGGTCAGCAGCAGGACTTCGATGCCTTTCTTGCGGAAGACTTCGAGGTGCGGGCTGTTCTTAGCCGCGTTGAAGCTGTCGGCGGTCACGAAGTAGATCTTGTCCTGGCCTTCCTTCATCCGCGACACGTAGTCGGCGAAGGACACGGATTCTTCCGGCGTGTCGGCGTTGGTCGAGGCGAAGCGCAGCAGGCCGGCAATCTTCTCCTTGTTGGCGGCATCCTCACCGACGCCTTCCTTCAGCACCCGGCCGAATTCCTGCCAGAAGCTGACGTAGTCGTCCTTGCGGTTCTCCGCCATGTCTTCCAGCAAGCCCAGCACGCGCTTGGCACAACCAGCGCGGATGGTGTCGACGTCCTTGCTCTCCTGCAGGATTTCGCGCGACACGTTCAGCGGCAGGTCACTGGAATCCACCACCCCACGCACGAAACGCAGGTAGTGCGGCAGCAGCTTCTCGGCGTCGTCCATGATGAAGACGCGGCGCACGTACAGCTTCAGGCCGTGCTTGGGGCTGCGGTCCCACAGGTCGAAGGGCGCGCGCTTGGGCACATACAGCAGCTGGGTGTATTCATGACGACCTTCGACGCGGGCATGCGACCAGGCCAGCGGATCCTCGTAGTCATGCGAGACGTGCTTGTAGAAAGCCTTGTACTCGTCCTCGGAGACTTCGCTCTTGCTGCGCGCCCACAACGCCTTGGCCTGGTTGATGGTCTCTTCTTCATCGCGCAGGACGTGCGCCTTCTTGTCCTCGTCCCACTCTTCCTTGGCCATCAGGATGGGCTGGACGATATGGTCGGAGTACTTGCGGATGATGCTCTTGAGCTTCCAGGCGGACAGCAGATCGTCCTCGCCTTCGCGCAGGTGCAGGATGATGTCGGTGCCGCGCAACGCCTTGGTGTAGGGCGCAATCGTGTATTCCCCGGCCTCGTCGCCGGTCATGCTGCACTCCCACTTGACGCCGGCTTCGGCCCCTTCGCCGGCGCGGCGGGTCAGCACGGTGACCTTGTCGGCCACGATGAAGGCGGAATAGAAACCCACGCCGAACTGGCCGATCAGGTTGGCGTCCTTCTGCTGGTCGCCGGACAGGCGGGCGAAGAATTCCTTGGTGCCCGACTTGGCTATGGTGCCGAGGTGGTTGATGGCTTCCTCGCGGCTCATGCCGATGCCATTGTCGGAGATGGTGATGGTACGGCTATCCTTGTCGAAACCGACGCGGATCTTCAGATCGCTGTCGGTCTCGTACAGGGCTGCGTCGTCGAGCGCTTCGAAGCGCAGCTTGTCGCAGGCGTCGGATGCGTTGGAGATCAGTTCGCGGAGGAATATCTCGCGATTGGAGTACAGCGAGTGGATCATCAACTGCAGCAGTTGCTTGACTTCGGCCTGGAAGCCGCGCTTTTCCGCGCCGGCTGCCGTGTTTGCCTGAGTGCTCGTGGTATCGCTCATGCGTTCCTCCTTGGGTGGCACTTTGTTAACATCGCGCCATATTGGGGCGATGCTGCACCCTTTCAAGAGGTCGTTCCAGGACCCTGATCAACAACCTTGCTGATCCACCCCAAGGAGAGCCTTCGCACCGTGCAGGACGAGGACTACACCCAGCTAGGTTCGGCCGCCGACCCGCTACGGCCCCGCCCCTTCATCCATGCGCCCGCGGACGTGCGCTCGCCGATACGCATGGCGGCCACCATCTTCGGCTCCTATGCGCTGGTCACCCTGCTGATGCTGCTGGGTGTGTGGGCCCTGCTCGAGCAGGACCGGGCCCGCGAGTACGAGCGCCAGGAAACCCAGCTCGCCAGCCTGGCCCGCGCGCTGGACGAGCTCGCCAGCCGCAGCTTCGGTCAGGCGGACAACGCCGCCAGTGCCATCGCCCGCAGCATCGCCGATCATGGCCAGCTTGACGAAGACGGTATCCGCCATGCCGAAGCCGTCGCAGGCGAATGGTTGCTGCGCCTGCCTTTCCTGCGCGTGATCACCATTGGCGACGCCAAGGGCAGCAAGCTGGTGACCGTGCGGCAGCGGCAGGCCCCGGCCAGCCTCGACGCCTCCCTGAGCGAGACAGGTGCGCGCGCACGCAACATGGGCAACCGGCTGAGCATCGGGGCTCCATTCAGAGCACAGGACGAACGCTGGTACATCCCGGCATTGCGCAACGCACACGACATGCGGGGCGAGCGGATCGGTGTGGTGTCACTGCTGATCGACGTCGAGCACTTCGAACACTTCTACCGCGACATCCGCCTGACCTCCCAGGACAGCATCGCGATCCTCGACACCAATGGGGTAGTACTGCTGCGCCTGCCCGTCCTGGACGGGCTGATGGGCAGCGAGGTGCGCGACAGCACGCCCTACGAGCCGGAGGGCAACGCCACCGCACCGCGTGCCATCACCTACAGCGGTAGCCTGAACGAGGATGCGGAGCCACGCATGGCCGTGTTCCGCCGCCTCGTCGATTACCCGTTGCGGGTGGCCGTGTCGCGCCCCATGAGCGCCGCCATGTCGGACTTCGAGGAGATGCGCCGCCGGCTGCTGTTCGGCACCGGCACCCTTGTTTCCTTGCTGGCGCTGATGGCCTGGATCAGCTACCACGATGCCTGCCAGCGCGAACTGGCCCGCCAGGAACTGGGCCGGGTGAACGCCACGCTGGAAGAGCGCGTGCGTCGACGCACTTCGGAGCTGGAGCAGACCAACCGCGAGCTGGTGGCGTTCAGCTACACGATCTCGCACGACCTCAGGGCCCCACTACGGGCCATCAACGGTTTTGCGCATGCATTGCGCGAAGACTACGGAGATCGCCTGGATGACCAGGGCCGCGAGTACCTGGAGCGCGTCTATCGCGGCAGCATCCGCATGGGCGAGCTGATCGACGAGCTGCTGTCGTTGGCCAATATCTCGCGCCAGCCGCTGTCCATCACCACCCTCAACCTCTCTGCCATTGCCGAGGACATCGCCGGCGAGTTGCGTACGGCAGACCCGGGGCGCGAAGTGCTGTTCGATATCCAGCCCGACATCCAGGTCGAGGGGGACGAAGTCCTGCTGCGCAACGCGCTGTACAACCTGCTGCACAACGCCTGGAAGTTCACCCGTAGCCGCCGGCCGGCGGTCATCACGGTCAGCGAGCAGGATGACCGCGAACACAAGCGGATCATCGTTGCGGACAACGGCGTGGGCTTCGACATGGCGCATGCCAAGCGCCTGTTCCAGCCCTTCCAGCAACTGCATGCGCGCCAGGGTTTCGGCGGCACAGGCATCGGCCTGGCATCCGTCCGCCGCATCATCGAGCGGCATGGTGGCCGCATATGGGTGGAGTCGGTGCCGGACGAAGGCACCCAGTTCAGCTTCACGATGCCGTATCGGGCATCGGTGATCCGCCGGCGTCGGCGCGCCCTGATGCAGACCCCGGGTGGATCTCAGCCCTCGTAACGGATCTCAAGCACGTCGATTTCGCGCGGCCCGCCGGGGCTGGCCACCTTCACGGTGTCGCCCTCGCGCGCCTTGAGCAGCGCAGTGGCAAGCGGGGAAATCCAGCTGATGCGGCCCTGCGAGGCATTGGCCTCATCGACACCGACGATCTGGTACGTAGCCTCGGCGCCCTCCGGATCGCTCACGGTTACGGTCGCACCGAAAAACACCTGCTCGGTGTTCTCCTGCTCGGCCGGGTCCACGACCACGGCCGATTCAAGCCGTTTGATCAGGAAACGGATGCGCCGGTCGATCTCGCGCAGACGGCGTTTGCCGTAGAGGTAGTCGCCATTTTCCGAACGGTCGCCATTGCTCGCCGCCCAGGCCACGACCTGGACCATGTCAGGCCGTTCCTTCTTGAGCAGATGGTCGAGTTCGGTCTTCAGCGTGGCATAGCCACGCTTGGTCATGTAATTGCGCGTCCCCGCCGGCAAGCGGGGAGCGCCATCCAGCTCGTCCTCGTCGTCGCTGTCGTTTTCCTTGACGAATGCCTTGTTCATGCCTGTCGCACTAATGAAACATCAGTGCGCGATGCTACCGGACTTACTGGTAGATGGCAGGCTGGGTCATCAGCGCGTCGAACTGGTCGAGAAAGACATCGAGATCGGCATCGCGCTCGTCCTCTTCGCCTTCCAGCACGGAGGCAAGCTCGACCCGGAAACGGGCAGCGGTATCGCCGGACAACAGCGTTCCACGGCCAAGGCGCTTGTCGATGACCTCGATCGAATCGACCGAGGGGTAGGACACCACGTACAGAACCGGATTATTGAATACGATCTGCATGTCATCACCTCCCCGTTGAAACCTCTCGACGGCCGGGACAGCATTGTCAGCGACCTCAATACTGATTTCGGGTCAGACAGGGGGAAAATCAATAGGTGTTCCCCGCTGCCACTTGTGTCAGGACGTGAATCGCTTGCCTGACGGGGCCTCCCCGGAACGCACCGGCCAAGGGGGAGCCCTGACTGCACAAAACCCTTATTCAAAAATTGCCCATCAGGACGTACACCTAATGAATGAACTCACGGACCGGCTACGAGTCCGACCCCATCCTGACGGCAACACAAAGACTGACAGGAGCACAGAACAATGAGCGAGATTCTCGAACGCGCGATGAGCCTGCACACCCGGCTTGAAACGCTGCGTGACGAACACCGGCAACTCGACGACACCATCACCCTGCTGTGCCAGACCCCGCTTGATGACGAACTAGCTCTGCGTCGGCTGAAGAAGCGCAAGCTCATCGTGCGCGACCGCATCAACCTCATCGAACGGATGATCGCGCCCAACCTGCCGGCCTGAACCTGCGCTGGCCTTTTTGCGCGCCGCCCTGCTTTCTCTACCCTCGTTCTACACCGTTTCCGTAAATTCTGACCTACCCCTTCAGGGTCAGTTCAATCAATAAATCAAACCCTGCCATTGCGGCGGCTGATGGTCGCCGCGGCTCGCTGCGTCGCAGCGCGTCGCTTCTGGTGTGTCATGGCAACATCCAGTCCGCATCCGCGACAGGAGTCCGCCTTGGAGAACACCCGCGAGTCCGGCAGTCAGCCCGTTCCACCGCCCCAACCCGTCTCCTCCGGCTTCCCCGAGGTGCGTGAGGTCTCTGTCACGCGCCCCTTCGTCTGGCTGGCCCGTGGCGTAACCGATCTGCGGGCCTCTCCTGGCGCCAGTCTGTTCTTCGGGTTCTGCTTCGCCTTGATGGGCCTGACCATCACGCTGGTCTTCGAGCATGCTTACCAATACACCTCGGCGCTTACGTCAGGCTTTCTGCTGCTGGGCCCTTTCCTGTGCATGGGCCTCTACGAGCTGAGCCGCCAGCGCATGCTCGGGCAAGGCCCCGACTTCCTGTCAGCGCTGACGGTGTGGCGCCGTAACGCGGGCAACCTGGGGATATTCGGGCTGGTGCTGACCATCATCTTTCTGGTCTGGGCGCGCGCCTCGCTGGTGCTGTTCGCCTTGTTCTACACCAACGAGATGCCGAACCTGAGCGGCTTTCTCGGGCAGATACTGCGGGCCGAGAATGTGGAGTTCATCGCGATCTACTGCGCGGTCGGCCTGGTGTTCGCCTCCGTGGTGCTGGGAATCAGCCTGGTCTCCATCCCGATGATGCTGGACCGCCGCCAGGACGCCATCACCTCCATGCTCGCCAGCCTGATCGCCTTGTCGCGCAACCCCGGCGCCTGCCTCGTGTGGGCCGTACTCATCGTCAGCCTGACCGCCGTGGGCTTCCTGAGCTTCCACGGTGGCCTGGTGGTGGCCATCCCGGTCATCGGCCACGCTACCTGGCACGCTTACCGCGACCTCGTCGCCCCGCCGCCCGAAACCCCGCCAGCGGTCTGAAACCGGCCGAGCCCCCCTCCCGTCATATCTGCGCCTCCGCATGTAAGACAGTGCTGGTCAAGCGCTGTACCGCTGACGTTAGAGGCGCATAATCCCGTCGTCTCGAGACCTAGCCGGAAACTAGTGGTGGACTTCAGAATTCCGGGCCGCAGCGCAATGGCCCAATTTGCCGCTTTGCTTCCAATCGGAGGGGCCGCCAGCGCGGACATCACCTCCGCGAACGCGATCGCCGGTCGCCTGACCGAGATGGTGCCGCAGCACCCGCGCCACGCCGCCGAGATGCTGTCGCAGTGCGTCGTCGAGGCACGCGCGCTCAAGGGCCATCTCCGCCGCCAGCTCAAGCTGCTGGATCAGATCCACCACCACGCCGAAAGCGTCGTGACGGATCTGGACAAGATGCTCGACGAAAGCCGGCTACCGCTGACCGCTACGAGCCGCATTGCCGCCGCCACCGCCGACCGCCTGCTGAAGCAACTGGGCGAGGCCTATATGGAGCTGGCGCTGGAGCTCAACAGCAAGTGGCTGCGTGCGGTGTATCGCAGCGCGCTTGAACAGGCCTGCTTCCGTGCTGCTCAGCTGATCCACAAGCGCAGCCTCATGGCACTGCGCGCCTATGCCAGCGGTTCTTCGCGGCGCTGGGCGCAATTCAACAGCATCTACGGCATCGCCCGCGAAGGCGGCTTTCATCGCAAGAGCTTCGAGGGCGAAGAGACCATCGAACGCCTGGTGGGCAAGAGCGGCCTGCTGGCCCTCGCCGACCCGGCCACCCTGGGCGCAGAAGAGCTCGGCTGGCTGCGCTTCTACGTCGAACGTCACGGCAACCGCGTCGTGGTGCGCAGCGCGCCGCCTGAAAAGCGCGGCGCCGGCCTGTTCGTGCTGACCGAGAAAGGCCGCGTACCGCGCCGTCTGGGCTCCAGCTACGAGCTGAACCCTGGCGAGCTGGTGCTGGACCTGCGTACCGTCCTCAAGCACCTCAAGCGCCAGCTGGTGGGTATGCGCACCGGCATCCCACCCAACAAGCTCGGCCTGCCGCTGGCGGCCGCCAAACCGGAGTACATGTTCCTGTTGCAACGCTGCGGCGAGCAATGGTCGGAGCCGCGCGCGCGCCGCCATAGCCGCAACAGCTTCCGCCCGCGTGCCGACCTGGTTCCGGGCTTCGACTCGGTTCGCCACTTCCTGACCGCAGCAGCCTTCCGCCGCCGCGCCACCGACAAGTCGGAAGGAATCGGTGGCGGTCTGTCGCAAAGCAGCGAATGGCAAGTGGTGGACCAAAGCCCTTCCGGCTTCGGCCTGCGCTTTGTCAGTGGCCATGCCGGTGCAATCGCGGTTGGCGAGCTGGTCGCCCTGCGCCCGCGCGAGAGCGCGGCAGTGAGCCTGTGCGTGACGCGTCGCGCTCGCAGCATCACGAATGCGGATTTCGAGCTCGGCGTGGAGCTGCTAGGCGACAACGCCGCGCCCGCCAGCATCAACAAGCCGACAACCAAAGGCAAATCCGTCCAGGTGCCGGCTCTGCTGCTGTCCAAAGTCCTCTGCCTGAACAAGTCGCCCGGTCTCCTTGCGCCGATCGGCGATGTCACGCCCGGCATGTCGCTGATGGTGCCGTACAAGGGCGCCATGGTTCAGCTGGAGGCGGTCGAGATCGTCGAGCGCCTGGCCAGCTGCGACCTTATCCGCCTGCGCGCGCGACGTGTGGGCGGCAACGGCGAGACCGTCGATATCGACGACGAACTGTCCGACGGGAAGGCGAACAATGGCTGAACTTCATACCTCGCAGGAACTGGTGGCCTGCGTAGAGGGCCTGTGGAGCCTGCCGGACGTCTACTACCGGGTTCGCGAAGCCATCGAGGATCCGGACGTTTCCACCGATGAACTGGCTCGCCTGGTCTCCGCCGATCCCGCACTGGCGGGCACGCTGCTACGCCTGGCCAACAGTGCCTTCTTCGGATTCCCCCGCCGCATCGAAACACTGTCGCGCGCCATCAGCCTGATCGGCCTGGACGAAGTCACCGAGGCCGTCCTGGCCAGCGTGCTGGCAGCCAGCTTCAGCAGCGTGGCGCCCATCGATCTCGACATGCGCAGGTTCTGGCGGGGTTCGGTGCGGCGCGGCCTGTTATGTCGCCATCTGTCGCGCCTGAGTGGCGACCGTGAAGGGGAACGCCTGTTCGTTGCGGGCCTGCTGTCTGACACCGGCCACCTCGTCATGTGCCACGCCATACCGGACGTGATGCGCGACGTACTGTCCCGCCCCGCCACCCTGGGGCAACGCGCGGAGCGCGAACGCGAACTGGCCGGCTGCGACTTCGCCGAAGTCGGCGCCGCCTTGATCGTTTCCTGGCGCCTGCCTTCCAACCTCGGCACCCTCATCGGCGCCCAGCTGATGCCGCCGTATGCGGGCGACCTGGCCCACGACGCAGCGCGCGTGCACATCGCCGCAGTGTTGTCGGAAGCCATCGAAACCCGGATGCCGACCTCGGACGCCATCGGCTGCCTTCACCCCGAGGCCCTCAGCCTGGCCGGCGTGGACGCGGTGATCCTCAACGCCGCCATCGAGCAGGCCGAAACCCAGCTCGGCGAGGTTCTGGCCAGCCTCGGCCTGCAGCCCTGACGGAACGTCAGCATCACCGCGGGTTCCAATGAGTTGAGCCCGTAAACGGCCCTGCCGGTCGGCGCGGCAGGGGCGCGGCAAAGCGGATCGAGACGTCACCATCCGCATCTCGCGTCATCCAATATTTCCATAGCGACACGCAGCCGGCCGGACTACGCTGACAGGCCGCCCAGCCCGCCCGAGGTATCCGCCATGCGCCCTGGCCTTCCCCCGTCCTCCGCCTCCCGCTCGTCCGGAACGAAAGCGGGGACACCGCTGGTCGAGCAGGAAATTTCGGGCGAAGTGTTGCTCGAGAAATACGCGAAGGGTAACGAGGCCGGCGTCACCGACGTGCGGCGTCGTGTTGCCCGCGCCCTGGCCAGCATGGAGCCAGAAGACAAGCGCGCGCACTGGGAGGCCCGCTTCTTCGAGACCCAGCAGAACGGTTTCGTCCCCGCCGGGCGTATCAACTCGGCGGCCGGCACCCAGCTGGCCGCCACCCTGATCAACTGCTTCGTACAGCCTGTGGGTGACTCCGTCACCGAGGAATCCGACGGTCGCCCCGGCATCTACACCGCGCTGGCCCAGGCTGCGGAGACCATGCGGCGTGGCGGCGGGGTCGGCTATGACTTTTCGGCGATCCGCCCGGTCGGCGCAATGGTGCGCGGCACCCAGAGTCGCGCATCCGGCCCGGTCAGCTACATGCGCGTGTTCGACCGCTCCTGCGAAACGGTCGAGTCTGCCGGCGCCCGTCGCGGCGCGCAGATGGGCGTACTGCGGTGCGACCACCCGGACATCGAACTGTTCGTGCACGCCAAGGACCAGGGCGACCTGTCCAACTTCAACATCTCGGTGGCAGTGACCGACACGTTCATGCGCGCGGTTGAAGCCGATAGCGAGATCGACCTGGCGCATCGCGCCGAACCCGGCCCTGAAATCCGCGCCGCTGGGGGCTACCAGCGCGAGGACGGCTGGTGGGTCTACCGCAAGCTGCGCGCCCGCGAGCTGTGGGATCAGGTCATGCGCTCCACCTACGATCACGCCGAGCCCGGCATCCTTTTCCTGGACCGCATCAACCGCGACAACAACCTCTACTACTGCGAGACCATAGAGGCCACCAACCCGTGTGCCGAGCAGCCACTACCACCCTACGGCTGCTGCTGCCTGGGTTCGATCAACCTGACCTTGTTCATCCGCCAGGCCTTCAGCGAGCAGGCGGAGTTCGACTTCGCAGGTTTCGCACGCGCGGTGGAAGTATCCGTGCGCATGCTGGACAACGTGCTGGATGTGACGCACTGGCCGCTGCCGCAACAGCAGCAGGAGGCGCGCAACAAGCGTCGCATCGGGCTGGGGTTCACCGGCCTGGGGGACGCGCTGATCATGCTCGGCCTGCGCTACGACACGCCGCAAGCCTGCGCCATGGCCACCCGCATCTCGGAAACCATGCGCGACCGCGCCTACCTGGCCTCGGTTGAACTGGCGCGGGAGCGCGGTGCCTTTCCGCTGTTCAACGCCGACCTCTACCTGTCCGGCGGCAACTTCGCCTCGCGCCTACCGGGCGAAATCAAGGACGCCATCCGCAAGCACGGCATCCGCAACTCGCACCTGCTGTCCATCGCACCGACCGGCACCATCTCGCTGGCTTTCGCCGATAACGCCAGCAATGGCATCGAGCCCCCCTTCTCCTGGACCTATACGCGCAAGAAGCGCATGGCCGACGGCACGCTGAAAGAGTACGCGGTGGAAGATTACGCCTGGCGCCTGTACCGGCATCTCGGTGGCGACATGGACCGGCTGCCTCCGGCTTTCGTCACCGCACTGGAAATTTCCGCCGAGGCGCACAAGAACATGGTGGCGGCCGTGGCCCCCTGCGTGGACACCAGCATCTCGAAAACCGTGAATGTCCCCGGCGACTATCCCTACACAGACTTCGAGAACCTCTACCTCAGCGCCTGGAAAGCCGGCCTCAAGGGGCTGGCCACCTACCGACCCAACAGCGTGCTGGGCTCGGTGCTGTCGGTCGACACGCCGAAGAAGGCGCCGCATGACGTCGTCGTGAGCGACGCGAACCGCCGCCTGAGCATCCCCAACCTGCCCGCCCCGGTGCTGTCCAGCCTTCGCTGGCCCGGCCGCCCGGAACTGCCCGATGGCAACACCTCATGGACCTACATGCTGGAGACGCCGCAGGGCAGCTTCGCACTGTTCGTCGGCCAGACCGGTGCCATCGACAGCGCGGGCGATTTCCCCTTCGAGGTATGGGTAAACGGTGCCGACCAGCCACGCGGCCTTGGTGCACTCGCCAAGACACTGTCCATGGACATGCGCGCCAACGACCGCGCCTGGCTCAAGCTGAAGCTGGACATGCTGGCGCATATCGTCGGCGAGGCCGGCTTCGAGCTACGTTTCCCGCCGCACGGCGAAACCCGACGCGTGCCCGGCGTGGTCGCTGCTTTCGCGCAGGTACTGCGCTATCGCTGCGAGAAGCTCGGTGCCTTCGAACAACAGGGAACCAACCCCGTGCTCGACGCGGTGTTCAGTGCGCAGGAACCGAAGACCGGCACTGACGGCACGTTGTCCTGGACGGTGGACATCCAGAACCCGGCCAGCGGCGAGGACTTCGTGCTAGGGCTGAAGGAAATCACCTTGCCGGACGGCGTCACGCGACCCTATTCCATGTGGCTATCCGGCAACTACCCCCGCGCGCTCGACGGGCTGGCGCGCGTGCTGTCGCTGGACATGCGCGTGATGGACCCGGCATGGATCGGCATGAAGCTGCGCAAGCTGCTGAACTACCCGGAGCCGCTCGGCGATTTCATGGCCTTCGTGCCCGGCACACGCCGCCAGCAGAACTGGCCCAGCACCGTTGCTTATCTTGCGCGGCTGATCATCCATCGCTACGCCATGCTGGGCGTTCTGGACGAGAACGGCTACCCGATGCGCGAGATGGGCATCCTGGAAGCACCACGTGGCGACGACGAGCCGCGTGTGATGCAGGGCGCCTTGTGCAATGAATGCGGCAACCACGCGGTGATCAAGAAGGACGGATGCGATTTCTGCACGGCATGCGGTGCAGTGGGGAGTTGCGGCTGACAACGAGGTGAAGGTTGCCAGCAGGCGCTTGCGGACGAAACGGACCGTGAGCTAGTGCCGGCAACTCATTGGGTGCCGACCTGAAGCCCGGCAGGCAGCATCCATTCCTCGACGCTTCCGTTCCATTGCCGCATGACATGGGCAATCACACGGTCAGCCGTAATCAGGGTCGCACCTTGCTTCAGCGCAGTCTCGACGACAACCGCGTCCTGAACGTTGTGGCGTTTGCGCTCGCGCATTTCCAGAGCCTCGAACAGCTGGCCATAGGTCGGCTGGCTCTCTTCGGCAGGCTCGTTCTGCTCGAACGAGAAGTCGTCCCTGAGCCAGGTGGAGGTATTGAGGACCTGGGATTCAGTAAGGTCACCCGACGCCGTGACGCCCTGAGGCTCCAGCGCCTCCGGACTCAACACGCCTTCGAACGCGGCCACCAGCTCGGCACGCCGGGCCGGGTCCTTCAGCATGCGCAGTTCGGCCAGCTGGGCATGCGTGGCGAACAGGCGCCGCCCGACGAGGCCGCTCTCAGCCATGCCGACCTGGCAGAGCCAGTGCAGCAGGTCTGTATCGAGCAGAAAGGACTTGGCGTCGAGCACGCTCATGGATCGGATGCCCTATGGATGACGCGGTGGACGCTACGCCTTTCCATGCAAAGCGCAAGCAGCCATCCGGGCGGCGGAGACCAGCGGCCAGCGGCGCCCGGATCAGCGACAGGACAGTGCGCTGCCCGCACCCGCGGCTGTCACGAGGCTGACGCAGTTCATGCTGCCGCAGGTACAGGCCGCGACGCTGGCATTGTCCAGTCGGGCCGCCTTGGCACATACGCATTCCGGTGGCGCCAGCAATGGCTGCTGGGCCTCTGCCTCCGGCAACCGGGCCGCTCCGGCCACAAGCAAGGCAAACGCGCCCAGTACCAGCAACACACGGGGCAGACTCAAGGTGATCACAGGTGTCGTCATGATGGCTCTCCCTAAAGGCTGTCAGGATAGCCAGCCTTTGCACCGAGCACACCAGCAAACAGCTCGGCTATGCTGCATGTAGTGGAACTAGGTCTGTACCGACACGTTCATACGGAACCGCCCACGGCAGATTCCCTTCCCCTCCCATCAGGAGTTACCCATGAGCACGAAGATTCTGGTGCTGTACTACAGCGCATACGGCCATATCGAAACCATGGCGAAGGCAATCGCCGAGGGCGCAGCCAAGGTGGCAGACACTGCGGTGACCATCAAGCGCGTGCCCGAACTGGTGTCCGACGAGGTCGCCGGCAAGGCCGGCATGAAGGTCAGCCAGGATGCCCCGTTCGCCACGCCCAACGAGCTGGCCGACTATGACGCAATCATTTTTGGAAGCCCGACGCGATTCGGCAACATGGCAGCTCAGATGCGCAACTTCCTCGACCAGACCGGCGGGCTGTGGGCCAAGGGCGCACTGATCGGCAAGGTGGGCAGTGTGTTCACCTCCAGTGCCACACAGCACGGCGGCCAGGAAAGCACCATCCTGTCCTTCCACACCACCCTGCTCCATCAGGGGATGATCATCGTCGGCCTGCCCTACAGTTTCGCCGGCCAGATGGGTGTCGATGAACTTACCGGTTGCTCGCCTTACGGTGCCAGCACCATCGCAGGCGGTGACGGCTCCCGCCAGCCCAGCGCCAATGAGCTGGCCGGCGCCCGCTTCCAGGGCGAGCATGTGGCAGGCATCACCCGCAAGCTGAAACTGGGTGGCAGCTGAACAGACGCTACCAAACGCTACGCAAGCCAGGCGTTGCAGCAAAACGAAACGGCCCCGCGGGGCCGTTTCGTTTTGCTGCTCTGCGTGCCCCTGCACACGGGGCAAGCCGGATCAACGCTTGATCTCGAGGCCCTTCTGGCTGGCGAAGTAAGCGGCCAGATCCGCCATGTCCTGTGCTGACAGCGGCGCAACGATGCCCTTCATGACTTCGTTCTTGCGCGTGCCGCTCTTGTAAGCCTTCAGCGCTTGATTCAGGTAGTCCTCGTGCTGCCCGGCGATGCGCGGGAACATCGCCGTCGGGCTGTTGCCGTCCGCACCGTGGCAGGCCACGCAGGTTGCGGATTTATCCTTGCCCTTGGCTGCATTGCCCGGAGCTGCCACCGCCGGCATCGCGAGGGCCATGGAAACGAGGCCTAGGGCCACGATGGTGATCTGCTTCATGCCCCGCCCCCTCACTTTTTCTTCTTGCCGGCGTAATACGCGGCAATGTCGGCCATGTCCTGTTCCGACAGGCTCGCGGCAATGCTGTTCATGGTCGGCTGCTGACGCTCGCCGCTCTTGTAGGCCTTGAGGGCCGCCACGATGTACTCCGGATGCTGGCCGCCCAGCTTCGGAACATGGTAGGTGTCGGGAAAGCCGATCTTGTAGCCGGGAATACCGTGGCAACCGATGCACATCGATATCTTCTTTGCGCCGATCTGGGCCCGGCCTTCCGCCGCCTGCGCCGTCGCGCACAGCAAACCTGTCGCGGCCACGGCAAACAGCACTGCAATTTTATTCATGGCGCCTCTCTGTTGTTGGCTCTGTCTGGCGCACATCGCCCCGGCGAAGGATGCATGACCTGTGCGCAGCCGCTGATTTTACAGGCGTATCGGACTAAGTAAATCTGTGAGGCCGTATTGACGAGCGTCAATTACAGCTTTGAATGCTTCAAACCAGTAGTTTGCGGGCCCAGAACAGCCCCGCAATCGTCTTGCCGTCGCTGATACGACCATCGAGCACGGCGGCTTCCGCCTCCTCCAGACTCATTTCCAGCACGTCCAGGAACTCGCCGTCGTCCAGCTTGCGCTCACCGAGGCTGAGACCCTGTGCGAGGAAGATCTCGATATGCTCATCCGAATAACCGATGCACGGATGCAGCGTGCCGACGTGGCGCCACCCCGTCGCGGAGTAGCCGGTTTCTTCCTGCAACTCCCGCTGTGCGCAGCGCAGCGGGCTCTCATCAGGGTCCAGCTTGCCAGCAGGCATCTCGAGACAGACCCGCCCCACCGGATAACGATACTGGCGCTCGAGGATCAGGACGCCGGGGCGTAACTCGGCGATCACCATGCAGGCGCCAGGATGCTTGACGTACTCGCGGGTGGCCTCGCGACCGTCGGGCAACCGTACGTGATCCCGGAAGACTTTCAGCAAGCGACCATCGAGGATCTGTTCGCCATCGATGCGGGTTTCTTCAAGATGCTTCACGCAGGGAACTCCGGGGGACAGTCATGAAAAAGCCTGTCACGCATGCGTGACAGGCTTCGCGGGGGGCGGGCGGATCAGTGATCAGCCAAAGGAACTACGCAGTATCAGCACGCAGAAGTTCATCAGCCAGCCGGGCATGATGCCCAGCACCGCCACCGCCAGCACATTGGACGACAGCACCAGGCCGAAGCCGCGGGACGCGCGCACAGGGGTGTCATCCGTCGGCTCGTCGAAGTACATGACCTTCACGATACGCAGGTAGAAGAAGGCACCGACCAGCGACATCAGCACGGCCAGCACGGCCAGCGGCAGATGGCCGGCGGACAACACCGCCTGCAGCACGAAGAACTTCGAGAAGAAGCCGACGAAGAACGGCAGGCCCGCCGTGGACAGCATGACGATCGCCATCATCGCTGCCCACCAGCTGTTGCGACGGTTCAGGCCACGGAAGTCGTCGATGTTCTCGGCCTCGAAGCCTTCGCGCGACATCATCAGCAGGATGCCGAACGAGGCCAGGGTGGTCAGCACGTAGATGACGACGTAGAACAGCGAAGACGCGTAGGCGTTGAACAGGTCGTGCGGCGAACCCTTGGCAGCCATCAGGCCCAGCAGCATGAAGCCCATGTGCGAGATGCCGGAGTACGCCAGCATGCGCTTGAGGTTGGTCTGCGCAATTGCTGCCAGGTTACCCAGCACGATGGAGGCCACGGCCGCGATCATCAGCATCTTCTGCCATTGCGGGGCCAGGTCCCACATGCCCAGCGCAAGCAGGCGGAAGGCCATGGCGAAAGCCGCGAGCTTGGGCGCAGTGGAGATCAGCAGGGTCACCGATGTCGGCGCACCGTGATACACGTCGGGAATCCACATGTGGAACGGCACGACACCCAGCTTGAAGGCGATGCCGGCCACCACGAAGACCAGGCCGAACAGCAGCACCGTGCGGTTGACCTGTTGCTCATACAGACCGCGCGCCACTTCGATGATGTCCAGCGTACCGGTGGCGCCATAGACCATCGAGATGCCGTACAGCAGCAGGCCAGAGGCGAGTGCGCCCAACACGAAATACTTCATTGCGGCTTCGGTTGCGCGCGGATTGTCGCGATCGGCAGCCACCAGTGCGTAGGACGACAGCGACAGCAGCTCCAGGCCCATGTAGATGGTCAGCAGACTGCTGGCGGAAATCAGCACCAGCATGCCCAGCGTCGCGCAGATGGCGACGACGTAGTACTCCGGCGTCTCGAGCTTGCGATCATTCAGGTAGCGACGGCCATACAGCAGCACCGCCATCACGGCCAGACAGACCAGGCTCTTCAGCATGCCGCCCAGCGGGTCGGACAGGAAGGACAGTCCGAAGGTGAAGGTCACCTTGCCGCTGGCCAGCCAGCTCAGCAGCCACATGGCGAAGCCACCCTCGCTGTTGCTCAAGGCTTCCCACACGCCAGCGCTCCAGTCGACCGGCAGGGACAGTACGGCGGCCACCAGCAGGGTTATCTGGCTGACCCAGAAGGCAGCACAACGACCACCGCCCGGGCGCGCGAAGGCCGCCACCATCAGCAGCACCAGCGCCATGGCCGCAACGAAGATTTCGGCGGCGGCGGGTGCGAAATTTGGGATCTGGAATTCCATTGATCAGAACCTGTGCAATCGTGTCGGCGGCGTTCAGAGTTTGCTGTTGGCGACGTGGCGGAGCAGCTCGTCGACCGTGGCATGCATGACTTCAGTCAGCGGCAGCGGATACAGGCCGAAGCCGAGTACGCACAGCGCCAGCACTGCCAGGAACAGGAACTCGCGGGCATTGAGGTCCTTCAGCTCGGCAACGTGGTGGTTGCCCACAGGGCCGAACACCACGCGCTTGTACATCCACAGCGTGTAGGCGGCGCCGAGGATCAGCGTCGTGGCGGCAGCAAAGCCGATCCAGAAGTTGTACTTGACGGCGCCCAGCACCACCATGAACTCGCCCACGAAGCCGCTGGTAGCCGGCAGGCCGGCGTTGGCCATGGCGAACAACAGGAAGAAGGCCGCGAACTTCGGCATGGTGTTCACCACGCCACCGTAGTCGGCGATCTGGCGGCTGTGCACGCGGTCGTACAGAACGCCGATGCAGAGGAACATCGCACCCGACACGAAGCCGTGGGAAATCATCTGCACCAGCGCACCTTCGATGCCCAGCTGGTTGAACATGAAGAAGCCCAGCGTGGCGAAGCCCATGTGCGAAATGGACGAATACGCCACCAGCTTCTTCATGTCGGTCTGCACCAGCGCGACGAAGCCGATGTAGATCACCGCGATCAGCGACAGCGTGATCATCAGCGGCGCGAAGTACTGGCTGGCGTCCGGCACGATCGGCAGCGAGAAACGCAGGAAGCCGTAGGCGCCGAGCTTCAGCGCGATGGCTGCCAGCACCACCGAACCTCCGGTGGGCGCCTCCACGTGGGCGTCCGGCAGCCAGGTGTGCACCGGCCACATCGGCACCTTCACGGCGAAGGATGCGAGGAAGGCGAAGAATATCCAGCTCTGCTCACGCATCGACAGCGGTGCGGCGTGCCAGTCGAGGATGCTGAAGCTGCCACCGGAATGCTGGAACAGGTAGATGAATGCCACCAGCATCAACAGCGAACCCAGCAGCGTATAGAGGAAGAACTTCAGCGCCGCATACACGCGGTTGGGGCCGCCCCAGATACCGATGATCAGGTACATCGGGATCAGCGCGGCTTCGAAGAACACGTAGAACAGCACGCCATCGAGGGCGCTGAAGATGCCGTTGGTAAGGCCCGACATGATCAGGAACGCAGCCATGTACTGCGCGACCTTCTCCTGGATGACTTCCCAGCCGGCAACCACCACGAAGATGGTGATGAAGCTGTTCAGGATCACGAAGGGCATCGAGATGCCATCCACGCCCAGCGCGTAGCTCACATTGAAGTACTGGACCCAGGGAAGCACTTCCAGGAACTGCATGTTCGCCTGGGTGGTATCGAACCCGGTGTACAGCGGGATGGTGATGAGGAAGCCGGCCAGCGCAGTCAGCAGCGCGATGATCCGCGCGACCGGCGCATTGCGGTCTTTGCCGGCGAAGAGCGTCAGCAGGCCACCGAAAATCGGCACCCAGATCGCCAGGCTGAGGTAAGGAACAGTCATCTGTATGACCCGTCAATCGTGTTTGTTGTCAGTTCTTGGTACGCGGGCACTCAGCCGCCAATGGCACCGGCCTGGAAGTCCATGCGCCACATCCACAGCAGGACCATCACACCGAAGATGATCCAGAAAGCGTACTGGTACACGTAGCCGGACTGCAGCCAGCGCGTGAGTTGCGCAATGCCGCCAACCAGGCGTGCCGAGCCATTGACCGCCACGCCGTCGATGATCGCCTGGTCGCCAGCGCGCCAGAAGAAGCGGCCCAGCAAGCGCGAGCCACCGGCGAAGAACACTTCGTTGAAGCGGTCGAAGTAGTACTTGTTGTCCAGCAGGCGGTACACGAAGGCAAAGCGTCGACCGAACCACGCCGGAATCTCCGGGCGCTTCAGATAGAAGAACCAGGCCGTACCCACGCCCGCCATCGCCAGCCAGAACGGCAGCGTAACGAAACCGTGCAGCGCCAGACCGACCACGCCGTGGTACTCCTTGGCGAACTCGGCGATCACGTCATGCGCTTCGGCCACGTGGATCACGCCGGCGAACCATTCGCCGAACAGCATCGGATTGATGGTCAGCGCACCGATGATCACCGAGGGTATCGCTAGCAGCACCAGCGGCAGCGTCACCACCCAGGGCGATTCGTGCGGCTTCTGACCCGGCGCCAGCCCATGGTGATGATCGTCATGCGAGTGGTCATCGCCATGCGCGTCATGAGAATCATGGCCGTGATCATGTGCCTCGGCGTGAGTGTCGTGTGCATGCTCGTCATGGGCATCATGTGCATGGGCCTTGCCGAAACGCTCCTCGCCATGGAAGACCAGGAAGTACATGCGGAAGGAATAGAAGGCCGTGACGAACACACCAGCCAGCACGCAGATATACGCGTAGGTGGCACCCGGAATGTTCGAGAAGTGCACCGCCATGATGATCGAGTCCTTCGAGTAGAAACCTGCGAAGAACGGGAAACCGATCAGGGCCAGCGAGCCCAGCAACGAGGTGATCCAGGTGATGGGCATGTACTTCCACAGGCCGCCCATGTTGCGCATGTCCTGGTCATGATGCATGCCGATGATGACCGAGCCGGCACCGAGGAACAGCAGCGCCTTGAAGAAGGCGTGCGTCATCAGGTGGAACACCGCGGCTGAATAGGCCGACACACCCAGGGCCACCGTCATGTAGCCGAGCTGCGACAGCGTGGAGTACGCCACCACGCGCTTGATGTCGTTCTGGACGATGCCCAGGAAGCCCATGAACAGCGCGGTCGTGGCACCGATGACCAGCACGAAGGACAGCGCGGTTTCCGACAGCTCGAACAGCGGCGACATGCGCGCCACCATGAAGATGCCGGCGGTCACCATCGTCGCTGCGTGGATCAGCGCGGAGATCGGCGTCGGGCCTTCCATCGAATCCGGCAGCCACACGTGCAGCGGCACCTGCGCGGACTTGCCCATCGCGCCGACGAACAGACCGATACAGATCGCCGTCACCAGCGGCCAGCCGGTGGCCGGTACGGTCATCTGCAGGAGCTCAGGCGCCTTAGCGAAGACTTCGGCGTAGTTCAGGGTGCCGGCGTAGGCCGCGATCAGGCCGATGCCAAGAAGGAAACCGAAGTCACCCACGCGGTTGACCAGGAAGGCCTTGAGGTTGGCGTAGATCGCCGTCGGACGGGTGTACCAGAAGCCGATCAGCAGGTAGGACACCAGGCCCACGGCTTCCCAACCGAAGAACAGCTGCAGGAAGTTGTTGCTCATCACGAGCATCAACATCGAGAACGTGAACAGCGAGATGTAGCTGAAGAAGCGCTGATAGCCCGGGTCTTCGCTCATGTAGCCGATGGTGTAGATGTGCACCATCAACGATACGAAGGTGACGACCAGCATCATCATCACCGTCAGCGAGTCGATCAGGAAACCGACCTCGAAGGTGATGCCGCCACTGGTTGCCCAGGTGTAGAGCGCACCGTTGAAGGTGTTGCCGGCCTGCACGTCCTGATAGATCACCACCGACGCGACGAAGGCAACGGCCACGCCGAGGATGGTCACGACGTGCGATGCAGTACGGCCGATCGCACGGCCGAACAGGCCCGCCAGGATGGCGCCGAACAGCGGTGCCAGCGGAACGAGGAGATAGAGTTTCTGCATGGAGCTCATGTCGACTCAGCCCTTGAGACTGTCGAGGTCGTCGACGTGAATGGTCTTCAGGTTGCGGAACAGCGTGACCAGGATCGCCAGGCCGATCGCCGACTCCGCGGCAGCGACAACCAGTACGAAGAACACGAAGATCTGTCCGCCGGTGTCACCGAGATAACGCGAGAAGGCCACGAAATTCATGTTCACCGCGAGCAGCATCAGCTCGATCGACATGAGCAGGATGATCAGGTTCTTGCGGTTCAGGAAGATGCCGACGACGCTGATGGCGAACAGCAGCGCGGCGACGATCAGCACGTGAGAGAGCGGTAGCATTTGTCGTTATTCCTCTCGGCGCCGGTTACTTCGGCTCGGCCGGCGGTGCGTCGCCAGCATCTGCCGGCGCAGCCGGCTCGTCACGCTCGGTCGGCATGCTGACCATGCGCACACGATCAGCGCGCTTCACGCGGACCTGGTCGACCGGGTTGTTGAACCTGCTGTTCTCGCGACGACGCAGGGTCAGCATCACGGCGGCCACCATCGCCACCAGCAGGATCATCGAAGCCAGCTCGAACGGATAGGCGTAATGGGTAAACAGCTCGCGCGCCAGTTCCTGCGTGTTGCTGGCGTTGGCAGCCGGCGCGGTGGGCGGTGCCAGCGACTCCAGCTGGAAGTAATCACCACGCAGCACCACGGCCATCTGGAACACCACCAGTACGGCAACCAGCAGGCCCAGCGGCAGGTAACGCCAGAACCCTTCGCGAAGTCGGTCGATATTGATATCGAGCAGCATCACGACGAACAGGAAGAGCACCATGACCGCACCGACATAGACGACGACGATGGCAATGGCGAGGAACTCGGCGTGCAGCAGCATCCAGATTGCGCCGGCCGTACAGAAAGCCAGCACCAGGAACAGCACCGCGTGCACCGGGTTGCGCGAGGTCACGACCATGACGCCGGAAAACAGCAGCACGATCGAGAACGCGTAGAAGATCAGGTTCGAGAATTCCATTCGATGTCTCGTGCGCCGTTCAGCGGTAGCGGGCCTCGACCTCGCGGTCTTTGGCAATCTGGGCTTCGTAGCGCTCACCCACAGCAAGCAGCATCTGCTTGGTGTAGTACAGGTCGCCACGCTTTTCGCCGTGGTACTCGAACACCCGCGTCTCGACGATCGCATCCACCGGACAGGCCTCTTCGCAGAAGCCACAGAAGATGCATTTGGTCAGATCGATGTCGTAACGAGTCGTGCGACGCGTGTTGTCCTCGCGCTGCTCGGACTCGATGGTGATCGCCATGGCCGGGCATACGGCCTCGCATAGCTTGCAGGCGATGCAACGCTCTTCGCCGTTCGGATAGCGACGCAGCGCGTGCAGACCACGGAAGCGCGAGCTTTGCGGCGTCTTCTCTTCCGGAAACTGGATGGTGATCTTGCGGGCGAACAGATGTCGCCCGGTCAAGGCCATTCCCTTGAGCAGCTCTTTCAGGAAGAGACTGCCGATGAATTCACTTGCAGCACCCATGACTTACCTCGTCACTTCCAGATGGACAGCGGCGACATGATCCACACCCCGGTCACCAGTACCCAGAACAGGCACAGCGGGATGAACACCTTCCAGCCCAGACGCATGATCTGGTCATACCGGAAGCGCGGGAAAGTCGCACGAACCCACAGGAAGAGGAACAGGATGAAAGAAATCTTGAGCGCCAGCCACAGGAAGCTGTCCGGCAGGAAGCCCACCGGCGACAGCCAGCCGCCGAGGAACAGCACCGAGGTGAGCGCTGCCACCAGGATCATGTTGGCGTATTCGCCGAGGAAGAACAGCGCGAAGGCCATGCCCGAGTATTCGATCATGTGACCGGCAACGATCTCGGACTCACCTTCCACCACGTCAAACGGCGCGCGCTGCGTCTCGGCAAAGCCGGACGCCAGATACACGATGAACATCGGCAGCAGCGGCAGCCAGTTCCACGACAGGAAGCCCAGGCCCATGGAGGCAAAGGTGCCGGTTCCCTGCGAGCGGACGATATCGGACAGGTTCAGCGAGCCCGCCACCATCAGCACGCATACCAGTGCGAAGCCCATGCCGAGCTCGTACGACACCATCTGTGCAGCCGAGCGCATGGCACCCAGGAACGCATACTTCGAGTTGGAGGCCCAGCCCGCGATGATCACGCCATAGATGCTGATCGACGTGACCGCCATCAGGTACAGCACGCCGGCATTGATGTCTGCCAGCACCCAGCCTTCGGAGAACGGGATGACCGCCCAGGCGAACAACGCAGGCGCGAGCACCGCCACCGGCGCCAGGTAGTAGAGCACCGAGCTGGCCTGTGACGGCAGGATCACTTCCTTGAACAGCAGCTTCAGACCGTCCGCGATCGGCTGCAGCAAGCCGAGGGGACCGGTGCGGTTCGGACCGACCCGCACCTGGATGAAGCCGATGATCTTGCGCTCGGCCAGCGTCAGGTAGGCGACACAGACAAAGATCGGCGCGACGATGCCTACGATCTTTGCCAGCGTCCACACCAGCGGCCAAACCGGGCCGAAAAGATCCGCAACAGGCTGGATGAACTCTTGCATCATGCGCGCTCCACCGTCAGCGTGCCGTGCAGGCTGCCGAGCGCCACGGTCGAAGCGTGGGCAGCAGCCACACGCACGCAACCCGCGGGCACCGAGTCATCAGCACGCGCAACAAGGGCCGCGTCACCACTGCTGCTGCGCACGCGCACTGCGTCACCCGCTTGCAGGCCCAGCTCGGCCAGCAGCGCAGAATTCGCGCGCAGGTCCGGAGCCTTGCCGTCACGCGTCGCCTGCAGGGCTGGCGCACGACGAACCAGCGCATCCGCGAAGTGGATGGGCACATCGGCCACGCGCTGCAGACCGGCAGGCGCTGCATCCAGACGGGCCACGGCACCTTCCGCCACGTTCGACAGCTTTGCGGCGACCTCGCCTTGTGCAAGCACCGCAGCGCGCACTGCTTCGCTGGAGTCGAACTCGAAGCCATCCAGCTGCAGCAGGTTGGCCAGCACGCGCAACACCTTCCAGGCCGGACGGCTGTCGCCCAGCGGCTTGGTGACCGCGTGGAAACTCTGCACGCGGCCTTCGGCGTTCACATAGGAACCGGAGGTTTCAGCGAAGGGCGAAACCGGCAGCATGACATCGGCAATCTCGGCAATCGAATCGCTGGCAAAGCTGCCAAGGTAGATGACGCTCGCCGCACTCTGCACGGCCTTGCGCGCGGCCAGACCGTCTGCGCAATCCAGCTCCGGCTCGACCCCCAGCAGCAGATAGCTCTTGAGCGGCGCAGCAACCATGGCAGCCGCGTTGGCGCCCTGCCCTTGAGGCAATGCACCAGCGATGTAGCCACCGACCGAATTGGCCGCTTCACCGATGACACCAACACTGGCTTGCGTGAGACGCGCCAGTTCGGCAGCCAGCAACTCCAGCGAAGCCGCGTTCGGATGCTGCGCGACAAAGTTGCCGAGCAGCACGGCTGCCTTTTCGCCTTCGCTCAAGGCACGCGCAATGGCTTCGGCTTGTTCGTCAGCAGTCACCGCGGCAAGCACGTCGGCGACACTGGCGGACACTTCAGCACCCGCAATCTGCGCGGCCGCCTTGACGATCGCGGCCAGCGAACGCACCAGTTCGGAAGGCGCCACGATGACATCCTGTGCCAGCGTCATCAGCAGGTCGTCCGCGCTCACATGCAGGCGCATCACGTCGCACCCCTGAGAGGCTGCGCGACGCAGGCGCTGCGCCAGCAGCGGATGATCCTTGCGCAGGAAGCTGCCCACGACCAGCACGGCATCCTGATTGCTCAGTTCGGCAACCGGCAGGCCCAGCCAGGGCGCGCCGGCACGCTTGCCGTCCAGCGAGAAATCGGACTGACGCAGGCGGAAATCGACGTTGTCGGAGCCCACTCCGTGCACGAGCTTCTGGGCCAGATAGAGCTCTTCCAGCGTGCTGTGCGGCGACAGCAGCGCGCCGATCTGGCTGGCACCATGGTCGGCAGCCACACCCTTCAGCGACGACGCGGCGTACTCCAGCGCGGTCTGCCAGTCCACATCGCGCCACACACCACCCTGCTTGATGCGCGGCGTGGTCAGACGCTCGGGCGAACGCAGGGCTTCATACGAGAAGCGGTCCTTGTCGGAGATCCAGCATTCATTGACGGCTTCGTTCTCCAGCGGCAACACGCGCTTCACTTCGTCGTGCTTCACCTGGACGATCAGGTTAGCGCCGAGCGAATCGTGCGGGCTCACGGACTTGCGGCGAGACAGCTCCCAGGTGCGCGCGGAGAAGCGGAAAGGCTTGGAGGTCAGCGCGCCGACCGGGCACAGATCGATCATGTTGCCGGACAGTTCGGAGTCCACCGTACGTCCGACGAAGGACATGATCTCCGAATGCTCGCCACGGTTGCCGACGCCCAGCTCCATGATGCCGGCGACTTCCTGGCCGAAACGGACGCAGCGCGTGCAGTGGATGCAGCGCGTCATGTCGGTGGAGATCAGCGGACCGAGGTTCTTGTTGACGACGACGCGCTTCTCTTCCTTGTAGCGGGAAGCGCCGCCGCCATAACCCACGGCGAGATCCTGCAACTGGCACTCGCCACCCTGGTCGCAGATCGGGCAGTCCAGCGGGTGGTTGATGAGCAGGAACTCCATCACCCCCTTCTGCGCGTTCACCGCCTTGTTGGAGTGCGTGGACACCTTCATGCCGTTGGTGACCGGTGTGGCACACGCAGGCAGTGGCTTCGGCGCCTTCTCGACTTCTACCAGGCACATGCGGCAGTTGGCCGCGATGGACAGCTTCTTGTGGTAGCAGAAGTGCGGAATGAACGTACCGGCGCGGTTGGCAGCATCCATGACGGTGCTGCCATCCGGCACCTCCAGCTTCGCGCCGTCGATTTCGATCTCTAGCATGCGTGTTCCACGTAAATCTTGCTGCCTTCGCGCTGGACCTCGTGCGGAACGAGGCAGCACTTGTGCTGGATGTGATAGGCGAATTCGTCACCGAAATGCTTGACGAAACTCTTGACCGGCATCGCGGCGGCATCACCCAAGGCGCAGATGGTGCGGCCCATGATGTTGTCCGACACACCGGTCAACATCTCGAGATCTTCCGCGCGGCCCTCGCCATGCTCGATGCGGTGAACCATGCGGTATAGCCAGCCAGTACCTTCACGGCAGGGTGTGCATTGACCGCAGGACTCTTCGAAGTAGAAGTAGGACAGACGCTCCAGCGCGCGCACCATGCAGGTCGTCTCGTCCATCACGATGACCGCACCGGAACCCAGCATGGAGCCCGCCTTGGCGATGGCGTCGTAGTCCATCGTCAGGTCCATCATGATCGACGCCGGCAGCACCGGCGCGGACGAACCGCCGGGAATCACGGCCTTGAGTTTGCGACCACCGCGCATGCCACCGGCAAGCTCCAGCAGTTCCGAGAACGGCGTGCCGAGCGGAATCTCGTAGTTGCCCGGACGATTCACATGGCCCGACACAGAGAACAGCTTTGTGCCGCCGTTGTTCGGCTTGCCCAGGTTCAGGAAGGCTTCGCCACCCTCACGGATGATGTAGGGAATCGACGCGAAGGTCTCGGTGTTGTTGATCGTGGTCGGCTTGCCGTACAGGCCGAAGCTGGCCGGGAACGGCGGCTTGAAACGCGGCTGCCCCTTCTTGCCTTCGAGGGACTCCAGCAGCGCAGTCTCTTCGCCACAGATGTAGGCGCCGTAGCCGTGGTGCGCATGCAGCTCGAAACTGAATGCGGACCCCAGGATGTTGCTGCCGAGCAGGTTCGCTTCGCGCGCTTCGGCCAGTGCGGCCTCGAAGCGCTCGTATTCCGCGAAGATTTCGCCGTGGATGTAGTTGTAGCCAGTGCCACAGCCCATCGCGTAGCCCGCAATGATCATGCCTTCGATCAGCGCATGCGGGTTGTAGCGGATGATGTCGCGGTCCTTGAAGGTACCGGGCTCGCCCTCGTCCGAGTTGCAGCAGATGTACTTCGCGCCGGGGAATGCGCGCGGCATGAAGCTCCACTTCAGGCCCGTCGGAAAGCCAGCGCCGCCACGACCGCGCAGCGCCGACTTCTTCACCTCGGCAATGATGTTCTCGGGGGGAATCTGTTCGGCGATGATCTTCTTCAACGCAGCGTAACCGCCGCGCTTCAGGTAGTCCTCGAGCCGCCAGGTGTTCTCACCGGCGATGCCGTCGAGGACGACGCCGTGTCCGCTCAGCGCTGTCATTTGCCGAGATCCTCCAGCAGCTTGTCGATCTTGTCGTAGGACATCCAGCTGCACATGCGGTGGTTGTTCACCAGCATCACCGGTGCGTCACCGCAGGCGCCCATGCACTCGCCTTCCTTCAGCGTGAAGCGGCCGTCGGCAGTGGTCTCGTTGTAGTCGATCCCCAGCTTCTGCTTGAGGTATTCACCTGCATCGAAACCGCCGGACAACGCGCACGGCAGATTGGTGCAGACGGTCAGCTTGTGACGCCCGACCGGCTTCAGGTCATACATGTTGTAGAAGCTGGCGACTTCGTAAACGGCGATCGGCGGCATGCCCAGATACTTCGCCACGAACTCGATCGTCTCGCTGGCCAGCCAGCCCTTCTCCACCTGCGCAATACGCAGTGCCGACATGACCGCCGACTGTTTGCGGTCGGCGGGATACTTGGCGACTTCGCGGTCGATCGCCTGGAGGGATTCTGCAGAAAGCATGCTGTTCGCTTGTCGTTCGCTCATCGGTCAATCTCACCGAACACGATGTCCATCGTCCCGATGATGGCCACCACGTCGGCGATCATGTAGCCGCGTGACAGCTCGTCCATGGCTGCGAGGTGCGGGAAACCGGGTGCGCGCAGCTTCAGGCGGTAGGGCTTGTTGGCGCCATCGGAAATCGCATACACGCCGAACTCGCCTTTCGGATGCTCCACGCCTGCATAGACCTCACCTTCCGGCACGTGCATGCCTTCGGTGAAAAGCTTGAAGTGGTGGATCAGCTCCTCCATGTTCTCCTTCATCTTGCTGCGCGACGGTGGAGCCACCTTGTAGTTGCTGGTGATCACCGGGCCGGGGTTCTTGCGCAGCCAGTCGATGCACTGGCGGATGATGCGGTTGCTCTGGCGCATCTCTTCGATGCGGCACAGGTAGCGGTCGTAGCAGTCGCCATTCACACCGACAGGAATATCGAAGTCGACCTGGTCATACACCTCGTAGGGCTGCTTCTTGCGCAGATCCCATTCGACGCCGGAACCACGCAGCATCGGCCCGGTGAAGCCCAGTGCCAATGCACGCTCAGGCGGCACGACGCAGATGCCGACGGTGCGCTGCTTCCAGATGCGGTTGTCCGTCAGCAGCGTTTCGTATTCGTCGACATAGGTCGGGAAACGCTGGGTGAAGTCGTCCAGGAAATCGAGCAGCGAGCCTTCACGCGCAGTGTTCAACTGCTTGACGGTCGCGGCGTCCTTGTACTTCGACACCACGTACTGCGGCATCTGGTCGGGCAGATCGCGATAGACGCCGCCCGGGCGGTAGTAGGCCGCGTGCATGCGAGCACCCGACACCGCCTCGTAGACGTCCATCAGGTCTTCACGCTCACGGAAGGTGTAGATGACCATCGTCATCGCACCGATATCCAGCGCGTGCGTTCCAATGTTGAGCAGGTGGTTCAGGATCCGCGTGATCTCGTCGAACATCACCCGGATGTACTGCGCGCGCAGCGGCACTTCGATGCCGAGCAGCTTCTCGATGGCCATGCAGTAAGCATGTTCGTTGCACATCATCGAGACGTAATCCAGCCGGTCCATGTAGGGCACGGACTGGATCCAGGTACGGGTCTCGGCCAGCTTCTCGGTACCACGGTGCAACAGACCAATATGCGGGTCTGCGCGCTCCACGACCTCACCGTCCAGCTCCAGCACCAGACGCAGTACGCCGTGTGCGGCCGGGTGCTGTGGGCCGAAGTTGATCGTGTAGTTGCGGATCTCAGCCATTGCCGACGTCCCCGTAGCTTTCTTCGCGCACGATGCGCGGGGTGATTTCACGCGGCGCGATGCTCACCGGCTGATAGATGACACGGCCCTGCTCCGGGTCGTAGCGCATTTCGACGAAGCCGGAAATCGGGAAGTCCTTGCGGAACGGATGGCCGACGAATCCGTAGTCAGTCAGGATGCGACGCAAGTCCGGATGACCGCTGAACATGATGCCGTACAGGTCGAACGCTTCCCGCTCGAACCAGTTCGCAGCAGGCCATACGTCGCAGACCGAGCCGAGCACAGGAAATTGGTCGTCGTCGGCAAACACCCGCAGGCGCAAGCGGACATTGCTCTTGACCGACAGCAGATGGCACACCGCGGCATAGCGCTTGCTGAACGACTGGCTGCCGGCATAGCTCGAATAATCAACGCCGCACAGATCGATCAATTGCTCGAACCCGAACGCCGGTGCGTCGCGCAGTGCTTCTGCCACCTGCAAATAATCTGCGGCTGCGACAGTGAGCGTCAGCTCACCGCGATCCAGGCGCAGCGACTGCACACGGCCTTCGAACGTTACCTGCAGGGCAGCGGAAAGTTGTTCCAATTTCTGGCTCATCTGGCTTGCCTCAGCGCGCGATCGTGCTGGTCTTGCGGATTTTCTTCTGCAACTGGACGATGCCATAGAGAAGCGCTTCGGCCGTCGGAGGGCAGCCCGGGACGTAGACATCAACCGGCACTACACGGTCACAGCCGCGCACAACGGAATAGGAGTAGTGATAGTAGCCACCGCCGTTGGCGCAGGACCCCATGGAAATGACCCAGCGTGGCTCAGCCATCTGGTCATAGACCTTGCGCAAGGCGGGCGCCATCTTGTTGCACAGCGTGCCCGCCACGATCATCAGATCGGATTGACGGGGGCTGGGGCGGAACAACATGCCGAAGCGGTCAATGTCGTATCGCGCTGTCCCGGCATGGATCATCTCCACGGCACAGCAGGCCAGCCCGAACGTCATCGGCCACAACGAACCCGTACGGGTCCAGTTGATGACCGTATCGAGGGTGGTCGTGACGAACCCCTCGCGAAACACGCCTTCAATACTCACGGCTGCACCTTTGATTCAATACTGCGATACAGCACTCATTCCCAGTCGAGGGCGCCTTTCTTCCAGACGTACACGTAACCGAGAATAAGAATGCCGAGAAAGACGAACATCTCGAAGAAACCGAACAGACGGACTGCTTCGGTAGCCGCCAGTTCCTTGAGGATCGATGCCCAGGGAATCAGGAACGCTACTTCAAGATCGAATAGGATGAACAGAATTGCAATCAAGTAATAACGCACATCGAATTTCATGCGCGCATCCTCGAATGCCTCGAAGCCGCATTCGTAGGGTGAAAGCTTTTCCGGATCAGGGCGATGGGGCGCGAGAATGCGCCCCAGCAGAATGGGAAGAACGCCGATTACTACTCCGACAACAATAAACAGCAATACCGGAAAGTAGTTTTCTAGCATCCAATGCTCCGATTAACTGGAGTTACTGACTAATTCGGAGAAACGCCCGCAGTTGCGGGCGTTTCTAAATGACTGGTGCCGACGGTGAGACTCGAACTCACACGGCTTGCGCCACCACCCCCTCAAGATGGCGTGTCTACCAATTTCACCACGTCGGCGCACCGCAACAAAAGGATTATACGTGACGGCTACTGAACCGCCAAGCAACTATCTTATTTCGGAATGTCGCTCGACTTTGAATCAGTAGCCGGTGCAGCCGGAACTGCGGCAGGCGTCGATTGCTGCTCAACACCATCCATCAGACTGGCCGGCGCAGCTGCAGCGCCAGAGCGATGGCCCGCCAGATAGGTCAGACCAAGGCTGGTGACGAAGAACACCGTCGCCAGAATGGCCGTCGTACGGCTGAGGAAATTGGCCGAACCGGAAGAGCCGAAGAGGCTGCCTGCAGAACCACCACCGAAGGATGCGCCGACGTCGGCACCCTTGCCGTGCTGCAGCAGCACGAAAACGATGAGTGCGAGGCCCACGATGATATGGAGCACCAGCACCAGGCTGAAAATTGGACCACCCATGTCTTGTATGCAGGGTCAGTTAGCAAAGAAGCGGGATGTTATCCCGCCCCCTTGCACGAGTCAATGTAAGGCCCCAGACCGGGGCACAGAGCCCCGCCACATCAGCCGAAGCGGCCGGTGATGTAGTCCTCGGTCTGCTTCTTCTGTGGCTTCACGAACATCTGGTCGGTGACGCCGAACTCGATGAGCTCGCCGAGATACATGTAGGCCGTGTAATCGGACACGCGGGCAGCCTGCTGCATGTTGTGGGTCACGATGAGGATGGTGACCTTGTCCTTCAGTTCGGTTACCAGCTCTTCGATGTTGGCGGTCGCGATCGGGTCCAGGGCGGATGTTGGCTCGTCGAAGAGGATGATTTCCGGATCAGTCGCCAGCGCACGCGCGATACACAGGCGCTGCTGCTGACCCCCCGAGAGATTGGCACCGAGATCGTTCAGGCGATCCTTCACCTCGTCCCACAGGGATGCGCCGCGCAGGGCCTGCTCCACCTTTTCGTCGAGCAGCGCGCGGCTGTTTTCACCACGTACACGCAGGCCGTAAGCCACATTCTCGTAGATAGACTTCGGGAAGGGGTTCGGCTTCTGGAACACCATGCTGATACGCATGCGGACCTCGATGGGATCGACGTCCGAGGCCAGCAGGTTGGTGTTGTCCGGGTGCAGGCGGATCTCGCCTTCATAGCGATTGCCCGGGTAGAGGTCGTGCATGCGATTGAAGGAACGCAGCAGCGTGGACTTGCCGCAACCAGACGGTCCGATCAGCGCGGTGACCTTCTTCTCGTACACGGGGAAATTGACGCTCTTCAGCGCATGGAAGGCGCTGTAGTGGAAGTTGAGGTCCTTGACTTCAGCCTTGATCTTCTCGGGGGTGGCAACTTTGCTCATGGCGATCTCTATGCAGATATTCGTTCGGAGTCGGGCTTACCAATAAGGGCTTACCAACCGGGGCTTGCCAACAGGCTTACCACTTGATGTTCTTGCGCATGCGGTAGCGCAACCAGATCGCGAGGCCGTTCATGGCAAGCGTCATGAGCACCAGCACCAGCCCGGCCGCCGCCGCGTTGGCATGGAAGTTGGCATCCGGACGCGAGGTCCAGTTGAACATCTGGATCGGCAGGACGGTGAAGTCGGCGAAAAGCCAGTCGAACACGCCGGCGGCCGGCTCCCCGGTGCCCGATGCGGGCGGCAGGAAGGCGATGAAGGTCACGGCCCCCACCACGATCAGCGGCGCTGTCTCACCGATTGCGCGTGCCAGACCGATGATCACGCCGGTGAGAATGCCCGCGCTGGAGTACGGCACGATGTGATCACGCACCGTCTGCCAAGTGGTCGCGCCACAGGCGTAAGCACCTTCGCGCACCATCTGGGGGATGGCGCGGATGGCCTCGCGGGTCGCGACGATGACCACCGGCAGAATCAGCAGTGCCAGCGTCAGTCCCGCGGTGAGGATGCTGTGTCCGAGGCCGAAGGTGTAGACGAAGATGCCCAGGCCCAGCAGACCGTAAACAATCGAGGGCACGCCGGCCAGGTTGGTGACATTGATCTCGATGAGGTCCGTCACCCAGTTCTTCGGGGCGTACTCTTCGAGATAGACACCGGCCGCGACGCCGAGCGGAATCGCGGTGGCCGCGGTCACCACCATGACCAGCGTGGAGCCGACCCATGCGGCAAGAATGCCTGCCTGGCCGGCGCGACGCGACGGGAAGTTGGTGAAGAACTCCCAGGACAGGCGCTGACCACCCGTACTGATCATGTCGGCAAACAGCGCAATCAGGGTCAGCACGCCGACCATCAGACACACGATGCCCAGGATGCCGAACATGGCATCCCAGCGCTTGTGCTTCTGGATCAGTGAGCGGATCGCCGCCAGATCCCTGTCTTTGTTCGAAGCAACAACGGTATTCATGTCAGTAGACCTCGCGGTAACGCTTGCGCAGCCAGTGGCCGAAGATGTTCAGTGCCAGGGTCATCAGCATCAGCGTGAGACCGGCCGCGAAGATCGTCTTGTAGCCAATGGAGTCATGCGGCAGATCGCCCATGGAAACGCCAGCGATATAGGACGCCAGGGTCATCGCCGAATCGGCCGGGTTGAAGGTCAGCAGGGGCTGACTACCTGCGGCGACGGTCAGGATCATGGTCTCGCCGACGGCGCGGGAAATGGCCAGAACGTAGGCGGAGGCCACACCCGAAATGGCGGCCGGCAGCACGACGCGCAGCGCAGTCTGCAGGCGGGTCGCCCCCATGGCGTAAGAGCCTTCACGCAAGCTCATCGGCACCGCGCGCATGGCGTCCTCGGCCAGCGATGCCACGTAGGGAATGATCATCACGCCCATCACCAGACCGGCCGACAGGATGTTGAAGCCGGGCAGCGAGGGGAAGATCTTCTGCAAGGCCGGCGTGACAACGATCAGCGCGAAGTAGCCGAACACGATGGTCGGCACGCCACCCAGCAACTCCAGCACCGGCTTGGCGGCCTCGCGCACGGAAAACGTGGCGAACTCCGACAGGTAGATGGCGATGATGGTCCCGAGCGGCAGTGCGACTGCCAGGGCAACCCCTGCACTGGTCAAGGTGCCGGAGATCAGCACCATGATGCCGAAGTGGGCATCGGCAAACAGCGGCGTCCATTGCGTATCGGTCAGGAAATCGACCAGCGGGACTTCGGCAAAGAAATTGAGCGATTCCGATACCAGGATGTAGACGATCCCCACCGTCGTCACCACCGACACGAACGCTGCCAAAAAAAGCAACGACTCGATGAAGCTCTCGCGCAGGTTGCGCAGGCGTTTCTTTTTCAAACGATCGCTGGTGCTTGCACCCATCACGACCCCACCCTCTCTCAACATGACGTTATCCATGTGATTTTACCTGCCCTCTCCTGACGTCACGCCACAAAAAAACCCCGGGACCTGCACGCAGCATCCCGGGGTTCCCGCAGAACCCGGAGGAATTACTCCTTGGGTTCGCGCTTCAGCAGCTCAGCAACTTCCACGCCGACTTCAGGCACGCCACCGAAGGCGGTACCGGTGCGGCGCTTGGTGAAGATCTCCAGGCTGTGCTTGTAGTCCGCAGCGTTCAGCGGCACGTACTTCACTTCCTTCGCCAGCGCGCCACCTTCCTTCATGTAGAACTCGATGAATTCCTTGACCTCCGGACGATCGGCCGACTTGACGGCGACGTAGATGAAGATCGGGCGCGACAGCGGCTGGTAGGTGCCCTTCATGACCGTGTCCTGCGACGGCAGCACGGCCGGCTTGCCAGCCTTCTCGACAACCGGCACAGCCTTCAGCTTGTCCTGGTTTTCAGCATAGTAGGCATAGCCGAAGTAACCGATGGCATTGACGTCGCGGGAGACGCCTTGCACCAGCACGTTGTCGTCTTCAGACGCGGTGAAGTCACCACGGCTGGCCTTGGACTTGCCGTTGATGGCTTCGGTGAAATAGTCGAAAGTGCCGGAGTCAGCACCCGGGCCGAACAGCTTGATCGGTGCATCGGGCCAGGCCGGATTGACCTGGTTCCACTTGGTGATCTTGCCTTGGGCAGCCGGTTCCCAGATCTTCTTCAGCTCTTCCACGGTGATCTGCTTGAGGAAGGCGTTCTTGGGGTTGGCCACGACGGTCAGCGCGTCGAAAGCAACCGGCAGCTCGATGTACTTGATGCCAGCGGCCTTGCACTCTTCCATTTCCTTGGCCAGGATCGGACGCGAAGCGCCGGAGATGTCGATCTCGCCGCGGCAGAACTTCTTGAAGCCACCGCCGGTACCGGACACGCCCACGGTCACGCGCACGGCGCCCTTCTTGGCCTTCTGGAACTCTTCGGCGACCGCTTCGGTAACCGGAAACACGGTGCTGGAACCGTCAATCTTCACGATTGACTGGGCCTTGGCGCCCTGGGCAGCGAAACCAGCAGCAACCATCGCAGCGATGGTCAGGATCTTGAAACCGTTCATAACTCGACTCCTTGTGTGGATTGGCCTGAAGCCGGAGGCAAGTGTATGAACGGTTTGTTACAGACGCATTACGTGTAAGAAATCAGTCGCACCCCCGGCCGCGCCTGACCCGACACGTCGCACACGCTCATTCCACCGCCTTGCTGACAACGTCTGCGATGCTGCGTGCCAGTCGCTCGACCTTGGCACCATCGGCGCCCTCGACCATCACACGCAGCAATGGCTCAGTACCCGAAGGCCGCAGCAATACACGCCCCTCACGGCCCAGTTCCTCGTCCGCCGCACGCTTTGCCGCCGCAATGTCGGCATCCGACGCCCAGTCGAAGCCGGCGGTCATGCGCACGTTGATCAGCTTCTGCGGGTAGAAAACCAGTGCCTTGCAGGCCTCGGCCAGGGTCTCTCCATTCTGGCGGAGCGCTGCAAGCACCTGAAGCGCCGAAACGATGCCGTCGCCGGTCGTGTGACGATCAAGGCAGATGATGTGGCCGGAATTCTCGCCGCCCAGCTTGCAACCCTTCTCCTGCATCAGCTCAAGCACATAACGATCCCCCACCTTGGCACGGTGGAAGTCGACGCCCATGTCGCGGATCGCGTTCTCGAAACCCAGGTTGCTCATCAGGGTGCCCACCACCCCACTCAGACGCCCTTCGCCCTGCTGGGCACGGGCAATGACGTAGAGCAGCTTGTCACCGTCGTACAGTTCGCCCGTGCGGTCGCACATGAGGACACGATCCGCATCCCCGTCCAGGGAGATGCCGATGTCTGCTCCTGCACGGAGCACTGCCTCACTGAGACTCTTGGGCGCGGTAGCACCGACACCATCATTGATGTTCAGGCCGTTAGGTTCGACACCGACCGAAACAACCTCCGCACCCAGCTCGTGGAAAACCTTGGGAGCGATCTGATAGGCCGCGCCGTTTGCGCAATCCAGCGCGATCTTCAGGCCACGCAGGTTCAGCTCGTTCGGGAAGCTGCTCTTGCAGAACTCGATATAGCGACCGGCAGCATCATCGATGCGCCGCGCCCGCCCCATCGTTGCCGAGTCCACACAGCCCATCGGCTCATCGAGGTGTGCCTCGACCTCGGCTTCGACTGCATCCGGCAGTTTTGCGCCGCCTGCCGAGAAGAACTTGATGCCGTTGTCGTAATACGGATTGTGCGAGGCGGAGATCACCACGCCAGCCTGCAGGCGCAGCGCACGGGTCAGATAGGCGACTGCAGGCGTGGGAATCGGCCCTGCGAGGATGACATCCACGCCAGCAGCGGCAAAACCGGCCTCCAGTGCTGCTTCGAGCATGTAACCCGAAATCCGGGTGTCCTTGCCGATCAGTACCGCAGGGTGTTGCCCGGGGCGCATCTGCTCGCGCGCCACCAGGGTGACTCCGGCTGCGTAGCCAAGGCGCATGACGAATTCAGGGGTGATCGGGGACTCACCGACGCGGCCACGCACGCCGTCAGTGCCAAAGTATTTGCGACTCATCGAGATGATGGACCTGTCAGGAAAATTTCTTGTTGTTGATCTGCTCAGCTACGCAACGCGGCCCAGACCCGCAAGGCATCGACCGTTGGCGCTACATCGTGGACCCGCACGATGGCGGCGCCCTGCTGCACGGCCATCAAGGCGGCCGCCACGCTGGAAGTCTGCCGCTCCTGCACCGGACGGCCAGTAATCTGGCCGAGCATGGTCTTGCGGGAAACGCCGACCAGCACAGGATAGCCCAGTGCGGCAAAGCGCGGCAGCGCCCGGAAGAGCAGCGCGTTGTGCTCAAGCGTCTTGCCGAAACCGAAGCCGGGATCGAGCACGATGCGTTCCGGCGCACAGCCTGCATCCAGCAAAGCGCGGGCACGGCCGAGCAGATGCTGCTCCACGTCGCTCACCACATCGGCGTAATGGGGCGCCTGCTGCATGCTGCGCGGCTCGCCCTGCATGTGCATCAGGCAAACGGCCGCCGAAGACGTCGTCACAGCCTCCAGGGCACCTTCTGCCTGCAGGGCATTGATGTCATTGATCATCGCGGCGCCAGCTCCGGCCGCCTCGCGCATCACAGCAGGCTTCACGGTGTCGACGGAAACCGGCAAGCCAAGCGGCAGCAACCGCTCCAGAACCGGCATCACGCGGTCGAGCTCTTCGGCCTCACTGACCGGCTGCGCGCCGGGGCGCGAGGACTCGCCGCCGATATCCAGCATGTCAGCCCCGTCCGCCAGGGCCTGCTCGGCATGCCGCAGAGCAGCGTCCGCGCCGCCGCCATGCCCGTCGCCAGAAAATGAATCGGGCGTCAGGTTGATGATCGCCATCACCTTGGGCTGATCAAAGCTCAGCCTGAAGCCCGCGCATTGCAGGGTGGGTGTCTTTGTCATGGAGTGGACCGGAAAACAAAACGGGCGCCATCCAGGTGGATGGCGCCCGCATCTTGCGGCTGCAACCCGTCAGGCAGCAGCAGCCGGCGCGTTGGGCTCGGCGCCCGACGAATCATCGGAACGCGTGCTCGTCGGCGTGGCCGAGGGCTTCGGCGGACGCGGCTTGCCACCCGCCATGATGTCGTTGATCTGGTCCGCATCCAGCGTTTCCCATTCGAGCAGCGCCGCGGTCATGATCTCCATTTTCTCGCGGCTCTCTTCGATCAGGCGACGTGCCAGCGCGTACTGACCATCGATGATGCGACGGATCTCGCCATCCACCTTCTGCATGGTGGCCTCCGACACATTGCGGTGCTGCGTGACGGAGCGGCCCAGGAAGATTTCGCCTTCTTCCTCGCCATACACCATCGGCCCCAGCGCGTCGGACATGCCCCACTGGGTCACCATGCGGCGCGCGATGTCGGTCGCGCGCTGGAAGTCGTTCGAAGCGCCGGTGGTCATCTGGTTCATGAACACTTCTTCAGCGATACGGCCACCGAACAACACAGCGATGGTCTGCAGCAAGCGCTCACGATCCTGACTGTAACGGTCCTGCTCCGGCAGTTGCATGGTCACACCCAAGGCACGACCGCGCGGGATGATGGTGACCTTGTGCACCGGATCGGTCTTGTCCAGCAGCTTGGCGACGACGACGTGACCCGACTCGTGATAGGCCGTATTACGGCGCTCTTCCTCGGGCATGACCACGGAGCGGCGCTCGGCGCCCATCATGATCTTGTCCTTGGCACGCTCGAAGTCTTCCATGTCCACCAGACGCTTGTTGGCGCGCGCGGCAAACAGGGCTGCCTCGTTGGCAAGGTTGGCGAGATCCGCGCCAGCAAAGCCCGGCGTACCACGTGCCAGCACTTGCGGATCGACGTCCGGAGCGATCGGCACTTTGCGCATGTGCACGCGCAGGATCTGTTCGCGGCCACGGATATCCGGCAGCGGCACCACGACCTGACGGTCGAAGCGGCCCGGGCGCAGTAGCGCCGGGTCAAGCACGTCCGGGCGGTTGGTCGCGGCAATCACGATCACACCGGTCTGGCCTTCGAAACCATCCATTTCGACCAGCAACTGGTTCAGGGTCTGTTCGCGCTCATCGTTACCGCCACCGAGGCCAGCACCACGCTGGCGGCCTACGGCATCGATTTCGTCGATGAAGACAATGCAAGGTGCCTGCTTCTTGGCGTTCTCGAACATGTCGCGCACCCGTGCAGCACCGACACCGACGAACATTTCCACGAAGTCGGAACCGGAGATGCTGAAGAACGGCACCTTCGCCTCGCCGGCAATCGCCTTGGCCAGGAGCGTCTTGCCGGTACCCGGCGAGCCGACCATCAGCACGCCCTTGGGAATACGGCCACCGAGCTTCTGGAACTTGGACGGGTCACGCAGGAAATCGACGAGTTCGGAGACTTCTTCCTTGGCCTCGTCGCAACCGGCGACGTCGGCAAAGGTGATGGAGTTGGCCGACTCGTCCAGCATGCGCGCACGGCTCTTTCCGAAGGAAAAGGCACCGCCACGGCCGCCGCCCTGCATCTGTCGCAT
>JAVHYF010000055.1:5338-21811 GCA_031119205.1 Moraxellaceae bacterium | reverse complement strand
ACCTGGAATGCTTCCAGATCAACCCGCTGATCAAGGACTACAACGGCCCGGCCTGTGCCTACGTCACCGGTCCCTTCGGCGGGTACACCGCCAACTCCAAGGGCGAGCGCTTCATCGAGTGCGACTACTGGAGCGGCCAGATGATGCTGGAGTTCTACAACGAACTGCTCAGCGGCAACGGCCCGGTGTTCCTCAAGCTGGACCACCTCGCGGAAGAAACCATCCAGAACATCGAGACCATCCTGCACACCAACGAGCGCCCCAGCCGCGGCCGCTTTCACGAGAAGCGCGGCAACGACTACCGCAGCGAGATGGTGGAGATGCACATCTCCGAGATCGGTTTCTGCAGCGGCCACAGCGCGTCCGGCATCCATACGAACTCGCGCGGCGAGACCTCCGTGCGTGGCCTGTACGCCGCCGGTGACTGCGCCAGCGTGCCGCACAACTACATGCTGGGCGCATTCGTGTACGGCAAGCACTGCGGCGACAACGGCGCCGAGTACTGCCGCGGCGTGGACTTCGCGCCGCTGGACGAAGCCGCAGTGGCCGCCGAGTCGCAACGCATCCTCGCGCCGCTGCAACGCACCGATGGCCCCACGCCCTTCCAGATCGAGTACAAGACGCGCCGCCTGGTGAACGACTACCTGCAGCCGCCGAAGATCACCCGCAAGTACCTTATCGGCCTCAAGCGCCTGGACGAAGTGCGCGAGGACATCGAGACCATGCGTGCCGCGAATCCCCATGAATTGATGCGCGCGATGGAGGCCTACTCCATCCTCGACTGCGCCGAGATGGCCGCCCGCGCCTCACTGTTCCGCACCGAGAGCCGCTGGGGCCTGTACCACCTCAACGTCGACCACCCGCAACGCGACGACGCCAACTGGTTCTGCCACAGCCTGCTGTCGCGCGACGCCCAAGGCCGCATGACGATGCGCAAGAAGGCCGTCGAACCCTACATCGTGCCGGTGGATGACGAGGAACGTAACGCCTACAACCGCATGCGCATTGCGCGTGCTGCTTGAGCAAGGAGAAGAACATGACCATCGCCATCACGCTCACACAAGTTCCGGTAAAGGTCGACGAGGACAAGTGCATCGCCGACAAGGGTTGCACCGTCTGCGTCGACGTCTGCCCGCTGGACGTGCTCGCCATCGACCTCGTGAAGAAGAAAGCCTTCATGCAGTTCGACGAATGCTGGTACTGCCTGCCCTGCGAGAAGGACTGCCCGACGGGTGCGGTGCATGTGGACATTCCGTACCTGCTGCGGTGAACACGTTGCTCCCGCAACGGAATGACGACAACGAAGAAGGGGTAGGTTGGGTTGAGCGCAGCGAAGCCCAACACCAGGATGTCGGCACCGAGGCAGCGATGGGAGTGTGTGTTGGGCTTCGCGTTGCTCAACCCAACCTACGCCTTCTGCAACGGACGGATCGCGGGTTCGGACGAACCCACGAGAAGAGTGCTGGTTGAGCGCGGGCCATTCGCCGCGCACAACTGCCAAGGAGATTTGAATGCTGGACCTGAACCTGCAGGATCGCCTGCAACACGAAGACGCCGAAGTGCGGCGCCTCGCCGTGCTGGAACTGCCCTACAGCGAAGAGGACGACATCGTGCCGCTGCTGCTGCCACGCGTGAGCGATACGGACGCCAGCGTGCGCGCCGAAGCGGCGAAGGCGCTGGAAGGCTACGAGGAGATCGAGGTCGTCTCCGCGCTGGCCCCGCTGCTGCATGACCCGGTGCCGGCCGTACGACAGGCCGCCGGCACCGTGCTGGCGGAACTGAAACAGGCTTCCGCCGCGCCGCCGCTGCTGGCCGTGCTGGCACACCCGGAAGCCGAAGTACGCATGCTGGCTTTCCGCGCGCTGCGTGCGCTGCGTGTGAATGAAGCGTTTGCACCTGCGATGAACTCGCTGCGCGACCCGGATGCCGGCGTGCGCCGCGAAGCCGTCGGCGTGCTCGGCTACCTGAAGAAACCGGAAGCGCTGGGCGAGCTGGCGGAAGTCGCCGCGCACGACCCCGAAGCCGAGGTGCGTCGCATCGCCGTCGGTGCGCTGGCCTACGCCAGCGAGATCAGCGTGCTGCCGGCGCTGACCCGCGCGCTGGGCGACAGCGTGTGGGTGGTGCGCGAGGAAGCCGCGCAGACCATCGGCAAGCTGCGCCTGGGCCCCGCGGTGCCGGAGCTGGTGCGCGCGATGCAGGACGACTACTGGCAGATCCGCGTGAAAGCCGCGCGCAGCCTCGGCTGGCTGAAGGCCGAGGCCGGCCTGCCGGTACTGGTGGAGGCGCTGTCGCACGAACTGTCGAATCTGCGCAAGGAAGCGGCGATCGCGCTCGGCGAGATCGGTGACCCGCGCGCCATCGCACCGCTGGAGATCGCCGCCAACGACCCAGACCCGGACGTGCGCAAGCTGGCACGCCTGGCGCTCACATCAATAGACATTGCGCAACGGAAAGGCTGATCGAACAGGGAAAGAACAGCGGACAGGGCGTAGGTTGGGTTGAGCAAAGCGAAGCCCAACACGGTGCGTAACGATCAATGTTGGGCTTGCCTCGACGAGCTCAGCACAAGTCGCTCCGCTCAACCCAACCTACCCCTGAGCTATACCTCTCACGCACGAACGACGCTGTAGAACAACGCACTACGCAGCACCACCCCGCCTGCACAACGCAGTGCGCGCGGGAACGCCGCAGGTGGCATCTGACTTGCTAAATGCAGGACATAACGAAGTGTCCCGCTCATCCCTTACTGGAGAGTCACATGACACCCGCCCTTCGCCACGCTGTACGCCGCTTCACCCTCGCCCTGCTTCCTGCCTGCGCGGGCCTGCTGCTCGCCACCGGCGCGCAGGCCCGCACCGAAGTCGTCATCGGCATCGGCACGCAGAACACCACCACCAACACCGTCACTGGCGGCATCGTCATCAAGGAGATGAAGTTGCTGGAGAAGCACTTGCCGAAGACCGGCAAGTACGCGGACATCGATTTCAAGATCGACTGGCAGAACTTCACCTCCGGCCCGCCCGTCACCAACGGCATGATGGCCAAGAAGCTGCACATCGGCATGATGGGGGACTACCCCCTGCTGGTGAATGGCGCCACCGGCCAGCAGCAGACCGGCAACGAAACGCAGCTGATCGCGATCATCGCGTACAACGCGCTGGGCTCCGGCAACGGCGTGGTGGTGCACAAGGACTCGCCCTACTACCAGCTGTCCGATCTCAAGGGAAAGCTGGTGTCGGTGCCTTTCGGTTCCGCTGCGCACGGCATGATGCTGCAGGCCATGCAGACACGCGGCTGGCCGGACACCTACTGGGACCTGGTGAGTCAGTCACCGGAAGTCGGCACCACCAACCTGCAGGAGAAGAAGATCGACGGTCACGGTGACTTCGTGCCCTTCGCCGAGCTGCTGCCCTACCGCGGCTTCGCCCGCAAGATCTTCGATGGCGCCGAAACCAAGGTGCCGACCTTCCACGGTGTCGTCGCCCGCAAGGACTTCGCCACCGAGTACCCGGAGGTGGTGGTCGCCTACATCAAGGCGCTGATGGAAGCCAACGACTGGGTGCGCAAGAACCCGGTGCAGGCGGCGACGAAGATCGAGGAGTGGACCAAGATCGAGAAAGAGGTGGCCTACATCTACCTCGGCCCCGGCGGCATCCACACCCTGGACCCCAGCATCAAGCCGAAGTGGATCGAGACCATCGGCATCGCTCACGGCGTGCTGAAGAAGCTCAACCGCGTCGGCGAGTTCAACGTGAATGCCTGGGTGAACGAAACCTACGTACGCCAGGCCTTCAAGGAACTCGGACAGGACTACGACAAGGCGAAGACCAGCTACACCAACTACGAGCTGTCCGGCACCGATCCGCTGTGCAAACTGCCCATCGCAAAGCCGCGTGACGCGGGCGAGGTGTGGGTGGAAGGCGGCGGCGTCACCGCGCACGCCTCGCCGGTGTGCACGCTGTCCGCCATCAAGTCCGCCGAGAGCGGCGGCAAGAAAGTGAGTGCCGCCTACGTCTATGACGACGTGCTGGACATCAAGGTCTTCGCCGACAAGGCCTTCTACGCGGTGAATGTCAGCGACGCCAAGAAGCCGGTGGTGCTGCCCTTCCTGCTGAAGAAGGATGCGGAGGCACGCGCCACCGCCATCGGCGGCAAGCTGGCCACCTACAGCGAAGCCGTCGCCGCGCTGGCGGCACTGAAGTAAAGGGAGGGCGGAGGCATGCAAGCGAGCAATCTGCGCGTCGTCGACGAGGACCGCGAGGCCACTGGCCTCTTCGTGGCCGCACCCGCCGGGCGGGAGCATCCACAGCCGACCGGGCTGGCGCGCACCGAGGACGTGCTGCGCGCCGCACCGCGGCCACCGAGCGCCGCCTTGCCGCCTCCGCCCTCTCCACCCTATTTCCGCTTGCTGGCCTGGGCGCGCCAGCACCTGCCGGGCTACGTGCTGGCGGCCTGCTCGTTGATCGGCCTAGTACTCGCATGGCATCTGGCCACGAAGTACAAGCTGGACTTCTACATCCGCTTCACCAACATCCCCACTCCCGGCGAGGTGATGGACAAGGTGGCACAGGTATCGCAAAGCAAGCGCTTCGGCACCCACGTGGTGCTGAGCCTGCGCCGCATCTTCCTGGGCTTCGCGCTGGCCGGCGTGCTGGGCATAGGCCTGGGCCTGCTGATCGGCCGCTACAAGCTGATGCGCAGTCTGTTCTTCCCGGCGCTGGAAGCACTGCGCCCCATCCCCGCCATCGCCTGGGTGCCCATCAGCATCATGCTGTGGCCGGACAACGAGGTGAGCATCGTGTTCATCACATTCATCGGCGCCTTCTTCCCCATCTTGCTCAACACCGTGAGCGGCGTGCAGGCGGTGGACGGCGTGCTGCTGCGCGCCGGCCGCTGCCTGGGCGCGAAGGAATCCGCGCTGATGTGGCACGTCATCCTGCCCGGTGCCGCGCCGCAGATATTCACCGGCCTCGCGGTGGGCATGGGCGTGGCCTGGGTGTCGCTGATCGCCGCCGAGATGATCTCCGGCCAGTTCGGCATCGGCTACTACACCTGGGAGGCCTACTCGCTGATCACCTACTCCGAAATCGTGCTCGGCATGATCACCATCGGCCTGCTGGGCTTGCTGTGCAGCGGGCTGATCCGCCTCGTCGGCAAGGCAGCGATGCCATGGCTGGCGTTCTCCACGCAGGGAGGTGAGCGATGAGCGACGCACCCAAGGCTGGCCGCGGCCACATCGCGATCCGCGACCTCACCGTGCGCTACACGCAGCACGGCAGCAGCATCGACGCCGTCAGCAACGTGTCGCTGGACGTGCAGCCCGGCGAGTTCGTGTCGATCATCGGCCCCTCCGGCTGCGGCAAGTCCACGCTGCTGAACATCGTCGCCGGCTTCCTCAAGCCCAGTGACGGCAAGGTGCTGCTCGACGGCGCGCCGATCAAGGGCCCCGGCGCCGACCGCGGCGTGGTGTTCCAGCAGTACTCGCTGTTCCCGTGGATGAGCGTGCGCAAGAACGTGGAATTCGGCCTGAAGATGCAGGGCGTGTCCGCCAACGCCCGCACCTCCGCCGCGCGCACCCTGCTGGGGCTGGCCGGCCTGCTCGCCTTCGAGAACCACTACCCCGATCAACTCTCCGGCGGCATGAAGCAACGCGTCGGCATCGTGCGCGCACTCGCCACCAGTCCGCAGGTGATGCTGATGGACGAACCCTTCGGCGCACTGGATTCGCAGACCCGCGTGGTGATGCAGGAGATCCTCACCAACATGTGGCAACAGCTGCGCCTGTCGGTGATGTTCATCACCCACGACATCGAGGAAGCCGTGTTCCTGTCCGACCGCGTCTACGTCATGACCGCCCGCCCCGGCCGCATCAAGGCCGAGATCCCCATCCCCCTGCCCCGCCCGCGCACGCCCGACATGACATCATCCCCCACCTTCCTCGCCCTGGTGCGACAACTCAAATCGCTGATCCGCGAAGAAAGCCTCGCCGCCATGGGTGGCGAGCTGGGCGCGCGCGGCCTCGAAGGCTTCGACCGCTCGCTCGCCGGCGAAGGCATGCAGGCCGTGCTGTGAGCGGCGCCGTTCAACGCCTGCAATACCCCGCCGAGCCGACCAGCCATCCGGTGGACATCGCGGTGCGCGACGACAAGCTGCGCATCGTGTGGGACGACGGCCGTGACGTCCTGCTCAGCGTCGCCGCATTACGCAGTGCATGTCGCTGCGCGTTCTGCGAGCGGGACCGTCGCAACGGCCAGGAGCCCGTGGTGGAGGCTGGCATCAGGATCACCGAAATCCGCCTCGTCGCCGACAAAGCGATGAACCCGGTGTTCAGCGACGGGCATGAGCGCGGGATTTATCCGTGGGAGTTTCTGCGGAAGTTGTAGGGAGACATCCGGCGCAATGCCCTTCGGCTATTGCGCCCTACGCGAGCTGCATCTGCATCGGTGAACTTTGAGCTTCTGTTATTTCCGTACTTCAGATCATCGACACTAAATACGCCATAATTTTGGGCCGGGAGATCACCGGGGCGGCGCCCAAAGAACGCCTCAGATGCTAATTGTGCAAGAACCAAATCATAGAGCCGCGCAGCACTCAAAGTATCGGTTGTCATTTTTTAGTTGCGTTTCTTTGGAATCAGGGCCTGATCAGCGGATATCCGAACAATTCTCGATCTAGTAGGGGCAATAGAACAGCTCGGGCCGGTGAGCCATGGACTCGGATTACTTGAGGTTGGCTTGCTCATCGTCCACGAAAAGGCCCGCATCTCGCCGAGCAACTCATTTGTATCGAGGTCAATCATCTTAACAACTCCTCGCGCCACACCCTTTTCTCTCTCTTCCGGAATAATTGGCGTCTCGTAAGTCACGCCGTAGCGCGGACGCTCGGATGGCGCCAGCTCCCTCTTTAGATGAGGAGGGAGTCCGCCATTCCTCTCCTTGCGCGCACTGTCAAGCAAGGCGTAGCGCCAGCGAACACCGCTTTGTTCCTCAACCACATCCACGTATTTATAACCAGGGCGTGGGGTATTCCAGAAAACAAAATCTCCTCTATCTTCTGCAGTAATGGGGCGCGGATTATTTTCTCTGAATGTCATCGCGGGCTCCTCGGAAAGCAAGAAGTACTTAATGTATTCGTCTCCCGTACCTTCATGCGCAAAAGCCGCATCAGGCCACAAGGGATCAGCCCACTGTTTGTCGCCCGCGCGCTGTTTGACTCTCAGCAGCACAACCCCCTCCACCCCTTCAACCTTTCGATAGATCTTCAACCCTGCCTCTTCCTTGCAGAGTTTCTGAAATAACGCATAGCCTTCCTGAACCCGTTTCTGGTTTTCGGTCAGCGGCGTTGCGCACGCAGCCAAAGCCAGCATGCTGAGGACAAGGACAACAGCGGTGCCGAAGCCGGCATTGATGAATCGTTTCATTGAGCTTTCCATAGGACCTTCAGCGAATCCGGTTTGCCAGTAAGCTACTGGACGACCGTCACATTTCTGCTCTCACGCAGTATTTCAGCTTTGCCGAGAATCCTTGAATAGGCATGGATACCCTGCTGCAAGCCAAACGCTGCGGCCGTCGCCCTCGCCGCCTCGCGTATTTCAGTTCTTGTAGGGCGCAATAACCAAAGGGCATTGCGCCAGATGCTTGCATGTTCCCACATGGTTCAGGCACTTCCGCAGGCAACTGCGCGGCCATGAAATGACTCAAGCCTTCTTCCGACAAAGCAAAACGGCCACCCGCAGGTGGCCGTTCGCATGTCGTACCAAACGAACGCGCTTACTTCACGATCTCGATCAGCTCGACCTCGAAGTTCAGCGTGGCCTTCGGCGGGATCGGGCCCTGGCCGCTTTCGCCGTAGGCGATCTCGGACGGGCAGACCAGGCGGGCCTTGCCGCCGACCTTCATCTTCTGCACGCCTTCGGTCCAGCACTTGATGACGCCGTTGAGCGGGAACTCGGCGGGGGTGCCGCGCTTGACGGAGCTGTCGAAGACTTCGCCACTGGGCAGCGTGCCGGTGTAGTGCACCTTCACCTTGTCTTCGGCCTTGGGGGTCGCGCCAGAGCCTGCCTTGATCGGGATGTAGACCAGGCCGGAGGCGGTCTTCTGGGCGCCCTTTTCCTTGGCGGCCTTGTCGGCGAAGGCCTTGCCTTCGGCGGCGGCCTTGTCACCCTGCACGGCACGGCGGCTCATGGCCAGTGCCTGCACTTTCGGCAGATAGGTGTCGATATCGACGGCCGGCTTCTTGCCGGACAGGCCGTCGGCGATGCCCTGCTTCACGAACTCCTGTTCGGCCGGCGTCAGGCTGAACTGGGCGGCGGGGCGGGCAAGTGCCTGGCCCAGCGCGTAGAGGGTCTTCTGGTCTTCGGTCATCTCTGCAGCCAGCGCAGAGTGGGTCGCAGACAGGGAGATGACGGCCAGGGCGGCCGTGACGACGATACGTTTCATGGTGTGTCCTTGATCAGGTGGCGCGGTGATTGACGCCAATGAGTGGCGCAGTTATCGGGTCTTGTTCTTGTGGCGCCCGGCAGCATACCCGAAGCTGCCGGGCAGTTTTTGCGCGCCGCCTCAAGCGTCCTTGCGGCCGAAACGGATGTCCAGCGAGGCGAGGCTGCGGTCCAGCGCGACGGTGGCGGGGATCTGGCCGGAGGTCGGACCCCACAGCTGACGCGGGCCCGGCGAGGCGAAGCAATCGCGCGCTGCCCAGTCGTCGCGGCGACTGGCGAAGTAGCGCATGGCGGGACCATCCACCTTGACCAAGGCCTTCTCGATGACGAAGGCATTCTGGCCGTGGCGCTTTTCCACCACCAGCATGCCGGTGAGCGGCAGGGCCAGCGGCTGGCCACCGCGTGCCAGGTGGCCGATGGTCGCCATGTAGCCAGTGTGGCCGCCGAGGATCAGCGAGGCGGCGGTGAGGCCGAGGTTGTAGCAGTAGGCGGCGTCGAACAGCGTGGGCGCACCGCAACGGCCTTCGTAGCCGAAGAAGTGGGCCTGTGCGGCGAAAGGCACGTCCGGCGCGTCGGCAGCCAGCTTCGCGGTCACCATGTCGATCAGCAGTTGCTCGGTGGCGATCAGCGACAGCTGCAGGTTGCCGTGCGAATCGCGGTCGGCCAGCAGCTCGTTCTGCAGGTAGCCGGGCAGGCTGGCGAGCAGCTTCGCATGGGCGGGCGTCAACGCGCCGACGATGCGCTGGTGGCGCTGCTCCGCGGACAGGCCGGCCAGGTCGGTGGCGTGGGCCAGGGCGTCGTTGAGCGCCTCGATGAGGTCGTGCATCTCGGGCACGAAGTCGATCAGGCCTTCCGGGATCAGCACGATGCCGTGGTGGATGCCGGCATCGGCACGCGCGATGATGGTGTCGGCCACGCGCTGCACGATGGTGGCCAGCGACCAGCCTTCGCGGGCGGCTTCTTCGGACACCAGGGTCAGCGCCGGGCGGGTCTGTAGGGCCACTTCCAGCGTGACGTGGGAGGCCGCGCGGCCCATCAGCTTCACGAAGTGCCAGTACTTGCGCGAGGACAGGGTGTCACTGGCGATGTTGCCGACCAGCTCGCCGTAGATGCGGGTCGCCGTGTCGAAGCCGAAGGAGATCGGCAGCAGGTCACCGTACTGCAGGTCGCCGTCGATGGTCTTGGGCACGCCGATGACCTGTACGCCACGGCCATCCGGATGCACATTGGCGAACAGTGCCTCGGCCAGCAGCGCAGCGTTGGTGTTGGAGTCGTCGCCACCGATGATGACGATGGCGTTGATGCCCTGCTCCGCACAGACCTGGCGCACGGCCTCGATCTGCTCCGCGCTGCGGATCTTGGTGCGGTCGGTGCCGAGGAAGTCGAAACCGCCGGTGTTAGTGATGCGCGCGATGTCTTCATCGCTGATCTCGAACAGCTTGCCCTTGAGCAGGCCGCCGGGGCCACCGCGCACGCCCAGCAGGGTGCTGCCGGGTGCGAGCAGGCGGCGCAGGCCGACCAGCACGTTGTGGCCGCCTGCCGCCGGGCCACCGGAGAACAGCGCGGCGACACGCAGGCCCTTCGGCACCGCGGACAGCACGCCGCTGGCTTCCAGCACGCGGGTGCCGTTGCGCGTGGTGCAACGCGGATACTCGCCCTGCACCAGCGCGTCACCGCCCGGCAGGCTTTCATCGCCCGGCCAGAAGTTGGGCACGCGCGGCGCGGCGGGGTCACCGAAAGCGCCGGAGATCGGCAGCGGCAGGGCGCGGATGGCTTCCTCGAAGGGGGAGCGGCGCTCCTCCATGGCGGTCAGCAGGTCGGTCAGGGCAGGCACGATGTCTGTCTTCTCGTTGATGGGGTAGACCGGCATTTTGAGCACGATGGGGTGGATTTGTCAGTAGGCGCGGTCCTTTTCCGTCCGCTCCCGCAGCGTGGGCGCAGACCGGGCGGAGGGAAAAAGGGGCAGCGAAAATGGAAGCGGCCTGCCCGGATCACAGGCAGGCCGCAAGGGAGCGGAGGCGATCAGCCCCACTCCCGGTTAAAGGTAGCCCTCACTCCTCGAACATCGCGTGTGGAATCAACTTCCACAGCTCGTCCTGGCTGGCACCGGCAATCGCCGCTTCGATGATGCGGCGACCCAGCGGATCCAGTTCCGGCACCAGGAAGGGCTTCAGCTCGCGGGCGAAGAATTCGCGCCACTGGCGTGCGCCCTCTTCGTACACCTCGGCGCCGCAATCGCTCTGGCGGGTGGTGTCGAGGAACATGCGCGGAATCATCGTGCCTTCGATCTGCATCTGCTTCGGCACGTGGCCCAGCAGCGGCAGCGCGGCGTCCGACACCTGCTCGCGGCGGAAGCGTGCGCCGCCACGGCGTGCCAGGTACTCGCGCGCCACCCACTCGGCCATGAAGCCGACCTTCCAGGCGCCGACGTACTGGTTGGGGATCAGCACGTAGCGGGTGTCCGGGTGGTCCACGATCTGGCGCAGCAGCAGGTTGGCCTGGTCGACGCGGCGGCCGGTGCAGAAGGCCCAGTAGGAACCCACGCCCTCGCTCTGCATGCCCTTGGAATCCTGGATGCTGGGGTTGGCGTGGCCGCGCGGTGCGACCAGGCGCCACAGCCAGGCCAGCGCCGGGTTGAGGATGTGCAGCATGCCGACGATGCCGTACTGCGGGCTGTCCTTGTGCGTCGGCGGGCAGCGCACACCGAAGCTACGCACGTTCACCGCCACCGGGCCCTGACCGATGTCTTCCACCATGTCGCGCGGAATCACCACACGCGGGTTCGGGCAGGGCTTGCCAGGCGCGTCCTCGATGTGTTCCCAGATCAGGCACTGGCCGCCGGGCACCGCGTAGTGGTTGAGAAAGATCAGCGGGCGCTCGGGGTGGATGCACAGGCGCTCCAGCTGCGGCGCGGTGCCGTAGCGGGTGATGTGATCCACCCGCACGAACCAGCCGTGCTCCGCGTCCAGGATGCGCAGCTTGCGCTGGCCGTTGTTGAGCAGCGGATGCGCCACCGCCATGTCGTCGGCCAGCGGTTCGAGATGGCAGGCCTCCGGCAACACCAGGGTGCGTTCCTCGCCAGTGATGACGTTGCGTCCCAGCAGCAGGCGGCCGTCATCCATGCGGTGGATGTGCTCGGTCATCTCGCTCTTGCCACCGCCCGAGGCGCCCTCGTGCATGATCACCAGGCTGTTGTCGTAAGGCGTCACCACGCGCACCGCGGCGCAGTGGTTGGTCGTCCAGCCCTCGCGCTCGCCGATGTCCAGCAGCAGGGAGTACACGCCCTTCTTGGCGCTGGGGCCGGGGTACAGGTTGTAGGCGAAGATTTCCTGGTGAGTCTCGCAGCGCGCATGCACCACCACCTGACGACCGTCGAAGTGGGTATGGCGGAACGGTGGCGCCACGAACAGCGCGCCGGCATTCAGGCGGAAGCTGGCCGGCACCGCGTTGCCGGGGATCATGCCCTGCAGGTCGGCCATCGCGGCGGCGAAGAAGCCGGCCTCCTTCGGGCAGACCAGCAGTGCGCCGTAGCCAAGCTGCGGCGGGCCGGCGTTGAACGGCACCACGATCAGCTCGCGGCCCTTCAGCCAGTCCAGCGTCTGCTGGCGGGTGCGGTCGAAGCGTTCGCCGAAGCGGGTCTGGTAGGTCGGCTTGTCGGTCGGCAGGTCATCACCGATGACCATCGCGTCCGGGTCGCGGCGGCGCAGCTTGGGGTCGGTGAAGTTGATCGCCAGACCATTGCGCGCCTTGGTGACCACCGCCTCGGTCACCGGACCGAGGCCGGGGATGTCGAACACGGCGTTGTACTCGGCCTTGTCGTCGCGGTTGGCAGCACTCCAGTCGGTGCTGCCGGCATCGCGGCCCAGCGCCCAGTCGAGCAGGTCCTCGCGGCAGGTCGGCACGAAGATCTTCGGTGCGGCGCCCAGCACTTCGATGACATGCGGGGGCAGGCCCAATTCGGCCCAGTCGCGGGCGAAGTCCAGAGTGGGGGCAGCGGAATCGAGGGCGGTGTCCATGGCGGCGGCACTGTTTGTTGGGGTTAGCCCTAGGCTACCCGCGTGCCGCCGCCGGACTTTGATCCCGCTTAAACCATCGCCAGCCGGACCCGGCTAGTTGTGCTGCACCAGTTGTGCTCTGCTAGTTGTGCTCGCTGGGCCCCATGATGACGATGCCCTCCGTCTTCTCCACGTGGCGCACGAAGATGTACTTGTCCTCGCGGCCGTCGCTGTGTTTGCGGCGGATGTCCGGCTGCACGGTGCCGGCGACCTTGGCAACCACCACGTAGGGCTCCTGCGCGGCGAGACCGGCGGCGCAGTGGGCATCGAACTCCTCCACCGTGCGCGCGGTGTGCGCGTTGGCGATGCCGGCACCACGCGCGATCGCCGCGATGTCGACATTGCCGAAGGCGGTGTGCGTCGGCGGGCCGCCGATGGACTGGTAGCACTCGTTGTCCCACACCACCACGAAGAGGTTGGCCGGCTTCTCGTTGCCCAGGGTGGCGAGGATGCCGAGGTTGAACATCATGCCGCCATCGGTATCCAGCGACACGATGCGACGATGCGGCAGGCCGACGGCGAGGCCGAAGGCCTGTGGCGTCACGCAGCCCAGCTGTTGCTGGAACAGGCTGGCCTCGCGCATGTGCGGCGCGGCGTTGTACCACTCGTCCACGCTGGCACCCAGCGACAGGATCACCAGTTCGTCCTTCAGACGGGCCGCGAGGGCCTTCATGCAGTCAAAGCGTTTCATCGCACGATGCTCCCGCCGAGGACGATGGCCGAGTGGTAGTAGGCCGCGTAAGACCAGTCGTAGGCATGCGCGATGGCGCGCTCGATATCCGCCTCGTCCGACACCACCTTGTAGGGAATGCGCATGGCATTGAGCAGCGGCTCCATGGTCATGCCGTGCGGGATGGCCCACCAGTTGTTCTCGCCGAGCTCGCCGCGGTAGCTCATCAGCATCACTACCGGGATGCCGGCGCCCATGCCCATGCGCGCCAACGGCTCGATGGACGCGCGCAGGCCGGAGTTCTCCATCACCAGCGCGCCGCGCTTGCCGGACAGGAACAGACCGCCGCAGATGGCCGCGCCCTCGCCTTCGTTGGTGACGCGGATGGTGCGGATGTCCGGGTCGGCATCGAGTGCCGGGTACAGCTCCTTGAACAGCGAGTCCGGCAGGTAGCAGACGACGCTGACGCCGGCGGCCTTGAGGCCGCGCAGCACCGCGTCGACAGCGGATTGCTTCATGTCATTTCACCTTGTGTGGGTAGCGGGGAGGATGGCGCTGCGACTCAGCGCGACAGCTCGACCTTCGCCGTGCGGTAGAGGTCCACGCACTCCTCGTGCAGCACGTCGGTCACTACGTTGAGGTTCCAACCCACCATGTCGGCGAAGCGCTCCACCGAGTAGTCCTTGAAGTTGAAGGCCAGGGTGGCGAGCTGCTTGATGTCCTCGTTGCGGGCGCCGAGCACCAGGGTCTCGATGCCGGCGTTGAGCACCGCGCCCAGGCACATCGGGCAAGGCTCACAGGTGGAGTAGAAGACCGCGCCGGGAATGCGGCGCTGGCCCAGCTTCTGCGTGGCCATCTTGATGGCCAGCGTTTCGGAGTGCGCCGTGGTGTCGGAGGTCGACACCTTCAGCGAGCGGCTCAGCACCACCACCTCGCCGTTGAGCACCACCGCAGCGCCGAAGGGTTGCTCGCCCATGGCGGCGCCGGCCTTCGCCTCGGCGATCGCCATGGCCATGAATTTTTCGTGTTGGTTCTGCATGTTCTGCTTGCTCCTTGCCTGCGTCGGCAATCGGTTCGGTCGGGAGTGGATTGATAGGCGGTGTGATGACTGCGCCGGCCAGCCCTGGCCGGCGCCATCGGGAAATAGACTTCAGTCGGTGTCAGTTGGCGAGTGCCGGCAGCACCCGCTCCGCTTTCGGCGGCAGGAAGCTGCGGTTGAAGATCTCGCCGACGGCGGGCTTCTGCTTCAGTTCGTAGGCCGCGGCGATGGTGTCGATGGAGGCCGCCAGACGGCTGTCCTTCAGATCACCCAGACCAAGCTCGGCGGTCTCCGGCGTGTACATCTGGTGCTTCAGCATGTAGAGCATGCGCTGGCGCTCCAGCTTCACGTCGGTGAGCGGTTCCACCGTCTTCAGCGAGGCGATGCCTTTGTCCGGCGCGGCAGCGATGTCGCGGATGGCGCGGTGGATGGCGCGCAACAAGCCGCGCACCGCCTCCGGCTTCTCACGCAGCAGCTGCGGCGACACGAGAATGCCGTTCGAATACACGTCGAGGCCGTGGTCGCTGTAGAAGAACCAGTTGAAGTCCTTCTCCGGGTCCAGCCCCATGGCGATGAAGTTCATGTAGCTGGTAGCGCCGAACTGCGCGACCGCGTCGGACTCCTTGCGCACCAGCAGTTGCTCGATGAGGTTGGGCGCGGCGTTGTTCACCTTCACCTTGGCGGCATCCACGCCGTTCTTCTGCGCCAGCGCCGGGAACAGCTTGAAGGTGGCGGAACCCGCCGGGGTCAGGATGCTGCGGCCCTCCAGCCCCTTCAACGAAGTGATGCCGGTATCGCGGCGCGCGATGATCGCGAAGGGCGCGCGGTTGTACAGCAGCGACACCATCACCGGCGCCTTGCCGGGTTGCTGCGCGGCCATCTGGATGCTGGCGTTGATGTCACCGAAGCCGGCGTCGTAGGTGCCGGTCATGATGCGCGTCACCGCCGCGGCGGAGCCGTCGCCCTGGTCGATCACGACGTTGAGGCCTTCCTCCTTGAAGTAGCCGGCGTCGCGGGCGTAGTAGAACCAGGAGTGCGGCCCCTGCGCCTTCCAGTCGAGGATGAAACGCAGGTTGACCGGATCGGCTGCGGTCGCGAAAGCTGGGGACAGGACGAGCGCTGCGCCGATGAGGGCTGCGCGCAGGCGTTGCAAGGCATTCATGACGGGTCCTTCGGAAAAGTGGGAAGCCTCAGGGCGTCGCGAGGCAGCACTGCCTGGCACGTTTCCATCGGGGACCGGCGTCATTGCCGTGTATGAGCCGCATTCTAGGAGGCGACTTTCCATTCGCGATAGACGGATAAAATCGAACAGGTTGTTGCTCCATGAGCAACGCTCTGCCTGAAGGAATACGCGCATGGATCTGTACCGCCTGGGCCTGGTATCGACGCGGCTGGAGTACTTCCAGGCGGTCGTCACGCATGGCTCGATCCGCCGCGCCGCGCAGTTCCTCAACGTAGCGCCGTCGGTGATCAGCCGCAGCCTGCGCCAGCTGGAGGAAGACCTCGGCGCGCCGCTGTTCGAGCGTGTGCGCCAGCGCCTGCACCTGACCAGCGCCGGCGAGACGCTGGCCTATCACGCGCACGCCAGCAGCCGTGCGTTGAACCAGGCCTGCGCCTTCATCGACGACTTGCAGGGGCTGCGGCGCGGCCGCGTCAGCGTGGTGGCGGTAGAGAGCGCGATGCGCGGGCTGCTGCCGGACGTGTTGTCCACCTTCTGGGAGCGCCACCCGAACGTCAGCGTGAGCCTGCGCACCGCCGGCTCGCGCGAGGCACTGGAGGCGGTGGCCGCCGGCGACTGCGATCTCGCCATCGCCTTCGACGTGCGGGTGCCGCGCAACGCGCGCCGGCTCGCCGCCGCCACGACGCATGTCGGCGCCCTGCTGCGGCCGGATCATCCGAAGGCGGGAGATGCCTCCGTGCGCCTGCGCGACTTCACCGACCAGCATGTGTTGCTGGCCGACGTACAACTCACGCTGGGGCGTCTCATCGATGAACTGGCGGCTGACGAAGGCATCGCCTTCCAGGTTAGGGCACGCACCAACTCCATCGACGAGCTGGTGGCCTTCGCAGTGCGTGGCCACGGCATCAGCTTCCAGACGAGGCTGGGGGTGACGCCGGAGCTGCGTCGCGGCGAGCTGGTCTTCGTGCCGCTACAGGACAGCCGCCTGAAGCCGCGCCGCCTGATCCTCGCGGCGGCAGGCCAGGGCCGCCAGCCGGAAGCACCGGCTGCGCTGGCCGCCCTGCTCAGCGACAGCGTGGAGGCGCTGCACGA
>JAVHYF010000055.1:0-5238 GCA_031119205.1 Moraxellaceae bacterium | reverse complement strand
CCGTCCGGGCCCTGCCGCACATCACGGATGCGCGCGCCGAGATCGGTCAGCAGCTTCTCCTGACCGGTCACCTTGTTGCCGTCCAGACTCACCCGCATCAGGTGCTGGCCGGCCAGCGCACCGACCAGCATGTTGCCTTTCCATTGCGGGAACTGCGGGCTGGTCACGAAGGCCATGCCGGAGGGTGCGATCGACGGGTCCCAGTAATGCAGCGGCTGCTCCATGCCGGGCTTGGCCGTGCCCTCGCCGATCGGCAACATGCTGTAGTGACGGCCGTAGCTGATCACCGGCCAGCCGTAGTTCTTGCCGGCCTGCGGAATGTTCACCTCGTCACCACCGCGCGCGCCGTGCTCCACCGTCCACAGCACACCGCTGTCCGGATGCAGCGCCGCCGACTGCGGGTTGCGGTGACCGTAGCTCCAGATCTCCGGCTTCGCGCCCGCGCGGCCGACGAAGGGGTTGTCCTTCGGCACGCTGCCGTCGCGCTCGATACGCACCACCTTGCCGAGATGGTTGTCGAGCTCCTGCGCCTTGTCGCGCAGGTTGCTGCGCTCGCCCAGCGTGACGAACAGCTTGCCGTCACGCGCGACCACCAGGCGCGAACCGAAATGGTGGGTGCCGTCATAGGTCGGCTGCTGGCGGAAGATGACCTGTACGTTCTCCAGCGCGGTGGCCGCATCGTTCAGCCGCGCCTTAGCCACGGCCGTGCCATTGCCACCGTCGCGCGGTTCGGAATACGACAGGAAGATCGTGCGGTTGCTGGCGAACTCCGGGTCGAGGATCACGTCCAGCAGACCGCCCTGCCCGCGTGCGGCCACCGCCGGCACGTTGGCTACCGGCGCCGACAGTTTGCCGTCGGTGCTCACCACGCGCAGGCGGCCGGGGCGCTCCGTCACCAGCATGCGGCCATCCGGCAGGAAGGCCACCGCCCAGGGGTTCTCCAGACCTTTGGCGACGGTATCGACCTGCAGGCGCAGCTTCTCGCTCGCGACCTGACTGCGATCCGTCTGGGCATGAGCGAGGGGCGAAACCAGCAGCGCGGGGACGAACAGGCTGGCGGCCGCGAGCATGCGGCGCCGGACGATGCGACGAGGATTCATGATGCCTTCCAGAGGTTGCGTCTGCGTCAGACGCGCCGGCACCGCATCCGTTCCCGTCTGCGCAAGTTGATGCAGCTCAAGGCAGGACCCCACCGTGCCACCTAAGTTGAATCATCGGAGGCACAGGCAGGAGGTGTGGGAGGGTGACACGGTGACGAAGTGCTGATGCAGGACCTGATGCACGACCAGTAGTGGCCACGCAGAAGTGGCCCGTATCGCATCGCTACGCCGATGCGCCAACGCCGGACCGGGTAACCGCTCCGGCGTTTTCCATTGGCATCTGCTGCGTCGTGCAGATGACCGTGCGCAAGCGCGGCAGCGCGGGAAGCATGCTGCCCGCACTTCCTAGAGCTGGAACTTCTCCACCATGCCCTGCAGGTCGCGCGCTACGCGCTCGACATGGTCGGCCGTGTTGCTGGTGTTGCTGGCGCTGGCACTCATTTCCTCGACCATGTTGGCGACCTTCTCGACCTGCTGCGCGATGCTGGTGCTCGCCAGGCCCTGTTCGCGTGTGGCTTCGGCCACCTCGCGCACAAGCGTGCGCGAGGTCTGCGCACCTGCGCGCATGTTGCCCAGCGAGGCGGCTGCTTCACGCGCCTGCTCCACCCCCGTCTGGGCCTGCGGTACTGCGGCCTGCATGACGGCCACGACCTGGCGGGTGTCGCTCTGCACGGTCTGGATCATCTGCTCGATACGCACGGTGGCCGTGGCAGTTCGCTCGGCCAACCCACGTACCTCGTCAGCCACCACCGCGAAACCGCGACCCTGCTCGCCGGCGCGCGCCGCTTCGATGGCCGCGTTCAACGCCAGCAGGTTGGTCTGGTTGGCGATCTCCTTGATGACTGCGGCAATGCCGCCGATCTCGTCCACGCGCTGACCCAGCGCGCCGACGCTCACACTGGCCTCGCCGACGGTGGCGGAGATGGCATCGATCTGCGCCACGGCGCTGTTGGCGCGGGCCTCGCCTTCACCGGCCATATGCGCGGCAGCCTCCGACTGTTCCTCGGTCTGGCGCGCATTGTCGGCAATGTGGTTGATCGCCACGGTCATTTCCTCGACGGCAGCGGCCATCGAGGAAGTGGCGTCGGACTGGTGGCTGGCCGCACCGGAAATCTGCCGCGCACTGTCGGCCAGTTCACCCGCGTTGCCGGTCAGGGTCTGCGCGCTGCGTTTCACTTCGCCGACCAGACCGGACAGGCTGCCCAGCATGTCGCGCAGGGCACCAAGGATGCTGTCGCGGCCCTTGGGCGCATCGAACTGCACACGCAGGTCACCGGCTGCGGCCTGGCTCATGTAGCGCATCACCGCGGAAGGCTCGCCCCCCAGCTGGCGCACGATGCTGCGGGCGATCAGCGTACCGATCAGTACCACGACGGCCAAGGTCGCCAGCGCCACGGCGGAAACCGTCAGCACGCTGCGGCGCACGGCCGCGGACACGTCGTCGACATAGACGCCGGTGCCGATCGCCCAGCTCCAGGCGGGAATGCCCTTGATGTACGCCAGCTTCGGCGAAGGCGCGCTGCCACCGGGGCGCTGGAAGACGTAGTCCACATAGCCTTCCCCGCGCTTGCCGGTCTCCATGATCGCGTCGTACAGCTTGAAGCCCGACGAGTCGGTGGTTCCCAGCATCACCTTGCCCTCGTTCGCCGGCACCGGGTCCTGCAACACCATGCGGCCGTCGAAATCGATGATGTAGTAGTAGTCATTCTGCCCATAGCGCAGCTTGCGCAGCGTCTCGCGCGCCTGCGCCTGCGCCTCGGCGCGCGGCAGCTTGCCGGCCGTTTCCTGCGCCTGGTAGTAGTTGATGACGCCGACCGAAATGTCGACCAGGTGGTGCAGGCGCTCACGGTGTGCAGCCAGCGCATCGTCGCGGGTCTTGAAGGCGACCGTGGCGGTCACCAGCACGAAGCCGATCAGCACGGCCAGTACGAGCACGGTCAGGCGGGTGCTCACCCGCAGGTGTTCCAGGAAGTTCATGGCGGCGGTCATCCAGGTGGGTTGTGGGTCGGCGCTTTTTGCGCTCTATCGCCGGACTAACGGGTCCCGCCGGACCGCCTTGAAGCCGTTTGTCTGCCGGATGGCTAAAGAATCAAATATTTACGAACGAAAGTGCTGAGGACGCGGTTACGCCCAAAGAAAAACCCCCGCTCCGCAAGGAGACGGGGGTCGCATACCACTGCGTACGGTGCGAGAGCACCATACGCTTCAGGGCATCAAGGCGTGGCGCCGGCGCCGCTGTTGAAGTACTCGTACAGGCGGTTCACCGGGAAGGTGCGCGACACACCACCGAAGGTGATGGTCTGCGGCGTGGTGGAGCTGTACGCGCGGTTGGTCGACGCGGCCGGGCCCCAGGGCGTGGCCTTCTGCACATGCACGCCGATCAGCGAGTTGCGGATCACCGCCAGGCCGTTGGGCACGTTGAAGGTGGCATCGGTGGCCGTGTAGGCGCCACTGCTGTCGTCCCAGGCGCGGCCCAGTTGCAGGGTGTTCTCGGTGGCCGTGCCGTCGGGAGCCGTCGTCTCGGCAGTGAACACGCTGTTGACCGCCAGGAAGCCCGCCGTGTAGTTCTGCGGATGAGCCGGCGCAAACACGTAGCCGGTCTTCTGGTAGTTGCCGTTCATGTTGAGACGATTGACCAGCTGCTTGAAGGTCACGCCGTTGAACACCGTCACCGCGCGGCCGAACACGAAGTCCACGTCGCCTTCGATGTAGCTGCCGGCGACATACACGCGTGCCACCGTGCCGGTGTTGCCGGACTTCGGCTGGAAGGTGTCCTGGTGGCCCAGCAGGCGCACGTTCTCCAGGATGACCTTGTCGGCCGACGTGGTCAGCGCCACGGCCTGCAGGCCGCTGCTGGAGGTCGACTCGTCGAAGTCGTTGGCGATGGTGATGTTCTTCGCCTGGAAGCCGGCGGCATACGCCAGGAAGGTGGTGCTGCCGCTGGTGCCATAGGTGGCCTGGCCGCTGCGACCTTCGCAGGCGTTCAGCACCAGGGCGGCATCCTTCACCGTGCCGTTGGACTTGTTGTTGACGATGACCACCTGGCTGGCGTCGGCGCTGGTGCCGTACAGCGTGATCGGCGGGGCGTTCTTGACGCAGACCTGCTCGCGGTAGGTACCCGGCTTCACGTTGATGTAGACACGCGACGTACCACCGGCAGCCGTTGCGGCGTCGATGGCGCCCTGCACCGTGGTGTGCGTACCGGAACCATCGGCAGCGATGGTGTAGGTCGGCGTGAAGCCGCACACATCACCGATGCCGTTGCTGACCGGATCCCAGTTGTCGGTCACCTGCGCCTCGACCTGACCAGCCTTGGCCAGCGTGGCCAGGATGGTGGCGTTGGCAGCTTCGACATCCGTCAGCTGCGGACGGTTCACCGTCGCTGCCACGGCCGCACCGGCGATCGGCTGGATGTTCAGCGGCGTCGGCACGCAGGCCACCGGACCACCGCTGGAGCTGGAGGAGCTCGACGAGCTGCTGCCGGTGCCCGAGCTGGAACCCGCGCCGGACGAACTGGACGAGCTGCTGGTGGTGCCACCGGACGAGGAGCTGGAGGACGAGCTCGACGAACTGCTGCCGGCCGGGCCGTAGGTTTCCAGTTCGGTGATCTTCGCACCGAGCGAGCCGGGGATCGCCAGGCACAGTTTCTTGGACACAACGGCCGGCACGACATCGATGACGCGCTCCGCACCGATGCCACCGTTGCCCGAGATCAGCAGCGCCGGCGCAGCCGTGTTGTTGTAGTCCCAGATGCGCCATTCGCCGACGGCCGTGCCTTCTTCACGCAGCACGATGCGGTCGATGGTCTGCGCGCTGCTCCACTTCACGCAAGCGCGCTTCTCGGTGTCACCGTCATCCGGCGTCCAGAAGGTGGCGATCTTGGCGTCCTTGATGTTGCCGAAGCTGGTCGTGCCCTTGCTGGAGCCATCCGCGCCTGCGCCCGGGCCGGTCACCGAGAGGTTCAGGCTGCCGCCGGAGGAGGAAGAGCTGGAGGTGGAACCTGCACCCGAGGAGGAGCTCGACGAAGTCGAACCCGCACCTGAGGAACTGGACGACGAGGAGGAGGAAGACCCCTCAGGCGTAGTGGAGACCTTGAGCTTGCCGGTGCCCGCATTGGCCAGCACATTGACCTTCACCA
>JAVHYF010000079.1 GCA_031119205.1 Moraxellaceae bacterium | reverse complement strand
GACTGATGGCGCTCAAAAGTGTGATGCGAATCTCGTTCAGCTTTGTCAAATCGGGTGGTCTTAACGTGGGTTTCACGTCGTCGGGAAGGTTTTGAGACGGTTGGCACACTTTCTGCTTTCTAGGCACTAACCCGGCATTTCCGCCGGAACCATCGAAGCGCGGAACGCGCCACCGGAGAATTTCGAATGAACCTGCTCAAGTCGTCGCTGCTCGCAGTTGCCCTGCTCGCCACCGCCCCGCTGGCGATGGCCGGTACCGCCACCGCCAACATGAACGTCACCCTGACGCTCAACAACAGCTGCACCGTTGCCGCCAACGCGCTGAACTTCAACACGCAGACCACCCTCGCCACTGCCATCGACGCGCAGACCACGGTCGCTGTGACCTGTGTGTCCGCTGGCGCTTACACCGTCACGCTTGGTGCGGGCGGCGGCACCGGCGCCACGTTCGCCAGCCGCAAGATGACGGGTCCGTCCTCGGCAACGATCAATTATTCGCTGTATGCCGAATCGGGCCGCACCAGCGTCCTCGGCGACGGCACCAGCAGCACCGTCACCCTGGCTGGTTCGAACTCGGGTACGACCACGTTCGACGTTTACGGCCGCGTGCCCGGTTCTCAGAACCCGAAGCCGATCGGCACGTATAACGACACCGTTGTCGCTACCGTCACGTTCTGATGAACCTGCGCCTCCCACTTGCGGCATTCGTGGCCCTCGCCCTGATGGGTGGGGTCGCGCATGCCCGCGGCCAATTGCAGGCCCGACAGACCAGTGTCGACATGCCCCCCGGAGTTCGTGGTGGCCGGTTGGTACTGGGTAACGGCGGCGACAGCCCGGTGGCGGCGCAGATCCGCATATACGCGTGGACGCAGGACGGTGACCAGGATGTCCTGGTGCCCAGCAACGATCTGACAGTCAGCCCGCCGGTGGTGGAAATCGCCGGTGGCGCCGACCAGCTGATCCGTCTTGTCCGCAATTCGGAAGCAGCGCCCCGGCAGGAATTGGCCTACCGGGTCGTCGTCGACGAGTTGCCCGGCGACCCCGCCGCCTCTACCCAGAGCGCGGTGAATGTCCGGATGCGTTTCCTGATTCCTGTTTTCGTCCGCGTTGCCGATCCGGCGCCGGTCGCGCTCAAGTGCAGTCTCGAAGCCGCAGTGCTGGCTTGCTCCAACTCCGGCGGCGTCGCTGCCCAGTTGGGCGCAAGCCGACTGCTGTCGGCCGACGGGCGCAGCCTGGAACTCACGCCTGGCCTGATGGGCTATGTACTGGCGGGCAGCTCCCGGCGCTTCACGCTTGAAACCGACAAGCTCGGATCCGCGCAGGGATGGAAGACGCTCGAGGTCCGGCTGAACGGTCAGCCGGCAAGCATTGAACTGTCGTCCGGGCGTTAAGAACCATCGCCTCGCGCAAGCGCTGGCGATTGCACTGTTTGCGATCTGCGCACCGTCCACCTGGGCGGCGGCGGGATTGCCGGCGGGCCTGGACGAGGAAGTTCCGACAACGGCCTCGCAGCGCGCGTTGATTGCAGCGCCGCAGGCACTCTTTCTCGACATCGTCATGGACGGCCAGATCGTGCGGCCGCTGGTGCGATTCGAAATGTTTGAAGATCGACTGTCAGTCGATCCCGCCGATCTCGATGCGATCGGGCTGGTCATGCCCGACAACGTGACGGCAGACCCGAACGGCCGGGTCGCGCTCGACGCGATCGAAGGCCTCAGCGTTCTCTATGACGCCGCGATGCAGCAGGTCACCCTGATGCCGGTCGCGAGCATGCGCCGCGCAAATCGCCTGGGCTACAACGCGCCGGCTCCGATTTCGGTCAATCGCGACCAGGGCCTGGTGCTGGACTGGGATGCCTACGGCCGTCACTCCGAGGACAGCGATACCGCCTCGCTCGGCACCGGCGTGCGCTGGTTTGGCCGATTCGGCAGCCTGCAGAGCTACGGCGTCAGCCGCAGTGGCGACCAGGACGACGGTTACCTTCGCCTGGACACCCGCTGGACGATCTCCGATCCGCAGCGGATGACGACCTGGACCGTCGGCGACCTGATTTCGGGCGGCCTGGCCTGGAGCCGCCCGGTGCGGATCGGCGGCCTGCAGTGGCGCCGCAACTTCAGCGTCCGCCCGGACCTGATCATCTACCCGCTGCCAGAGTTCAGCGCCAGCGCGGCAGTGCCCTCGGCGGTGGACCTGTACGTCAACAACGTCCGCCAGTACAGCGGCCAGGTGGATCCGGGTCCGTTCGTGCTGAGCGACTTCCCGCGCCTGGCTGGTGCGGGACAGGCGGTGGTCGTGGTGACCGATGCGCTTGGGCGCACCACCCAGACCAGCGTTCCGCTGTACGTCGACTACCAGCGCCTGGCCCAGGGACTGAGCGACTTCTCGCTCGAAGCCGGCCTGCTGCGCCGCAATTACAGCCTGGAGTCGGACGACTACGGTCAGCATCCGGTCGCCAGCGCCAGCGTGCGCCACGGCATCACCAACAATTTCACCGGTGAGTTCCACGCCGAGTATGGCGAGCGATTGAGCCTGGGCGGCATCGGCTTCGCGTGGTCGCCGCTGGGTCGCTTTGGCGTGTTCACCGGCAACTACGCGCACAGTTCCAACTGGCACAGCGGCCACCAGTACGGCGGCGGCTACCAGTGGTTCGGCCAGCGCGTCGGTTTCGACGTCTACAGCCAGCGCGCAACCGAGGATTACCGCGATATCGGCTCGCTGGAAGAGGGCGGGTTGCCGCTGCTGCGCCAGGACCGTGCATCGGCTTGGCTTTCGGTCCCGCGCGGCTCGATCTCGCTGTCGTGGATCCGTTATCAGGATCACGACAACCCGATCAGCCGCACCAAGGGCATCGGTTTCAACCAGAGTTACCGGAGCTTCGCCTGGACGATCAGCGCTTTCGACGATGATCGTTCGGGGCATGGCCTCTCGCTGTCGATCAACGTTCCGCTGGGTCGCGACATCGACGCTTCGTTGTCCGTCGACCGGCAGAACGGCAACACCGACGTCGCGGCGGCACTGCGGCGTCCGCTGCCTTACGGCGGCGGCCTGGGTTGGGAAGTGCAGGCGCGCGACGGCGGCGATGGCGTGCTCGGTGCAGGCTGGCGTGGCCGTGCCGGCGACGTCTGGGGCTGGGTGGACAGTTTCAACGGACAGGAAAGCGTCTACGGCCAGGGCAATGGCAGCGTCGTGTTGATGGGCGGCCAGATGTTCACGAGTCGCGCCGTCACCGACTCTTTCGCGGTCGTCTCCACCAACGGCATTGCCGACGTGCCGATCCTTTACGAAAACCGCGTCGCCGGCCGCACCAATGGCAACGGCTTCCTGTTGCTGCCCGAGCTGCGTGGCTGGCAACGCAACCGCATCGCCATCGATCCCGATGGCCTGGCGCCTGACCTGGAAGTGCTGTCGGTGGAACGCCTGGTGACGCCGCCTGATCGCAGCGGCGTGCGTGTGCCTTTCCCGATCCGGCAGGTGCACAGCGCCAACCTGGAGCTTCTCGATCGCGAGGGCAAGCAGGTCGAGGCGGGCACGCGCGTCACGCGTCAGGATGGAAGTCCGGCCATCGTCGGTTTCGACGGCGCGCTCTGGCTCGATCATTACACTCCCGGTGAGAGCCTCACCTGGACCCGCGCGGGCGCGTCGTGTTCCGCGGTTGCACCAGCGCTGCCCAACGGCTCGGCAACGGACAAACTCACGGTGAAATGCCGCAGCGAGGACACACCATGATGCGTCGCTACCCCATTGCGCTGGCCCTGCTCGGCTTGCTGGTGTCGTTGCTGATGCCGGGCACGGCGTCGGCGGCAATCACCTGTCGCATCGACAATGCCAGCGACATCAACTTCGGCACGCTGACGCTGCCGGTGGGTGCGACGACGTCGACCAACATCGTCAACGTCAGCTGCCAGGGAGGCCAACAATCTGATGTAGGCGACACGGTGCTGGTCTGCGCCGGCACCAACAACGGCGGCACGCCGCGTTCGATGACGCGCACAGGGGGAGGAACGTTCTACTACGACATCTATACCGACGGCACGTACTCCCAGCCGGCCAACTACACCTACAACGCCCAGACAACCATCACGATCACGTCGCGAAACACGTGGATCACCCGGCCGATCAACTTGTACGGGCGGGTATCGACCGTGCAGCCCACGGCGCCGGCGCCGATACCTGGCACGTACACCGAAGCGATCAGCGCGGTGTGGGGCTATTCGGCGGACAGCAATGCCAACTGCGCGACCAATGTCTCGCCGGCGTCGCCGAACTACACCTTCACGTCGCGCGTCACGCTCCAGGGCAGCTGCCTGATCTCTGCCCAGAACATGGCATTCGGCAGCTACACCTCGCTGGCGGCGGCGCGCGATGCGCAGGCAAACCTGACGGTCACCTGCACCAACGGCACGCCCTTCACGGTCAAGCTCGACGGCGGACGCTCGGGCAATGTCGCCGCCCGACGCATGTACCTCAACGGCGTCGTCGGACCTACGTTCATCAACTACAACCTCTACACCACTGCCGCCAGGACCACCGTATGGGGAACGGCGACGGGCTCCACTGTCCTCGGCAACGGTACCGGCGCGGGGCAGGGTACGGCGCAGACCCTGACGGTTTACGGTCGCGTTCCGATCACTCCGACCTTCACCGCTGGCAACTACAGCGACGTGGTCACGGCGACCGTCGAGTTCTGAAAAAGAAAAAGGAGGCCGTGGGCCTCCTTCAAATCCGGCTCTCACCGGATGGA
>JAVHYF010000016.1 GCA_031119205.1 Moraxellaceae bacterium | reverse complement strand
GTGCTGTTCAGCTCCAACCCGCGCGGCGACAACCACGAAGGCTGGTCGGGCGAGCGCTACGGCGTGTGGCACGACCTTGCGGGCTGGACGCGCTACATGGAGGACGCGGGCTTCACCGCGATCTCGCACTACTATCGGCCGGAGGGCCTGCCGCGCGAACAGCAGCCCTGGCTGGCGTCGCTCTGGCGCAAGCCCGCAGCCTGACCAGGCAGCACTAGGCGGCTGCCTTCAGCCCCTCGCGCACGCCCGCCGCAATCTCGTAGCTGCGCAGGCGCGCCGCGTGCTCATGGATCTGCGAGGTGATCATCAGCTCGTTGGCGCCGGTGCGGTCGATGAAGGCCTGTATGGACTGGCGCACGGTATCCGGTGAGCCGACGGCGGCGCAGGACAGCACCTGGTCGAGCATCGCGCGGTGGTGCGGCAGGCAGCGCTCCAGGTAGCCGGACACCGGCGGCTGCAGCTTGCTCGGCGCACCGCTGCGCAGGTTCACGAAGGCCTGCTGCATCGAGGTGGCGAGAAACTGTCCTTCCTCGTCGGTATCCGCCGCGAACACGTTGTAGCCCAGCATGACGTAGGGCTTGCCGAGATAACGCGAAGGGCGGAATTCGGCGCGATAGATCGCGATGGCCTGCATCATCATCGCCGGCGCGAAGTGCGAGGCGAAGGCGAAGGGCAGGCCCAGCGCTGCGGCGAGCTGCGCGCCGAACAGGCTGGAGCCGAGAATCCACACCGGCACCTCCAGGCCTTCACCCGGCACTGCGCGCACTGCCTGGCCCGGCTGCGCGGGCAGGAAGTAATCCATCAGTTCCACCACGTCCTGCGGAAACTCGTCGCCGGCCGATGGCGGCCTGCGCATCGCGCGCGCCGCTGCCTGGTCGGAGCCCGGTGCGCGGCCCAGCCCGAGGTCGATGCGCCCCGGGTACAGCGAGGCCAGCGTGCCGAACTGCTCCGCGATGACCAGCGGTGAATGGTTAGGCAGCATCACGCCACCTGCGCCGACACGGATCGTCGAAGTGCCCGCCGCCACGTGTGCGATGACCACCGCCGTGGCCGCGCTGGCAATGCCCGGCATGCTGTGATGCTCCGCCAGCCAGTAGCGCCGGTAACCCAGGCGCTCGGCTTGCTGTGCGAGCGCCAGCGTGTTGCGGAAGGACTGCGCGGCATCGCTGCCTTCGATGATCGGCGACAGGTCGAGGACGGAGAGGGAGGGCGCATTGCTCATGGGGTCAGACGGGACTTCCGGAAAAAGCGGGACAACAGGCTAACCAGCAGGGACACGAAACCGGCCGGCACGCCGATGGCATGCAGCCGATGATGGGCGCCACCCGCGACGAGGGCAAGGCGGCGAAAACACTTGTCGAGCAATCTGGACAATCGCTGCGCGGCGAAGTGCCGCGCGGATACACGCGGAAACATACGCAGACACAGACACAGCAGTCATGCATTCACATGCAGGCGGCACAGGCCGGTTTCAAGTGCATGGCACGACAAGGCCGGCCACTACGGTGCAACCACTGGCCGTAACATCAGGTCACACTGCCTGTTGTCGCCACTTGCGCCCCTCTCGCGCTGGAGTCACCACCTTGTTCCCTGCCACTTCTTCTGATCCCCACGCCGACCCGCAAGCCTGGCTGCACCAGACCGCCGCCCTGTTCCGCTCGCTGGCGCCGGCTGTGGACTTCTGCTCGCTGCGCATCGTCGACGAACGCAGCGACTACCTCGGCGTGCGGCAGGACGTGCTGCAACCGCCCTCCACCAGCCAGAGCCGCGGCGCGATGGTGAGCGTGGTGCACCGGGGCGGCTATGGCTATGCCGCCACCAGCGACCTGAGTGCTGCAGGCTTGCGTGAGGCGATCCACCGCGCCATGGACTGGGCCGCGCGCAGTGCCGGGCACTCGGTCATCGACTTCACCCGCATCGAACTGCCGCGTCCGCAGGGCCGCTACGCCAGCCCCGGCGTCACGGCGCCAGTGCAGCGCGCGCGCCGCGAGATCATCGATCTGCTGATGGCGGAATCGAAAGCCTGCAGGACGGATGCACGCATCGTCGACTGGTCCGCCTCGCTGTGGACCAGCGCGACCGACCAGCTCTATGCCACCGCGGATGGCGCCGAGGCCTTCCAGCAGTTCCGCCAAGTGATGCCCAGCCTGTCGGTGTCCGCCAATGCGGGGGCCGACACCCAGACACGCAGCTTCGCCGGTGGCGGTCTGTGCCGGCAGGGTGACCTGTCGGTGCTACTGGACAGCGGCTTCGTCGGCAGCGGCCCACGCCTCGCCGCCGAAGCCATCGCGCTGCTGGAAGCGCCCAACTGCCCCACCGGGCGCATGGACCTGCTGCTGATGCCCTCGCAGATGATGCTGCAGATCCACGAGTCCATCGGCCACCCGCTGGAGCTGGACCGCATCCTCGGCGACGAGCGCAACTTCGCCGGCACCAGCTTCGTCACCCTCGACATGTTCGGCCACTACCAGTACGGCTCGCCGCTGCTCAACATCAGCTTCGACCCGACCCGCGCGGAAGAACTGGCGAGCTATGGCTGGGACGACGAAGGCACGCCCGCCAGCAAGGTCTTCGTCATCCGCGACGGCGTGCTGCAGCACCCGCTGGGCGGCAGCATCTCGCAGGCGCGCGCAGCGATGGCCGGGCACGCGGTCGGCGGCGCCGCCAGTGCGCGCGCCAGCAGCTGGAACCGCCCGCCACTGGACCGCATGTCCAACCTCAACGTGGAGCCGGGCGACAGCACGCTGGACGAGATGATCGCTTCGGTGGAGCGCGGCGTGCTGATGGACGGCAACATCTCCTGGTCCATCGACGACTCGCGCAACAAGTTCCAGTTCGGCTGCGAGTACGGCCGCCTCATCGAGAACGGCGAGCTGAAGGGCGTGGTGCGCAACCCGAATTACCGTGGCATCTCCGCCAGCTTCTGGCGCTCGCTGCGCGCGGTGGGCAACGCCGGCACGCTGGAGGTGATGGGCACGCCTTTCTGCGGCAAGGCCGAGCCCTCGCAGATCATCCGCGTTGGCCATGCTTCGCCGGCCTGCCTGTTCAGCGATGTCGAAGTCTTCGGCGCGGAGGCCTGAACGTGAGTATGAGTCCGAGCACGACCACCACCGACATGCAGCAGCAGTTCCATGCACTGGCCGATTTCATCGCCACCCGCCTGCAAGGCAGTGAGCGCTTCACCTGCTGGTTCTCCGGCGAGTCCACCGATTTCGTCCGCTTCAACCGCGGCCTCATCCGCCAGCCCGGCCACGTGCGACAGGCCAACCTCAGCCTGAGCCTCATCGACGGCCAGCGCCAGGCGCGCGGCGAGTTCAGCCTCAGCGGCGAGACGCAGACCGACCACGCGCGGCTGGCACGACTCATCGAAGACCTGCGCGCGCAACTGCGGGACCTGCCCGACGACCCCTACCTGCTGATCGCCACGGAGGTGCAGGACAGCACGCGTGTGGTTGCCTCGAAGTTGCCACAGACCGGCGACATGGTCGAGGAGATCCTCGCTGCTGCACACGCCCACGATTTCGTCGGCATCCTCGCCAGCGGACCGCTGTATCGCGGCTTCGCCAACAGCTACGGCCAGCGCAACTGGCACGAGATCGCCAGCTTCAATCTCGACTTCAGCCTCTACCTCGCTGGCGACAAGGCGGTGAAGAGCAGCTACGCCGGCTTCGAATGGCAAAGCGACGCCTTCCGTGCACGCTACGCCGATGCGGCCGCGCAGCTCGAACTCCTGCGCCGTCCCGCGCAACGTATCGCCCCCGGCCCCTGCCGCGCCTACCTGACACCCACCGCGCTCAGCGAAGTCATCGGCATGCTCGGTTGGGCCGGCGTGTCGGAGAAATCGCTGCGCACCAAGTACAGCTCGCTGCGCCGCATGCGCGACGAAGGCTTGCGCCTGCATCCGTCCATCCAGCTCGCCGAACACACCGCCGCCGGCCTCGGCCCCGCTTTCCAGCCGCAGGGCTTCATCAAGGCGCCGCGCGTGGAACTGATCCGCGACGGCGCCCTGATCGGCTCACTGGTGTCACCGCGCACCGCGCGCGAATACGGCCTGCAACCCAACGGCGACGAAGGCATGGACGCCGTGGAACTCGCCGCCGGCACGCTGCCGCAGGCCGAGGTGCTGAAGACGCTGGGCGACGGCGTGTACATCGGCAACCTCTGGTACCTCAACTACTCCGACCGCGCCAGCTGCCGCATGACCGGCATGACCCGCTTCGCCAGCTTCAAGGTGGAAGGTGGCGAAATCGTCGCGCCGCTGGAGGTGATGCGCTTCGACGAATCGCTGTACCGCATGCTCGGCGACAAACTGCTCGGCCTCACCCGCGAACGCGAGTTGCTGATCGACAGTCAGAGCTACGAGCAGCGCGGCACCGGCAGCATGCTGCTGCCGGGCGCGTTGATCGACGACTTCAGCTTCGTGCTTTAGCACGGCACGCGCAACACCATCTGCCAGCCCGCCAGGCTGGCAGGCGCTCTGCATGCCCTTGGATTGAATGAAGCGGATTCGTTCAAGGCGTGGTCAGAAGGCATTCATGCATCAAGCATCTTGAGTGCTTCAGCGTGCAAGGCTGCGCTCGCGGCCGCGATCACGCGCCCGTCGGAGTCGATACTCAGGGGCCGACCTTGCCAATCGGTGATCACACCGCCGGCATTCTCGATGATCCGCACCAGGGCGAGATAGTCGTAGGGCTGCAATGAGGATTCGACGACGAGATCGACGTGACCGCTGGCGAGCTGGCCGTAGCTATAGCAATCGCCACCGAAGCGACGCAGCGCGGCCCGGCGGCTGAGGCGCTCGTAGCGCACCCAGTCATCGTCGCCGAAGGCATCCGGGGAGGTGGTGTAGACCCGCGCCGCCGCGAGCTCGACACATCCACTGGTGACCGCGATGCGGCCGTCATGCAGGGTGGCGTCGGCACCGCTGGCGAACCATCGCTCACGCGTGAAGGGCGCGTCGATCAGGCCGAGCACCGGCCGGCCGTGGTGCAGTAGCGCGATCAGGGCACCCCATAGCGGCGAGCCGGTGATGAAGCTCTTGGTTCCGTCAATCGGATCGATGACCCACACGTACTCGGCATCGACGTGCTCGCTGCCATGTTCCTCGCCGAGGACGCCGTGCGCGGGAAAAGCCTGAGCAAGCTGGGCGCGCAGCGCCGACTCGATGGCACGGTCGGCAATCGTTACCGGGCTGGCATCGGACTTGATCGCGACATCCAGGCGAGTGCGGAAGTGCTGCAGCGCGAGTTCGCGCGCGCGGTCGGCCAGTGCGCGCGCGACGCGCGCTGCGGCAGCGAGGGTTTCTGTGGCGGGGGCTGTGGATGTATGGGGATTCATGGCTTGGATGGCATGTTTCATGCGTGTATTTGGTCGATAGATGACATAACTATGCACATCTACACAAAAACGCACAAGGCTGGTGTGCCGGGTCAGGTTTGATGCACCAGTGTTGTTCATGCACCCGTATTCCTGGAGATCCATGATGAAGCTGCCTGTCCTCCACTCCCTCCGTCTGCTGTCGCTGACGGCCACTGTTACCGCGTTGGCCGCGCCGCTCGCGCAGGCGGGCACCATCGTCGCCTACACCGCGCTCGAAGAAGACGAGATCAAGGAATACGTCGCCGCCGCGAAAAAGGACCTGCCCGACGTCGACGTCAAGGTGCTGCGCCTGTCCACCGGTGACCTCGGCGCGCGCATCCTGGCCGAGGCTCCCAACCCGCAGCACGACGTGATCTGGGGCTGGGCGCTGACCAACCTGCTCGATCCGCGCGTCAATGAACTGCTCGAGCCCTATGCTGCCAAGGGCGCGGACAAGCTTTCCAGGAGCGACCGCGCCGCTGACAACAAGTGGTTCGCCGCAACCGGCTACATGGCGGCCTTCTGTGTGAACACCGAAGTGCTCAAGGCCAAGAACCTGCCGATGCCGACGAGCTGGAAGGACCTCACCAAACCGGTCTACAAGGGTGAGGTGGTGATGCCCAACCCGGTTTCCTCGGGCACCGGCTACCTGCAGATCGCAGCGCTGATCCAGAAGGAAGGCAACGAGGGCGGCTGGAAGCTGCTCAAGAGTCTGGACGGCAACGTCGCGCAGTACATCAAGTCCGGCTCGCGGCCGTGCAAGGCGGCGCGCGCCGGCGAGTTCGCCATCGGCACCTCGCTGGCCTTCGCCGCGATGCAATCGGTCGAGGAAGGCTTCCCGGTGAAGATGGTCATCCCCAGCGATGGCGCCGGCTACGAGCTGGAAGCCTCGGGCCTCATGAAGACTTCGAAGAACAAGGCCGACGCGCGCCGCTTCCTCGACTGGACCCTGTCACCGACGGCGGCCACGCTCTACACGAAATTCAAGGAGATCGTGACCATTCCGGGCACACCGCAATCCAAGGCGGCACAGGCGGCCGGCTTGCCGAAAGATCTGTCGAAAGTGCTCTACCCGGTGGACTTCGCACGTTCGGCCAAGGAGCGTGAGGCCATCCTCGGTACCTGGCAGAAGGAAATCGGGCGCTGATCGTCCGCCAGCCCGCGCCTTCGCGGCGCGGGCGTCCACCACACGGAATCCGCACAATGTCCCTGGACATCCGCAACCTGCACAAGAACTTCGCCGGGCAGGTCGCCCTGGATCGCATCAACCTGCGCATCGAGGCCTCCGAGTTCGTCTGCCTACTGGGCCCCAGCGGCTGCGGCAAGACCACCCTGCTGCGCTGCATTGCCGGCCTGCTGGCGCCGGATCGCGGCGAGATCCGCCTGGCTGGCCGCGACCTCGCAGCCGTGCCTGCCCGCGAGCGCGGCTTCGGCATCGTGTTCCAGTCCTATTCGCTGTTCCCGCACATGACGGTGGCCGAAAACATCGGCTACGGCCTGCGTATCCGCGGCGCCGAGTCCAGCCGCATCGCCGCCCGCGTGCGGGAGCTGCTCGATACCGTGAAGCTTGCGAGCTATGCCGAGCGCTACCCGGGCCAGCTCTCGGGTGGTCAGCAGCAACGTGTGGCCATTGCCCGGGCGCTGGCAGTCGACCCGCAACTGCTGCTGCTCGACGAGCCGCTGTCAGCGCTGGACGCCCGCGTGCGCGACGAGTTGCGCGGCGAACTTCGCGACGTGCAGCGCAGCCTCGGCATCCCGACCCTCATGGTGACGCACGACCAGGACGAAGCCATGGTGCTGGCCGACCGCATCGTGTGCATGAACCGCGGCCTCATCGAACAGGTGGGCCCGCCCGAGGAGCTCTACGCACGGCCACGCACGCGCTTCGTGGCGGACTTCATGGGCCACGGCAACCTGCTGTCGGTCGACTGGCTGCAAGACGCCGCGCCCTGGCTGCTGGACACGCGTCCGGCCGGCATCAGCGACGCGGGCGCGGTGTGCCTGCGGCCCGAGCACGTCGGCCTGCAGTGCGACGCGCTCGGCGAGGGACAGGTCACCGACTTCACCTTCATGGGCAACTTCAAGCGCGTGCAGCTTGACTGGAAGGGCCGCAACCTGCTCGCCGAGGTGCCCGCACGCACGCGCTTCGAACGCGGTGACAGGGTGCGCGTCGACATCGACGCGCGCGACTGTGCCTGGGTGGAGGCATGAGCGCCGGTTTCGCGCTGCCCGCCTCGCGCCTGCCACGCCTTGCGAGCGCCATGGACGACCGCTGGCTGCTCAACGCCTGCCTGTGGCTACCATTGGCGGCACTGCTGCTGTTCTTCGTCATGCCGATGGGCTTCATCGCCTGGCGCAGCTTCATGCAGGAGGCCGGTGGCATCGGCCTGGCCAACTACGCCGCGCTGCTGGATACGCCCGGCGTGTGGCGCGCCACACGCAACAGCCTCGCGGTGGGCGCCAGCACCACGCTGGTCACCCTGCTGCTGGGCTTCGTGTTCGCCTACGGCCTGGAGCGCACCTGCATGCCCGGGCGGCGCTTCGTTTCGCTGTCGCTGACCCTGCCCATGCTGGCGCCATCGCTGGTGCTGGGCCTAGGCCTGATCTTCATCCTCGGCCGCAACGGCATCGTCGGCAAAGTGTTCGGCTTCCGGCCCGAGATCTACGGTTTCCACGGCCTGGTCATCGCCAACGTGCTGTATGCGCTGCCGCAGGCGGTGATGATCCTGCGCGCCGCCTTGCGCGGCGCCGACGCGCGCCAGTACGACGCGGCCGAGGTGCTGGGCGCCACGCCCTGGCGGCAGTTCCGTGACATCACCCTGCCGGGCATGCGCTACGGCCTGCTCAGCGCAGCCTTCGTGGTGTTCACGATCACCATCACCGACTTCGGCAACGCCGTCGTCATCGGCGGCGACTACACGGTGCTCGCCACCGAGATCTACAACCAGGTCAGCGGTCAGATGCGCTTCGGCATCGGCGCGGTGGTGGGCCTGTTGCTGTTGCTGCCCGCGGCCCTGTCGGTGTGGATCGAGCGCGTTGCCGCGCAGCGCCAGGCTGGCAGCGGCGCCGATGGCGCACAGGCACCCGTGCCCCAGCCGCATCGCCTTCGTGACGGTATTTACGCGATCGTGTGTGTTGGCCTGTCCACACTCATCGTCGCGGTGGTCGCCATCGTGGTGGTGGCCGGCTTCATCCGCCTGTGGCCCTATCGCCTCGACCTTACGCTGCGGCACTACGACATCACCGTGTCGGGCGGTTACGCCAGTCTGTGGACCGCGCTGTGGGTGTCGCTGCTGGCCGCGACACTGGGGGTTGCGCTGCTTTTCCTGATGGCCTTCGCGGTACGGCGCCTGACAGGCTGGCCGCAGCGCCTTGCGACCCTGCTATGCGCGCTGCCGGTCGGCGTGCCGGGCCTCGTGCTGGGTCTGTCCTACGTGTTCGCGTTCAACCAGCCGCAACTACCCTGGGGCGTGCTCTACGGCAGCGCCTTCCTGCTCGCCATGTGCAACCTCATGCACTACTACACACAGGGCTACGTCACCATGATGACCGGCGTGCGCGGCGTACCCGTGCAGCTGGAAGAGGCGGTCGGAGTACTTGGCGGCGGCGTGCTGCAGCTGCTGCGCGACGTGTACCTGCCGGCAGTACGCGTCACCTTGTGGTCGGTGGCGGCCTTCCTTTTCATGCGCTCGATGGTCACGCTGTCGGCGGTGATCTTCCTGATCACCCCCATGCTGTCGATGGCGGCCGTGACCGTGATGCGCCTCGATGAAGCAGGCTTCACGGCACAGGCGGCGGCGTTCTCGACCTGCATCATGGCCGTGGTCGGCTCAGTAGCCCTGCTCATGCATGTGCTGACCACACGCGCGGCTGCGCGCGGATAATCGGTGCTGCACGGACATGAATGAATTCCTGAGGAATGATGTCCTGAGCCCGCTGCATGACGAGGACCCGGCCGCAAGCGTCCGGCCCGCCGCGCCGCGTCCGCCGACCACCCTTCTACCCCCACGCCCCATGCTCCAGGAAGACCGCTACCAACGCATCATCGCCCTGCTGACGACCGTCCGGACCCTGCCCAACGAACGCATCGCCGCCGAACTGGGAATCTCGCGCGAGACGGTTCGACGCGACGTGATGGCACTCGAAGCGCTGGGCCGCCTGCGCCGTGTGCACGGCGGCGTGGTGCTGGACGGCGAAGGCTTCGAGGCGCCGTTCGCCGAGCGCCTCAAGGCGCACGCACGCGAGAAGCAGGCCATTGCGCGGGCTGCGGCCAAGCTGCTGCAGCCGGGCCAGACCCTGTTCCTCGATGCCGGCACCACCAACCTCGCACTGACCGAGGAATTGCTGAGCCTGGCCGGTCTCACCATCCTCACCAACAGCATGGACATCGCCGCGCGTCTTGCGCAGGCCGGCGAACGCATGGGCGGGCGCCATGAAGTCATCGTGCTCGGCGGCCAGCTGTTTCCAGGCGTGGCGGCGACCTGCGGCGAGACCACGATCAGCGAGATCCATCGCCATCGCGCCGACCTTGCCCTGCTCTCGCCAGTGGGCCTCGCGGCGGACACGGGCGCCACAAGTTTCGATCACCGCGAGGCCGGCGTGGCACGCGCCATGGCCGAACGAGCACAACGCTGCGTGATCCTCGCCGACGCCAGCAAGATCGGACAGTCCAGCCGTGTCAGCTATTGCCCGACGCATGCCATAGACACCATCGTCACCGACCCGCGTGCCCGCCGCCAGGCCGGCTATGCCGAGCTGGCCAAGGCGGGACCGCAGATCGTGATCGCCTGAGGCAAAAGGGAGACGCATGGCCTACCGTCACAGCATCGCGCAACAGGTCTGGCAGTTCGCCGATCTGCGCGAGCTCATGGCCAAAGCCAGCCCGGCGCGCTCCGGCGATCTGCTCGCCGGCATTGCCGCGACGTCCGCCGTGGAACGCATGGCCGCGCGCATGTGCCTGGCCGACGTGCCGCTGCAACGCTTCCTCGACGAGGCGCTGATTCCCTACGAGACGGACGAGGTCACGCGGCTGATCCTCGACACGCATGACCGCAGCGCCTTCGCGCCCATCGCACACCTGACGGTCGGCGGTTTCCGCGACTGGCTGCTGTCGGCGCAGGCGGACGAAGCCGCACTGACCGGCATCCGTGCGGGCGTCACGCCGGAGATGGCCGCCGCCGTCAGCAAGCTGATGCGCAACCAGGACCTGGTGCTGGTTGCGAAGAAGTGCCGCGTCGTCACCCGCTTCCGCAACACCATCGGCCTGCCGGGCAGGTTGTCGGTGCGCCTGCAGCCCAACCACCCCACCGACGACCTGCGCGGCATTGCCGCCTCCATCGTCGATGGCCTGCTGTACGGCGCGGGGGACGCGGTCATCGGCGTGAACCCAGCCACCGACAGCATCGCCGGCCTGACGCGGCTGGTTCATGTGCTGGACGAGGTGATCGCACGGCTGGACATCCCGACGCAGTCCTGCGTGCTGACGCACGTCACCAACACCGTGCAGATGATCGAGCAGGGCGCGCCGGTGGATCTGGTGTTCCAGTCGGTCGCCGGCACGCAGGCGGCCAACGCGGCCTTCGGCATCGACCTCGCCGTGTTGCGCGAGGCACGCGAGGCCGCGTTGTCGCTGAAGCGTGGCACGGTGGGCGACAACGTCATGTACTTCGAGACTGGCCAGGGCAGCGCGCTGTCGGCCAACGCGCATCACGGCGTGGACCAGCAGACCTGCGAGGCGCGCGCCTACGCGGTGGCACGCGCTTTCGACCCGCTGCTCACCAATACGGTGGTCGGCTTCATCGGCCCGGAGTACCTGTACGACGGCAAGCAGATCATCCGCGCGGCGCTGGAGGATCACTTCTGCGGCAAGCTGCTGGGGCTGCCGCTGGGCTGCGACGTCTGCTACACCAACCATGCCGAGGCCGACCAGGACGACATGGACACCCTGCTCACGCTGCTGGGCGTGGCCGGCATCAGCTTCATCATGGGCGTGCCGGGGGCGGACGACATCATGCTCAACTACCAGAGCACCAGCTTCCATGACGGCCTGTACCTGCAGGCCGCGCTGGGCCTGCGCCGCGCACCGGAGTTCGAGGACTGGCTGCGTCGCATGCAGATCGCCGGCGATGACGGCCGCATCCTTCCGGTGACGCCGCAGCATCCGGCGCTGGGCGCGTTGCGTCAGCTGAAAGTCGCCTGAGGAGACGCACATGGACCAGCCGACATCCACCAACGCTGCCGTACATGCCGACCCCTGGGACGACCTGCGCCGTCACACCGCGGCGCGCCTCGCACTCGGCCGCGCCGGCGACAGCCTGCCGACCGCCGAGGTACTGCGCTTCAGCCTCGCCCACGCGCAGGCGCGCGACGCCGTGCATGTCGCGCTCGATACCACTGCCCTGCAGGCGGCACTCGGTGATCCCGGTAACGCCTCCGGCGAAGCGCTGTGCGTGCACAGCGCGGCCACCGATCGCGCCACCTACCTCGCCCGCCCCGACCTTGGCCGGCGCCTGCATGCCGACAGCGCCGATCTGCTGCGCGCACGCGCGTCTGCGCACGACCACGTCACCTGCGACCTGCTGCTGGTCATCGCCGACGGCCTGTCCTCGCTCGCCATCAGCCGCAACGCGCCGGCGCTGGTCGCGGCGATCCGTGCCGGCACGCCCGCCGACTGGCAGATCGGCCCGCTGGTGATCGCCAGTCAGGCACGCGTAGCGCTGGCCGACGAGGTGGGAGAACTGTTGGGCGCGCGCATGGTGGCGATGCTGATCGGCGAACGTCCCGGCCTCAGCTCGCCCGACAGCCTGGGCATCTATCTCACCTGGGCACCCCGTGCCGGGCGCAGCGATGCCGAGCGCAACTGCATCTCCAACGTCCGCCCCGAAGGCCTCGGCTACGAAGCCGCTGCGCGCAAGCTATGGTGGCTGTGCGGCGCCGCGCGCAAGCTGCGACTCACCGGCGTGGGGCTGAAGGACCGCAGCGACGATGCTTCGCTGACGGCCGACACCGCTGCCGTCATTCCACCCCCCGCCTGAGGCGACCAGGCCGCCGCCGGGCGCGACGATCCGTAGCTGAATCAAAGCGACGCAATTCGCGGGCACCCGCGCAACATTCCGCTGTCACACTGCCAGACATCACCGACAGGAGACAACGATGCACACCATCACACTGCCGTCCGGCGACACCGTACCCGCGCTGGGCATGGGCACATGGTGCATGGGCGAATCGCGCGCCGCGCGTGCCGAGGAGATCGCCACCCTGCGCGCCGGCCTCGACCACGGCCTGCGCCTCATCGACACCGCCGAGATGTACGGCGAAGGCCAGTCGGAGGAGATGATCGCCGAAGCCATCGCCGGCCGCCGCGACGAAGCCTTCCTCGTCAGCAAGGTGTACCCGCACAACGCCGGCCGCAAGACCGCCATCGAAGCCTGCGAACGCAGCCTCAAGCGCCTGGGCACCGACCGCATCGACCTATACCTTCTGCACTGGCGCGGCAGCGTGCCGCTGGAGCAGACCATCGAAGCCTTCGAGACCCTGCAGGCCGCCGGCAAGATCCGCCAATGGGGTGTCAGCAACCTGGACATCGACGACATGCGCGAGCTGTACGGCATCACCGGCGGCGAGCGCGTCGCCACCAACCAGGTGCTCTACAACCTCGGCCGCCGCGGCGTGGAATGGGACCTGCAACCCTGGTGCCACCAGCGGAAGATCCCCCTGATGGCCTACTCGCCCATCGAACGCGGCGAGCTGCTGGAAGACAGCACGCTGAGCGACTTCGCCCACCGCCACGGCATCACCCCGGCGCACGCGGCGCTGGGGTGGCTACTGGCGAAGAAGGATGTGATCGTCATTCCGAAGACGAGTCATCGCGCACGATTGCAGGAGAACCTCGCGGCGCTGAACGCACCGCTGACGGCGTCTCAGATTGCGGAACTGGATGGACTGTTCCCGGCACCGACGGGGCCGGAGCCGTTGGCGATGCTCTGACCTTCAACGATCAGGCCATCCGCAACAATCAGGCCGCCGCCGTCGGCAAGCCGAACACCCGGTCGAAGCACCAGTTGTAGACCAGCCCGTACACCACGAAGAACACCACCAGCCCGATCTCCAGGATCAGGGCTTCGACCAGGCCGATGCCCAGCCACCAGGACACGAGTGGCAGCAACAGCACGACGAGACCGATCTCGAAGCCCAGCGAGTGAGTGATGCGGCGGGCCAGGCTGCGGCCGCGCTTCGTCTGGCGGCGCTCCCACATTTCGAAGAGGGCGTTGTAAGCCATGTTCCACAGCATAGCGACCACCGAGGTCATGGCGGCCAGCGCAGTGGAACGGCCAGCACCCGTGCCGGTGCTGAGCATGAAGGCGGTGCTCACGCTGAGGATGGCGAAGAACTCGAAGAGAACGGCGTGGACGATCTTGCGCTTGATGCCTTGCATGGTGGTCGTTCGGGCCAGCGGGACAGTTGTGGGAAAGAGGATGGGTGCGGCGCACTGTAGGACAGGCGGGCGGCGGGCGGAAGTTACCTGCTGTCAGCATTGCTGATAGGTAACACCGTTCTGGCATAAGCTCCATGTTCCCGCCCCGATGAGGATCATCCGTGAGCCAGGCTGTTCCCGTGCTGACCGTGTTGCAGCCAACCACCGCGCTGACCGCGCGGGACTGGGACGACATCTGGGCGCTGAGCTGCCGCTTCTACGATACCGAGCGGGTCTACGTGGAGCTGAACCTGCGCCGGCATGCGGAGATCGCCCTGTTCTGGCAGGGCGGCGTACTGGTGGGCATGGCTGCCGTGGATGTGTACGGCCTGCACTTCGAGGAACGGGCGCGGCGGGTGATATTCACCTCGCAGGCGCTGCTGGACGAGGCGGTGCGCGGCCACAACCTGTTGCAGTGGCTGGGGCTGCGGGTGTTCCTGCGCGAGCGCTTGCGCCATCCGCTGCAGCGCATCGACTGGTTCTTCGACACCTTCAGCTACAAGAGCTACTACCTGCTGCCGCGCAATTTCGCGGAGTACTGGCCGCGGCATGACTGCGCGACGCCACCGGATGTCGCGACCCTGATGGATCACCTGGCGCTGCGTCGCTATGGGCGCGACTGGCAGGCTGACATCGGGGTGGTGCGGAGCAGCGGCCACAAGCGGCTGCGCAGCGAAATCGCGCCGCTGGGCGAAGCCACCCTGAGCGACCCGCACATCCGCTTCTTCGCCAGCCGCAACCCGGGCCACGCGCAGGGGGACCTGCTGGTATGCCTGTGCCCCTTGCACCTGGCCAACTGGCTGAGCCTGGCGCGGCACGCGCTGCGCCGCGCCTGGCGGTTGGTGCCAGCTACTTCACGGTGACGTTGCTGGTCGTGCAGCTGGTGGCGGGGTAGCTGCCGAAGCACACCTGCTTCACGTTGCTCAGCACGCTGTTGGTCAGCGACGCAGTCGACACGCTGCTGTCGGCGCGGAACACGTAGCCGGAATCGGCAATGTCACAACGGTCGCAGTACAGCTGGGTGCGGAAGGTGGTGCCGCCGTTCTGACGGAACACCGCATTCGGCACATTACGTGCGACGAAGTTCGACACGCGCAAGGCGCCCGGCTGGTTGATCTGGAAGACACGATCCGTCGACTTCAGCACCGTGATGTTGCTGGCAGTGACCGTGCCCGAGGTCACCATACGCACCGCACCGGCATCCGACAGCTTGTTGATTCGCACGTTGTCGAGCGTCGCATTGCCGTAGATGCTGATCCCTTCCTGCTCGCCGTCGATGATGACGTTCTTCAGCGTAGCGCCCGCGTTGATGCGGAAGATAGGCTGCGTGCCCTCGCAGAAGGGACAGCCGTTGGTGGCCAGGTAGGTCTTGCAGCCACCGTCGAAGGTGCTGCCCTCCGGGACGATGATCGGGCCGCTTTCGACATTCACGCTCACTGTGCCGGTCGACACGCAGCTCGACCCGGTGATGCCGCCGCCGGAGGAGCTTGAAGAAGAACTGGAGCTGCTGGAAGACGAGGAGCTGGACGACGAGCTCGATGACGACGAAGACGATGAGGATGAACTCGACGATGAACTGCTCGAGCCACCACCGATGACGTTGGAGCTGGTGCAGCTACCGGCGGAATAGCCATAGCAGATTTGCTGCACGTTTTTCAGCACGCTGTCGCGGATGAAAGCGGTGGATATGCTGCTGTCCGTGCGGAACACGTACTTCGCGTCAGCGATGTCACAGCGTTCGCAGTTGAATGCCGTGCGGTAAGTGGTGCCCCCGTTCTGGCGGAAGATGTGCGCGTTGACGCCGCGCGAAATCAGGTTGCTGACATGGATGGCACCGTTGTCCGCACTGCCGCGGAAGATGCCGGCGTGCTCCTCGTTGGCGCCACTCACGGTGATGTTCCGCACGTTGGCGACGGCCCCGTTTCCGCGCAAGGTCAGGACTTCCTTGCCGACCACGCCTTTGACGGTCAGGTTCTCGATGGTGACACTGCCGCTGGCCGTGATGCCCTGGGTGCCGGTGCTGCTCTGGAGAATCATGTTCTTGAGCGTGGCGCCTGCACCCATGGTGATGACCGGATTAACGTCTTCACAGGCTGCGCAGAAATCGACGGTGACATAGGTCTTGCAACCGCCGTCGAAGGTGGTGCCGGCCGGGATGACCAGCGGGTTGCCGCTGCGGATTTCCACCGTTCCGGTCGATACGCAGGACGCACCGGTGATGCCGGCTCCGGAAGAGGAGCTCGAAGAGGAAGATGAGGAGGACGAAGACGAGCTCCCGGACGATGAACTCGAGGATGAGCTGGTCGACGAACTGCCGGAGCTGCTGGAAGAGGAGCTGCTGCCCGGTGGTGGCATGTCCGGCAGCGGCACCGAACACTCGTTGGTACCGCCCGGAATGCGGTAGCCGTAAAAGCTGTCGGCGTTGCAGACGAAAGTGCCGCTCAGCTGCTTGTAGACAAACTGGTCGGCGCGCCCGAAGGCCACATTGACTGGCACCGAGCCAGGCAGCGTGCAGGTCTTGTTCTCGGTGCACAGGGTCTTGTACCCGGCGGGGCGGTTGGCGGCGTTGGCGGACGAACAGGCGAATGCTGCCGCCAGCATGGCCGCAGCGATGCTGATGTACTTCATGGTGTCTTGTCTCCGTTGATGCTGCGTTCTGTTGATTCCCTGCGATTCAGTCGCAGGAATGCGCGTTTCTGATGACTTTGCCGCCTGTGTGCAGCATCAGGACGGCGTGCGCGCCATTCGTTGTAGCACTGCGCGCAGCGAGGTCAACGGAGGTGACAGAAAGATACGAGCGCAGGCGCAGCGGTGCACCCGCCCCGCGCGCCCGCTCCTCAGCGGTTCTCCAGCCGGTTGTAGTCGAGGATGCCGGCGAACACCGGCTGGGCACGCCGGTAGTCTTCGTGCAACGCATCACTGAAGGCCCAGAAGCGCGGGTTGGTACGACGCACTGCGAAGCGCTCCGAGAAGCGCGTGTAGTCCGCCTCGGACCCCAGTGCGGCCAACGCCGCCGTGAAGGCGGGAAGGTCCGCCTCACGCACACGGTAGAGCGCGTTCAGATAGGCGCCCACGACGCCGGGCGCTACCGTCAGCGTATGTTCGGCTGGCACGATCTGCTGCGCCTCCTGCATCAGGTGTGACACGTTGAGGTGGCCGGTGTTGCGCAGCAGGCTGACATAGCGCAACGGCCGGCCGGGTTGTTCGATGGCCAGCACGCTGTTCTCCGGCAGCCAGCTGAGTGCGGCGCCCCGCACATCGGCCAGCTTCTCCAGCGCGCCCTGCAGCCTTCCGTCACCCAACCCAGCCAGGTTGTACTGGGTATTCACCGCGGTGCCGACGCGCTGGCGCAGCATTCCAAGCAGCTCGGCCATCGGCTCCCTGGTCTGGTAGCGGATGGCGCTGTCGACCGGCACTTTGACGATATCGCCGTATACCTGCTCGCGCACCGCGGGTTCGCTGCCGCGGTACCAGTACTCACGCAGGCGGACGCGCTCTGCCTGCGGCAACAGCAGCAGGAAGTTGAACTCGCCTTCCATGCGCAGGAAGTCCATGTAGAGGCGCGAATTCAGCTGGTGGCCGACGTTGCCATACACGTCGTAATTGGCCACGAGCAGGTAGTGGATGCGCTCCAGCAAGGGGTACTCGATGAGCCAGGCTGTCTTGGGTGTGTCGCCAACCAGCCCCTTCACCACCGTGGCGCTGTCGTTGTGGCGGAAGATGCTGAGCACCGCGTTGTCATTGCGCTGCGCGCCACCATCGATGGCACTGCCATCCCATACATCGCCGAGCCCTGGCAGGCGGCCATCAGTGAAGTAACCCGCCAGCGCCTGCGACTTGGCCAGCAGGTAGCTGTGCTGGCGAGCGGCGTACTCCACCCATGGAATCAGCGCCGCTGTAGTGCTACGCCCGGTGGGCAGGCTGAGGTGATCCTGCTCGCGTGCCAGGAAGTCGGTCAGCGTGTCGGTGGGGATCGCGCCGGGTTGGGCGAACACCACCCAGAACTGGTCCTCGATGACGTTGAGCGCCATCTGCCCACGACACACCGGCCCCTTGATGAAGCCGGAGATGGTGAAGTGCGCCTCCTGCAGCATGAAGCGGTAGCGCGCATCCGCCGGCAGCTCGGCAAAGGTGGCGAAGGGATTGGCAGCCGTGCTGGCCGAGTAACCGGGCAACTTCGTCACCTTGAAGGGCGCGTCGAGGAACAGCTTGCGCCAGAAGGCCATGCGCCCGGCATCCAGGCGGTAGGGCATGTGGGTCTTGGCGACGATGCTCTCGCGCTCGGCGATCAGGCGGTAATACGGCCGCTCCACGCCGGGGTCATCCACCGGCCGTGCCGCGCGCACTTCGCGCACCGGCTGGCCCGGTGGCGTGGTGGAGCGCACCAGGCGGAAGAAACGGCGGCCGCTGGCGGCCTCCTGTTCATCGAAGTACAGCGCGGCAAGGAACAGGTGCTCGTAGGCGTAGCGTGCGAACAGGCGCTCCTTCAGCGAGTCCCCGTTGAAGAAGGCCTCCCACTCGTTGACCTTCTGCACCAGGGCGGGCGACAGCGGTGCCGTGCCTTCGTAGGGAGCGCCCATCTCCAGCCAACGGGTCAGCTGCTGGTGTTCCTGTTCCGCCAGGCCGGGCAGGCCATAGGGCATGCCCCCGAGCGGGAAGGCCTTTTCGTAGGCCTCGATCTCGCCGTCAGCCGGGCAGATCTGCGCGCGGTCGATGCTGAAGTCCAGGCCGCCGCCCACCGTGCCGCTGTCCGGCAAGGGGTGCTGCTGCTTAAGGGTGAGCAGCCGGTACATGAGCCCCGCCTCGCGCTGGGTCGGCACGTCCTGTGCGCGTTCGTTCAGCACCGGTGAGAAGCCAAGCTTGCGCCACTCCGAAGTCTTGTCGGCGTCTACGTACAGCCGCGACGGCGCAGCCGCCAGCAGGCGGATCGGGTCATACACCAGGGTCTTGCTGGCGCCACGGGCCAGGCCTTCCCAGCTGGTGGTCTTCATCTGGCAGGCCGCGTCATAGCAGGCGTGGCAGACCACGCAGCGCTTGTCGAGAATGGGCTGGATGTCATGCGCATAGCTCATGCCCACTGGTGGCGAGCGCGGATGGTCGAAGCGGGCAGGCTCGGCTGGACCGAACAGCTTGTTGAAATCAGGAGCAAGGTAGTAGCCAAGGCTGGCGCAGCCCGCCAGCAGCAGGACGGCCATGACGGCCAACAGGTTGCGCAGACGGGCGTTGGGTCGAAGCATGTTTGGCGGGGGGCACGACAATGCCGACATCTTAGTGCCAGCGCGCCCCTTCGTCCGTGCGTCCGTGCGTCCGCATGACGGGAGCTGCCGGGCGTTCCGGCCGTTCCAGCAGCCCGCCGCAACCCGCCGTGCCGGTCGCGAGTAAAATCGCTGCCGTCGTTGCCTGCCCCCTCGCCCGCCTCCCCTGTCCCGCCATGACCACCCCTACCGCCCCCGCCTTCACTGACTGGTCCGGCCTGCGCGCCGCCCTGGAGCGCACCTCCGGCCGTTACCCCAGCGCCGCAGTGGAAGCCCTGCGTGCCGACCGCGCCCGCTACGTCCCGGATATGCTGGCCGAGCTGCAGCGCCTGGCGGACGATCCCTCGCCACTGGTTGCCGATGCGGACGTCATCCTGCACTTCCACCTGATCGCCCTGCTGGCGGAGTTCCGCGAGCCGGCCGCACTGGCACCGGTCATCGCGCTGGCGCGCCGCGGTGAGGACGACATCGAGGCCATCCTCGGCGATTTCGTCGGCGAGCTGCTGGGCCGTGCGCTGGCCAGCCTGTGTGCCGGGCGCTTCGACGAACTGGTATCGCTGGCCGACGATGCAGCGGTGGACACCTGGGTGCGCTCCGCCGCCGTCGAGGCGCTAGCGGTGCTCGCACTCGAAGGCGACCTCCCACATGCCGAAGCCGTGCAGCGCATCGTTGCAGTGGGCGAGCGCGAGGCAGCGCGCCTTGCGGGCAAGCTGGCGGACGACGAACACGCCCCGCTGCTGACGCTCATCAGCGGCACCCTGTGCGACATGGCAGCGGTGGATGCCTTGCCCGCTGTGCGCCACTGGTTCGAGCAGGGCCTGGTGGACAAGAGCTTCAACGGCGACCTCAGCGCGCTGGAGGCCGAGTTCCAGGTACCGCTGGAGGAGCGCCGCCGTCAGTTGCAGGACCTCAAGCGCGGCTACGTCACCAGCGCCTCCGAGTCGCTGGCCGAATGGCCGATGTTCAAGCTGCCTGCCGCCGTCGGCGACGTGCTGCACATCGACAACGGCACCCCCTTCGCCCGCACCGACGCCAAGGTGGGCCGCAACGACCCCTGCCCCTGTGGCAGCGGCAAGAAGTACAAGAAGTGCTGCGGCGCCTGATGCCGGGCAGGTAGGCACCGCTGCCCCAGCGGGCCTGGGCGGGCCGGAACGGGACCCAAACACGCATACCCGTCATCTGTCTGGCACAAACTTGCGCCAACGCGGCCATGACGGGCGCGACCACCCGCTAAAATGTCGGCTTCCCGGGCGAACCTTCTGCGCCCGGGCCGCTCCATCCTTGGTCTGTCCGCCCCCTGCGCATGGGGAGCCCGGGCGTCCACCCCATCGGGACACAACAGGAATAATCCACCCATGCACCTCGGCCCGCTGCTCGCCACCCTCGTCGGTGGCCTCGTCCTCGCCTTCATCTTCGGTGCACTGGCCCACAAGGCAAAACTGTCCCCGCTGGTGGGCTACCTGCTCGCCGGTGTGATCATCGGCCCCTACACGCCGGGCTTCGTGGCCGACACCTCGCTGGGCATGGAGCTGTCGGAGATCGGCGTCATCCTGCTGATGTTCGGCGTCGGCCTGCACTTCTCCTTCAAGGACCTGATGTCGGTGCGCCGGATCGCCCTGCCCGGCGCGGTGGTGCAGATCGCCGCCGCCACCATCATGGGTATGGGCCTGGCCCACTTCCTGGGCTGGAGCCTGGTGGGCGGCTTCGTGTTCGGCCTGTCGCTGTCGGTCGCCAGCACGGTGGTGCTGCTGCGCGCCCTGCAGGAGCGCCGCCTGGTGGACACCGAGCGTGGCCGCATCGCGGTGGGCTGGCTGATCGTCGAGGACGTGGCGATGGTGCTGGCCCTGGTGCTGATTCCCGCCATTGCCGGTAGCGGCGGCGAGGACGGCTTCAGCGTGCCGGTCATTCTCGGCATCACCCTGCTGAAGGTCGTCGCCTTCGGTGTGTTCATGATGGTCGTCGGCCGCCGGGTCATTCCCGCCCTGCTGCACTGGGTGGCACACACCGGCTCGCGCGAGCTGTTCAGCCTGTCCGTGCTGGCCATCGCGCTGGGCGTGGCCTTCTGCGCCGCCACCCTGTTCGGCGTGTCCTTCGCGCTGGGCGCTTTCTTCGCCGGCATGATCCTCGCCGAGTCCACCCTGAGCCACCGCGCGGCGGAGGAATCGCTGCCGCTGCGCGACGCCTTCGCGGTGCTGTTCTTCGTATCGGTGGGCATGCTGTTCGACTGGCGCATCGTCATGCAGGCGCCCATCGCCGTGGCCGCGACCCTGGGCATCATCATTGTAGGCAAGTCGATCGCCGCCTACCTGGTGGTGCGCATGCTGGGCCACAAGCGCACCACCGCGCTGACCATCTCGGCCAGCCTCGCGCAGATCGGCGAGTTCTCCTTCATCCTCGCCGGCCTCGGCGTCACGCTGGACCTGTTCGGCAACGAGGGCCGCGACCTCATCCTCGCCGGCGCCATCTTCTCCATCCTCGCCAACCCGTTCATCTTCAGCATCTGCGAACGCATCGCCGGCCGCGAGAAGTTCAACGCCGTGGAAGAGAAGGACATGGACCCGCGCACCAAGGAGATCGAGGTCGCCGACACCAGCCTGTCCGGCCACCCGGTCATCGTCGGCTACGGCCGCGTCGGTCGCATGATCGGCGAGCGCTTCAAGGCCCTGGGCCAGCCCTTCGTGGTCATCGAGGACCGTGACCGCGCCGCTGACGCCGCGCGTGCCGACGGCGGCTTCGTGGTGTTCGCCAACGCCGCCAATCCGCGCGCGCTGCAGGCCGCCAACGTCAAGGACGCCAAATGGCTGTTCGTCGCCATCCCGCAGAGCTTCGAGGCCGGCCAGGTCGTCATGCAGGCCCGCGAGGCCAGCCCCGCCCTGCAGATCATCGCCCGCTCGCACTCCGACGACGAAACCACGCACCTCATGAAGTGCGGTGCGACGGAGACGATCATGGGCGAGCGGGAGATTGCGAAGGGGATGCTGGCGTTGAGTGTGGGGATGGCCTGAGGCGGGCATCGTCTTCAGACCGCTGGCCCGAATCAGCCGGACGGCCGTGGCCCCGGAGTTGCGCGGCTATCCCACATTCCACGTCTGATTGTTGGGCTTCGCTTCGCTCAACCCAACCTACGCCGAAGTGTGGCGCCACGCAGAGTGGTAGGTTGGGTTGAGCGAAGCGAAGCCCAACACCCCTCAGGGCAAGGGCACGATCCTCGCTACCCAGGACGCCCTTCCGAGCCATGACGCATGAATCATGTTGACGCCCAGCGCGAGGAACAGGATGGCGACGAACACATGCACCGGGCTCGTCGGATCGTTGAACAGCAAGTAAAAGCCGATGGCGGCCAGCACGAAACCGAAGAGCGCGCTGGACTCGTAGCAGGGCCTTGATTTAGTAGGGTGGGTTCGCGAAGCAACCCACCGTTCTCGCGGAGGCCATATCCAGACCAATACGGTGAATTGTCGCTTCGCTTCCACCTTATCCCCGTCCAAAGTCAGAGGGACTCCAGTAGTTTTAGCGTCCTTCCTTCTGAGTCTTTCCAAGCGGTTCTGCCATTCGCGGTTCCGCCGTGCACGACAGCTGCCGCAGCGCTGGGGCTCGAAAACTCTTGGTCTCTCGTGAAGCGCAGGCACCCGGTATCTACGACGAGCACGCCATCCTTCACTAGCTGCTCTCGCGCGTTGACCACCCAAGGGTAGTCACTGGCGGATGGTCTGAGATTCAGAGCTGCCTGAGAGTCAGCCAAGACCACGATGCCATTCGGAGTCAGATGGCCAGTGGCTTTCAAACCATTGATCTCGCAGAAGAGCGTTCGCGCTTCATCTTTGGATTCCGGGGAGGCCGCGATGGGAACCAGCACCTCAACGCCCAAAGCCGGTAGCAACTGCTCGATCTTCTCCAGAAAGATCTCCATGTCGGCCCGGTCGGACTCGGGAAGCTTCGAGGTCGTTGCCTGGGAGTTCGTGAGGTTCGCTCGTCCAGCCAGTTTTGCCAGCTCTATTAGGCGACCTTCAAGGTAACGGATATGCGCCTTGGTCAGGTTTTCATCCTTGCTTGTGAAGTAGACGACCTGGTTCCAGAAGTCCTTCTCCAGGTGCTGCTTCAGACGCGCTTGAATCGATTCCGCTTCACCAACATAGACGGCCGACCCGCCTGACAACGGGTCGATACCAGTTAGAAGATAAACGCCGACCTTTGATGCTTCGTCCCTGCCGAGGAGTTGATCAAGCTCGGTACGCGGACCTGCAACGGCCTTCCCCGACCAGTTGGATATCTCGGCAGTTCTCAATCTCTTGGGGTCGCCGTGTGGGAGATAGATCTTGATAGTTGCGCTTGGCATAGGGCGGGTGTAAGGGCTTGGCTAGCGGCGTGGCCCGCTGAGAGTGTTCGGTTCAGTCGTGCGCCGGATGATAGCGACAATGATGCTCATGCGATCAACCGTGCCCATCACGAACCGCTATCGCAGACCTCTTACCACCCCAACGGATCCAGCCTGTAATACCCGCTCAGCACCCGGTACAACTCCGGCGCCTGCCCGGACAAGCGCGCCGGGCGCTCGAAGAAGGCTTCGGTCGCCACCGCGAAGAACTCTGCCGGATCGGTCGCGCCGTAAGGATCGATCAGCGGCTCTTCACCATCGTGCATGGTCGCGAGAACCTGCTCCCGCAGCCGCGCGAATTCGCGGCTGAGGACCGCTGACCACTGCGCGTAGTTGCCCCGTCGACCCAGCAACGGTGCCCCGTTGGCGTGGCCTTTCTCCTGATCCAGTTGATGGGCGAATTCGTGCAACGCAACGTTGTGGCCGTCATCGATGACGGCGGCGCCGGCCTGTGTGTCGTGCCAGGACAGGATGACCTGGCCGTGGGTCCATGACTCGCCGGACATGACTTCCTCGCCTTCGTGCACCAGGCCGTTGGCTTCGGTGCGTTTGCGTTGCACGCGGAAGCTGCCGGGGTAGACGAGGATCTGCCGTAGCTGCGGGTAGAAGGGCGCGGGCCGGTTCAGCGTCAGCAGGCAGGCGTGGGCGGCAATGGTGACGCGCACGTCGTCGTCGATCTCCTGGCCAGCGCAGCCGATGAAATCCTTCTCGGCGATGAAGATCTGGATGTGGCGCTTGAGGCGTAGCTGCAGCTCGACGGGGAGCTGGCGGAACCAGGGCACACGCTGGCGCAGGGTCTGCCGCCAGGTTTCCGGGAAGGGCCGGCGGCCGATGCGGCGGCGGCGCTGGGCGACGCGCAGCGGTTCGCTGGCGAGCCAGATGACCCACAGCAGGGCGAGACAGGACACCACGACGATGGGCACAGCCGGCTCCTGCTCGTGAAGGGAACGTCTGCTAGCTGGGTCCGCGCGGTTGCCATTTCAAGATGGCGGGGCGACGCCCCGTGAATGACGCCACGGTGACTCGGCGCCGGACCCGCAGGGCAGATATGCGCTGGATCAAATATGCAGGGGTAAACCCTCAAGACCCGACCCGGGCCGCCGATGCGGAAGGAGTCACCCGCAATGGCGCGGGCCCTTGCCCTTCACCCTGCAGGAGTTCCGCGACATGTTGTCCCGGCTGAATATTGCCCAGCGCGTCGGCGCTGGTTTCGTCATCCTCATCCTTGCCATGGTTGCCGTCGGTGGCGTCGGCATCTTCGGCATGCATCGCCAGTACACGGAGGTACGCGACCTGCTGGCCAGCGACCTCGCGCTGTACCAGAGCGTCCGCCAGGGGCAGCTGCGCATGAGCCAGATGCACCGCGACGAGAAAGACGTTTTCCTGTCGCTGGGCAACGAGCAGGACGTGATGGACAACCAGACACGCTGGCAGGCGTCCTTCGACGCGGTGACCGCCACGCTGGCCGGCCTGCGCGAGATGGTCTCCGCCGAAGATCGCGCCGCCATGGAAAGCGCCGACAAGGCCCTGCGCAGCTACGGCGAAGGGCTGGGCGACGCGGTGGCCGACATGATGGGCGCGGTATATCCGTCTTCACGCGAAGTGAACCAGGCTTTCGAGCCCTTCAAGCAGAACGCGCAGCAGATGCATGGCGCGCTGGATGAAATCGCTCGCAAGGCAGAGGCGCGCGTGGCGGGTATCGAAGCCGAGCTGGCCGGCATCCGCATACGGCTGACGGCGTTGTGCGCGGTGCTGGTGGGGCTGGCGGCCGTGCTGGGCGGCGTCGGTGGATGGATCGTCATCCGCGGCGTGCGCGTGCCCCTGGACCGCATGCGCTCCACCATCCAGCAGATCGAGCAGAGTGGCCACATCGGCACGCGCATGCCGGTGCTGACGGCGGGCGACGAGATCGGCCAGACTTCGCAGGCCATGAACCGGCTGCTGACCGGAATGTGCGACGTGATCGGCGAAGCCGCGGGCAACTCGCAACAGCTGGTCGACGCGTCGCGTTCATTGCACCAGGCAGCGGAGCGCGTCAGCGAGGCTTCCGGGCAGCAGACCGGTGCGGCACACGCCACCGCGGCGGCCATCGACGAGCTGACGAACTGCATTGCGGAGATGGCGGACCGCGCGCACAGCGTGGAGGAAGTAGCCGGCCATGCCGCCGGCACTGCCAGCCGCAACATGCAGTCCGCGCTGGATACCGCCGCCCAGATCCGCGACGTGGCGCAATCCATCCAGCACTCGGCGGAGCTGATCGACTCCCTGCATCAGCGTTCGGACGAGATCGGCGGCATCGTGCGGGTGATCAAGGAGATCGCGGACCAGACCAACCTGCTGGCGCTGAACGCGGCCATCGAGGCAGCGCGCGCCGGCGAGCAGGGCCGCGGTTTCTCGGTGGTGGCGGACGAAGTGCGCAAACTGGCCGAGCGCGTCACCGAGGCGACCATCGACATCCAGAGCAAGATCGACATCGTGCAACGCGACACCGGCACTGCGGCCGCCGACATGCACGCGGCCAACCTGCTGATGGAAGAGGGCATGAACAACACCGAGAAGGTGGCGGCCCAGTTGCAGGAGATCGAGCGCCTGTCGCGCGACAGCGCGCGCGACACCGCGGAAATCGCGCTGGCCATCCAGGAGCAACGCCTGGCCAGCCAGGAGATCGTCGCGCACGTGGGGCAGATCGCCGCCGCCAGCGCAGAGAACAGCGCGGCGGCCGACCAGACCCATCAGCTGTCGCGCCGCCTCGGCGACATTGCACAGGCGCTGGACGGCACGATCCACCGCTTCAAGCTGTAGGCCAAGGCAGGCTGCACTGGCGCGGGTGCCGCCCATGCAGCCTGACGCGGTGGCTCAGGTCGTGCTCAGCTCGTAATGTCCAGCGCAAAGGCCAGCAGCTTCCACTGGCCGTCTTCCATCACGTAGCGCTGCTCGAAGTCCACGCGGTTCTTCGCCAGGCCGTAGTGGCCGGCCAGCACCAGCACGCCGCGCTCGTCGACGCGGGGAGCACCGATCTGTGGCTGGTGGTGGTTCAGCACCGTGAGGTCGCCGGCCTCGAACAGGGGACGATAGGCCTCGTCGAGCTGGGCGACGCTGTACTGGCCCTGCCAGGTGCGCGAGATGTTGCGGTGGAAGCGTGCCATGCTGCGCTCGCTGGTGGATACGGTGAATTCATGGATGGCGAGCTTCACCATCTCCTCGCTGGCACGCTCGCCCGGCAGGGGCGCTTGCGGCGCAGCGGCCGTGGCGCCGATGCCGGCGGGATCGCGGCCAATGTGCTGGATGCGCCATTGCGACTCTTCCTTCACCAGCGTGATGCGCACCGGAATGCTGTGGCCGCGCGCGGACTCCAGCGTGCCGACCAGCTCACCGCGACTGCCTTCCACGGCGCGGCTGGACCAACCGGTGTCGGCCACGTCGGCCATGTCCTGCGCACGCAGCAACGCACGCAGACTGTCGTCATCGAGCTTGCTGCGCAGTTCATGCGCGAGCAGCGCACGCGCCTGCGGCATGTCCTGTCGACGCGCGGCCGCGAAGAATTCGTCGGCGGTGGTGGCAAGACCGGCCGTGAAATAGAGGCCGGCACCGGCTGCCAGGCTGGCAATTCCGGTGACGATGAGGCTGATTTTCATCCAGGGTTTCATGGTGATGCTCCTTGCAGGGGTCTCGGGGTAGAGAGGGAAAAATCGGAAGAACGTCGATGAGAAAGCGTTGGTGAAAAGGCGTCGTCGACAAGCGTGGGCGAGCGTGGACAAGTGCTCAGGGCATGGACTCGCCATCGGCGGCGAACTCCAGCAGGCGATAGGCGTTGCCGCTGCGGCCGAAGTAGAAGGCATAGGGCGGGCAGAACACCACGCGCTGCATGCCTTCGGCATGCACAGAGGCGCTGTTCATGCAGCGGCGGACCTTTGCGGTGAACAGCTGCGGCACGGCAACACGTGCAAAGGCAGCGCTGTCGAGCTGGCGGTTCTCGTACAGGAAGGGCGTGCGGGTCATTGCTGCCAGAGCGGGCACGTCACCCTGCTCGGCTGCGCGACGGAACTGCGTCATGAAGGCATTGAAGTCACCGTCGTCACGGTCTTGTGCCCCGGCAGCCTGCGCACCGGTTTGCGTGAGAGCGATGAAGGCCACGAGGCTGAGGAGACGCAACATGGCCGATCACCACAGGCCAAGGAAACGCTTGCGCGTCACGGCTTCCAGCTTCGCCACGCTCTGCTTGTGGGTCTGCAGGTTCCAGCGCGTGGAGTCGGCCTTCCAGCGCGCGAGATCGAGCGGGCGCGAGCCGGCCGGGATGGGATCGCCAGGGCCGAACGCCCGCGACATGATGGGCGCGCGGTAGCGATAGACAGCGGTGGTTTCCAGTTCGGGGTCAGCGCCCTGCGCGAGCAGCCAGTCGATGCCGCGCACGCTGTCGGACAGCGCGGCGAAGTGCAGGGGCGTCAGCCCGCCCTGGTTGCGCACGTTCACACCCGCCACCAGCAGACGCGGATGAAATACGCGGTGCAGGGCCACGTTGCCGCGCGGGTCGGTGGCGAGCGGATCGGCACCGTCATCCAGCAAGGCGTCCACCACGCCGTAGCCCGCCACATGGATAGGCAACTGGCCTTCGGCGTCACGCACATCCAGCCGCGCACCGTGGGCGAGCAGGCGTCGAACGCAGTAGTCGCAACCGAAGCGGGCCGCGAAATGCAGCGGTGTCTCGGCGTCGTCGCTGGTGCGCGCATGCACGTCGGCCCCCGCATCCAGCAGCCAGGCCAGCAAGGGCTCGTCGGCGCCGAGATGGATGGCTTTGTGCAGCACGCTGGCGCCGCCCAGCGGATCGCGTGGCAGCGCCTCGCCCCGTGCGCGATGCGCCGTGACCAGTTGCTTCAGCCCGGCCAGGTCGTCGCGCGCCAGCACCTCCTTGAAGGCCTCCATGCCGGCATCGGCGGACCATGCCTGCACCGACACCTGGGCAGCGAGCAAGGCCACCAGCAGGCGGCGGGTCCAGGGGCTGGGCCAGCGCTTCATGTCAGCGTGGCTGCACCGCGGCAGCGCTGGCCTGACGCAGGCGCTGCAGTTCGCGGGCGAAGCTGGCGAAGGACACGTCGTCCACCCCGCTGACACCGCTGGCCATGAGGGCACGGAAGGCGAGGTCGTCGGCCGCGCTGGGGGCCGGTTGGGGGGCGTGGCGACGCGGGATGAGACTGGACAGCAAGCTGGACATGGCGGACTCCCTTTGATGACGGGAGCCAGTCTGCGCGCCGGCCGTATCAGCCTTGCTTCATGGCTGGACTGTTTGGTTTGTTGTGTTGCGGGCCGTGTTTCAGGCTTGAAACACGGCCACCGCTGGCAGGCCTCAGTTGGCCGCCGCCACCGCCATCACCCGCCCGGTACGCACGACGATGCGCGCGGACTCGCGGTTGCGCAGCTCCACCACGTCGTCACCGATGATGCGGGTGACCACGCCAGCCAGGGTGGTCTGGCCCTCGAGGTAGAGGACGATGGACTTCTTCTCCTGCAAGCTGGCCTGCAGCAGCTCCTTGAACGGTGCCGGCAGGTCATCGGCCAGCGCCAGCGGCGCCGCCAGGCACAGGCAGGCGGCCAGCAGGGGGCGGGCAAGAAAACGGGCAAAAACGGCGGCAAGGCGGGGGGCCAGTCGTAGCATCGGCAGCATGGGCGTCATGGGGGTCTCCGGCAAGGGCGCGGCCGTGTGCCGCCCGCGCAGTGTGCCGCAAGCATGCATGGCGGTGCATTGAAAACACGTCGAACACACGTCGAATACGCGTTGAAAGCGCGCGTGCCGGAGAGGACAATCCGGGCCGCATCCCGGGCATACCCATGAGCAGCACCGACTCTTCCCCTCCCCGCATCATCATCCCGATCCAGCCGCGCAGCGCTGCAGCTATCAGCGAGGCCGTGCGCCTGCAGGCGCCGCCACCGCTGGCGCTGTACATCCACTACCCGTGGTGCGTGCGCAAGTGCCCGTACTGCGACTTCAACTCGCACGCGGTGCGCGACGAGGGCATTCCGGAGGACGCCTACGTCGATGCGCTGATCGCCGACCTGAGCGCCGCACTGCCCCAGGTGTGGGGGCGCCGCGTGGTGAGCATCTTCATCGGCGGCGGCACGCCCAGCCTGATCTCAGCTGCCGGGCTGGACCGCCTGCTGGGCGCGGTGCGCATGCTGCTGCCGCTGGAGCCGGGCTGCGAGATCACCCTGGAAGCCAATCCCGGCACGGTGGAGGCGGGGAAGTTCGCCGACTTCCGCGCGGCCGGCGTCACCCGCGTGTCGCTGGGCATCCAGAGCCTGGACGATGCGCGCCTGAAGGTACTGGGCCGCATCCACGACAGCCGTGAGGCGCATGCGGCGATGGAGCAGGCCGCACGCCACTTCGACACCTGGAACGCCGACCTGATGTACGCCCTGCCGCAGCAGACGCTGGCGCAGGCGCTGGCCGACCTGGATGGCGTGCTGGCGCACGGGCCGAAGCACCTGTCGGCCTACCACCTGACGCTGGAGCCGAACACGCTGTTCTACCGCCAGCCGCCCGAGTTGCCGGACGACGAGCTGTCGGCGGATATGCAGGAAGCCATCGAGGCGCGGCTCGCAGAGGCCGGCTTCCAGAACTACGAGACCTCCGCTTTCGCCCTGCCCGGCCACCGCTGCCGCCACAACCTGAACTACTGGCAGTTCGGCGACTACCTGGGCATCGGCGCCGGGGCGCACGGCAAGCTGAGTTCGCACGAAGGCATCCGCCGCGAGATGCGCCACAAGCATCCGCAGGCCTACCTGCAGGGCGCGGCATGCGGTGATTTCGTGCAGGAGGCCAGCAGCGTGGGCGCCGCCGAGTTGCCCTTCGAGTTCATGATGAATGCGTTGCGCCTCACCGAGGGCGTGCCGACCAGCCTGTTCGCCGAGCGCACCGGCCTGCCGCTGGACGTGCTGGAAGCCCGCCTCGTGCAGGCCCGTCGCGACGGTCTGCTGGAGGTGGATGCCCTGCAGCTGCGCCCGACACAGCGTGGTAAACGCTTCCTCAACGACCTGCTGGAACTGTTCCTGGCAGACTGAACAGCACCGTACGGCAGCGCTCCGCCGATATTTGCCTGTTGCCAGGGACATACCTGCCACGCGTGGCATAGCGTGACATATGATGCTGTGTCACCTGCCCATGGGTCGCCCATGCCACAGCATCACAGCCTTCGTCAGCGCTGGTTGATTGCCGTCTGCGTCATCACGGCCCTGATGCCGCTGGTCGTCTGCGCGGTGCTGGGCGTGTGGCGCGGCATCCACAGCGCACAGGCCGACAACACCCGGCGCGCGCAGCAACTGCTGGCCGGCACCGGCCGCATCCTCGACCACACGCTGCAGCGCCTGGAAGCGCTGCACTGGACCGCTGCATCGGCCTGCGAGGACGATGTCATCGAGAAGCTGACCTACGGGGTCTACAACTCGATCTACATCCGCGAGATGGGTGTCTTCGATCCCGATCTCGCCCTGCTTTGCACCAACTTCGGCCGGCTCTACGTCAAGGTCTACCAGGACATCAAGCACCGCCTGCCGGAGACGGGGCCGTTCTACAACGTCATCCAGACGGTGGTGATGAAGGAGCGCTCGGTCATCGTGAACCTGCGCTTCCCGCATGGCGGTGGCGTCAACGCGCTGATCGATCCCATGGTGTTCGAGGAACTGGCGCGTACCGCCGGCGTGGACCGGGTGCGCAGCCTGCAACTGGGCTTCGTGCCGGGTGACAGCATCCTGGAACGCGACCAGCCGCAGTTCGCCGACACGCTGTTCAAGCTGGCTTCGACGGCCACTCTGGAAAAGTACCCGGTGCGCGTCGAGCTGCATGGCAGCGACGCGGAAGTGTGGAGTGCCATCGACGAGCAGTTGCCGCGCTACCTGCTCGCGGGCGTCGGCCTGTCCCTGCTGGCAGCCTGGTGCCTGCGCCAGGTGTGGAACCGCTTGCAGGCCCCCGAGGAAGCATTGCGTCAGGCGTTGACGCGACGGGAGTTCATTCCCTACTACCAGCCGATCATCAACCTGCAGACCGGGCTGTGCGATGGCGCCGAGGTGCTGATGCGCTGGCGTCATCCGGAAGTCGGCCTGATTCCGCCCGACAGCTTCATTCCCATCGCGGAACGCACCGGCCTCATCAAGCCGATGACCGCCCTGCTGCTGGAGCGCGTGTGCGCACAGCTCGGCCCGCTGCTGCGCAACCGCAACCTGTACGTGTCGATCAACCTGTCGCGCATCCATCTCGACGACCTCGACATCGTCGACAGCCTGCTCACCTACTGCCGTCGCTACGAAGTGCCGCCGGCCACCTTCGCGTTCGAGATCACCGAGCGTGGCCTGCCGGATGACCCAGGCCACGCCGAGGTGGTGGTGGACGCATTGCGTGGGCTGGGCTGCAAGGTGTTCATCGACGACTTTGGCACCGGCCACAACGGCCTCGCCCTGCTGCAGCGGCTCACCGTGGATGCGCTGAAGATCGACCGCAGCTTCGTCGAACCCATCGGCGACGAGAGCGCCAAGGCCCGCGTCATCGACTCCATCATCGAACTGGCCGAACGCCAGGGCCTGGCGCTGGTGGCCGAGGGCGTGGAGACCGCGCAGCAGCAGCGTTACCTCGCCGACCATCAGGTCGCCCACGCGCAGGGCTACCTGTTCTCGCCGCCAGTGGAAGCGGCAGACCTGGTGCTGTTCCTGGAACGGACCCAGCCCTGGATGCTGCCGGTGACACGCGAGACTGAACAGGTCTAGAGGGCCCTGCCTTCGGCGGACAGCAAGGTGCTGTCGGTCATCTCGCAACCGGCCGGCACTTCGCCATAGCGTGGCAGCAGTTCGCGCGAGGCCGGCACCAGGCTGCTCTGCAGGCCCTCCAGGTAAGGGCTGCCACGCCGCACCCACACCTCGTTGTGCGGAAAGCAGTCGGGCACCAGCACGAAGTCGCGCTGCAGGCCACTGGCGATGCCGGTCGCGCCGAAGCTCGCCGGGCTGCGGTGTACCACCGCCACGTCGAAACCTCCCGCAGCGAACTGCGCCTCGGTGTGCGCCAGCAGCGGCGGCGAGTACTGGTTGTCGGTGTACCAGCGCACGTAGACCTTGCCATTGACCGGACGCAGGCCGCCATACAGCAACACGCCCGGATCGCGGCCGAAGTAGAAGATCTTCTCCTGCGCAGGCAGCACCCGCGCCAGCGCCTCGCCCACCGCCCTGGCTTCGGCGAACTGGTCTTCCGGATACTTGCGGACCGCCCACTCGTGCGCGGGAAGGGACAGGTCGCTCGCGGTCCGCATGCCGGTGTAACCGAGCAATCCGCCCAACACCACCACCGTCGCGGCCACCGCGGGTACACGCGGCAATCGCAGCAGGTAATGCAGGCACAGGGCCGTGCCCATCAGCAGCGGCGGAATCCACAACTGGTAGTAGTGGCCAAAGAAACGGCCCGGCAGCGCGACCGACATCCAGGTGGCGCATGACCACGCCAGCATCAGCAGCAACAGCTTCCAGCTACGGGTCAGCAGGGCCCCGACCAGACCGAGCACGGCGGTGGCGATGTAGGGATAGAGGCTGCTCGTGAAGTAGGCCGGGAAGATGCCCATCCAGTACGAACGCTTCAGGTTGAGCAGCCAGTCACCGCCATAGCCTTCGTTGTAAAGGAAGGCGGCTTCGACAAAGGCCTGCAGGCTGCCCTGCATCCAGAACACCGCGAACGCCAGCAACCAGCCTACGCATCCCACCAGGGCCACCAGGCCCGTCGCGCGGAACTGGTGGCCGATGTCCGCTCGCGCAAACAGCGCCGCGTGCATCAGCAGGGCCAGTGCGATCGCCATCGGCACCAGCACGTACTGCTGCTTGAAGTAGGTGACGACGAAGAACAGTGCGCCGGCCGCGAGGCTCCACCCGATGGCGAGACGCCGCTCGCTGACCGCGTACCAGATGAGGATGCCTGCCACGATCAGGGGATTGACCAGGCTCTCGCTGTTGGGCTGGTTGGCCTGCAGGTTGAGGTCGAAGGACAGCAGCGCCCACAGCAACGCGACCGACACGGCGACCAGACGGTCGCGCGTGAAGCTCAGGCCAAGGCCGAACACCAGCAGCAGGCCGAGGGCGTTGAACACGAGGTTCATGGCCAGGACGTACTGTGGCCCGAAACCGAACACCTTGATGAAGGCCGCGTGCACGAAGAAACTCGCCGGCGGCTTGTGGTTCCACAGGTCGGAGTAGAGGTTGCGACCATGCAGCAGCTCGTTGCCGATCGCGGCATGGATCGTGATGTCGCGCTCGAGCGGCTCATCGGCCGTATGCAGGCGCAGGCAGACGAGCAGGACCAGCCCCGCCAGCAAGGCCAGGGTGGTGAGGAGCGTGGAACGCGACAAGGCAGGTTGCGGTTGCACCATCGGTGTCGGAAGTAGGTGTTGGCGGCGGGGCGGCGGTCGTCGCTCATCGCGCCGTGGGCAGTCATTCTGAATGAAGCCCCCGGGCTCTGTGCAAGCCCGTTGCGCGTAGCGGCATGTGTCGGCGGCCAGCGGTCGCTTCAGTATCCGCCGGCCCGGCCGTTACCCGAGCCATCCCGCCCTTTCAGCCCTGTTCGTCCCGCATCCTGCCTGCAATATGTTTCACAGCCTCTGGTCCAGCCTCAGCAGCCTGTTCGCCGACCCGCCACCGACGAGGGCAACGACAGCGGGCCTGCCGCCCCGGCGGCGTACCAGCACCAGCGTAGCGGCCACCGCCACCGCCCCGGCTTCCGCGGGCGACGATGTCACGACCGGCCTGCTGACCCGCACCGAGGTGATGGACGCGGCGCTGAACATCCGCGGCTACGAGTTCGCCCTGCGCGGCGACCTGCGGGAGCGGATCCGCACCCAGGGCCGCCCGGTGCGGGACTTCCTCGACGACCTGCTGATCAGCCAGCTCGAAACGCACGCCGGCACCCTGTTGCAGGAGCGCCGCGCCTGGCTGCAGGTGTGGGAAGGCAGCCTGCAACGCGGCATCGCCGAGCGCCTGCCGCCGCGCACCTGCCTGCTGCTGGTACCGGACAACGCCACGCGCCCGGCGCCACCGGAGACGCGGGCGCGCATCGCCAGCCTGCGGGCGAGTGGCTTCGAGGTGTGGCTGGACGACTGTTTCGGCACACCCTGGTTCGCCAGCCTGGCCGACAACGCCAACGGCATCGTGCTGCGCATGGCCTGGCGGACGCCGAACGAAACCGGCGCGATGCTCGGCAAACTGAAACAGGACTGGCCCGGCCTGCGCCGCGCAGCCTGGGAGGTGGCGAGCTACGAAGACCAGGCGCTGGTCGCCAAGCTGGGCTGCAGCCTGTTCTCCGGCGGTTTCGTGACCCATCGTGGCAACTGGGCCGGCAACCAGTTGTCGCCACAGGTGCTGCACGTGGCCACCCTGATCAACAAGGTGCGCGCGGACGCCGACAACCGCGAGATGGCCGCCGTGCTGAAGCAGGACCTGGCCATGTCCTACCGCCTGCTGCGTTTCGTGAACACCTCGACACAAGGCCTCAACCACGCCATCTCGTCGATCGAGCAGGGCCTGATGGTGCTGGGCCAGTCCCAGCTAGACCGCTGGCTGACCCTGCTGCTGCTGACCGGTAGCGCCGGCGCGGGTGGCGCGCTGACTGAAATGGCCTTGAGCCGGGCACGCTTCCTCGAACTGCTGGGACAGGGCCGGCTCAACGCCACGGATTGCGAACGCCTGTTCGTACTGGGCCTGTTCTCGATGCTGGATGTGGCGCTGAAGGTGCCGCTGGAAGACGCCATCACGCCACTGCGTCTGCCGGAGGACATGAACCTCGCCCTGCTGCGTCACAAGGGTCCGTTCGGCGCCTGCCTGGCGCTGGCCGAAGCCTGCGAACGCGGCGAGGCGGCGCGGGTGGAACAGCTTGCAGTGAGCATGCGGCTGTCCACCGCGCGCATCAATGCCCGCCAGCTGGAAGCACTGGCCTGGGTGGCCGCCAACAGCCGCGAGACCGCAGTGGCCTGACGCGGCCCGCGGAGGGGCGCCGGCTTGTGCTACGGCATCACGGCTGCAGCGCTACAACAACTCCTTCGGCACGTTGCCGCCGTTGTCGGCAATCCTCTGCAGCACGGTCTTGTGCAGCCACATGTTCATCTGTGCAGAGTCGCCCATCTTCTCGGCCGGGCAGCCCAGCTCGGCCGCAAGTTCCTTGCGCGCCGCCAGGCTGCTGTCCAGGCCCAGCAGCTTCATCAAGTCGACGATGGAGGTCTTCCAGTTCAGCTTTTCCGGGTGTGCAGCAGCCATGCCCTGCAGCTTGCCGACCACATCCACCACACTGACGGCAACCGGTGCCGCAGGGGCCACCGGGGCGGACGCCGGGGCCGACGCAGGGGCGGCTGTCGGAGGTGTTGCGGGCTTGGCGACGGCCTCTTCACCGAAGCCGAGTTTCGCGAGGATCTTGCCGAAGATACCCATGACCATTCCCTCCTGTAGCCGCAACTGAAGATTCACGCACGAGCTATCGGTATAGCACTGCGTACCCGGGGGAGGGGTCAGGTTTTCATGACGGTCACGGACAACCTCGCGACGGCGATTACAGCTTGTCGCCGAACAGGCCCAGCAAGCCGATGATGATCAGGTACAGCGCGACGATGTAGTTGAGCAGGCGCGGCACCGCGAGGATGAGGATGCCGGCGACAAGCGCCACGAGCGGGCCGATGGCAACGTGAACGTTCATGTTCTTCTCCTTCGTTGCACGCCCGGTGGATCCGGACGTGTTGCAGGAGCATTCTCGAACGCGCCGCTGGCGCCATCAGCCAGCAGACAGGCCGCGCTGGCGTAAGCCGCAGCCTACGCGCGCCCCCGGTGCAGCCCTCGGTGCGAATTCAGCGCGCCACGGCGAGATCACCCGCCTTGAGGTTCAGCAGCACGTTGAGCGCCAGGCACACACCACCGAACCACACGGCGAAGCTGCCGATACCGACCACCGGCCCCAGTTGCGGCTGGCCGAGGAAAACCAGCGCCAGCGCCAGCATCGAGACCGGCACCGCGATGTTGTAGGTCCAGAAGAAGGTCTTCGCCAGCTTCGTCTCGGCCAGATGCGGAAAGCGCGCGAACAGCAGGCCGGCCAGCAGCAGGCACACCCAGCCCAGCAGGTTGATGTGGGCATGCACGGGCGACAGCGTGTGGTTGTGGGTGGCACCCATGTACACGCCCAGCGACATGCCGGCGATGAGGTAAAGGGCGCCCAGTTTGAAACAGCGATTGGCCATCATGGCGAAGACTCTCCGGTACTTGTTCTGTGCTTGGGCCGCCCAACGCGACCTGCAAGGCCGGCATCCTATTCAGCCGACGACGTACCGGCGCCTAAATGATCCATAAGGGCACCCTAAGAATTTCCTAAGCAGCGGTCGCGCACCGGAGCCCGTTCTGGCGGGGCTCCCTGGCACACCATGGGCGGCTAGCGGCGGTTGTCGCCCAGCACCAGGGTCGGGCCCGGTCTGGCGCAGTCGAGCGGCACGCCGTGACTGCGCAACATCCCTGCCGACTGCCCGGGCAGCCCGGCAGTCACGGTGGCCTCAACCGCGCTGCCGCGGCGGACCCACACCTCGCTGTGCGCGAAGCAGTCCGGCGCCAGCACGAAGTCGCGGCTCAGCGCCTCCTTGATGAGCTGCGCCTTCAGCTTCACCAGCGAGGCGTTGACGATGGCCACGTCGAAACCACCCGCCATGAAACGCGCATTGGTGTCAGCCAGCAGGCGTGGCGATAGCGAAGGATGGTCGACCAGCCAGCGGGCGTACAGCTTGCCGTTGACCGGACGCAGGCGCCCGTAGAACAGCGCCTGTTGGTCATGGCCGATGAAGAACACCCGGCTGCCCGCAGGCAGCAGCGCCGCCAGGCTTTCGCCGAGCAGACGCGATTCACCGAAATGTTCGGTCGGATACTTGATCTCCGCCCAGCGCCAGGCCGATTGCGTGAACTGCTCAGCGATCCGGTAGCCGGACAGGCACAGGCAGGCAACGGCGACCGCCATCGCCAGTGCCGGGCCACGACCCTGCGCGCGCGCCGGCCAGCCCAGCAGGCTGTCGAGCAACAGGCCGACGCCCACCAGCATCACCGGAATCCACAGCTGGAAGTAGTGCGGAAAGAATTTGCCCGGCACCGCCACCATCAGCTCGGTGGCCACCACCCAGGCGACGAAGAGGAACAGCAGTTTCCAGCGCCGCTGCCACAGCATGCATGCCACGGCCAGCACGCCGGTGACGATGTAGGGCAGCAGGCCGGCCGCGAACTGCGTCGGGAAGAAGTTCTGCCAGTGCCGGTAGGCGTACTTCAGGGTTCGCAGCACATCACCGCCGTAGCCACGGTTGTAGGTGACGACGGCGTCGAGGAAGTCGTCCAGGCTCCCCTGCAGCCAGAACGCAAGCAGGGTCAGCAACCAGCCGGCCAGCCCGACGCCCGCGATGAGGAGCGTCGTCCGCAGCTCGGCACCCAGGGCCGGGCGGTCCTTGATGGCGGCATGCGCCAGCAATGCGGTCGCCATGCCGGCCGGCATCAGTGCGTAGTGCTGCTTGAGCAGCGTGGCCGCGAAGAACAGGCCACCCGCGAGGAGCGCCCACTGCGGCCCGCGACGGCGCTCGCTCACCTCGTACCAGCACCAGGCGCCGAACAGCAGCAGCGGCGCCGCCATCGCCTCGCTGTTGGGCTGGTTGGCCTGCAGGTGGATGTCGTCGGACACCAGCACCCACAACAGCGCCACGGCCAGGCCACAGATCCGCCGCCCGGTGAGGGCGTTCACCAGGACGTAGATACCCAGCATGCCGGCCACATTGAGCAGCACATTCATGACGTACAGGTAGGCCGGGCTGTAGCCGAACAAGGCCACGAACGCGGCATGCAGCAGGAAAGTCCCGGGCGGCTTGTGGTCCCACAGATCGGAGTAAAGCTCCCGGCCCTGCAGCAACTCATGACCGATCACGGCATGGATGGCGAGGTCGCGTTCGACCGGTTCCTGCCAGCCGTACAGGCGCATGGCGGCCGCGAGGAGCGCACAGACAGCCAGGGCTGCCGTGGTCCACCAGTCGCCCTGGCGTCTGCCTGCAATCGTCATGTAACCAGCCTTCCCTGCACGAACGTGTGACTACCGGAACGGAGCCCATGCTGTCGCCGGCCTGAACACCCATCCACTCCCGGTCGGGAAAGTAGCAGAAGCCGTGCCTCCGGACGCCGGCAGCGGAAAGCTTGCCCGACAGTGCGGGTGCCACCTGTCACAAACCGGGCCGCCCGTGCGTCTTGCTCCAGAGGCCTTGCACTGCCTCCCTGGCCCCCGCCCACAACACACTCCACAACACTTTTCGCGGATGCGAGACTGTCACCATGAACAGACCGGACCTCTTCAACACCCACCGCAAGCGCCTGCTTGGCGTCGCCTACCGGATGCTCGGCTCGCGCAGCGACGCCGAGGACGTCGTACAGGATGCCTGGCTGCGCTGGGACGCCGCCGATGCCAGCGTGCTGCAGTCGGCCGAGGCCTGGCTGGTCACGGTGACCACCCGCTTATGCATAGACCGCTTGCGGGCGGTACGCCACGAACGCGAGCACTACAAAGGTCCCTGGCTGCCGGAGCCGCTCATCGAGACCGAGGACCCCGCCCCTTCGCCCGAACAGGTGGTGGAGCTGGCCAGCGACGTGTCGATGGCGTTCCTCGCCGTGCTGGAACGCCTGTCACCGGACGAGCGCGCGGCCTTCCTGTTGCGCGAGGTGTTCGACCTGGATTATCCCGACATCGCCCGCATGCTGGAACGTAACGAGACCAGCGTCCGCCAGCTGGTGAGCCGTGCGAAGACCCGTGTGCGCGAGGATCGCCCGCGCGTCAGCGTGAGCCGCGACGCCCACCGTTCGCTGCTGGAGCGCTTCATGGAGGCAACCCGCAGCGGCCAGCAGGCGGCGCTGCAGGCACTGTTCGCCGCCGACGCGCAGTTCGTCGCCGATGGCGGTGGCAAGGTGCTGTCGGTGCTCAAGGAGCTGCACGGCGCCGACCGCATCGTGCGCTTCTTCGAGATGGTCGCGCGCCAGGTCGGCCCGCGCCTGGCCTACCGCCACGCCCTGGTGAATGGCGAGCCCGGGCTGCTGCGCTACCTGGACGGGAAGTTCGACGCGGCCATCAGCTTCATCACCGACGGCGAACGCATCCTGGCCTGCCACATCGTGCGCAACCCGGACAAGCTGCAACAGGTGCCCGCCACATTGCTGTCGCTCCCCGCCACCGACTGAGCCGGTCACGAACGACGGGCGAGCCGCGGGCGAACCATGAGTTGTGCGGGCTCCGCCGCGGGTGTTGACTCTCACCTTACGTGAGGCTTCAGAAAGCACCCCATGCGCGACGATCCAGCACATTCCGCCCCCCGCCACTACACCGTCAGCCAGGTGGCCCGCCTGTCGGGCGTGTCGGTGCGCGCCCTCCATCACTACGACGAGATCGGCCTGCTCAAGCCGGTCACCATCGGCAGCAATGGCTATCGCTACTACGGCCGCCAGGACCTGCTGCGCCTGCAGCAGATCCTCTTCCATCGCGAACTGGGAATGCCGCTGGCGGAAATCGGCGCCATCCTCGATGCCCCCGGCTTCGACCGGCTGGAGGCCTTGCGTGCCCAGCGGGCCCGCGTCGAAACCGAGGCCGAGCGGCAACGACAGCTGCTGGAGACCATCGACCGCACGATTGCCGACCTGGAGGGCGACACCGCCGTCACGGAGAAGCACCTGTTCGAAGGCCTGGGTGCCGGCCGCCAGGCCGAGTACGAAGACTGGCTCGTCGACAAGCTGGGCGAAGAGGCGCGTCCGCACATCCGCCACAGCACGGCGCTGTTCGCCGACATGGATGTACATGAAAAATCCGCCCGCCTCGAGGAGTTCGAACGCATCGCCCACGCACTCGCCGACAGGATGCGCCTCGGGGTAGCGGCGGACGACGCGCAGTTGGACTCCTTGCTGCGCGAGCACCACGCCTGGATCTGGCAGGCCTGGGGCACGCGCCCCACCGCAGCCGCCTACGCGGGGCTCGGCGAGCTTTACGCCAGCGCCCACGACTTCGCCAGCCGCTTCGACGCCTGCACGCCCGGCATGTCCGCGTGGATGCGCGAGGCGATGAAGGCCTATTCGGATCGCGCCCTGTAGGGAACCCGGACCATGCACACAGCATTATCATCCGCGCTCTTCTTCGACATCCTGTTGGTGCTCGCGGCGCTGGGCAGCGCGCTGATCGCCGGCGTGTTCTTCGCGTTCTCCGGTTTCGTCATGGGTGCACTGGCACGCATCGCGCCGGAGCAGGGCATTGCGGCGATGCAGTCGATCAATGTGGTCGTGCTGCGCTCGTGGTTCATACCCGTCTTTGCAGGCACGGCCGTCATCTGCGTGGCGCTGGGAGCGTGGGTGCTGCTGGACTGGCCTGCCCATGGCAGTACGGCCGGCGCGGCCATGCTGGCCGGCTGCGCGCTGTATGCAATCGGCACCTTCGGCGGCACCATCGCATTCAACGTGCCCCTCAACGATCTGCTCGCCCGTCAGGACGCACACACCGAAGCCGCACGCGCAGTGTGGGTGCGATACCTGCGGGACTGGACGCGCTGGAATCACCTGCGCACCGTCACTGCGACGCTGGCTGCAGCCCTCTTCCTGCTGGTCGCGATGCGGCCGGCAGCATGACCAGCAGGCCGCGCAAACCTGCCATGCCCCTCGTCGCGCCTGAGCGTCAGATCAGTCACGGCACGGTCTCGGTCGAGCGCCTTCTACCCGCCACCCCGCAGCAGGTGTTCGCCGCCTGGGCAGACCCGCAAGCGCGCCTGTGCTGGGACTTGCCGGACAAGGACTGGCCCGTTCAATACGAACACTTCGATTTCCGTGTCGGGGGTCGTGATGTGCTGCGCTTCACCGCTCCGGGAGGTGCGCAGTACACCGCCGAGCACTGCTATCACGACATCGTGCCGGATCGCCGTATCGTTGCGTCCCGCGTAACGAGCCGTCTGCCGGTGCGGGACACCGTGCGCCCGGGCGACAAGGCAGCAGCCGGAGGAGAGCCTATCTTCATCGGGCTCGTGACAGCCGAGTTCCATCCAGCCAGCGAGGGGTGCCGGCTGGTCGTGACGGAACAGGGCGTCAGGCTTGCGGGAGAGGACGACGGACTGGCGCTGCGCCCGGCCTGAGCTGCGCCGGCAAAATCGCGCGGCTCGCTGGGCCGGGCCGCGCGTCGATCAGGCAGCGCGGGCGGTTTCGCTGATCTGCGGCACCTTGCGCGGCGCCAGGTCCAGCAGCCGGTTGCGGAACCAGCGATGCCCCAGGTCATTTTCCCGGGCACGGTGCCACACCACGCAGGCATTCACCCTGGGCATATCCAGAGGCAGGGGCAGGATCTGCAGGCCCAGCATGTCGGCCAGCGACTCGGCCAGACGGCGGGTCGTCGCGCCGACGAGATCGGAAGTCGCCACCGCCAGTGCCAGTTCATGTTGGGAGCGGGTCATCAGCAAGGGCATATGCGGCCCCTGACCGATCGCGGTTTCGAGTTCGTGCAGGTTGCCCGGGCCCTGCGGCTCGCCATGCACGGCGAAGGATTCGCCGGCGAGCTGTTCGCGCGTGCGCGGACCATCGATGCGTGGATGGTTGCGGCTGACGATCATCACCAGCTCGTCTTCCCACAACGGAACGTGCATCAGTTCGTCGTCGCTGGTGTGGACGTGGTCCAGCAGCAGGTCGATACGGCCTTCGCGCATCAGGCGGTGCACTTCCTGCCGGTCGTTAGCCGGGTGCAGCACCAGCGAGATGTGCGGCGCTTCCTCGCGCAGGCGCTTCAGCAGGTCACCACGGAAGCGCGGGCCCGGTGCGTAGATGACGGCGAGCCGGAAGGTGCGTTCGGAGCTTGCCGGCTCGAAGCCGCGCAGGCCCCCCACGCTGTCGCGGATCAGGTCCAGCGCCGACTTGATCGGCACGAACAGCTCCTGGGCTGTCGCAGTCGGTGTGATGCCACGCCGACCGGCAACGAAGAGTGGATCGCGCAGGGCCACGCGCAAGCGACTCACGGCGTTGCTGACCGCCGGTTGCGTCATGCACAGGCGCAGGGCAGCGCGAGTCATATTGCCCTCTTCGTACACCGCCTCGAAGACCGCGAGAAGATTCAGGTCAAGGCTGCGCAGGTTCACATCCGTCATGGCAACTCACCTCCCGGAAGGCATTGATCTTCAATGCTAGACCATATGCGGCCGTCCTGAGCCTGCCCATGCAGGCGGAATTTTCCGGACGACCGAAATGCTCATGGCAGACACTTCCAGCAGCCTCTATATTCGTTAAAACTGCCGGAGCCGCTGCCATGATCGAACTACGCCCAGCCACTGCACGCGGCCATACTCAGCACGACTGGCTGGAGCGCTGGCACAGCTTCGCCTGTGCCGACTACCGTGATCCTGCCCACCTCCACTGGGGGCCGTTACGCGCGCTCGACGACGTCTGCATCGCGCCGGGCGCCAGCGTGTCGCCGCATGGTTACCGCGACACGGAGATCATCAGCCTCGTGCTGGCGGGTACGCTGGAGATCCGCGACAACCTGGGCCACAGCTTGCGCGTCCGTCCGGGTGAGGTACACCGCCTCAGTGCCGGGCACGGCGTGGTGCAGGGAGAAATCAATCCCTCACCGGAAGAGCCCCTTCACTACCTGCAGATCTCGATCATCCCCGACGTCGTGGGCCTCAAACCCAGCACCGAACAGACCTGCTTCGGTGACAACGATCGCCGCAACCGCCTGTGCCTGCTCGCCAGTGCTGACGGCGAAGCAGGCAGCCTGCATCTCAATCAGGATATTCGCCTGTTTGGCAGCGTGTTGGCTGTAGGAAGTTGCCTACAGCATGTGGTTGCGCCGCACCGCCTGGGTTACCTGCATGTACTACGTGGCGCATTGGTGGCAGGCGAACACCGGCTGGGGGCTGGTGACGCCTTGCGCATCGGCGGGGACATCAGGCTTGAGATCAGCGGTGGCGAGACCGGCGGAGAGTTGCTGCTGTTCGATCTGCCGGCACAACGCGCGGGCTTTCAGCCGGAGGCTGCCAGCAAGGCTTCGTAACGCGCGAGATCGGCTGCGGAGAAGCAGCAGAAACACACTTCGTCGATGGCGCCGGATCGCGCCACCATGCCACGCACGGTGTCCACCGCGATGCGCGCGGCCGCATCGGGCGGATAGCGATACACGCCGGTGCTGATGCACGGAAAGGCGATGCTGCGTGCGCCCGATCCGGCAGCCAGCTCCAGCGCACGACGGTAGCAACGCGCGAGCAATGCCGCCTCGTCCTGCCCACCGCCCTGCCATACCGGTCCGACCGCATGGATCACGAAGCGGGCTGGCAGTGCGTAGCCCGGTGTGAGCTTCGCATCGCCCGTGGCGCAGCCACCGAGTTCGCGACAGGCCGCCAGCAAGTCCGGGCCTGCAGCGCGATGGATCGCACCATCCACGCCCCCGCCACCCAGCAGCGTGCCGTTGGCAGCATTGACAATGGCATCGACAGCCAGCGTGGTGATGTCGGCCTGGCGCGCGTACAGGCGGGGCCACGGTGATCGAACTGGCAACTCAGGTGCCGACCAAGGTGGCAGCTCAGGCATGCAGCACGTCCTCGTGGCTGCGCAACCAGTGGCGGACATAGGCAAGCGCGCGCTGGAACAGCGGATGCCATTGCGCATCCACCGGCGCATCGAGTGCCTGCCAGAAGAACTCGAAAGTCTGACCACCGTCGTCGGCCGTGCGCCAGCTCCAGCGCTCGGGCAGCACGCGTGGCACGTCGCAAAGATGGAAGGACCACAGGGCTCCGCCCGGCACGTCCCCGTGCTGCGAGGCCCATACGCCCATGTCATTGAGCACATGCGCGTCGGCGATGCCGGACTCTTCGCTCAGCTCGCGCAGCGCCGCAACGGCAGCGGCCTCGCCCGCTTCGATGCCGCCCTTGACGAGCTGGCAGCCGGCCAGTGGATGCACGAAGGCGAGGATCTCCAGGCCGCCGTCGCGACCACGCCGCAGCACGACCGGGCAGGCCTTGGTGGCGGTGGCGGCCTGCATTCCGCTCAGCTCCCGCTCGGCCCTATCGTCGCCAGCCTCTGGGTCAGCGTGCCGCGATCGCTGTCGAACAGGCGCGCATAGATGATGGCGTTGGCCATCACCTTTTTCACGTAGTCGCGCGTCTCGGTGAACGGAATGGTCTCGGCGTAGATGGCGCCTTCCAGCGTGCGTTGCGGGTCGCGCCAGCGCCGCGCGCGGCCGGGGCCGGCGTTGTAGGCGGCGGATGCCAGCACCGGGCTGCCGCCCAGATCGTCCAGCACCGTACGCAGGTAGGCGGTGCCCAGGCGCACATTGCCGTTCACGTCGGTCAACCAGCCGGCGTGATAGCCGTCGAAACCCGCCTTGTTGGCGATCCATTTACCGGTGGCGGGCATCACCTGCATGAGGCCCTGCGCGCCCGCACTGGAACGCACCACCGGCTGGAAGCGGCTCTCCTGGCGCACCAGCCCGTAGACCCAGGCGAGATCCAGTCCGCGCGACTTGGCCTCGGCACTGAACACGTCGTAGTAGGGCGCGAGGTAGCGCAGGCTGTAGTCATGCTGGGCCTTGGTGCGATCGGCGGTGTTGATGGCGCGGTCGTACAGGCCTTCGCGGCGGCCATATTCGGCGGCGGCCAGCAGCACGCGATCGTCGGCGTTGCGCAGGCCCCAGTTCCATTCGCGCATGCCCTCGGTGCGCAGGTCCAGGCGATACAGCGCCAGTGCGCGCTGCAGCTCCGGCATGGCCTGCACCTTCTCCATTTCGCCGACGGACGCCGGCAACGCCGGCTCCGGCCAGTCGAAGCGGCGACCCAATGCCTCGGCGCTGAGGATGCCGTAGAAATGCGGCTCACCGGCCTGGCGATTGAGCAGTGCGGTGGCTTCGCGGCTGTGGCCGGTCTCGATGTGGGCGCGCGCCAGCCAGTAACTCCAGGCGGCCTGCTCACGCTGAGCCTGCGGCATGTGCTCCACCGCACGGCGTACGCGCGCCCAGTCGAGGCTGCGCAACGCAGCGCGCACCCGCCAGGCGTGTTGCTCCTCCGCCATCGCGATGTTGCCGGCGCGGTCGTACCAACTATTGGCTTCGGCCATCTGCCCCTGCGCCGCCAGCCAGGCGAGCTGGCCCCAGGCGTAGGCACGTTCCGGTGCCGGGAAACGGTCCTCGATCTCCTGCCAGCGCCGGGCGGCGTCACGCACGTCGCTGCGGGCCTGTCGCGTCACCGCGGCCAGAACCAGCTCGCGCTGGGCGCGGGTCGCCGTCTGACGTGCCCGCGGAGTGCCGAGGAAGCGGCCGGGGTTGTCCAGCACGGACCCCAGCAGGTCCATGGTCTGCGCCGCATCGTTGCCGGTCCAGCCAGCGGCTTCGCGGGCGCCGGACAGGCGCTTGGCCTCCACCAGGCGGCGGAAGCGGGCCCACACGTTCTCTTCGCTGACATGACCGGCGACCACCAGTGCGCGCAGTGGCGCGTCACAGGCGTCCGGCGTGTCGGTCAGCGACAGCCACTGGGCTTCGATGGCGCGCGGATTGCCGCCGGGGCGCTGCATGGCATGGCACTGCAACTCCTGGTCCGGCTGTGCAAGACGGCTGTAATGCTCGTCGAACAGACTCCACTGTCCCTCGCGGGCCACACGCTTGAGCCAGTCGCTGCGCAGACGTTCCGCCAGCGCGCTGCCTTCGTTGTCGGCGAGGAAACGTTGCACGCTGTCGACCGGCAAGGGGTCGGTCGTGCGGGCGACCTGTACGGACAGCTGCCAGTACGTGACATACGGGTCCAGCACATGATTGCTGCGCTGGGCAGCGAGCTGCGACAGGCGCGGCAGGTTGCCACGGCTGGCCGCCTCGCGCGCGTCGAGGATGCGTTCGTCGCCGGGTGCGGCGGACACCGTCTGGCCTGCGGCATGAAGCCAGCACAGGGCAGCGATTGCGGTACTGCGGTGAAGCCATGATCCTGGCCTCATGATTCCTGCCTCATGAGCTGCCTCATGACGTAACATCCCCCACCTTTGAGCGGCGCCCAGCTTAGCACGTGAGCCCTTCTACCCCTGACGCACCGAACCCGCGCAAAGTTCTGCGCGAGCGCCTCATCGCGGCACGCTGCGCACTCGATGCGCAGACCCGTGAGCAGTTCACGGCAGCCATCGCACTGCACCTGAGTGCACTGCTCGCGCGTCAGGCACCGGCGGTCGTGGGCTTCTGCTGGCCTTACCGCGGCGAGGTGGACCTGCGCGAGGCGATGATGGGCTGGCTGGCCGCCGGACCGGGGCGTGTCGCAGCGCTGCCGGTGGTGGATGAAGCCGGCATGCACTTCAGCACCTGGACACCCGACAGCGTCATGACGACCGGGCGCTACGACATTCCGGTGCCGGCCGAGGACAGTCCGGTGGAGCCGGACCTGCTGCTGGTGCCGGTGAACGCCTTCGATGCACGTGGCTACCGCCTGGGCTACGGCGGTGGCTACTTCGACCGCACGCTGGCGCGCTGGCTGCCGCGCCCGAAGACGGTGGGCGTCGGCTTCTCGCTGGCGGCCGTCGACGACTTGCTGGCGGAAGCACATGACATTCCGATGGACTGGATCGTGACCGAGAACGGTGTGGTGGTAGGGCCCCGAACATGAATCTGCTGGACAGCATCGATCGTTACTGCGAGCGCACCGACGCGAGCTGGTGGTCCGAGCCGGTCAATGCGCTGACCAACCTCGCCTTCATTCTGGCTGCCTGGTGGCTGCTGCGCCGCCAGTACCCGGCCGACGTGCGCCCGGAGGTCCGCCGGCTGGCGGTGCTGCTGGGCCTGATCGGCGTCTGCAGCGGCATTTTCCACGTCACCGGCACGGTGCTCGGCGCGATCCTCGACGTGGCGGGCATCGCGCTGTTCATCCTGTTCTACCTGTTCCGCTTCCTGCGCCGGGTGCTGTACTGGCAGATGGCACCGGCCTTCCTCGCCGTGCTGGTGCTGCTGGGCGCGGATCGTGCGGTAGCTGCGGTCGGTTCGCTGGGGCTGAACGGCTCCGAGTCCTACATCCCGCCCTGGCTGGCGCTGGTGCTGCTGGCCTTCGCCAGCCTGCGCAGCGCACCTTCAGCGGCCGGCTGGCTGTTCAGCGCGGCCCTGCTGTTCCTCGTGTCTTTCTCGCTGCGTGTGCTGGACATGCAGGTGTGTGCGGAATGGCCGCTGGGTACGCATTTCGGCTGGCATGTGCTGAATGCGGCCGTGCTGTACCTGTGCGTGCGGGGCCTTGCGGCGGGGTGCCGCGACAGGTTGTAAGGCGCCGCCCTGCGACGCAGGGCTCCCGAAACACGAACATCAAGGGCCACGAGCGGACCCGTCAGGTCTGCTCGTGGCCCTTGGCGTTTGTTCGCGTCCTGCGCGGCTTGAGGGGCCCGTGCCCTCAGTCCTGTTCGCCCCAGCGCTGCATCAGCTGGTGTGGCACGCCCACCTGATCGAGGATGCGCGCCACGACGAAATCCACCAGATCGTCGATGGATTGCGGGTGGTGATAGAAGCCGGGATTCGGCGGCAGGATCACCACGCCCATGCGCGACAGCCGCAGCATGTTCTCCAGGTGCAGCGTGGAGAACGGTGTTTCGCGCGGCACCAGCACCAGCTTGCGGCCTTCCTTGAGGCACACGTCGGCGGCACGCTCGATCAGGCTGGACGACAACCCGGCGGCGATCGCAGCCAGCGTGCCCATGGTGCAGGGGCACACCACCATTGCTTCCGGCGGGTTGGAGCCGGAGGCCAGCGGCGCGAACCACTCCTCGCGGCCATACACCTGCAGGCGCGTCGCATCCACGCCGTAGCGCTCGCACAACCAGTCCTGCGCGTCCTCCGCGCGGCCGGGCAGGGCCAGGTCCATTTCCTGCCGCGCCACGATCTGGGCCACTTGCGAGTACAGCAACTGCACCCGGCAATCCGCCGCCAGCAGGCATTCCACGAGGCGCAGGCCGTAAGGCATGCCCGAGGCACCGGTGAGGGCGACGGCAATGGTTCGTGGCGCAGTTCTCGGGCTTGCGGTCATGTTTCGTGCTCCCGCGGTCATCCTGCCGGACACTCGCGCGTTGATTTCACACCTTTTTGCGGTCCGGCTAGTTACCGGCCCCGTTCATCCGCCCCCAGAGCGGTTGTCCGAACAGACCAGAGTTCCATGCACGTCCGTCCGTCCCGCTCCCTGTCCATCGATGCGCTGAAGGCCATCGCCTCGCAGCTCATCGTCCTGCATCACCTCGCATTCTACGGGCCCATGTCGGACGCCGCGCTGGTGCTGGCGCCCAATCTCATTCCCTGGCTGTACGACTACGGCCGCGTGGCGGTGCAGGCCTTCCTCGTGGTGGGTGGCTACCTTGCCGCACAGACCCTGGCCAGTGCGGGTGCACTGCCGACGGCCGGGCTGGCCCGGCTGTTGTTCCGGCGCTACCTGCGCCTGGTGCTGCCCTACCTCGCCGCACTGACCCTGGCCATCGCGGCGGCAGCACTGGCCAGCCGCCTGATGGCCCACGAATCCATTCCGGGGCCACCCGACCTACCGCAGTTGCTGGCACACCTCCTGTTGATGCACGGCGTGCTCGGCTTCGATGCCCTGTCCGCCGGGGTCTGGTACGTGGCCATCGACTTCCAGCTCTTCGTATTGCTGGCCCTGTGTGTCTGGCTGGGCCGCCGCCTGCCGGGGCCGCTGTCCGGCAGCCTGCTGGTCGCGTTGCTGGGCGCCGCCTCGCTGCTGGTGTTCAACCGCCATGCGGCGCTGGACAACTGGGCGATCTACTTCTTTGGCGCCTATGCGCTGGGCGCCGCTGCCTGGTGGGGCAATGCGGAAATACGTCAGCCGGCGCAGGCCCTGCCGACACGCCGGCATCCGGGCTGGACCCTGCTGCTGGCGGCCGTGGGCCTGCTCGCGCTGTGGGTGGAGTTCCGCCTGCGCATCGCCGTCGCCCTGACGGTCGCCCTGCTGCTGGCGGCCGCCAGCCGTGCGACGAGCTGGCAGGACATGCCGGGGCAGGCGCTGCTGGGCTGGTTGTCGCGCATCGCCTACGCGGTGTTCCTGGTGCACTTCCCTGTGGTGCTTCTGTGCAACGCGCTGTTCGCGCGCTTCGTGCCTCAGGGTCCGTGGCTCAACGCCGCTGGCATCGTGCTGGCCTGGGCCTTGTCGGTGCTGGCCGGCGCGTTGTTCCACCATTTCGTGGAACAGCGCCTGAGCCGCTGGCAGATGCCACGCCCCGCCGCGGCGTAAGCCACCCCGCCGGATCTATCTCAGGGAGCGATGGCGGACCAGCACGCGAGTGCTGGCGCGGAAGTGGGCCGCCAGCGATTCGGCGAGATACACCGAGCGGTGCTGGCCGCCGGTGCAGCCGATGCCCACCGTGAGATAGCTGCGGCCGTCACGCACGAAGGACGGCAACCAACGGCCCACGAAATCACGGATGTCCTCGTACATGCGCAGGACTTCCGGCGTCTTCTGCAGGAAGGCGATCACCGGCTCGTCACGCCCGGTCAGGGGACGCAGGGCCGGGTCGTAGTAGGGATTGGGCAGCACCCGCACGTCGAACACGAAATCCGCGTCCACCGGGATGCCGTGCTTGAAGCCGAAGGACTCGAACAGCAGCGTCAGGCCGCGCTCGGCATCACCCTGCAGCAGGTCCTTCACCCAGTTGCGCAGGGAGTTCGGGTGCAGCTCGCTGGTGTCGATGCGGTGGCCCAGCTCGCCGATGCGCGACAGCAACTCGCGTTCACGGGCGATGGCTTCCTCCAGCGTCACACCGTCGTCGGACAGCGGGTGACGGCGACGGGTCTCCGAAAAACGCGCCACCAGCGCATCGTCGCGCGCGTCCAGGAACAGGAAGCGCACGTCCTCCACCATGCCGCGCAGGCTGTTCGCCACCTGCGGCATCGCCGCGATGCTGGCGCCGGAACGCACGTCGGCCGCCACGCCCACCTTGGCGTAGCCGGCCGCACGCAGGTGGCTCACCAGTTGCGGCAGCAGGGTGACCGGCAGGTTGTCGACGCAGTAGTAGCCGGCGTCCTCCAGCACCTTGAGCGCAATACTCTTGCCGGAGCCGGACACACCGCTGATGAGGATGAGCTGCATGGGGGGCGTTGTCGTGCGTGTTGTCGTTTGGGGTGGCTCGTCCAGAGCATAGAGAAAAACTCCGGTCGGCGTCACCTCGTCTGCAGCTATGTCCGCGATAGCGGTGGACGCCAGTCGGGGTAACGACGCTGGTAGTCGGCGCGGCGTTCGCCACAGCGCAGAAGGATAAGACGCCGCGTCTCGTCGTCCGCCTCGCGCCAGCGAGTGATCTCGTCCAGCGTGCGGAAGCAGCCGACGCAGACGTCGCCGTCCTGGTCCAGGCAGCAATGGCGGATGCAGGGTGAGGCTATGGCAGGCGGCAAGGGATCGGTCATGGTCGTTACGGTAGGGCGGGCGCGCAACGGCACATGATCATCACGGATGCCGGGCGGATTGTGGCAACCAGTATCGCCTGCCCGACAGGGCGCGGAAAGACGGTGGCCACCTCGCTATCATCGCGCGGCCTGCCCCAGGGAAGCAGGCGAGCGGTTGCACACAACATAAATATCAGGGGGAAGACCATGTCCATTCTTGGGCGCATGCAGCATGCACTGGTCGCAGCGTGTCTCGTCGCGACGGCCACGCCGGCTCTCGCCGTAAACGTATTCGTCAATGGCGAAGAAATGATCGTTCATGGCGCGCTGGTCGATGGTGACGCGGAGAAGATCCGCGAGGCCGCGAAGCCGGGGGTGAAGTACATCGTTCTGCGCAATCTTGGCTCGACCGGTAGCGGCAAGCTCGTCGACGCGATGCGTGTGGCGGACGCCGTCAAGGATGCCGGGTTGGTCACCGTTCTGCACGGTTCATGCGGCTACTCCTGCGTACGCATCTTCCTGGCGGGCAAGGAACGCATGGTCTCCGGCGGCACCCGCCTCGAAGCCAGCTACCTGACGCTGGGCGGGAGCTTCTCCGGCTCCCACGGCACGGCAAGTACCAACGACTTTGCCTATGTGTCCGGACGCACCGACATTCCGTTCGGCACAATGCTTTCGTATTTCCAGCGCAGCGACCGCAAGCTGATGATCTTCCATCCCCGGGCGCAGACCTCGAAGGGCAGCGTGCTGGGATGCCGGGAGACAGTTGCCGTACCCGATTGCGAACGGCTGGATACGTTCGACGCCCTGTCCGCCAGGATCATCACGACGGACGCCTTGTATGAATCCACCAACACGAAAGAGGGCGGCGATCTCGAGTCACCCGCCGCGAGCGACTTTGCCGCGTTGGGTGACGAGCCGCCGATCGCCACGCTGTCCGACAACTGTCGCGGAAAGTTCTATCAGCGCTTCCTCACTTACGACAAGCCGCGGGCCTTCGTTGTCAGCAAGAACAACGGTTGCTACATGGCACCGGCACAACGCCTGCACCCGCTGCGCGCCGCGATGGACGAATGCCTCAAGGTCCAGCGCAACAATGCGCAGGCCTGCCGTTTCTATGCCGTCAACGACGACGTGGTGTTCAAACCGTTCTGAACGCTGCGCGCATTCCGGACGAAAAAGCCGACCCGCGGGTCGGCTTTTTCATTCCTGCAACGGCCGGACTACTGCTCGCGCCGCAGCGCGATTCCCAGTTGCTTGAGCTTGCGGTAAAGATGGGTGCGCTCCAGGCCGGTTTTCTCGGCAAGGCGGGTGATGTTGCCGTCTTCCAGCTGCAGATGGTGCTCGAAGTAGATGCGCTCGAAGCTCTCGCGCGCTTCACGCAGCGGCAGGTCCAGCGGCAGCGCGAAAGTGGCGGCGGGGCCGCGCGAGATGTGGCGGATGATGTCGTCGGCGTCGATCTGTTCTTCCAGCGCGGCAAGTGCCACCGATTTGATGGCGGAGCGCAGCTCGGCGAAGCCACCACCCCAGGGTCGATTGCGCAGTGCGTTCAACGCACCGGTGCTGAGGCTGCGCGCCGGCACCTCGCCGGACTCGACCAGATGCAGCAGCAACTGTGCCGCGATTTCCGGCACCTCGTCGCGCAACTCCAGCAAGGAAGGCGGTACCAGCGCCACCTCGAAGACACGACGCAGCAGCCCCTCGTCCCAACCTTCGGCAAGCAGCTCTTCCGCGTTGCGCGTGCTCGCGACGAGCAGGCGCAGGTCGTAGCGGTCGAGACGGTCCAGCGCGAACGCCAGATTCTTCTGTTGTGCGCGGCCGAGCTGGGCCAGCTCTTCGATGAACAGGATGCCGCCGCGGTGATCTTCCAGCAGCTGGATTTCCAGCGGCGCGTTGAGTGCGCCGAGATCCATCCAGTTTGCGTTGTCGGCCTGCAGGCTGCGCGCGCACAGCTCGGCCAGCGAGCCGGGGCCGACGCGCAATAGCAACACGCGCGAGCGACCGGCCGCCTGGTCGAGACGCTTCTTGAGGTCGCGCAACGGCGTGGAACGAGTAAAGCTCGCCAGCGTCAGCTGGCTGCGCACACGCGTGGGCTGGCGCTGCAGACTGCGCTTCACGGTAGCCAGCAGCTTCTGCAGCGCGATGGGCTTTTCGAGAAAATCGGTAGCGCCGAAACGGATGGCTTCCACCGCGGTATCGATGGTGCCGTGGCCCGACATCATCACCACCGGCATGGTGAGCTGGCCACCACTGGCCCACTCCTTCAACAGGGTGACGCCGTCGGTGTCCGGCATCCAGATGTCGAGCAGCACAAGGTCCGGCCGCGCACTGGCGCGCGCTGCGCGCGCGGCCGCTGCGTTCTCTGCGAGCTGCACCTCATAGCCTTCGTCGAGCAGGATCTCGGAGAGCAGTTCGCGGATGCCGATTTCGTCGTCGACAACAAGAATCTTCGTCATGTGGCGAGCCTACCACGGTGTGGTGACGGCGCAACACGCGAGGACGCGCGACGCTGATTCAGCGCGGTGAGAAACGCTCCAGCACCGACTCCAGCGAGCGGTTGTCCGATTGCGCACCGTTGAGACGGATGCGTTGCGCGATGTCGTCGAGGTGCGCCTGCATCTCCGCACGCGCCGCCGCGACATCACCGCGCCGCATGGCGGCGACGATGGCACGGTGATCGTGTGCGCCGCACTTGTTGCTGCGGTCCTCGCCGTACAGCGCGCTGACCAGCGCGATGCGCGCCACCACTTTCTCCAGCAGTTCCTGCAGCACGCCGTTGCGGGCCAAGGCCGCGAGTTCGACATGGAAGTGGCCGGACAGACGCGTCTTCGCGGCTTCGTCGGTGGCGTTGTGGATGGCCTCTTCCTCGTGGGTGAGTGCCTCCAGCCGGTCGAGGTCCGCGGTCTGCGCATGCTGTGCCGCGCGCTCGACGATGGAGAGTTCGAGCAGGTTGCGCGCATCCAGCAACTCACGCGCCTCCGCGACGGTGGGCTCGGCGACGAAGGCACCGCGATTGCGCTGGCGGTCGATCAGATGGTCGCGCTGCAGGACGTTGAGCGCGCCGCGCACCACCGTGCGGCTCACCTTGAAATGCTTGCCGATCACGTCTTCCGACAGCTTCGTGCCCGGTCGCAGCGCACCGTCGGCCATGGCACTGGCCAGCGCGGCGCGGATCCGCTCGGTCACGTCCTCGCCACCGGCCGGCTCGGCGCGCTTGTTGGGTTTCCTGCTGGTGACCATGAACGACTCCTGAATACGATCGGTGTGGATGATACCGGGTGCCAGGCGCATGCACCGGATAAAGGAATGCGTATACACAATGTTTGCACTTGTGAAAGCAATTCAGGTAACTTTTGTGTACTCAATAAATTGCCCCCGCGAGCCCGCCATGTCGCCCGCCACCCCACGCCGCCGCATCGAATCCCTGCTGGCCGACTTCGAACCCGATTTCGATTTCGTGCCGGTTCCGCCTCTGCCGGAGTCCGAATTCAAGGAGCGCCTGCGCCGTATCCGCCGCGAGGCGGTGCAGGCCGGCCACGATGCCCTGCTGGTCCACACCGACTCGGCGGGCTGGTTCCACATGTCCAACGCCTACCTGCGCTACATCTGCGACTGGGCGCGCGAAGGCCTGCTGATCATCCCGTCCGACGAGGACAAGCCCCTGATCCTGCTGTCGTTCTTCACCCAGTCGGTGCTGTTGCCGCCGGGTGGCGAGCCGCTGCTGGTCGATGAGATCTGGCAGATTGCCCCGTGGGGCCGCGAGTACGCCGACCGCCCCGGCCAGTCGGTCCTGAAGACCGCGCAGGCCTGCGTGAAGAAGCTGGCAGCGATGGGGCTGGACGCCGGCCAGATCGGCCGCATCGGTGACAAGAAGTCGCTGGACCTGTGGGCCACGCTGGACAAGCTGTTGCCGGCCGCCCGTTTCGTGTCCGAGAACGCCATCATCGACCGCATGCAGCGCGTGCGCTCGCCGGGCGAACAGGCCATGCACCGCGCCGCCGCGCAGCTCATCGACATCGGCATCCAGGCCGCCTGCCACGTTGCCCGGCCGGGCGTGAGCGACCACGAGCTCTACGCCGCCTTCACCTACGCCCAGCTGGCGCGTGGCGGCGAGACCGGCGATGGCTACCAGATCGGCGTCAACGAGTTCGGCACCGCCTGCGGCAAGCCTTACGGCCACGTGCTGCGGCCGGGCGACCTGCTCAACTTCTACATCTCCAACGTCACCTACCAGGGCTATACCGCCCAGACGGCGCGCATGATCGCGGTGGGTACGCTGACCGACCGGCAGGAGGACGTGCTGGCCACCTGCGTCGACGGCGTGAAGCGCGCGGAAAAGCTGATCCGCCCCGGTGCGCTGATCCGCGACGTGAACAACGCGGCTTTCGAGCCTTTCATCGAGAAGGGCTACCTGCGCGACGCCGAGGCCCGCACCATGCCCTTCAACTGGGAAGCCATGCCGGACGGCGAGCCGCGTCAGGTAAAGCGCCAGTACGTGCGCGACATCGACTGGGAGGCGCAGGGCCGCAAGCTGATGCACGTGTACCCGGCTACCCATGGCCCGCACAACCCCAACCTCGGCCACTCGGTGGGCATGGCGGGCGGTAGCAACAGCTTCAATATCTCGTCCCACAACTACGACCGGCTGGAAGAGGGCATGGTTTTCGTGCTGCACACCCAGTGGCTGGAACCGCTGTCCGCCGGCTGCAATGTCGGCGACTGCTACCTCGTCACTCGCGACGGTTACGAGAATCTGAGCTGCCATACCCCGCTGGAAGCCTTCCGGGTTCCCGTGGATTCCAGCCCCACTCCCTGAATGTTCCTCCGCCTTCGCCGCAATGGCGAAGGCTTTGCCAGGCGGTAGCACCTCCTGCCAACCGCCCCCTGCCGCGCAGGGTCCTCTCTTCCTCCGCGCTTTTCCCCACCCGGTAGCGACGTTCCGAGCCCCTGTGCGCGGCGACCAGGCACGTCCGTTTCCGGCCACGAGAACGAGACGCCCGGCCGCCATCGTGCGCACAGTCCCGGTGCCGAAGTGCATAACAATTGACTGCAATGGTGCGTACACTTTAGAAAGCAATGTGTAACCAATTTAGTAAGCAATTTTTATCTCATAAAATCATCGGCTTATAAATTACATCGACACCGGATTCCGTGGCACATGGTTTGCTTAGTGGTGAACATTCACAGAAAGCGAGCCAGACATGTACAGCCCCACCCGAACACCAAGTCTTCCGCCAGACAAACCACGACGGATCCTCGTCGTGAACTCCAACACCAGCGACACCGTGACCCGCCAGGTCAGCGAGGTCGTCGCCGGGCTCCTGCCCGATGTCGAAGTGGCAGGCATGAGCGCCGCCTACGGGCCGGCGGGTATCGGTGGTCGCGCCGACCTCACCATCTCGTCACTCGCCACGCTGGAAGTCATCGCCGCGCACGCGCATGACTTCGACGCCGTGATCGTCGCCTGCTTCAGCGACCCCGGCCTCGCCGCCGCGCGTGAGCTGCTCGACATTCCCGTCATCGGCATCGGCGAGGCCTCGTTCCTGACGGCGGCGATGCTGGGTGCGCGCTTCTCGGTGGTCACGGTGACGCCGCGGGTCGTGCCCATCGTGCACGAGATGGTGCGTATGGTCGGCCTGGAAGCGCGCTTCGCCGGCGTCACGATCATGAGCAGCGAGGTGCTGGGCGCGGCTAACCCGCTGCCCTGGCTGCAGGCCGGCGTTGAAGAAGCCGTGCGCGAACAAGGCGCGGAAGTCGCCGTGCTGGGCGGCGCGGCTTTCGCCGGCCAGGCCGGCCCGCTATCGCAGCGTGTCGACGTACCCGTGGTCGGCAGCGTGGAAGCGGCCGCCGTGCAGGCGCTCGCCCTCATGCGGTTGCGCCCCGGCCGCGCCACCACCGGCAGCTACGCAAGACCGGCCCCCAAGCGGATGCATGGTCTGCATCCCGCACTCATGCAGCACATGGCTCTCGAGGTGAACGTCTGATGGATATGAATCTGAATGCACACGTGCGTGCTGCGCAGGGCAAGGCCCTCTCAGTGCGCCGCCTGACGCACAGCTACGACCAGAAGATCGCCCTCGGCGACGTGTCCTTCGAGGTGCCGGCCGGCGAGATCGTGGCCCTGCTGGGGCCGAGCGGTTGCGGCAAGTCGACGCTGCTGAAAAGCATCGCCGGTCTGATCCGTCCCAGTCGTGGCGAGATCCGCCTGGACGACGTGGACCTCGCGCCGATTCCCTGCCAGTCGCGCCGCATCGGCATGGTGTTCCAGAGCTACGCGCTGTTCCCGCACATGACGGTGAGCGAGAACGTCGCCTACGGTCTGGTCTCGCACGGCACCCCACGCGCCGAACGCAGCGCGCGCGTCGAGCAGCTGCTCAAGCTGGTGCGCCTGGAAGCCTATGGAAGCCGCCTGCCGCGCGAACTGTCCGGCGGTCAGCAGCAACGCGTGGCGGTGGCGCGCGCCCTGGCGGTGAATCCGTCCCTGCTGCTGCTCGACGAGCCCTTCGGCGCACTCGACCGCGCCCTGCGCGCCGAGCTGCAGGTGGAGCTGATCCGCATGCAGCAGTCGCTGGGCATCACCACCCTCATCGTCACCCACGACCAGGAAGAGGCGCAGACCGTCGCCGACCGCCTGGTGCTGATGAACGAGGGCTGCGTGGAGCAGGTCGGCACGCCGGAGGAGCTGTACGACCACCCGGTCTCGCTGTTCGCCAACACCTTCATGGGTCATGCCAGCATCATCCACTGCGAGGCAGTGGGTGGCGACGACACGCACACCGTGCTGCAGTTGCCCGACCAGAGCGTTCTCACACTGCCGCGACCACTCGGCTTCCTGGCCGGCAGCAAGGTGGTGCTCACCTTCCGGCCGGAAGACGCCGAGGTCAGCGAGTCCGCCGCGCCCGGCCTGCTGCCGGCGCGCCTGCTCCACTGCACCACCCTCGGTGCGCACCTGCAGATGGACCTCCAGCTGCAGGACGGCACCCCGGTGAAGGCCCAGGCCTCACGCCGCGCGCGACTGCCCTCGCTGGAGACCGGCCGCACCCTCTTCATCCAGATCGATGTACAGCGCTGTCACCTGTTCCCTGGTGCGGGCGCCACTTCCTCAACCTGAGTCTCGCCTGACCCAGATCCATCCTTACAGGAGCCTTGTCATGAACCACTTCAACAGCAATCGTCGTCAGTTCAACCTCGCCCTCGCTGCCCTCGCCGGCAGCGCCCTCCTGCCGGGCACCGCACGGGCCGCGTCGTCCGTCGTCGCCGCAGTGTTCCCCGGCTCGTGGGAAGACGCCTACCGCCGCACCCTGGTGCCGATGCTCGCCAAGAGCGGTGTCGAGCTGATCATCGCCCCCATGCTCGCGCAGGACCAGCTGGCCAAGGCCATCGCGGCCGGTGGCAAGCCGGCTTACGACGCGCTGCTGCTGTCGCCCGGCCAGACCGCCGAAGCGGTGGACCGCGGCCTGATCGAGAAGATCGACACCTCGAAGCTCGCCAACTGGAACAAGCTCGACGACAAGCTGAAGTCGCCCTGGGGCCCCACCGTCACCGTGGAGGTCAACGGCATCGCCTACAACCCCGAGCTGGTGCCGCGCCCGAAAGGCTACAAGGACCTCTTCACCAACCCGGCGTATGACGGCAAGGTGGCCTGGCTCGGCTTCGGCTCCAACTCCGCGACCATGGCATGGGTGGAGATCGCGCGCCTGTACGGCGGTGGCGAGGACAACATGCAGCCGGTGTTCGACCTGCTGCGCAAGCACCTGCCGAAGATCGGCGCCATCGCCAACAGCGGCAACGCGCAGATGGCCCTGTTCCAGCAACGCGAGATCGGTGTGTTCATGGCCAGCACCAACAACGTGTCGCGCCTGAAGACGATGGGCGTGCCCTGCGAGTTCGTGCATCCGGAAAGCGGCTCGCCGGCCGTCCCGGTCAACATCCATCTCACCAAGGGGGCTGCGAACCCCGCAGCGGTGTACGCCTACATGGACGCCGCCATCTCGGCCGCGGCACAGAACCAGCTGAAGATGCCGCCGGTGGAGCAGATCCCGACCAACCGCGACGTCGCCTTCACGCCTTCGCTGGAAGCCTTCGTCACCCGTGAGCAGATGGCCAAGTTCATCTACCAGGACTGGGTGAAGATCAACAAGAACCGCGCGGCCTGGACCGCCGAGTTCGACCGGATCGTCAAGAAATGAACGCGCTGGCCGCCCCGTCCCTGCGCAACCTGCCGTACTTCGGGCCGATGCTGACAGCATCGGTGCTGTTCTTCCTGGCACCGCTGGTGGTGCTGGCGGTGTACAGCTTCAGCTCGCCCGAAGGCGCCTCTCTGGCCAACTACGCGCGTTTCGCCAACGACGAATTCTCGGTATCGGTGCTCATCGACACGATCCGCCTCGGCGGCAGTGTGGTGCTGGGCACGACCCTGCTGGGTCTGCCCATCGCGCTGCTGTACTGGCACGCCGGTCCGCGCATCCGTCAGTGGCTGATCTTCCTGATCCTGCTGCCGATGCTGGTCAGCAACGTGGTGCGCACCTTCGCGTGGATCGTCATCCTCGGACGCCAGGGGTTGATCAGCAGCACGCTGCTGTACACCGGGCTGAGCAGCACGCCCACCAACCTGATGTACACCGAGTTCGGCCTCATTCTCGCGCTGTGCCAGATCGAGCTGCCGCTGTTGCTGCTGCCGATCATCGCGGTGCTGTCGCGCGCCAACCGCAGTCTCGTCGATGCCGCCCGCATGCTGGGTGCCGGCTCGTGGCGCGTCCTGCTGACGGTGCTGGTGCCGGTGATGCTGCCGGGCCTGCTGGCCGGCTGGATCCTGGTGTTCGCCAGCGCCTGCACCTCGTACGTCACGCAGGCCGTCATCGGTGGCGCCCGTCTCATCTACCTGCCGCAGTTCATCTACCGCGAAGTGGGCGTGCTTTTCTCGTGGCCCTACGCCGCTGCCGTGGCCTTCGTGCTGCTGGTGTCGACCGGCGTGGTGATGCTGTCCATTTCCGCACTCTCACGCCACCGGAGGTTGGTCGGCCATGCCTGAGGTCATCACACGTCACTCGCCCGGAACCCTGCGTTTCCGCGCATCCGAACTGGGCTACGGCATCTTCGTCGTCGTCGCCGGTCTGCTGGCCCTGGTGTTCATGGTCGGTCCGGTGGCGGTCGGCTTGCTGATGTCATTCACCGACGGCCAGACCCTGCAGTTTCCGCCGCAGGGCTGGTCGCTCAAGTGGTACGCCGAGCTGTTCGATCCGATCGCCTCGCAGCCCATCCACACGGCGGCGAAGAACTCGGTGCAGATCGCGTTGTGGACGGTGGCCGGCGCAGTCGTGCTGGCCGTGCCCGCCAGCTACGGCATCGCCCGCCTCGGTGGCAAGGCAGCGGCCAGCATCGAGCCGCTGCTGCTCGCGCCGCTGGTCATGCCCAGCCTCATCTACGGGCTGTCGGCGCTGATCGCCGCCAACCTCGTGGGTGTGTCGCCATCGCGCTGGCTGGTCATCGGCGGGCATATCGCGATCTTCGGGCCGCTGATGTACCGCGCCACGCTGGCGGTGGTGCAGCAGATCGACCCGGCGCTGGAGCAGGCTTCCGCGATGCTGGGTGCCGGCCGCTTCGCGACCTTCCGCCGCGTCACCCTGCCCCTGCTGGTGCCCGGCGTGCTGGCCGGCAGCTTCCTGGTGTTCATGCAGTCGCTGGACAACGTGTCGATCACGCTGTTCCTCGCCGACCCGCGCACCACGGTACTGCCGCTGCGCATGTTCCAGATGATCGAGGAGTCGCTCGACGTCCGCGTGGCCGCCATCTCCGGCGTGCTCATCGGCCTGAGCCTCATCGTGCTGCTGGCCGTGCAGTACCTGTCCCCTTTCCTGAAACCGTCCCGCTGAGCGGGACCGCATCACCCGGAGGCCCACATGCCTACCCCTACTGCCCCAGTTCCTACCAAACTGCCCAAAGTCGCCCTGCTCGGCACCGGCGGCACCATTTCCTCGATAGGTCGGGGAAAGATGGACCTCACCAACTACGGCGACACCGGCAACATCCTGCACGCGGAGGAGATCGCCGCCGCCGTGCCGGAAATATTCCAGCACGCCGAGATCGTGCCGGTGCGTTTCCGCAACATGCCGGCCATCGAGATCACGCCAGCGGACTGGCTGGCACTCAACGCGAAGCTGCATGAAGTGGCGGAAGCCACGCCGGATCTCGCCGGCATCGTGGTGACCCACGGCACTGCGAGCCTCGAAGAGACGGCCTATTTCCTCAACCTCGCCTTGAAGATCGACGTCCCCGTGGTGCTGGTGGGCGCGCAGCGGCCCTTCAGCGCCATCTCGTCGGACGCGCAGCTGAACCTGATCAACGCGGTGCGCGTCGCGGCCTCGCCGGAGAGCCGTGGCCGTGGCGTGCTGGTGGTGCTCAACGACGAAATCCAGGCCGCCCGTGAAGTCACCAAGACCGACACCTACCGCCTGCAGTCCTTCCAGTCACCGGGCCTCGGTGCACTCGGCTACGCGGACGCGGACCGCGTGTGCTTCTACCGCACGCCGGTGCGCCGCCACACCACGGGCACGCCCTACGACGTGCGCGGGCTCAGCAGCCTGCCGCGGGTGGATGTGGTGACGTCCTATGTCGGTGCCGACGGCGTGTTGATCGATGCGGTGGTGCAGGCCGGCGCACGCGGCATCGTCGCCGCCGGCTTCGCGCCGGGCTGTGGCGCACCGGCGGAGACGGCGGCATTGCGCCGAGCGCTGGACCGTCGCGTCACCGTCGTGCAGGCAGCGCGGGCACAAGCCGGCCGGGTGGATGCGCGCGACCGCGTGCGGGCCGCAGGCTTCGTCGCGGGCGACAACCTGCCGGCGCACAAGGCGCGCATCCTGCTGATGATGGCGCTGACCCGCAGCGAGGATCCGGCGGAAATCCAGCAGGCCTTCTGGGACTACTGAGTGGGATTACTGCGCGGGACTACGGAGCGGGATCGCTGCCTGGGACTACCGGGTGAGATTGCCGAGAAGCGGCGCTACTGGGCGCTGGCCGGCCGCGGCCCCGCGGTCGCCAGCCGCAGGCGCACGCGCACTTCCGCGCCGCCAGTCTCGCGGTTGGCGAGGTGGATCTCGCCGCGATGCTCTTCGACGATCTTGCGCACGATGGCCAGCCCGAGGCCGGAACCGCGCGGCTTGCTGGTGACGTAGGGCTCGAAGGCACGCGCGAGGATGGCGGGCGGAAAGCCGCCGCCGTTGTCGCGCACGGTCAGCTCGATGCGACGGCCGTCGTAGCGCGTCGCAAGCATGATGCGCGCGTCGCTGCCGCGCTCGGCGGTGGCGTCCTGCGCGTTCTGCAGCAGGTTGTGGATGAGCTGGCGCAGCTGGCTGGCGTCGCCGTTGATGTGCGGCAGGCCATCGGCCAGTTCGACGCGGATGCTGGCCTGCGCGCTTTCGTAGAGCACCAGCACTTCACGGATCAGCGCGTTGAGATCCAGCTCGGCCAGCGAGGGCGGCGGCAGGCGCGCGTAATCGCGGAAGCTGTTCACCAGGTTCTTCATCGCCTCCACCTGGTTCACGATGGTCTGCGTGGAGCGCGACAGCATGGCGCGAGCCTCGTCGCCGAGCTGGCTGGAGAGCTTGTGCTCCAGGCGCTCAGCAGCCAGCTGGATCGGTGTCAGCGGATTCTTGATCTCGTGCGCCAGGCGGCGTGCGACCTCACCCCAGGCCGCGGTGCGCTGCGCGGAGATCAGCTGCGACACGTCGTCGAACACCAGCACGAAGCCACCGCCGCCCGCCTCCGGCAGGCGCGAGCCGTGCAGTAGCAGGGTCTGCACGCGGCCTTCGCCACGGTCGATCTCCACCTGTCCCTGCCAGTCCTCTTCGTTCTCGGCGAAGCCGCGCAGCACCGCGTCACGGAAAGTGGTGTGGCCGGGCCATGCCGCCAGCGGCACCGCCTCGAAGTCTGTCAGCTCATCCTGCAGCGCCGTCACCGCGCCACGGTTGGCGGCGCGCAGGTGGCCGTCGCTGGAAAAGGCCAGCACGCCGGAGGACAGGCTGGTGAGCACGCTCTCGAGATAGGCGCGCGCGGCGTCCACGGCAGAGCGGTTCTTCTCGGCCAGCGCGCGGGCGTCCTGCAGCTGCTGGGTCATGCGGTTGAAGCTCTGCGTCAGCACGCCCAGCTCGTCACGCGCGGGCAGCGCCTGACGCGGCGAGAAGTCGCCGGAAGCCACCGCCTGCGTCCCTTCGGCAAGGATTGACAGCGGTGCCGACAGCGCGCGCGCGAAGATCACCGCCACCGCCACGGCGGCGAACATCGCCACCAGCAGGGCCAGCGTTAGCGTCACGAGGTAGATGCGCTTGAGGCCCTGACGGGCCAGCAGCAGCTCCTGGTAGTTCTGATGGAGTGTCTGGGTCGCTTCCGCACTGCGCGCCAGTGCATCCGGTACACGGCTGGTCACCTGCAGCAGCAAAGGGTCGGCGGTCAGCGCACGATTGGGAATGGGCAACACGACGCGCAGGTTGAGGCTGCCGGCCTCGGCGTCCACCACGCGCAGCCCGGTGCTCTGGCGCGCGCGGCGCAACTCCGTACCCTGCGGCACGGGCGGCAGGAGACCGCTGGTAGCCTCGCCAGCGGTAGCGACGACCCGGCCCGTCGCGGTAAACACGGTGACGGTATCCGCGTCCAGCCGGTCGCGTGCGCGTAGCAGGGCCGGCACACCGGGCGCACGTTCAGCATCGCCAAACTCCAGAGCGACCTCACGGCTACGATCCGACAACTGCTCCAGCAGCGCATCCAGCGCGGCGCGGCCAAGATCGAGGCTGTCCTGCAAGGCATCGTCGGCCTGCACGTTGTACCAGGACTCGATGGAGCGCACCGCGAACTGCACCGACACACCATAGATGACCGTGCCGGGCAGCACTGCCAGCACGACGAACATACCGATCAGCTTGAGCTTGAGGCGCGAGCCGAACTGGCGCTGGCGGTACTCGGCCAGCAGGCGCCTGAACTGCAGGCCGACCATTGTTGCCATGGCCAGCGCGATAAGGACGTTGGCGCCCAGCAGCCAGGGGTAGTAACGGGCGAACAGGGAGGTATTGGCACCTGCGCTGGCCAGCAGGAACAGCAGGATGGCTGCCATGGCCAGCGTGATGACGACCAGACGCCTCATGACAGCCGACCTCTCGCCAGCGCTTTCATCTGGTGGCTTCTCGCGGCGCCTCGCGCGGCACGGTCTGGAAGGTCCAGCGCTGCCAGCCGGACGAAATGTCCAGGTCCGAATCGCCCAGTGCTGCGATCTGGAAAGGCTTGGGCAGCAAGCCCTGGTCCAGGCGCAAACGGAGCTCGGCACTGTACGCCCGCCCCGTCGGCAGGCGGTCGCGGTCGATCAAGGGCCAGTGGTGCAGGCTCAGCATGGCGCGCAAGGTCTCATCCAGCGTCGTGAAGCTGCGCTGCAGGCCACCGGTCGACAGGCGGTACTGGCGGGTCAATGCGTTGTAGGACAGGCGGTACTCAGTGCGTTTCTCGACGACGACCGCATCCCACCAGTACCAGCGCGGGGACTTGAGGTTGAATTCAAGCACGAAGGGCAGGGCCACCCCGCGGGTGACCAGTTCTTCCAGGCGCGGGCTCGGCGGCAGGGAGAAGGCCGCGTTCAGCACGTACTGGTCGTCCACCGGCAGGATCTCGACGAACTGGGTTTGCAGGTCGGCGGCAAGGGCGGGCGCAGGCTGCGGCAGGGCCCAGACGACGAGCAAGGCCAGCAGCAGGCCCCGCAGGGCCTGCCACAGCTCAAGTCTTTTCGAGCAGGGCGAAGTAGAAACCGTCATGTCCGGTGCCAGGCAGCCACTGTCTCTCCAGGGCGCCGTCCGGCATCGGGGCGCGCTTGCAGTCCGGGTGACGCGCCGCGAAGCGCTGTACCTGCAGACCGTTCTCGTCTGGGAACATAGAACACGTCAGATAAAGCAATTTGCCGCCGCGGGCCAGCGTCGGCCACAGGGCTTCAAGGATTTCTGTTTGCAGCGTTGCGAATCGCGCAACATCCTCCGACCGGCGTAGCCATTTGATGTCCGGATGGCGACGCACCACCCCGCTGGCCGAGCAGGGCACGTCGGCGAGGATGCGGTCGAAGGGTTTGCCATCCCACCAGTCGGCGGGACGGCGTGCGTCGGCCGCCTTCACGGTGGCAGAAAGCCCAAGCCGATCAAGCTGTTGCGTGACGCGCTGGGCGCGCGCCGGCTCGGCATCCAGGGCCAGCAGATCGACATCCGCCAGCTCCAGGATGTGGCTGGTCTTGCCGCCCGGCGCCGCGCAGGCGTCCAGCACCCGCATGCCGTTGGCCACGCCCAGCAGCAGGCCCGCTTGCTGGGCACCCCAGTCCTGCACTGAAACCTTGCCCTCGGCGAAGCCGGGCAGGCTGGCGACCGGCATCGGCTCGTCCAGCCGCAGCCCCCAGGGGTTGCGCTCGCCCAGCACGCTGCTGGTGTGGCCCGCTGCATCGAGGGCGGCACGCGCCTCGGCCAGCGTCCAGCGACGGCGGTTCACCCGCAGGCTCATCGCCGGATGGCTGTTGTTGGCCTCGGCAATCGCCTGCCAGTCCTGCGGGTAGTGCTTGCGCAGCGCGCGCAGCCACCAGGCCGGGTGGCGCCAGCGTGATTCGTCCTGTGCGTCGGCCGCCGCGACCAGCGTTTTCCAGTCGCGCAGCGCACTGCGCAGCACGCCGTTCACCAAGCCCTTGAAGTTGCCACCGGCCATGCGTGCGGCGGCCTCCACCGCCTGGTCGACGATGGTGTGGCTGGCATCCGGCCGGGTTTCCAGCCGGTACAGGGCGACCCGCAGCAGGCCGTCCACCACTTCCGCGGTCAGCGGCTGGCGCAGCAGACGGGCGAGGAAGGCCTCGGCACGGCCGTAGTCGCGCAGGCTGCCGAAGACGATGTCCTGCACCGCGGAGCGGCTGGCTGGCGGCAGCTCCGGGTGGGCCTGCCACAGGCTGGCGAGGCCGTCGTTCAGGGCCTGGCCGACACGCACCCTCGCCACGGCCTCGGCCGCCACGGACAGTTGCAGGGCCAGCGAGTCACCGGGCAATGGCGGCAGGGCGGGTACCCGCGGGCCGGCAGTCCTGGCGCGTGTGGAGGGGCCGCTGCGGGCAGGAGCACCGGAGCGAGTGGAGGCGCCGGTTCGGCGGGGGCCGGGTCGATCAGTCATGGCGATAGATCACCGACGTTCAGGCGCGGTAGCGGGTGGGGTCGGCGATGCCGGCCGACTTGAAACCATCCGCACGCAGGCGGCAGGCCTCGCACAGGCCGCAGGCGCGGCCGGCGTCGTCGGCCTGGTAGCAGGTGATGGTCAGGCCGTAGTCCACGCCCAGCGCGTGGCCCAGGCGGATGATGTTGGCCTTGGACAGGTCGATCAGCGGCGCGTGGATGCGCATCTGCGCGCCTTCCACGCCGACCTTGGTGGCGAGGTTGGCCATCGTCTCGAAGGCATTGATGAAGGCCGGCCGGCAGTCCGGGTAGCCGGAGTAGTCCACCGCGTTCACGCCGACGTAGATGTTGTTGGCCCCCAGCACCTCGGCCCAGCCCAGGGCCAGCGACAGCATGACGGTGTTGCGCGCCGGCACGTAGGTGACGGGGATGCCGCCATCGCCGCCGTCGGTGGGCACCGCGATGCTCGCATCGGTGAGCGCCGAGCCGCCGAACTGGCCGAGATCCACCCGCGCCTCGCGGTGTTCCTTCGCGCCCAGTGCAACCGCCACGCGCTTCGCCGCCTCCAGCTCGGCAGCATGACGCTGGCCGTAGGCCACCGACAGCGCATAGGTTTCGTAGCCCTCGCTGCGGGCGATGGCGAGACAGGTGGCGGAATCGAGTCCGCCGGAAAGCAGGACGACGGCGCGGCGTGTGGTCATGGCAGATCCGGAAAGCGGGTGATGCTGGAAGCGTAGAACTGCTGCAGGCAGGCGGCAGGCAATTCGGGGTCTGATTATCCCGCGATGGCGGTGAGCCTAGCCAGCGCTACGCGGAAGTCGCCGACCACGAGGTCGACCGGCACTGCCAGCATCAGGTTCAGCGGCAGGCCGAAATCCTCGACGCGCATGCCGTGGCGGTCGCAGCCGTCATCCAGCGTGCTGCCCTGCCAGCGGGCGACGCGCTCCTTCAGCAGCTCGGCGCTGTCGGCATAGCCGACGCAGCGCTTGCCCAGTGCGACGGCCACGCCCAGCTCGAAGCAGGTGCCGGAATCCGGCTCGGCACCGCGGAAGGCGTTGAGGTTGGCGAGCACCGCGTCGGCAGCGCGGATCATCGCCAGGTTGTTGTCGAAGATGCCGGCCGCGCTGGTGGCGTCGCCGTCCAGCGGTACCAGGGCCTGGTGGCCGACAGCGGCGCAGGCGACGCGCACCGCGTCGGCCCAGGCGAGCACGTCGGGGCGGAACACGTCGGGGCCGGCGATGTAGATCTTCATGCTGTGCAGCGTACCCGTAGCAAGCCTATTTGCCGCCCTGCAGGCCGCCCAGCGCTTCGATCAGCGCGGGGATCAGGCGCGACAATTCGCCCGTCATCAGCGCGAAGTCGGCGTCGAAACGCTCGGCCTGGTCCAGGCTGTCCGGCACGCTGTCACGCACCACGTCGAGGAAATCCAGGCGCTTCACTTCCAGCTTGTCGTTGAGCGTGAAGCTGACGCGGTCGTCATAGGTCAGCGCCAGCTTGGTGACCTGCTTGCCGCTACCCAGATGTTCGCGCACGTCCTTGCCGTCCAGCGCGTGGCGCACGTAGCGCACGGCGGACTTCTCGTCGGTCACTGCGCGCAGCTCGCAGTCCTGGTCGATACCGAAGGCGCCGGGGCCATCGTTGTCGGCCAGCCAGCCGGTCATTGCCGCGGCCGGCGAAGTAGCGGTGTCCAGCAGGGTGACCGGCACGCCGTCAGCGGCTTTCAGCAGGGCTTCGATGAAGGGCTCGGCGCCCTTGCGGCTGGCCGCGTCGATGACCAGCCAGCCCCCTTGCGGGTCGATCCAGCCGGAAGTGCGACGGCGCTTGGTGAAGGCGCGCGGCATCAGCTCCTGCACGACGGCGTCGCGCAGGTCCTTCAGCTGCTTGCGGCCGGGCTTGAAGCCCTGCTGCGCTTCCATCAGTTCGGCGCGCTCGGCGACTTCCTGCTTCACCACCGAGCCGGGCAGCAAGCGCTGCTCGACCATCAGGGTCAGCAGCCAGTGGCCGCCCAGGCTGTGCGCGAAGGGGCCGTCGGCCACCGGCGCGATCCAGCCACGCGACAAGGGCTCCTGGCTGCCGCAGGGCTGGAAGGGCAGGCGGGTGAGCTGTTCGGCGAGCTGATCGGCGGTCATTTTCCAGCCGGGCTCGAGGCGATAGATTTGAAGATTGCGGAACCACATGACGCGACACCCGGACGGGCAGGGAACCCGGCAAAAAGGGACGCATCATAACCCTCAGCACGGGAGCACAGAGACCATGAAATTTTTCAGCAAGGCTTGCATCGGCGCGTTCGCCCTGCTCTCGCTGGCCGGCTGCGGCCTGACCGAGACCGCCACCACCGCTGGCGCCGTCGCCGCCAGCAAGGCGGAAGAGGTGAAACAGGGCCAGGCGCAGATCCAGCAGGTGCAGCAACAGCTGGACCAGATCAACGCACAGGCCGCGCAACGCCTGCAGGAAGCGGACCAGGCGGCCAGCAAGTAGCGTCCGCAGCGCGTCAGCAACAGGTCAACGTGGCGGCGCCCGCTGCGTTGATGTGCGTCGCGCCAGCGCAGCCCGTGCCGGCGCGACGACCTACCCTTGATTCACGTTAAAGCGCGTCACGCGCAAGGAGCAGATGATGGAACGAAAACCCCGCAACCACGTCCATGTGGCGTTGCTGAAACGCCAGGGCGGTGCCGGCGCGCATGACAAGAGCCACAAGCAACGTCGTGCCGCAGCGCGCCGCCAGTTGAACAGGCAACTGAAGAGCGGTCGGGACGAAGGCGGTTTTGCCCAGCGCACCTGAACGGCGTACTGCGCAAAACCGCTTCTGTCCCGCCTGTTGCGAGAGTTGTTCCCACAGGAGGCTTCATGAGCATTCGCCGTGTACTGCTGGTTGGTGGCGCCGGATTCATCGGCAGCCATCTGGCGCACGCGCTGTCCGCGCGCGGCGTCGAGCTGCGCATTCCCACCCGCCGCGTCGAACGGGCGCGCCACCTTGCATTGCTGCCGACCGCTGACGTCGTCGGTGCCGATGTCAGCGACCCCGTGGCGCTCGATGCCCTCTCGCGCGATGTCGACGCGGTGATCAACCTCGTTGGCGTACTGCATTCACCGGAAGGCGTGCCCTACGGACCGGCCTTCGCACAAGCCCATGTCGACATCGCCACACGTGTCGCCGAAGCGGCGAAACGCAATGGCGTGCCACGCCTGCTGCACGTCAGCGCACTGGGTGCCGCAGCCGACGCACCGTCCGGCTACCAGCGCTCCAAGGCGGCAGGCGAAGCCGCCGTGCGCGGCGCGTTCGGCACTGCGGGTCTCAGCATCCTGCGGCCCTCGGTGGTCTTCGGTCCCGGCGACAGCTTCCTGCGCCTGTTCGCACAACTCGCGCGCTGCTTGCCCGTACTGCCGCTGGCCGGCGCGAAAACCCGCTTCCAGCCGGTATATGTCGGCGATGTGGTGGCGGTGATGCTGCGCGCGCTGGACGACGCGACTGCGCAGGGCCAGTGCCTCACGCTGGCGGGTCCGCAGGTCTACACGCTGGAAGAGCTGGTTGATTACGCCGCGCGTCAGGCCGGCCGGCCACGCCGCATCATCGCCCTGCCGGAAGGCCTGGCCATGCTGCAGGCGCGCCTCATGGAGCTTGCGCCCGCACCGCTCATGAGCCGCGACAACCTGCGCTCGCTGCGCCAGGACAACATCGCGCCTGGCACGCCGTTGCCCTACGGCGTAACCGCCACGCCACTGGAAGCCGCCGCCCCGCGCTATCTCGCCGAGGTGTCGGCACGCGCCGGCTACTCGCCGTTCCGCACGCGCGCCCGTCGCGGCGAGGGCTGGTACTGAGATACGGTCTGGCGGACGGCGGTCGTGCGGGCCCGACGGACAGGGCCCGGCCATCCCTGGCACGGGAACAGACGCGGTAACAAATTGCCAGACTTTTCCGCGCGATAAGCTGCCCCGGCGTGGCTTTTCACGGGGCGCGCCAACAGGGCCTTGTGGCACTATCGGCGTCATTCTCCAGCCCGTCCGCAAGTCATGAAAAAACTCGTTCTCGCCTCCAACAACAGCGGCAAGCTGCGCGAATTCGGCGCCCTGCTGCAGCCCCTGGGTTGGGAGGTCGTGCCGCAGGCGGCGCTGAACGTACCCGAGGCCGACGAACCCTACGGCACCTTCGTCGAGAATGCGCTGACCAAGGCGCGCCACGCCGCCCGCATCACCGGCCTGCCTGCGCTGGCCGACGACTCCGGCATCTGCGTGCGCGCACTCGGCGGCGCACCCGGTGTGCATTCCGCACGCTTCGCCGGCGAACCGAAATCCGACGCGCGCAACAACGCCTTGCTGCTGGAGAAGCTCAGCGGCGTCACCGACCGTCGCGCACATTACGTGGCGGTACTGGTGTGGCTGCGCAGCGCGGACGATCCCCAACCGATCATCTGCGAAGGTGAATGGCATGGCGAGGTGCTCAGCGCACCGCGTGGCAGCGGCGGCTTCGGCTACGACCCGCTGTTCTGGCTGCCGCAGCTGGAGCAGAGCGCTGGCGAGATCGACCCCGCGCTGAAGAACACCGTCAGCCATCGCGCGCTGGCCTTCCGTGAACTGCTGGGTCGCGTGCAGCGCGAGGCCTGAGCGACACGATGGAAACACTGAACAAACCCGCCATCCTGCGCCGCTGCCGCGAGCGCTTCGCGGATACGCTGCTGAAGGCCGCCACCAGCCAGGGCATCCGCCTGCCGGAGCTGCTGCAGGCGCTGTCGGATGCGGCGGGGGCGACTTTCGACGAGCTGTCCGGCATCCGCAACCGCCGCGAGTTCGAAGCCAAGCGCAGCCTCACCGCGTCGCGCATCAGCCTGGTGCATCCGGAGGACATGGACCTCACGGTGGCGCTGATCAACCTGTCGCAGAAGCTGACCGACCGCGCCGAGCGGAGCCTGTCCAGCCTGCACCTGCGCTTCATGACTCTGCTGGAGCAGGACGACGCCGACGTGGCCCAGCTGCCGATCGGCCCGGATGCGGTGTGCGCTGCGCTGCGCGAGATGCTGGACCACGACGCCATGCGCGGCCCGGGTCGCCTGTCTTTCCCGGCACAGGCCGAAACCGCGCTGAGCAACTCGCTGGCCGAGCTGTACGTGGAGCTGGACAAGCTGCTGGAGGATGCGGGCGTCGAGCAGAAGTCGCTGCTGCGGACGGCCGGCGAGCGCGCGCCATTCGGTGGCCCGGGCCTGGAGCGTGCGGCCTACAACGGCAGCACCGTGGATGGCGCCGCGCCGCTGGACGCCGGCCCCGGCATTCCCGGCCCGCTGGGCGCGTTGCGTAGCGCGCTGTGGTCACGCTCCGCCAGCACCGGCGGCGATGGTCCGCGTGCCGGCATAGACCCCACCCTGGCTTCGGCGATTGCCGACCGCGTACTCGGCTGGCTGACCGAGAAGCAACGCGATGCCACTGCGGCCGGCGCACTCAACGTCGGCGAACTGAACCTGCTGCTGCCGCCCGCTTCCGCGGTGAGCCTGGATGCGCTGGGCCGCGCCTTCGACGTGGTGCTGGCCGATGCGCGCCTGTGCCCGGCCCTGCGCCCGGTGCTGGCCAGCCTGCGCGTGCCGCTGTTCAAGGCCGCGCTGATCGCCCCCGGCTTCCTCGCCGATGCGACGCACCCCGCACGCCAGTGCCTGGACGCGCTGCTGGGCCTGGCCATGAGCATCGATCCGCGCGAGACCGAGAGCTACGCCATCGTCCGCTCGCTACGCGAGCAGAGTGCTGATTTCGTCGCCCATTTCGACCGCGACCTCACGGCTTTCGAAGGCTTCCGCGGCCAGCTCGACGCACTGGCCGCCCAGCACATGGCGACAGCCGTGTCGCGCGCCACCGCGCTGATTCCACTGGCCGAACGCGAGGTGCGCCGCGAACAGGCGCGCCGTCGTGCTGCGCAGGCCGTGCGCGCACTCACCGTCGGCGACGTGCCGGAACCGGTGCGCGACTTCCTCGAACAGCTGTGGGTACGCGTGCTTGCCACCGTGCTGCAGACCCAGGGCGAAAAGAGCCCGCAATGGATGCAGGGGCTGGCCACGGCCGATCGCCTGATCTGGAGCATGCAGCCGAAGACCGAGCCTGCCGCGCGTGCCGAGCTGGTTGCCGCGCTGCCCCCGTTGCTCGAACAACTCCGCCAGGGCCTCACGCTCATCGGCATGCCGGAGGCCATGCGCGAGCAGGTGCTCAACCGCTTCGTGGCCTTCCACTCCGCAGCGCTGCGCGGACGCGGCATGGAGGACATTGCCGGCTTCGGCATCCCGCGCCTGGCACCGCCGCGCGTTGACACCGTGACGGAGCACCCCGGCCTGCGCCTGGTGCGCCTGCAGCCGGACGCCGAAGCCGAACCACGCGCGCCGGACTGGATCGCCGCGCTGAAGGTCGGCGACTGGCTGGACATCAAGCTGCCCGATGGCAGCGGCGCGCGTACCCGCGTCGCGTGGCTGGCCGGCCAGGCGCGCACGCTGCTGGTGACCCACCCGCATGGTGACTTCGCCGCGATCTTCCCCCTGCGCTGGTTGATCACCCAGGCCCAGCGCGGCGATGCCGCCGGCGTGCCGACCAGCCAGGTACTGGAGCAGGCCGCTGCCGAGGCAGCGCGCCGTCTCTGAGCCCATTCCGGATCCAACCTCGAACCACACGATGACCGAAGCTCCCCGGGTCGGCCTCTTCGCCACCTGCCTGATGAACGTCTTCCGCCCCAACCTGGGCCACGCCACGCTGCACCTGCTGGAGCTTGCCGGCTGCGTGGTGGAGGTGCCCACCGCGCAGACCTGCTGCGGGCAGCCGGCCTACAACAGTGGCGACTTCGACGGCACCCGCGTGCTGGCGAAGCAGGTGATCCGCCAGTTCGAGCGTTATGACTATGTCGTGGGTCCGTCCGGCTCCTGCATGGCGACGATCCGCAAGGACTATCCGCGGCTGTTCGACGACGAGCCGGACTGGCGCCGCCGTGCCGAAGCGCTGGCCGCCAAGGCGCACGAGCTGATCTCCTTCCTGCTCGACGTACGCGGCCTGAAGCTGGACGACGTGGCCTTCGACGGCACCGCCACCTACCACGACTCCTGCTCCGGCCTGCGCGAGCTCGGCGTGAAGCAGCAGCCGCGCGAACTGCTGGCCATGGTGCGCGGCCTGCAGTTGAAGGAGATGCGGGACCCCGAGGTGTGCTGTGGTTTCGGCGGCACCTTCTGCGTGAAGTACCCGGAAATCTCCACCCGTATCGTCGACGACAAGCTGGCCGACATCGCCAGCACCGGTGCCGACACCGTGCTGGGTGGCGACCTCGGCTGCCTGATGAACATCGCCGGTCGCGCCGCACGCGAAGGCAAGGCCCTGCGCGTCTTCCACGCCGCTGAAGTGCTGGCCGGCATGGCCGATGGCCCCGGCCTGGGCGGCGAGGATGCCGGGAAAGGCAAGGCCGGCTGATGCGCTTCGAGACGCCACGCTTCAAACAAGCCGCAGTCGTCGCCCTGCACGACGAGCGCCTGCGCACGGCGCTGGCGCGCTCCCGCGTCGGCTTCATCGGCCATCGCGAAGCCGCGGTCGAAGCGCTGCCCGAGTTCGAGCAGCTGCGCGATACGGCGGCGCAGATCAAGGACCACGTGCTGGACCACCTCGACTACTACCTGCAGCGCTACGAGCAAGCGGTGGTCGCAGCCGGCGGCAAGGTGCACTGGGCGCACAGCGACGAGGAAGCGCAGCGCATCATCGTCGACATCTGTCGCGCCGCGGATGCCAAGGTCATCACCAAGGGCAAGAGCATGGTCAGCGAGGAGATCGGCCTCAACGACGCGCTGATCGCCGCTGGCTACGAGGTGGTGGAAACCGATCTCGGCGAGTACATCATCCAGCTCGCCAAGGAGCCACCCTCGCACATCGTCGGCCCGGCCCTGCACAAGACCCGGGAGCAGGTCACCGCGCTGTTCGCCGAACACCACGGCCGCGCCCGCAAGGAAACGGTGGCCGAGCTGGTGACCGAGGCGCGCGAGATGCTGCGCGACAAGTTCTTCCGCGCCGACGTCGGCATCACCGGCGGCAACTTCCTGATCGCCGAGACCGGCACCAGCGTTATCGTCACCAACGAAGGCAATGGTGACCTCACGCAGACCCTGCCACGCGTGCACATCGTCACCAGCGGCATCGAGCGCGTGCTGCCCTCGCTGGACGATCTGCCGGTCTTCCTGCGCCTTCTCGCGCGCAGCGCCACCGGCCAGGACACCGAGACCTACACCACGCTGTCCACCGGTCCGCGCCGCGCCGGCGACCCGGACGGCCCCGAGGAATACCACGTGGTGCTGGTGGACAACGGCCGCAGCCAGATGCTGGGCAGCCGCTTCCGCAAGATGCTGCGCTGCATCCGCTGCGGCGCCTGCATGAACCACTGCCCGGTGTACGGCAGCGTCGGCGGCCACGCCTACGGCTGGGTGTACCCCGGCCCGATGGGCGCCGTGCTGACCCCGATCTACCAGGGCCTCAAGGACAGCTACGACCTGCCCAATGCCTGCACGTTGAACGGCCGCTGCCAGAGCGTGTGCCCGGTGAAGATCCCGCTGCCCGAAATGCTGCGTGAGCTGCGCCACCTGCAGCACGTGGAACGCATGGGCCCGCGCCTGCAACGTCACGCACTGGCCGTGTGGCGCTTCGTCGCCAGCCAGCCCTGGCTGTACCGCATCGCCGAGAAACTGGCGACGACGACGCTGGCCCGACTCGGCGGCCCGAAACGTCGTGTGCACAAGCTGCCCTTCGCCGAAGGCTGGACGCAAAGCCGCGACCTGCCCGCACCGGCCGGCAGCACCTTCCTGTCACAGGTTCCGCGGAGCAAGCGCGCATGAGCAAGCCTCCGCAGTTCGGCCCGGTGGACGACCGCCCGACTTTCCTCGAACGTCTGTTTCCGTGGAAGCAGCGTGTGTCGAAGAAGCCGCTGTACCAGCTGGGCGTCAGCCGCGATCTCATCCTCGACAACATCGCCACCGAGCTGTCGCGCGGCCCCCTGCAACCGGCAGCACGCGCCGCGCTGGCGGAACGCGTCAGCCATGCGCCGCGACACCCGCGCCCGGCATTGAACGGTGAGCTTGCAGAACTGTTCATCCAGCGCATCACCCGTCGCGCCGCCACCGTGCAGACCCTGACCGATCTCTCTGACGTACCGGCAGCCGTGGCGCAGCACCTGCAGACGCATTGCCTGCCTACCCACATCGCGGTGAGCGATCCGCTCGCTGCCCTGTTCTGGCCCTCGCCCATCCAGCTGCACACCGGCGCCGCACGACGCAACGAAGCCGTCGCCGTCAGCCTCGCCCGCCTCGGCGTCGCCGAGACCGGCAGCGTGCTGCTGGGCGCCGGCCCGGATACGCCGACCACCCACAACTTCGTGCCGGACGACCACATCGTCGTGCTGCACCGGCAGGACATCGTCCCCCACCTGGAAGACGCCTGGGCCAGCCTGCGCAACCATGGCGGCATGCCACGCGCGGTGAACCTCATCGCGGGGCCGTCGCGCACCGGTGACATCGAGCAGACCATCCAGCTCGGCGCGCATGGGCCGCGGCGGCTGCACGTCTTGCTGGTGGGCTGAGCAGAGCACCGCATATCCGGACCAGCACATGATCCCGATCGATGTCCTGCTCCTGTTCGTTGCCGCGTCGGCAGCCCTGGCGATTTCTCCCGGACCCGACAACCTTTTCGTACTCACCCAGTCGGCAATGCATGGGCGCAAGGCCGGGGTCTGCGTGACGCTCGGGCTATGCACAGGGCTTCTCGTGCACATCGCCGCAGTTGCACTGGGAGTCGCGGCGCTGCTTGCAACGTCTACCCTCGCATTCACCGCGCTCAAGCTCGTCGGTGCTGCCTATCTGCTGTATCTCGCCTGGCAGGCATTCCGTGCGGGCGCACAAACGCTGGCCTCAGGCGGGGACCATGTGAGCGCGAGATCGCTCTACCTGCGCGGCATCCTCATGAACGTGACCAACCCCAAGGTCGCGATCTTCTTCCTGGCATTCCTGCCGCAGTTCGTCGATCCCGCCCGCGGCGCGAGCTACATCCAGCTCATTACGCTGGGCCTCGTCTTCATGGTCACCGCATTCGTCATCTTCAGCGGCATCGCGTGGGGCGCGAGCCGCATCGGCACCTGGCTCATGAGGTCCGCGGGCGCACAGGTCGCGATCAACCGCCTTGCAGGCACGGTGTTCGTGCTGCTCGCGTGTCGCCTGGCCTTGAGCAGACAGGCTTAGGCGCGATGCACGCGGGCACCGCCTTCTGCCGGACACCGCGCATGAAATGGCAGGCAGAGCAGTTCAGGTCGGCCACACCCCGCTGCCGGCCAGAACGAGAGAGCCACTCATGACCCGCTACGTCGCCTTCCTGCGCGGCGTCAGCCCGATGAACTGCCGGATGCCCGAACTGAGGCGCTGCTTCGAGCAGGCGGGCTTCGAGGATGTGAAGACCTTGCTGTCCAGCGGCAACGTCGCATTCTCCGCAGAGCCGGACATCGTTCCGGTGCTGGAGAAGCAGGCGGAGGAGGCCATGCAGCAGTACCTGGGCCGGACGTTCCACACCATCGTGCGGCCGTCCCGCCACCTGCAATCACTCATCGCATCCGATCCATTCGCGGCCTTCGCACTGCCGGAGAATGCCAAACGCATTCTTGTCCTCCTGAAGCAACCATTCGAAGGACGACTGGACCTGCCCATCAAGCGCACAGGGGCCGCACTGCTGCAAGTCGAACACAGCGAGGCTTTCGCGTTCTACGTGCCGGACGAGGCGGATCCCGGTTTCATGAACGTGCTGGAGCGCAGCCTGGGCAAGGCGATGACCACACGTACGCTGGGCACGGTCGGGAAGTGTGCGGCCGCGTGACGCGCCATGCGAGGCGCGTGAAACAGGAGTTCAGGCACCAGCACAGACACGAGCACAGACAAAAAAGCCCGGCCATGCCGGGCTTTTCACGTCGGGTGGAGCATCAACCGCGGCCGAGCATGGCGACCACCTTCACCCTGTCCTCGTCGGCATGGTCGCGACCATTGCGGGAGCCGCGCAGGGCGCGATACCACTGGCTCATCGCCTCGCGTGCGGCATCCGGGCTGTCGGCGTGCTCGATGCGGTCAATCACGTCCGCTGCCGCAACCCCCAGGCTTTCACGGGCGCGCGACATCATGAATTCGGAGGCTGTCTCCCAGCCGTCGGGCAGTTCGTCGATCACCGGCGCCTTCGCCGGGCGTTCGCTGCGACCGTCGTCGAGCATGCCGAGCTCAGACAGCCTGGCGAGCAACGCGGCAACGTCGTGGTCGGGCAATAACTGCGACAGCGTGAATACGGTGCGGCGGCCATCGGTCAGCAGCAGCAGGCGGCGCAGCGCGGGACTGAGGCTGCCATCGCGCACGAGTAATGCCTGGGCGCCGGCGTGGGACTTGCGGGGAATGGCACCCGGTTCGAACGACTCTTGGGACATTTGCTCCTCCTGGCGCTGCGTGAAATCTGTCACAGATTGCGGCAGGGTAAAACCTGCCTTGAGGCAGGGTGACCCTTAGTACATGAGCATGACGACGAGCGGTGTCCGGCAGCGAAGAATTCCACCCTCGATGCTCTGTAAAACATAGACGGCACAAGGCTTTACGGAGTTCGTTCGGACACCGGACCGTTGGTCGTGACAATCACCATAAACATCGAAGGCGCCAAATTGTCGGGTGCTGAAAATGTCAGAAAATGTGGCTGGAATCTCTGCCTCACGAGTCATTCACCTCGCTGGTAGCAAGTCCGGGCAGTTCCCTGCCGTGGGCTAAAATCGCAGGTCGTTTCCCGCCCTGGCTGTGCCCTCCATGCTCGACCGCCTCAACACGCCCCAGCGTGACGCCGTGAAGTACCTCGACGGCCCCTGCCTCGTGCTGGCCGGCGCGGGCAGTGGCAAGACGCGGGTCATCACGCAGAAGATCGCCTACATGGTGCGGGAGTGCGGCATGCAGGCCCGCAACATCGCCGCCATCACCTTCACCAACAAGGCCGCACGCGAGATGCAGGAACGCGTCGGCAAGCTGCTGGAGGGTGGTTACGGCAGCGGCCTGACGGTGTGCACCTTCCACGCGCTGGGGGTGCGCATCGTGCGGCAGGAGGCGAAGCTCGCCGGCCTAAAGCCGCAGTTCTCCATCCTGGACTCCTCCGACATCCTGCAGATCATCGGCGAGATTGCCGGTGACGCCGACAAGGCGCGGGTCAAGGCGATGCAATGGGCCATCTCGTCGTGGAAGAACGCGATGGTCACACCCGCCGAGGCCGAAAAGCTCGTCAACGACGATGTCACTTTCGCCGCGGCGAAGATCTTCCCCGCCTACGAGCAGACCCTGCGCGCCTACCAGGCGGTGGACTTCGACGATCTCATAGGCCTGCCGGTGACGCTGTTCGAGCAACACCCGGAGGCGATGGAGCGCTGGCAGAACAAGCTGCGCTACCTGCTGATCGACGAGTACCAGGACACCAATCGTGCGCAGTACAAGCTGCTGCGCCAGCTGGCCGGCGTGCGTGGCGCGTTTACCGCGGTGGGCGACGACGACCAGGCCATCTACGCCTGGCGTGGTGCCGACGTGGAGAACCTGCGCCAGCTGCAGGTGGACTACCCGAAGCTGAAGCTCATCAAGCTGGAGCAGAACTACCGTTCCAGCAACCGCATCCTCGGCGCAGCCAACACGCTGATCGGCAACAACGAGAAGCTGTTCGAGAAGAAGCTGTGGAGCGAGCACGGCCTCGGCGACGCGATCGCCATCAACGTGTGCCGCGATGCCGAGAACGAAGCGGAGTGGGTGGCAATGAAGATCTCCGCGCACCGCTTCGAGACGCGCAGCAAGTTCAGCGACTACGCCATCCTCTACCGCGGCAACCACCAGGCGCGGCTGATCGAACAGCAACTGCGCAACCACAAGATCCCGTATGTCATATCCGGCGGACAGAGCTTCTTCGACCGCGCGGAGATCAAGGACATCCTGTGCTATCTGCGCCTGATCGCCAACCCGGATGACGACCTCGCCTTCATCCGTGCCATCACCACGCCGCGGCGCGGCATCGGCGCGGCGACCATCGAGGCGCTGGGACGCTACGCCGGCCAGCGCCACATCAGCCTGTTCGCCGCCGCCTTCGAGGAGGGCGCCGAGCAGCATGTGAACGCGCGTCAGCTGGAAGCGGTGCGCGACTTCGGCAACTTCATCAACCGCATCGAGTTCCGCGCCCACAAGGAGCCGGCCAACCGCCTGCTGGAAGAGCTGCTCACCGAAACCGGCTACGAGACCTGGTTGCTGGAAAGCTGCGAAGGCCGCGAGGCCGAGACCAAGTGGAAGAACGTGCGCGACCTGGTGGACTGGCTGGGCCGCAAGGGTGAGGCCGACGACAAGAACCTGCTGGAACTGACCCAGATGGTGGCGCTCATCACCCTGCTGGACAAAGGCGAGGAGGGTGCGGACGCGGTGCAGCTCGCCACCCTGCACGCCAGCAAGGGGCTGGAGTTCCCCAACGTGTTCCTAGTCGGCGTGGAAGAGGGCCTGCTGCCGCACCAGAGCAGCATCGACGAAGACAAGATCGAGGAAGAGCGCCGCCTCATGTATGTCGGTGTGACGCGCGCCCAGCGTGCGCTGACCATCACTTACTGCGAACGCCGCAAGAGCGCGGGCGAACTGCGCACCGTGGAGGCCTCGCGCTTCATCGCCGAGATGGGCGACGGGCTCAAACTCAGCGGCGGCAAGAACGCCGCCCCGGTCGCCAAGGAGGACGCGCAGGCGCGTCTGGCAAGCCTGCGCGCGATGCTGGGCAACAAGCCGGGTTAAGGCATTGCTGGCAGGCACTGCTGGCGGCGGTGCTGCAGTGCCGCAGGTACAATGGCGTCCGCAGCGCCCACAACACCCATAAAACTGGCGACAGGAAAGAGAGAGCCTTCATGAACCGTCCCCTTCACGAACTGCTTGCGGGCAACCGCGCCTGGGCCGAGCGCATGCTCGACAACGACCCGGAGTTCTTCTCCCGCCTCGCCACCCAGCAAGCCCCGGAATACCTGTGGATCGGCTGTGCCGACAGCCGCGTGCCGGCCAATGAAATCACCGGCCTGATGCCGGGCGAAGTCTTCGTCCATCGCAACATCGCCAACGTGGTGGTGCATGCCGACCTGAACGCCCTGTCGGTCATCCAGTTCGCGGTGGACGTGCTGAAGGTGAAACACATCCTGGTGGTCGGCCACTACGGTTGCGGCGGTGTGCGCGCCGCGCTGACGGACACCCGTGTCGGCCTCGCCGACAACTGGCTGCGTCATGTCGCCGACGTGCGCGACAAGTACCGCGGCAAGCTGGCCGCCATCGACGACCTGCCGACCCAGGTCGATCGCCTGTGCGAGCTGAACGTGGCCGAGCAGGTGCTCAACGTCTGCGAGACCACCGTGCTGCGCGACGCCTGGGCACGCGGCCAGGAGGTGCTGGTGCACGGCTGGATCTACGGCGTGGCCGACGGCATCCTGCGCGACCTGGAAGTCAGCGTCGCGCGCGATACCGACGCCACCGACGCCTACGTAGCAGCGGTCGACAACATCCTGCGCTGAGCACGGTACGCGCTGAAACCCCGTACCGGCCGGGCCTGCGCACAGGGTTATACTCGCGCACGCCTTTCCGACCGCGAGGTTTCGCGCATGCTGCATCCGTTTTCCCACACCCGCTTTTTCCCCGGTCCGCGCGCCCAGCGCGGCAGCACCCTTACCGGCGTCATGCTGGGTCTGGTGCTGGGGGTCATCATCGCGGTGGGTGTGGCGCTGTACATCAACTTCGGCCGCACGCCACTGCGCGACTCGCCGGCACCCGTCACCGCCACGCCAGCGCCCGTCCCGGTCGCGCCGACGACCAGCGGCCCGGCCGCCCTGCCCGGCAAGCCGGGTGACGCGGCCCAGCAGCCGAACTTCGACTTCTACAAGATCCTGCCAGGTGGCGACGCTGCTTCGGTGCCGGCACCGGCCAAGCCGGCCGTCGACACCACGGAACGCATGTTCGTGCAGGCCGGCGCGTTCACGGACCCTTCCGATGCTGACAACCTGAAGGCGCGTCTTGCGTTGATGGGAATCGAGGCCGGCGTGCAGAAAGTGGATGTGCCCGACAAGGGCGTCTTCCATCGCGTACGTGTCGGCCCCTTCACCGCCTTCGGCGATGCCGAAGCGGTGCGGGCAAGACTGGCGACGGAAGGGATCGAATCTTCCATCGTGCGGTCGAAGCCGCAGGCTGGCACCGCTGCCAAGCCGTGACAGCACTTTCGAAAGACCACGGAGACCCAATTAAATGAATCGTCGCAGCCTGTTGCAAACCCTCACCGCCGGCGCCGCGCTGGCCACCCTGCCTGCCCTGTCGCAGGCGCAGCAGAAGGGTAAGGACTATGTGGACATCACCCCGCCGCAACCCGGCGGCACCGGCGGCAACGTCGAGGTGCTGGAGTTCTTCTCCTTCATGTGCCCGCACTGCCACGACTTCGAACCGCGCCTGCTGCCCTGGGTGAAGAAGCTGCCGGCCTATGTCAGCTTCAAGCGCGTGCCGGTGGGTTTCGGTCGTCCGGACTGGACGGCGCTGGCGCGCATGTACCTGACGCTCAACGTGCTGGGCCTCAACGAGAAACTGGATGCCAAGGTTTTCGAGGCCATCCACACCCAGCGCGTGGCGCTGCACGACGAGAAGACCCGCAACGAGTGGCTGACCAAGCAAGGCGTCGATGTTCCCAAGTTCAACGACACCTGGCGTAGCTTCGGCGTGGAATCGCAGTTCAAGCGCGCGGAACAACTCGCTCGCGACTACAAGGTGCCGGGCGTTCCGGCACTGGCCATCAACGGCCGCTGGATGGTCAATGCCGGCGAGAACGTCTTCAAGACCGCCGACCAGCTGATCGCCCAGGCGCGCGGCAGCAAGTAAGCCCCGCACCGCCTCCTGCATGGTCTCTCCCCGCGTCTTCCTCACCGGTGCCGGCAGCGGCATCGGTGCGGCGCTGGCGCGCCACTATGCGGAGCGCGGCGCGACCGTCGGCCTTGTCGGTCGGCGCATCGAAGTACTCGAAGCCCTGGCGGCCAGCCTGCCCGGCAAGCATCTCTGCCTGCCCGCAGACGTGGCCGACCCGGCCTCGATCCAGCACGCCGCGGCGCGCTTCCAGCAGGAAGCCGGCTTGCCGGACATCGTCATCGCCAATGCCGGCATTTCGGTCGGCACCCTCACCGAAGAACTGGACGACCTCGAAGCCTTTGCCGCCGTGCTGCGCACCAATGTGCTGGGCATGGTGGCGACCTTCCAGCCCTTCGTGGCCGCCATGCGCGAACGCGGGGCCGGGCGGCTGGTGGGCATCTCGTCGGTAGCCGGCGTGCGCGGCCTGCCCGGCGCGGGTGCCTACAGTGCCTCGAAGGCCGCCGCTGCGCGCTATCTGGAGAGCCTGCGGGTCGAGTTGCATGGCACGGGCGTGCGGGTGGTGGAGATCCGCCCCGGTTACATCGCCACGCCGATGACGGCCATCAATCCCTATCCCATGCCTTTCATGCTGCCGGCGGACGAAGCGGCACGACGTTTCGCACGGGCTATCGACCGCGGCTGCGCGCGAGCCACCATTCCCTGGCAGATGGCGTTGGTGGCGCAGGGCCTGGGCCATCTGCCGGCCTGGCTGTACGACCGCCTCTTCGCACGGGCGCAGCGCAAGCCGCGTGGCCTGCCGCTATAGCGCCACGCTCAACGGTTGACCTGGATCGCGGCGACGCGTGCTTCCGGATTGACCTGCGAGACGCTGATGTAGTGCCTGTCGCCAAGGCTGAAGACGAACTGGCACCAGGCCTCCTTGCGGGTGAACCAGTCGATGTTCACGCAGTAGGCACCCCGGTCATCGATGCTCCAGGTGCCGGCGCCACTTTGCGCCGGTGCCTTGGGCAGACGCGGATTGCTGGCGCGCGCCACGAAACTGCCGTCGTCCAGATTGACCCAGCGTCGCTCCATGCCTGTCTCCGCCATGCTGACGACCTCGGCTTTTGGCAACAACTGCCGCACCTGACCGGAGTTCAGCGCCGTGGCGCCGGCCGCGCGCAATTCGGCGACGGTGGCGGGGTCAGCCAGCGCAGTCAGCGGCAGCAGGGACAGGCAGAGGCAACTGGCAAGACGACGCGTCGCAGGCATGGAGACACTCCGGTAAGGAGGCCGCATGCTAGGTATGCCACCGCTTGCCTGCAAGCACCCCGACGGGCGGGTGCGCCCGGGTCAGGCTTCAGGCCTTGCGGGTGAAGACGAGATCCCAGACGCCGTGACCCAGGCGCAGGCCACGCGCCTCGAACTTGGTCAGCGGGCGGTAGTCCGGACGGGGCGCGTAGTCGGCCGCGGTGTTCTGCAGAAGTGACTCGGCCGACAGCACCTCCAGCATGTGCTGCGCATACTCCTCCCAGTCGGTGGCGCAGTGCAGGTAGCCACCTGGCGCCAGCCGCGCCGCCAGTTCGTGCACGAAGGCCGGCTGCAGGATGCGCCGCTTGTGATGGCGCTTCTTCGGCCAGGGGTCGGGGAAGAAGACATGCACACCGGCCAGCGAATCCGCGGCAATCATGTCGCGCACCACCTCCGTCGCGTCATGCTGCATGACGCGCAGGTTGCTCAGGCCCTGCGTCTCGATCAGCTTGCACAGGTTGCCCACGCCGGGGCCATGCACTTCGATGCCGATGAAATCCCGCTCCGGCTGGGCGGCGGCGATCTTCGCCGTGGTATCGCCCATGCCGCAGCCGATCTCCAGCACCACCGGCGCCTGGCGTCCGAAGGTTGCGGCGTAGTCCAGCGCGGTGTTGCCGTAGCGGATGCCGTAGCGCGGCAGGCCGTCCTCGATGGCGCGCTTCTGCGCGTCCGACATGCGCCCCTGGCGCAGCACGAAACTGCGGATCGGCTGGCGCGAGAAGCGCGGCGCGGCCTCGGTGGCCTCAATGGCCTCAGCGGCACCAGTGGGCTCGTCAGCTTCCGGAGGCGGCGGCGCGTGGTCGGGCGGGATGGCGGACATCTCGGTACGGCTTGGGGAAAACAGGGGCGCCATTGTGCCCTGCCGTGCGTCGCGGCGCGAGCATCGCAGCGCTTGCGCTGACAGACACCGCATCACGGGCAGTGCTAGGCTGGGAGTCTGCTCATCGTTCCAGACGCCGATGGTCCGACCTGTCCGCACCGCCTGCCTCACCGCCGCGCTTGTCCAGCTGGCTGCGCTGCCCGCCTGCCAGGCAACGCCGCCGACCACTGAGACCGAGCTGCCGGTCATCCTTGCGGTCAACAACCCGGCTCACCTGCAGGACCAGGCCTGGCTGCAACAGACAGCCACCCGCGCGGGCGGCCACCTGCGTTTCCGTTCGGCCATCTCTTCCGACACCGCAGGCTTCGTCCTTGCCTGCAGTGCAACCGACACAGGCTGCGCCCGTACCCTCGCCCGGCTGCGCAGTCAGCCCGGCATCCGCCTTGCCGAACCCGACCAGAAGGTGAGCATCCAGTGATGACCCGGCCCCCCGTACGTCTTCTGTTCCGTCTCCTGTCCGTCGCCCTGCTGCTGGGCCCTGTCGTCACCCAGGCGCAGGAAGTTGCCCGCGTCATTGTCAAGTACCGCAGCAACGACTCGCTGGGCGCTGCCGCACAGGCGCAGGCGATGGGTGCAATGTCCGCGGCGACGCAACTGGGCGGCCGCTCGGGCGTGGCCTTGCACGGCAAGCGCTTCGTCGGACCGACCACCCAGGTGGTGAGCGCCGACGGCATGAGTTCGCAGGCCCTCGCCGACCGGTTGATGCGCCAGGGCCTGGTGGAATACGCCGTGCCCGACGAGAAAATGTGGGCGATGGCTGCGCCCAACGACCCGAAATATGCAGCCGTGCAGTGGTACCTGCAGAGCACTGAAGCTTCTGCAATCCACGCCGAGACCGCCTGGAACGTCACCACCGGCAGCAGTTTGGTTGTCGTGGCCGTCCTGGATACCGGCGTCCTCAACCACCCCGACCTGGCGGCCAAGCTGCGGCCCGGCTGGGACTTCGTCAGCGAGAATCCGGGGGGGGGCTTCACCGTCGCGAACGACGGAGATGGGCGCGACGCCGATGCCAGCGATCCGGGCGACTGGACAACGGTCAATGGGGTGTTCCGCTCCAGTTCCTGGCACGGTACCCGGGTATCCGGCGTCCTCGCCGCCAGCACGAACAATGGCACCGGCATCGCTGGGGTGGCGCAGCTGAGCCCGATCCTGCCGGTGCGCGTGCTGGGCAGCGGGGGGGGCTATGTCTCCGATATCGTCGCCGGCATGCGTTGGGCGGCGGGCCTGTCCGTGCCAGGTGCGCCAACCAACGCAAACCCCGCCCGCATCATCAACATGAGCCTGGGTGGCCTCGCCGGGCAAGCATGCAACCCCGTCTACCAGGAGGCGGTCAATGAAGTGCTGGCCATCGGCGTCACCGTCGTCGCGGCGGCTGGCAATGTATCGGACGGCAATTTACCCGGAGCCGTCACCCAACCCGCCAACTGCACCGGCGTCATCGCCGTCGGCGGTGCGCGGAATGCCGGCAACAAGGCCGGCTACAGCTTCTTCGGACCGGCGCTGACCTTGCTGGCGCCGTCGGGCAACTGCGGCTCGTCAGGCGGGTGCACGCATCCGATCCACAGCACCACCAACACCGGCACTACCGTCCCGGGCACAGATGCGTACTCAGACGATCTGACCTCGACGGTATACGGCACCAGCTTTGCCACCCCGCTGGTGTCAGGCGTCGCCGCCCTGATGCTGGCACGCAACACCGACCTGCTGCCAGACGAAATCGCCGACCGCCTGAAACGCAGTAGCCGCGCCTTCGTGGCCGAGGGCGCGACGCCCACCTGCTCGCTCGCCACACCGACTCCCGGACCCTGCAACTGCACCACCGACACCTGCGGCGCCGGCCTGCTCTATGCCCCGCAGGCCGTCGTACTGGCGCTCGAACCGATGGCGCGCATTGCGTCGGTGCCCAGCACCGTCCTGCCCGGCACCGTGCTGTTGCTGGATGGCACCCCTTCACGCGCCATATCTGGCGCCAGCTTGGTCAGCTACACATGGTCCCTCGCCGGCCTCAATGGCAGCCTGACCAGTCCCGCGCTGTCGACCACCAACCTGAGCCTGCCGGTGCTCGGAACCTACACGGTCACGCTGACCGTCACCGACAACCACGGCCGCAGCAACCAGCGGCAGGTCAGCATCCAGGCCGCCAATCCACCTCCGCCGGCCACACCCGCAGCCGGTGGAGGCGGGGGTGGCGCCTTCGGCTGGATCGGTCTCGCCGGTCTGCTGGCTGCGGCCTACGCTGCGCGGCGCAGCAGCCGCTCGGCCACCGCCCAGGCGCTGCCACCCAGATAGCCGTACAGGTGGGCGGCCAGCGCCAGCGGGAAGCCCATGGGGCCGGGACTACCGGCGGGGACCTGCGTCTCGGCCAGGACCTTTGCCAAGCCACCGATCCACAGCAGCCAGGGCAGCAGGCCCCTGCGTGCCGTCGCCAGGTGCAGGCACAGCCACGCGAAACCACCGTGCAGGACACCGGACAGGCCGACGTACCAGTCCACCGGCCACACCTGCAGGATCAGGCCGGCGTCCACCGTCATCGCGGCACACAGCAAGGCCAGCAGGAAACCCGCGACCAACCTGACACGCAGCGCGGCCCAGCCCAGCACGGCCAGCGCGGCCAGATTCATGCCGATATGGGCCACGCCCAGATGCGCGAAATGGGCCGTGACCAAGCGCAGGGACCACGGCGCGCTCTTGTGCCAGCCCAGCGCGGCAGCAGGATCGCCCGGCAACACGCTGGCAAGCAGCGCGGCGACTGCGATACCAGCCAGTATCGCGATGGGAGCGGGCGTGCGCATCGGGCTCACGACGCGGCGGTCCGCAGGCTATCCAGCCAGGACTTGCCACCCGCGCTGAAGAGCCAGCCGAAGAAAATGCAATTCAGGATGACGGTTCCCCAGAACACCGTCTGGAACTCCTGCTTGATGGATTTGTGACGGAGCAGTCGCTGCGCCAGCAACCCGCCCGGCCAGCCGCAGGCAAGGCCGAACAGGTGCAGGGTGCTTTCGGACGTACGCCACCGCTGCGACATCGCCGCAGATTTGTCCCACCAGTAGGCGAAGAAGGTGATGCCACTGGCGATGGCATACAGCCCGGGCAGCAGGGTCGGCAAGCGGCCAGCGGTCGTCGCGCCAGCGAGGATCAGGCAGAAAGACAGACCGAAGGCCGGCGCCTTCCAGCCGCGTCCGGCAGAGCCTGAAGGGGCTTTGCGAATTGCATCGCCCACTTTCAAAACCGCGCGGGCGCGTGGGCGGCGACGTTCGTCGAACGCAAGCTCGTAGGTGAGCAGATCGCCTTCGACGGGCCGCGAAGATTGCCGTCGAAGGGCTTTGATATGCACGAAGACCGGGGCGCTGCCGTCGTTGGGGGTGATGAAACCGAAGCCCTGGTCATCCTTCCAGTTCGTCAGCCTGCCCTGATAGCGCATTCGACAAGAGGCCCGTTTTTCTCAGCCGCCGATGAGGCCGGTGGTCGGCGAACTGGGTGAGGCGGAGTACAGCTTCTTCGGCATGCGACCAGCGCGGAAGGCTTCGCGGCCGGCTTCCACCGCTTTTTTCATGGCGCCGGCCATCAGCACCGGGTGCTGCGCCAGCGCGATCGCGGTGTTCATCAGCACGCCATCGCAGCCCAGTTCCAGCGCGATGGCCGCGTCGGACGCAGTGCCCACGCCGGCATCCACAAGCACCGGCACCTTGGCCTGCTCGATGATCAGCTTCAGGTTCCACGGATTGAGGATGCCCATGCCGGAGCCGATGAGCGATGCCAGCGGCATCACTGCCACGCAGCCGATGTCTTCCAGCATGCGCGTCTGGATGGGGTCGTCCGAGCAGTACACCATGACCTCGAAGCCTTCCTTCACAAGCGTCTCGGCGGCCTTGAGGGTTTCCGGCATGTTGGGGAAGAGGGTGTGCGGATCGCCCAGCACTTCCAGCTTCACCAGCTTGTGATCGTCCAGCAGCTCACGAGCGAGACGCAGGGTGCGCACGGCATCGTCGGCGCTGTAGCAGCCGGCGGTATTGGGCAGGTAGGTGAACTCGGAAGGCGGCAGCGCGTCGAGCAGGCTGGGCGCGTTGCGATCCTGGCCGATGTTGGTACGGCGGATCGCCACGGTGACGATCTGCGCGCCGCTGGCCACCACGGCGCGGCGGGTCTCGTCGAAATCCTTGTACTTGCCGGTGCCCACGAGCAGGCGGGAGCCGTACTCGCGGCCAGCGATGATCAGCGGGTCGTTCATGAATATCTCGCGAAAGTCAGCCGCCGCCGACGGCCACCACGATTTCCAGCCGGTCGCCGTCGGCGAGCGTCGTCACCGCATGCAGGCCACGCGGGACGATGTCACCGTTGCGCTCCACGGCCACGCGCTTGCCGGTGAGCGACAGCTGTTCCAGCAACGCGGCGACCGTAGCGCCGGCGGGGGCCTGGCGGGCCTCGCCATTGACCTGTAGATGGAGCATCGGGGTATATCGGGGGCGGGAGAAAACCAGCTTCCGGCGACTGCCGGGAAGCGTGTCGAGGATAGCACGCGAGGGCATGACGGGCGCCCGCGTCGAGGCGCCATGTCCTGGACCGCCCTGCGCAATCGCCGGTGTGTTGACGCAAGTGGGGCGCAGCGCGGCGAAGGGCTGCGCGGCGTCCTGCGTCGCGTTAAACTACGGCCCCGTCGCGGGTGTAGTTCAATGGTAGAACGGCAGCTTCCCAAGCTGCATACGAGGGTTCGATTCCCTTCACCCGCTCCAGTTTCCGCGTGCGTCCCGAGTCGGCGCCTGCCCTCAGGCACAGGCGCCCCGCCCAGGTTGCCTCGTTGTGTCGCCCGGCGCCCGACATCATCAGGACCACACATGACCGCCGCCACCAAGCTCATCGACGCGATCGCCGATCAGGCCGACTACCTGAAAACAGTGCGGCGCGACATCCACGCCCACCCCGAACTCTCTTTCGAAGAAACGCGCACGGCGGACCTGGTTGCCGGCCTGCTCACGGAATGGGGCATCCCGGTGCATCGCGGCATGGGCAAGACAGGCGTGGTCGGCATCGTGAAGAACGGCAACTCGTCGCGTGCCGTCGGCCTGCGTGCCGACATGGACGCGCTGCCGATCCACGAGGCTAACCACTTCGCACACGCCAGCCGCCACCCCGGCAAGATGCACGCCTGCGGCCACGACGGGCACACCACCATGCTGCTCGGCGCGGCGCAGTATCTGGCGAAGCACCGCGACTTCGATGGCACCGTGTACCTGATCTTCCAGCCGGCGGAAGAACATGGCGGCGGCGCCCGCGAAATGATGCGCGACGGCCTGTTCAAACGCTTCCCGATGGAAGCGGTGTTCGGCCTGCACAACATGCCCGGCATTGCTGCCGGCACCATCGCGCTGTCGCCCGGCGCGGTGCTGGCCTCCAATAACGAGTTCAAGCTCACCATCCACGGCAAGGGCGGCCACGCCGCGATGCCGCACCTGGCCATCGACCCGATCCCGGTCGCCGGCCAGATCATGCAGGCCTTCCAGACCATCATCACGCGCAACAAGAAGCCGCTGGAAACCGCCGTCATCTCGGTGACCATGCTCAACGCCGGCAGCACGCCGAACGTCATCCCCGACAGCTGCGAGATGCAGGGCACCGTACGCGCGTACTCGGCGGAGACGCTGGACCTGATCGAGCGGCGTATGCGCGAGATCGCCGAGCAGACCGGCGCGGTGTTCGGCGCGACGGTGAGTTTCGAGTTCCGCCGCAACTATCCGGCGACCATCAACCATGCCGCCGAGACGGAGTTTGCGCGCGAAGTACTGCGCGGCATGCTGCCGGCGGAGCGCATCGTCACCCAGACGCCGATCATGGCGGCGGAGGATTTCGCCTTCATGCTGGAAGCCGTGCCGGGTTGTTACGCCTTCATCGGCAATGGCGACGGCGACCACCGCCTGCCGGGACATGGCGAGGGGCCATGCCTGGTGCACAACGCGAGCTACGACTTCAACGATGCGCTATTGCCGCTGGGTGCCAGCTTCCTGGTCGAACTGGCCGCGCAGTGGTTGCGTCGCGAAGGGCGTCCCGCCGCCTGAGTGTCACGACGCAGCGTGCCCGGGTGTTGTCGTCTCGCTGACATCGAACGATTCGCCGATTGCATAAAAGTGTCCGCCGGCGATGTAATGCAGGCTGCGCCAGGATGGATCGGCGCGCTCGAAGTGCCAGTGTCCGTCCCGGAACACCCGCGTATCGGACCACGCGCCGATGACCTCGCCAATGAACAGGTCGTAGCGGTCCTGATTGTGCGGCTCGGGGATCACGCGACAGGCCAGCCAGCCCGCGCTGCCGGCCACGAAAGGCAGGTCGTGGCCATCCATGTCGAACAGCGTGACGCCGCTTTTCGCGAGCTTGGCCGGATCGGCGCGCAGGCTGCGCGTACCGACCGCGTGCGTCAGCTGCATCTGCGCCACGGTTGGCACCTGGATGACGAAGCGCCCGCTTCGCTCGACCAGTTCGCGCGTCCTGTTGTCTTTATCCAGCACCACCGTGACACGCGGCGGATCGTAGTTGAGGGCACTCGCCCAGGCGGCAGCCATCACATCGTCCACACCGCCATGGCGGGCAGACACGAGTACGGTCGGGCCATGGTTGATCAGACGCGGTGACTTCTCCAGTTCGACCGCTGCGATGTACCGGTTCATGTTCTTGTCGATGTTCGTTGCGACGTGCGGGTCCATGACTCCTCCGGACGGATATGCGTACAGGGTATTGACGGGTCGTGCGTTCTCACCACCAGTACTTCGGGTAGCGCGCCTCGCGCGAAAGGTTGAGATAGAGCGTGGCAACCGCGACGAGGACCAGCGATCCGAGCAGGGTCGGCGCAAGCAGGAAGCTCCAGTCCGGCTGCGCCAGATAGACGATGACCGGATTGGAGCCGGCAGGCGGATGCACGGTGCGGGTAGCCATCATCACGGCGATGGCGGTGCCGGCCGCGAGTGCGACGCTCCACCAGGTTGCGCCGAAGGCATGCAGGAAGATCAGCCCGATCAGCGTGCTGAGGACATGCCCCGCGACGATGTTGCGCGGCTGCGAGAACGGCACGTCCGGGAAGCCGAAGATCAGTACGGCGGAGGCGCCGAACGATCCCAGGATCAGCATGGCGCCAGCCCCTTCCGACAGGCCGGCGGTGGCCGCAATGGCCAGTGCACCGCCCAGCCAGGCCAGCGCGATGCTGCTGGCAGGGTGTGCGGGCGGCAGTGCGGCCGCTTCGCCTCTCAATTTCCTGATCGTCCTGATGAATGCAGACATTTCTTTCTCCCTTCCAGGTGTGACGTGATCCGGTCCTGATGACCGTCGCCTGGGGAGAAGTCTGGTGCTTCCGCAGTGTGCGCACTAGACTCACAATCGTTGTTTGATTGGCAACCTGAAGATGTCAGTTCTGGAGGCAGGATGGATGACCTGAAAAGCCTGGCCGTGCTGGCGCGGGTGGTGGAGAACGGCAGCTTCCGCAAGGCGGCGGCCGAGCTGGGCGTGGCGCCACAGGCCACCAGCAAGACGGTGCGCCAGTTGGAGGCGCAGCTCGGCGTGCGCCTGCTGCACCGGACGACGCGCAAGCTGAGCCTGACCGAGGAGGGCGCGCAGCTGCTGCGCCAGATCGCGCCGGCCATCGCCAACATCCGCAGCGCGGTGGAAGAACTGCGCAACGCGAAGAAGGAAGTGGGCGGCACCCTGCGCATCACCGCGCCACGTTCGATGGGCCGGCACTTCGTGCTGCCGCTGGTGCCGGAATTCATGCGCCTGTACCCGGAGCTGCGCATCGAGTTCGAGCTGGAGGACCGGCTGACCGACAGCGTGCTGGAGCGCGTGGATCTCGGCTTCCGCATGGGCGGTGGCGTGGACCGCAACGTGGTGGCGCGGCGCCTGATGGACATCCAGCAATGGGTGTGTGCGTCACCCGGGTACATCGAGCACCACGGCCGGCCGCGCAACTGGGCGGACCTCGCCAGTCACCGCTGCACCGGCTTCCGCCATTCCACGTCAGGGCGTGTGATGCCCTGGGAATTCGTGGACCAGGGCGAGGTGACCTACACCGAGCTCGCGCCGCGCTTCGTCACCAACGACGTGGATGCGGAGCTGGATGCCGTGCTGGGCGGTGCCGGCATCGGGCAGATTCCTGCCTACATCGCCAGGCCGCTGATCGAGGCTGGCCAGCTGGTGCATCTGCTGAAGAGCCATTCCACCGAGCGCATCGGCTTCTACCTCTACTACCCGCAGCGCACCCAGATGCCGCAGCGGACGCGGCGCTTCATCGACTTTGTGATCGAACGGCTGGGCACGGCAGAACGCCGCTGAACCCTGCGGGTCCGGCGGCGCGATGACAGGAGGGTGGTCGCGGCAGCCTGGCAGCACTGTCGCGACCGGTTTGCTCAGATCCGGTTCTCCCAAGCGGCCAGCTGATGGTCCTTCAGCATGTCCTCGATGACCTGGGGCACCACGTTGCGGAACTTGCCGTCGTCGGCTGGCACGATATCGATCATGCGGTCGATCATCTCGCGGGCGTCCATCTTGCCTTCCGGCGTGGCAAAAAAGTCATCGAAGCCCTTGCGCAAGTCGGCGCGCTTGGTGAAGTGCTTCGCGTCGTCCAGCCAGCGGAAGGGATTGTCCGCCATCGTCTCGTTGTAGCCGGTGTAGTACGCACCCGGGTTGATGGTCTGCACCTTGATGCCATAGGCCGCGAGTTCCTGTTGCAGCGCCTCGGCCACCGATTCCAGCGCATGCTTGGTCGACACGTAGGTGCCCCAGTTGGCCGGCGTGAAGAGGCCGCCCATCGACGACGTGAAGACCAGCTTCTTGCCTTGCGCGCTGCCCTCGCTGATCCACTTGCGCACCACGCCCTGGGTCAGTACCAGCGGCAGGAACACATTGACCTCGAAGTTTTTGCGCACCAGGTCGATGGGAATTTCCCACACCGGGCCGGCTTCGCCCATGCCGGCGTTGTTCCACAGGATGTCGAAGTCCCAGGTCTGGGCCTGTGCGATGTCGTAGGGATCGGTTAGGTCCAGGCGCTCGACGCGGATGCGGTCGCTGAGGCCCAGGGCGGCGACTTCCTCGCGCAGGCCGGTGACCTGCGACGAGACCTGCACGGTGGCGATGATGCTGTGGCCGTTCTGCGCCATGCCGATGGCTGCGCCCTTGCCGAAACCGCCTGCTGCGCCGGTGATGAGAATGGTCTTGGACATGATGACTTTCCTTTCAATGATGAATGAGTGAAGCGTTGTGTGTTGATGCAGGTCTGAAACGTGGGTTGCGTTTAGTACGTGTGTTGCGTGCGGAGTACTCAGGCGCCCAGTGCGGCGACGCCTGCCTCGGCGATCAGCCGGTCCTGCGGCACCGCGCCGCCCGACACCCCGATCGCACCGATGAGCACGCCATCGGCATTGCGTAGCGACATGCCGCCCGCGAAGGGCATCAGGCCGCCGTTGCTCAGTTCCAGCCCGGGTGCCGGTGCGCCGGGCTTCAGGTACTCATAGACGTCCTCGCTGTTGCAGCCGAACAGCACAGCGGTCTTCGCCTTGCCGGTGGCCACGTCGATCGAGCCCAGCGGCGCGCCATCCATGCGGTGGAAGGCCTTGAGATGCACACCGGCGTCGAGCACGCTGATGACGGCTTGCACACCCAGCTCGCGGGCGCGGGCCTGCGCCGCGGCGATGACGACTTGCGCCTGTTGCAGTGAAACGTTCATGGCGGTTTCTCCTTGTGTGAAGGGCCGGCGCTCAGGCCGCGGCCTGCAGGTCGTCGTGGTTGGTGGAGATGGCGACGTCATGCCATTGCGACAGCTCGGCTTCGACGGCGCGGTTCTTCTCCGCGATCTTCGCCACCGTGTCGGTGCCCAGCGGCAGGCGCACCGGCGGTGTATCGCTGTCGGCCAGGGCCAGCACGGCAAGCGCCAGCTTCCTGGGGTCGCCCGGTTGCTGGTGGTTGGCGCCGTCCATGAGGCTGCGCATCTGGCCCACCGTGTCGGCGTACTCCGGGTATTCGACGGCCGTCTTCACCAGCGAGGACGCATCCAGGAAGTCGGTACGGAAGAAGCCGGGTTCGATCACCGTCGCACGCACGCCCAGCGGTGCGAGCTCCAGCGCCAGCGCTTCGGTGAGGCCTTCCACCGCGAACTTGGTGGCGCCATACACGCCCCAGCCCGGGTAGGCGGCGTAGCCACCGATGGACGACACGTTCACCACAAGGCCGCTACGCTCACGGCGCATGTGCGGCAGCACTGCGCGGGTCACCTTCAGCAGGCCGAACACGTTGGTGGCGAAGAGGTCCTCGACTTCCTTCGCGCTGGATTCCTCCACCGCGCCGAGCAGGCCGTAGCCAGCGTTGTTCACCAGCACGTCGATGCGGCCGAAGTGGCGGATCGCGGCATCGGCGGCGGCGTGTGCCTGGTGCTCTGCATTCACGTCCAGCGCGACGGCCAGCAGGCGTTGATGCGTGCCCAGCGCGGCCTCCACGGCCTGCGGCTTGCGGGCGGTGGCCACCACGTAGTCACCGCGCTGCAGTGCTGCGCGGGCGATCTCCAGGCCGATGCCACGCGAGGCACCGGTGATGAACCAGACCTTGCCCGCGTCGCGCGCTGCGTCGTTGTGGATTGCGTCGGTATTGATCTGTTTGCTCATTTCGTTCTCCTTGGTTGCGTTGGCGTTGCGCTGAAGTGCGCTGGCCTGGAACGAAATGTAGAGAAGCCGGAATGAGCGAACTAGACGAACAATCGTTGTTTGATTGGCAACCATTGGTTGCCAATATGAGATCCGGTCGGGAACGGGTGGCGCATGCGTCATCCGTGGGGACGGACGAGTGATGGCGCAGTGTCCAGCGGACACGATGCGTCCGACGGACAAGCGGGCGTGGACGGGTAAGCCGACTCCTACAGGCGCTTCAGTCCGCTCCGACGCGGGTGCGGCGCAATGCGGCCTAGCATGGGTCGCTTACCGCCCGCCGCGCGCTGGCCGCGACCGCAGCGGTGCCCATCAGGAAGATCCGCTGCGGGCTGGCCCTTGCGGATGAACGAGGAGCCCGCCGTGAGCAGCCACCCCGACAGACCAGGCGCATCCCGCGCGGCCGGCCAGCGGCTGCCTGCGCCGTCCCTCCTCTACATGCGCGGCATCGCCCAGCACGATGCGGCATGAGTGCCCCACCTGCCACGGCCTCACCGCGGCGGCGCTAGCGCTGCTCAGCGAGGTATCGCGCCATCAGCTTGGCGTGTGCTGTGCTCACGTCGAGGTCCGGCATCGCGGTGTGCGGGTCGAGTTGCTGGGGATCCCTCAGCCAGCGCACGAGGTTGTCCGGCGTGTTGGCCAGGCGGCCAGCAATGTGGCTGCGCGTGCCGAAACCGGTGAGCGGCGGGCCGACGTGCGTATCCGGCCCCACTACACCGGGAATGACGTGGCAGCTGTTGCAGGCGTACTGGCCGAAGGCGGTGCGCGCCTGCAGTTTCCAGTCCTCACTACCTCCACCAACACCACCCTCGCCCTTGCCAGCGGCACCCAGGGGGCAGTGCTCACCTTCGCAGCGCGTGGTGGCGAAGCAATCCACGCGTGGCAGCACCACGACGCGCTTCGCATACTCGGCGGGCGTCATCTCGCCGAGCTTGCCGACGAAGGCCACGACTGCCCACAGGTCTTCGTCCGCGAGGCGGTATTCCCAGGCCGGCATGCCGGTCATCTTGATGCCGTAGCGGGTGATCCAGTACAGGTGCCGCGGCTCCCAGCGACGCGATGCATCCACCAGCGGGCCCGGCAGCGGCTGCAGCCCCAGCCCCACCGGCCCCGGCGCTACCCCCGGTGCGCCATGGCATTGCGCACAGGCGTCGCGGTAGCAGATGGCACCACGCTGCAGCATGCCGGGAGCATCCATTGCCGGCACCGCAATGTCGCGCGAGCGCATGTCCACCGAGCGATGCATCATCCGCTCCAGCACCGTATGCACCACCTGCGTATGCGGCACGGTTGCGGCGATGTCGTAGGACTGGCGCAGCGCGTAGGCCAGGCTACCGCCCGCCGCGATCAGCGCCACGAGGAGCAGGAACAGGGGTTTGCTGATGCCTTGCAGGTGGCGGGTCGTCATCGGAATCCGGGTTCCTGTGCGCACGTGGGCGGTCGGGGCTGCGTCGGGCTGCGTTCCTGCATTGAAAGCAGGAATGCGATGCGAGTTCCCGACGCACCTGCCAGGCGAGAGCCCACATGATGATGCTGCGCCTTGGCACGCTATGCCTGCTGCTGGCCGCCTGCCACCAGCAGGGTGTCGACTCGCATGCCGCACGCTACACGCAGCTGGCCGGCGCGAACCCGGAACGCGGTGCGCGCCTGCTGGCGCAGCACCAGTGCGGCCGGTGCCACGTCATTCCGGAGGTGCCGTCCGCCACCGGCGGCATGGGCCCCACGCTGGCGTCCTACGGGCGCCGCAGCTACATCGCCGGCCATCTCCCCAACACGCCGGACACGCTGGTGGCCTGGCTGCAACAACCCTCTGCCCTGGTACCCGGCACCCTGATGCCGGACAGCGGCGTGTCGCGGACCGATGCGCGCGACATGGCGGCCTACCTCATGAATCTGCAATGAGGAGCCTGCAATGACGCCGCCTGCACCGGACACGGAACGCGACACGGGAAGGGCGCAGGCATGAGCAACCGGCCGTCCTTCGAGGTCGGTGCGCTCAGCGTGCTGCGTCCCGCCGGCGACGAAGCGGTGGTGCTCACGGAGCTGAGCTGGGTGCTGCTGATCGTCGGCCTGCTGATCTTCATCGGCATGATGGTGCTGCTCGGCTTCAGCCTGCGCCGCGACCGCCCGCAACTGCCGGCGGCCTGGCTGCTGATGGGTGGCGGCATCGTCTTTCCCGTGGTGGTGCTCACCGGCCTGCTGCTGTACGGCACGGCGCGCACCGCCGGACTGGATCGCGCCCGCCCGCCGGACGCCTTGATGGTCAGCGTCACCGGCCACATGTGGTGGTGGGAGGTGCGCTACCGCGGCGCAGATGGCCGGCAGCATGGCGACACCGGCATCGTGCTGGCCAACGAGCTGCGCATTCCGGCGGGACGGCCGGTGCTGCTCACGCTGGACAGTGCCGACGTCATCCACAGCTTCTGGGTGCCGGCGCTGGGCGGCAAGATGGATACCGTGCCCGGCCGCAGCAACCGTCTGCTGATCACCGCCCGCGAGCCCGGCGTGTACCGCGGCGTATGCGCGGAATACTGCGGCATCCAGCACACGCGCATGGGCATGGTGGTGGTGGTGCAGCCGCCACAGGAATTCCAGGAGTGGCTGGCCCGCCAGGCCCGACCCGCGGCCGCCGCGACGGGCGACGCCGCCCTGCGTGGCAGGGCCCTGTTCATGAGCGAAGGCTGTGCGGCCTGCCACACCGTACGTGGCCTGACGGATGTTCAGGATGCGCGGGAGGTCCCGGCGGCAGCCGGGGCGACCAGCGCCGCTGCGGCCACTCCGCGCGGGCCGGACCTCACCCACATCGGCAGCCGGCTGGAGCTGGGCGGCGGTGTGCTGCGCAACCATCGCGGCGCGATGAGCCACTGGATCGCCAACGTGCAGGGGGTGAAGTCCGGCGCGCGCATGCCCTCCTTCTGGCACCTGGACGAGGCGCGGCTCAACGACCTGTCCACCTACCTGGAGCAGTTGCGATGACCGCGCCGGACCCGCTGCTGCCCAACGCGCTGCCGCGCCCCGACGACGAACTTCGGCGCCTGGGCGCTGCCTGGCGGCCACGCAGCGGGCTGGGCGCATTGTCGGTGGTGAACAACTCGCAGGTGGGCCTGCTGTACATCGTGGCCGCCATGGTTTTCCTGCTGCTGGCCGGCGTGCTGGGCCTGCTGATCCGCGCGCAGCTGGCGGTGCCGGAGAACAACCTGTTCACGCCTGGCACCTACAACCAGATCTTCACCATGCATGGCACGGTGATGATGTTCCTGTTCGCGGTGCCGATCGTGGAGGCCATCGCGGTGTTCCTGCTGCCGGCCATGCTGGGTGCGCGCGACCTGCCTTTCCCGCGCCTTTCCGCCTACGCGTTCTGGGCCTACGCCTTCGGTGGCCTCGGCTTCTTCTGCACGCTGTTCGTCGGCCTCGCCCCGGACGGTGGCTGGTTCATGTATCCACCGCTGACGGGTGCCGCGCAGTCGCCGGGACTCAACGCGGATTTCTGGCTGCTGGGCATCGGCTTCATCGAGATTTCCGCCATCGCCGGCGCCATCGA
>JAVHYF010000078.1 GCA_031119205.1 Moraxellaceae bacterium | reverse complement strand
ATTGCCTGTTCATAAATTATGAGGACACAAGGTGACGTCGATTGTCACTTTTGACCGAAGGAGCTCAAAAGTGTGATGTGAATCTCGTTCAGCTTTGTCAAATCGGGTGCGGTTAACACCGATTTCACGCCATGAAGGTGGTTTTGGGACCGTTGGCACACTTTCTGCTGTTACCAACTCAACCCGGCATTTCCGCCGGTGCGAATCGCGCGAATGCGCCGGAACAAGAGACCAAAACAATGAATCTCGTTAAGCCCTGTTTGCTCGCAGTTGCCCTGCTGGGCGTGTCGTCGGCCGCTTCGGCCGCCACGGCCACCGCCAACATGACCGTTCAGCTGACCGTGGTGAACGACTGCTCGATCGCCGCCATCCCGACCCTGAACTTCGGCTCGGTGACCGGCAGCATCGCCACGCCGATCAACACCCTCACCACCACCCTGACCGTCAAGTGCAACGGTTCGGTTCCGTATCACGTCGGCCTGGGCAACGGTAACAACTACTCCGGTGGCTCGCGCCGCATGAAGCACAGCACCGACGCGCAGTTCGTCAACTATGGTCTGTACACCGATACGGCCCGCACCTCCAACTTCGGCGCCACCGCCGCGGGCGGCACCGCCAACGACGTGGACATGACCGGCACCGGTTCCGACCAGACGATCACCGTCTATGGCCTCGTGCCGGCGACCCAGAACGTCCCGGGTGGCTCGTACTCCGACACCGTCCTGGCGACGATGGAGTACTGATAATGATGGGTCGGACTACCCAGGCTTCGTTATGCGTCGCAGTGGCGCTGGCTGTCAGCCCACCTCTGTCGGCGCGTGGCCAGCTCCAGGCAGGTCCGACCCTGGTCGAACTGGCGCCCGGCATCACCGCCGGGCGCTTGATCCTGGGCAACACCGGCGACGCGCCGGTGGCTGCCCAGGTGCGTGCGTTCGTCTGGTCACAGGTTGATGGCGAAGACCGGCTCACGCCGACCTCCGATATCGCCCTGAGCCCCGCCATCGTTCGCATCGAGCCGGGTGTTTCGCAGACGGTGCGGGTCGTGCGACAGGCGCCTGCGCCGACTGGCAACGACAAGACCTACCGCGTCGTCGTTGACGAGTTGCCCACGAAGGAAGATCTCGAGGCAACCGGCCTGAACATGCGCATGCGCTACGTGGTGCCGGTCTACCTGCGCTCGCCCGACGCATCCGCACCCAAGCTCAGCTGCAACCTCTCTCCGGGCTTCCTGGTCTGCACCAACACAGGTGGCCAGGCGGCCCAGCTCGGCTCCAGTCGCCTGATCGACGGTAAGGGCAATGTTGCAGCCCTGACCCGCGGCCTGTTCGGCTACGTCCTGCCCGGCTCCCGGCGGCAATGGCCGTTGGATGCCCAGTATGTTTCCCCTCTGACCGCTGATCTGCGGCTCGAGACACAGCTCAATGGTCAAGCAGCCGCGATTCCCGTCACTCGCGGCCCGTAGTGCACTGGCACTTGCGATCGGGGCAATCCTGCCCTGGTTCGCAGCGCCTGCACTCGCCGCGCCGTCGCCGTCCGCAACCGCGGGTGGCGATGCCAACGCGTCCTATGCACTGGCCGAACTGGGCCTGCCGGAAATCGGTGGCGCGGTGATGTCCGGGGCGACCGGTGGCGGTTCCAATTCCAGTCTGTACCTGGAAGTTTTCTTCGGCGAGCGCCCGACTGGGCAGCTGGTCGAAATGTTCATGCGCAATGGCCACCTCAGCGCCAAACCCGAAGACCTGCGTGCGATCGGTCTGGTGGTGGACAAATCCCTGGCGGTGGACAGCGAAGGACTGGTGGCGCTCGATGCGATGCCAGGCCTGCACTACACGTACGAAGAGTCCATGCAGCGCCTGGTCCTCGACGTGCCGCCCACGCTGCGGCCCAGGCAGGAGCTTGGGTATCAGGCGCCTCAGCCCGTCCACGTGAGCCGCGACAATGGCCTGCTCTTCAACTACGACGCCTATGGGCGCAAGTTGAACGGCCTGGATACGCTGTCGGTGGCGTCGATGCTGCGGTGGTTTGGTGAAGCCGGCGCGCTCGAAACGTCCGCCATCAACACCGCAGGCGATGGCGCAGAAGGCTACCGCCGCCTCGATACGTTCTGGAGCTATAGCGACCCCGACCGGATGGTGACCTGGACGGCGGGCGATCTCATCTCCGGAGGCATGTCCTGGTCGCGCCAGGTTCGCCTGGGCGGCATCCAGGTGCGGCGGAACTTCGGGGCGCGCCCCGACCTGATCACGTTCCCCGTACCGCGTTTCAGCGGTCAGGCGACCTTGCCGTCATCGGTCGAACTCCTGGTCAACAACGTCAACCAGTTCGGTAGCCAGATCGATGATGGGCCGTTCGTGCTTGACACATTCCCCCGCATCAACGGCGCAGGCGAAGCGACACTCGTCGTCCGCGATGCAATGGGGCGCACCACGCAAACCACGCTGCCGATCTATGTCGATCACGAGCGTCTCGCCAAGGGTCTGAGCGACTTCAGTTTCGAAGCAGGCAGCCTTCGTCAGGACTACGCCACCCGGGCCGACGACTACGACAGCCGAATCGTCGCCAGTGGCAGCTACCGGTTGGGCCTGAGCGACAACTTCACGATCGAAGGCCACGCCGAATACGGCGCCGGACTTCGCGTCGCTGGCCTGGGTGGCGTTTGGGCCCCCGGCGGGCGCTGGGGCCTGGTTTCGGCTTCCGTCGCCGGCAGCGGCGACCAGGGAAGCGGCACGCAGCGCAGTTACGGCTACCAGTGGATGAACCAACGCCTCGGCTTCGACCTTCAGGCGCAGAGGCGCAGCGCCGGCTACCGTGATCTTGGCGACATCACCGATGGCGGTCGAATCACGTCCACGATGCGAGCGCAGGACCGCGCATCCGCGTGGGCGACTGTGATGGGTGGCGGCAGCGTTGCGGCCTCCTGGATTCGGTGGCGCACCGATGGCGGCCGCGAGGAGCGGGTCAGCACACTGTCGTGGTCGCAGATGCTGGGACGCAAGGTCTACGCCTCGATCAGCATGTTCGACAGCAGCTCTTCGGGCCGGGGCTACGGACTGACATTCAACATGCCGCTCGGCGACCAGCGCGATTCGACGCTGTCGTTCAATCACGACAATGGCAAAACCGATGTCGTCGCCGGTGTTCGCCAGGGCGCGCCGTATGAAGGCGGTTGGGGCTGGGATGTGCAGGCGGGCGATACCCATGGCGGCTTCGCCCAGGCATCGGCCACGTTGCGCGGAAACTACGGTGAAGTGACCTTCGGTGCTGATCGCATATCGGGCGATACCGGTTACTTTGGCCAAGGCAACGGCAGCCTCGTGCTGATGGGGGGCGAGGTTTTCGCCAGCCGGCGCGTCTACGATTCTTTCGCCGTCGTCAGCAGCAACGGAATCGCCGGTGTTCCCGTCCACTACGAGAACAGGCTGTACGGTTTCACCAACGAGCATGGCTACCTGCTTCTGCCTGACCTGCGCGGCTGGCAGCGAAACCGGATCGCGATCGATCCGGATGGCATGGGCGTCAACTACCGGTTGCCACCCCTCGAGCAGACCGTAACTCCAGCCGATACCGGCGCAGTGCTGGTGAACTTCAACGTGGTTCGCGTCCATCCGGCGCTGGTGGTTCTGCTGGATCGCGCAGGAAAGCCGGTCACTGCCGGCTCGGAAGGCCGGGTCCGTGGGGGCACCGAGCCGTTCATAGTGGGAATAGATGGCGAGGCGTACCTGCCGGACTATGTGGCAGGGCAGGTGCTGGAGGTGTCAGGCTCGGATTCGGGCTGCCGCTATGAATTGCCGGGCACGGAAGATGCAAGCGGCATGGTTCGACTGGGGCCACTTGTTTGTCGGGAGATGCTGTAATGCGCTTGTTGGTGATCCTGGTCGTGGCGCTGCTGTGCAGTTTCGTGCCGCGAACTTCGTTCGCGCAGGTATGTAGCGTCACTGCGCCGGCGGTGTACTTTGGAAACGTGGGCGTTCCAATTCCCCATACCGACGTCTCGACCAACGTCAACGTGTCATGCTCGGGCTTCTCGCAGGGGACGTTGCGGGTTTGCATCGGCATAACACCGGCAAGCTTCCTCGGATTCGTCCCGAGAACCATGGCGAACGGCTGGTCAGGCGTCGGCTATGAAATCTATACGGCATCGAATCACACTGGAGTATGGGACGACAGCACCCGGCTCGCGGTGCCGGTGACCATAGGCTCGGCGGGGACCGGAACCGCGACCGTAACGATGTATGCACACATGCCGGCCGGCGGCAGTCCTGCCGCCGGAATGTACGAGTCGGTTGGCGATGACAAATTCGTTGGCGACATCCGCAGCGGCAACAACTGCAATTCGACCCAGGTCGGGACCTTCAGCGGCGGCAGCTTCAACGTGTCGTCCTTCATGCGCGGCTCCTGCACCATCTCCACGCTGAGTCAGATGAACTTCGGTACGACCCAGGGCGGCACGAATCCGCAGATCGACGCAGAGGCACGGTTGCGCGCCAACTGCAACGATGAGCTTCCGTACACCATTGCGTTGAACAAGGGTGAAATCGCCGGCAACACGGTCGCCGCGCGAAAACTGGGCCTCAATGGCACGGGACCGGGCGTCATCCGTTACGACCTCTACCAGAATGCCGGGCGTACGACATTCTGGGGAGAGGGCGGCGGTTCTCCGGTCTATTCCGCGACGGGGTCCGGTCAGAACCAGGACATCACGGTCTACGGGCGCATCCCGGCCGGCCAGGCAATGCCAGCGGGCGGAATCTATCGCGACACAGTCACTGCCACGATCACCTACTGATCCGGGTCGAAAAAGAAAAAGGAGGCCGTGGGCCTCCTTCAAATCCGGCTCTCACCGGATGGA
>JAVHYF010000015.1:80674-99680 GCA_031119205.1 Moraxellaceae bacterium | reverse complement strand
CACGTATCTCAGACGGTCGTGGAGACGGCTCGGACGACCTTGCCAGAACTCGACTATCTTGGGTTATTGGCTCCGCTCGTGGTGAAGCGGAAAACCTCCCCAGTAGAAATCACATGACGGCAGTTCGAACGATCATGGAGGCGGTTGGCTAGACCTTGGTGCGACGTTTGAAGTCAGCCACCCGGAATCCCAGCACAAAAAGACTGCCGAAGTAGGCGGCTATGCCAGCGAGGATCACGAGTGCCAGGCGGATCAGGCGGTCGTGCGCGCTGGTTTGCAGCCAGAAAGTCTCGTCGCCCATGGCGAAATACAGCGCGGCCCCCATTACGACCAACGCAATCGTCAGTTTCAGGGTGAAGCGTCCCCAGCCCGAGGCCGGCTGGTATGCGTCACGCTTGCGCAGTCCGCGGTACAGCAGTGCGGCGTTCAGCAGTGCAGCGAGGCTGATCGACAGTGCCAGGCCGGCATGACGTAGCGGGCCGATGAAGGCGAGGTTCATCAGTTGCGTGGCCACCAGCGAGATGAGACCGAATTTCACCGGTGTGCGGATGTCCTGCCGGGAGTAGAAAGCAGGCGCAAGGATCTTCACCGCGATGAGGCCGGTGAGGCCGACGGCATAAGCGGCGAGAGCGGTGCGTGTCTGCAGCACATCGGCTGCGGTGAAGGCGCCGTGCTTGAACAGTGTGGCAACCAGCGGCACACCGATGATCGCCAGGGCGACTGCGGCAGGCAGTGTCAGCAGGAGGGTCATGCGCAGGCCCCAGTCAAGCAGGGCGGAGAAGCCCTCACGGTCGTCACTGCTGTGATACTTGGCGAGGCTGGGTAGCAGGATGGTGCCCATCGCCACACCGAGCAGGCCGGTGGGGAACTCCATCAGACGGTCGGCGAAGTAGAGCCAGCTCATGCTGCCAGCAGGAAGGAAGCTGGCAAATACCTGGTTGATCAGCAGTGATATCTGCGCTACCGATACCCCCAACGTGGCGGGCAGCATCAGCTTGAGGATGCGGTTGACGCCCGGGTCGCTGAAGGTCAGCGAGAAGCGCGGCAGCATGCCGATCTTCATCAGTGCAGGCACCTGCAGCGTGAGTTGCAGCACGCCGCCGAGGAAGGCCCCCCAGGCAAGCGCGAGCACGGGTGGATCGAACCAGGGTGCGGCGAACAGCGCCATCGCGATCATCGCGATGTTGAGCAGTACGGGCGTGAAGGCCGGTACTGCGAAGCGGCCCCAGGTGTTGAGCACGCCGGCGGAGAGGGCCACCAGCGCCATGAAGAAGATGTAGGGGAAGGTGATCCGCGTCATCTCGACCGTCAGCGCGAAACGCTGCGGTTCGTCAGCGAAGCCGGGAGCGGTCAGCCAGATGATGGCGGGCGCCGCGATGGCGCCGAGGATGGATACCAGCAGTACGACGACGGCGAGCAGCGAGGCTACGTGATCCACCAGCCGTTTCGTTTCCGCTTCACCCTGTTTGTTTTTGTACTCCGCGAGGATCGGCACGAAGGCTTGCGAGAAGGCTCCCTCGGCGAACAGCCGGCGCAGCAGGTTGGGCAGGCGGAAGGCGACGACGAAGGCATCCATCATCACGCTGGCACCAAAGGCGTAGGCGGTGACAGCATCGCGGACGAAGCCGAGGATGCGCGAGGCCAGCGTCATGCCGCTGACGGTGGCGAGTGCGCGAAGCAGGTTCATGTAGGGGCGCGGCGTTGTGGGGCGGGAAGCCGCGGATCATAGCTGCCGCTGGAGAAGCGCGGCAAGGATAGGGCGTTGCGCGTGCGGGCAAGCCGGCCCGGATTCAGCGGTGCCTCAGGGGGCGGTATCAGGAGGCTTGGGGGCTGGCCGCTGCCCACTTCACCAGCAGTTCGATCAGCACTTCCGGGCTGAAGGGCTTGCTGAGGTAGTCGTCCATGCCAGCCGCGAGGCAGGTGTCGCGATCGCCACGGATGGCATTTGCAGTGACGGCGATGATGGGCGTGCGTTGCAGGGCTTTTTCCGCCTCGATGCGGCGGATGACGCGGGTGGCTTCCAGGCCGTCCATGATCGGCATCTGGCAGTCCATCAGGACCAGTTCGAAATGCTGCTGGGTGAACACGTCCACCGCGCGTTGGCCATTCTCGGCAATCGTGATCGCGAACGGGGTGTCGGCGAGAAACTCGCAGACCAGCTCCTGATTCAGCGGATTGTCCTCGGCCAGCAACACGGGGATGCTGAACGTCCGGGCTTCATGCATTTGTCGTTGTACAGGGGAGAATTCAGCGCAGTCTAGCTTGCCTGCAATCCGGGGAACAAGCTGCCCACGTGGGGCAATGCTCTCATGCTGGCAAAACTTCCAATCTTGCGGAAAACCAGAATGTCGCGCCCTGGCCCGGCGTGGAGTCGGCGCCAACATCACCTTCCATCGCTTCGGCCAACTGCTTCACGATGGCCAGTCCCAGGCCAGTGCCGCCATAGCGGCGCGAGGTGGAGCTGTCTGCCTGCGTGAAGGGTTCGAAAAGTTTCGGCACGATGTCGGCTGCGACGCCGATACCGGTATCCGTCACGGCGAAGACCATGCGATCTCCGGTGCGGGATACCGACACCTTGATCTGGCCTTGCTCGGTGAACTTGATGGCATTGCTGATAAGGTTGGTGAGCATCTGCATCAGGCGCCCGCTGTCGCCGCGCAGCCGCCCTGGCATCTCTTCCGGCACCTCCCAGGAAATGCCGAGCGATTTTTTCTCGGCCATTTCGGATTGCATCTGCACGGCCTCTTCGATCAGGGTGTGCAGGCTGAAGGGGGCGGGGTTCAGGCTCAGCTTGCCGGCTTCGACTTTCGAGAAGTCCAGGATGTCGTTGAGGATGCCCAGCAGCCAGCGCCCCGCGCTCTGCACATTGGTGGCATAGCGGCGCTGCTTGTCGGTCAGCTCCGTGCGCATCAGCAGGTCGTTCATGCCGAGCACGGCATTCATCGGGGTGCGGATCTCGTGGCTCATGGTGGCCAGGAACTCCGACTTGGCACGGTTGGCAGCGTCCGATGCCTCCTTGGCCTGCACCAGATCGCGATCACGCTGTTCGATCTGGTCGAGCAGCTGGTTGAAGCCCTGCATCATGCCGCCAAGTTCGTCGTCGCCCTGTGGCGGGACACGCACCGAGTAGTCGCCCTGGTTGTCGCGGACATGTGACACCACGCGGGAAAAGGCTGCAATCGGCCCGGTGACGTAGCGCGACAGCGTGAAGTACAGGAACGCCAGGCCCAGGATCAGTACGCACAGGCCCACGCCGAAGCCGGCGATCAGCATGGCATTGCGCTGTGCGACGATCTGCTCGCGCGGGAAGCCGACCCACACGTCGGCGACGCGGTTGCCGGACGGGTCCATCACCGGAACGATCGACACGTAGGTGTTCTCGACGTTGTCGGTGATCGTGCGTGGTCGGTCTTCACCGCCGCTGCCAGCCGGCAGGTTCAGCTTCGTGCCGATGCGGTTGTTCTGGCTGTGGAACAGCACCTGCCCCTGCGGGCTGACGACCTGCGCGTAGGAGATGCCTTCGTAAGCCCGCACGGCCTCGATGCACTGTTCCTCGAAGCCGATCAGTTCGTCGATGCGAATGTCCAGCGCAAGCAGGCGCTCCAGCTGGATCGACAGACCCTTGGCGATGGCGTGCGAGCGCGACAGCAAGGCATCGGCATACTGGGCCGAGAACAGCAGGCTGGAGGTGGCGGTGATCGCGACGATGCCGGTGAGGACGACACCTACGACGATGAGCGCAATCTTGTTGCGGAGTCCCAGGGTCACTGTTTCTCCCACTCATAGGCCGTGACGACCTCGGAGGACAGCAACAGGGACGACTTGATGCTGTAGTTCAGTGCCTTGGCGCGCGCCAGGCTGATACTGGGCGTGCCCTTGAGCGTCGGCTTCATCGGCAGTGAGGACGGCGTGGCTTTGTCGACCAGGATGCTGCGTGCCAGTTTGCCAGCGGCCAGCCCCTGTTCGCGTTCGGACACGGTGACCGCGGTGAGTACGCCATAGTGGATGCGGTCGATCCAGAAGCTGACGTCCGGCAGCTTCGAGTTCTCGGCCGTCCAGCGCAGGATGTCCTGGTACTTCACCGCTTCGCCCTTGTTGTCCTTGATGACGAACACGCCCAGTTGCACCACGGCGTCGGCGACTTGCGGGTAGGACTGGATCTTCGCCTTGTACTCGTCGAAGGTCTTGACGATATCCACGGACACCAGCGTGGTGCCGGGCAGCTGCGCCATGCGTGTGCGGATGCGTTCGATGACCGGTGCCCAATGCGGCGCGTCGTCGCCGATGACGGCAAGGCGCTTCACCTTCGGGTTGACGGCCTGCAGCAGTTTCACCGTTTCGACGAAGTGCTCCTGCTCCAGCACGCCTGCGATGTTGCTGGCACCCTGGATGCCGTGGTCGGCCGGCGTCTTGTTCATGCCGCTGAACACGAAGGGCAGCTTGGTGTTGGCGTAGTGTCTGGTGACGTAGGTCTGGGCGTCATCGTCCGAGGTGTAGACGAGATCGGGCTTCCATTCCTCGATGATCGCGCGCGCCTCCTGGCCTTTCTTTTCCTTGGCCTCGTTGGTGCTGTTGCGCTTCACGTCCATCTGGAAGACGCGGTACTCCACCTTCACGTCGCTGCCCAGGCCCTTCTTGAAGCCTTCCAGCTGGCCGTCGGTCCAGCGCCAGGGCGAGTCGAAGCTCATTACGTGGAACACGCGCAGGGGGCGGTTGGCCATGGCGGCCGGCGCGTCGGCGGCGAGCGCCTGGCCGGTGGCGAGGATGGCAAGGAACGACAAGGCCCAGCGGATCATGCGATTCATGAAGCGTTCTCCCGTAGGAAAGCGTGAAGCATGTGAAGACTGCAGCCCCGGCCCCGGCATTGGGGCGCGAGCGATGCGGACAGGGAGCCGGCCTGGATGCGCACAAGACCTTGCCCCGTCAGTTTGTGTCGGTAGCGGTTCGAGGAAACTTGAACTCCGCCAAACAAAGACACAAAGCGGCTATGCCGTACAAGCCTTGTGCAGCCGGCCATTCCGCCCGCGGCGGCGGCATTATGGGCGTTTTCCGTCTTTGTGTGGGGCGGTTTGCTCGGGCACAATGTCTGACTTTTTTGCGCTTCGACCATGGCTACCGCCCAATCACCGGACATTCCGCAGGATCCATTGGCCGAGCTGGCCACGGCTGACGTGCAGCAACAGGCCGCACGTCTGGCGCAGGAAGCCTTCGGTGCCGCCTTCAGGCTCGGCATGGAGTCGGACGAAACCGTGCGCGAGGCCCGGCTGGCGCGTATCGCTGACGGCTTGCGCGAATGGACCGGCATGGACACCCGCGAGGGCAGCACCCTGCGCATGGCCATGATGCTGGCAGGCCTCGACCAGTGGGGTCTGGCCTATGCGCCCTTGTATGGCGCGGGCGCGCTGACAGGTCTGTCCTTGCTGCTGGACGATCTGCGTAGCGGCCTTGGCGAAGATGGCGAAGTGCATTGCCAGGTGCGCCTGACGACGCTGCAGGAGGACGAGGGCGCGGCACTGGCCTGGAAGATCGCACTGCGTCGTGGCATCCACCTCGCGCTGTGGCACACCATGATCGCCGCGGAATCGCAGGAGGACGCTCTGGCGCTTGCCCGTCACCTGCGTGGCCTGCTGCTGGCGCTGGACAAGGGCATGCCGCAGCTGGGCTGGCGCCTGGTTGCCGACGTGCTGGCCAACGTGCAGATCCTCTGCCTTGCGCATGGTCTGGCTGCTACGGGTGTCGCACAGGAAGCCAACCAGTGGTTGTTCGCCAACCTCGCCGAAGGCCTGCCGAAAGCGCAGCGCGACCGCATCATGGCGCATGCCACCGAGGCCGTACTGGCCTGGCAGGCTTCGCGTAGTCGTACGGATTGAGCCACCGCCGGGCGCCGCGTAGAGTCGTGCGCTCATGAGGTCTTTCGCTCCCGTTTCTCCCGCTGCGTCTTCGCGCGCCGTCCTGTCGCCGGGCCTGCAACGCTTCCTTGCGCAGAACGCTGCCTGGTGGCCGTGGGCCATCGCCGGCTGGCTGCTGGCCTGCACGCTGTGGGGCGGCTGGCTGCTACATGGGCAGCGGCTTGCCGCGCAGGAGGACTTCGACCTGCAGTCGCGCGTGCTCCATCGTCTGCTGTCGCAGCGTGCCGAGCAGCACGAGGCGGTGTTCGCTGCGCTGGTGGCGCTGGAGCCCTCGCTGCCGCAGATCACGCCCGAAGTGAAGGCGCGCTTCGCCGGCTCCATCATGCTGAGCTATCCGCAGATCGACCAGGTGCGGCGCTACCTGCGCAACGCGGATGGCAGCTGGCGGCCGGCGGCCCCGAACGGTGCCGGTGGCGAGATGCTGCCGCGACTCACCTCCGCGCTGGAGTCCTCGCTGCGCAGCCCGGCCGCACCGGCACTGGCGGATGGCGGCGGCTTCTGGCTGACCCGCGCGGCCGGGCCGGACAGTGCCTGGGCCCTGCATGTGCGTACCGACCACTTGCTGGCCGCGGGTGAACAACCTCCTGCTGGCTTCTCCTTCACGCTGGCGACCGATGCCGGTCAGGTCCTGTGGAACCACCCGGCCAGCCGCAAGCACTGGACGTCGCTGGCGCCGCTGCAGGCGGAAAAGCATCTCAGCGTACGTAGCCAGCCCTACCAGCTCGTCACCCGCCAGCCGCCGCTGCCCGCGCAGTTGCCATGGGGGCGTTTCGCCTGGGGCGTGCTGGTGCTGCTGGTCGTGTGTGGTGCGGCGGGCTGGGCCTTCGTCGAGTATCGGCGGCGCGTGCTGACCCAGCGCCAGCTCGCGCTGGCCCACGCCTCGCGCGTCAATGCCATGGGCGAAGTGGCGGCCGGCATCGCGCACGAACTGAACCAGCCGCTGGCGGCCATCCTGTCCAACACACAGGCTGTGGGACGCTGGCTGGACGACGATCCGCCCACCATCGAAGGTGCCCGCGAAGCGGCGCAGTCCGCCGTGCAGCAGGCGCGCCGCGCCGGCGCCATCCTGCAGCGCCTGCGCGGTTTCATCTCACCGCAGCCGGGCAGGGTGGAGGCAGTGGACCTCAATCGTGTCGCTGGTGCTGCGCTCAGCCTGGTCGGCGAGGCCTTGCAGCGTCGCCAGGTGCAGGTGCATCAGCAATTCGCGGACGGTCTGCCGCCGGTGCTGGGTGAGCAGGTGGCGTTCGAGCAGGTGGTGGTCAACCTGTTGCTGAACGCCGCCGATGCACTGGACGGCATGTCGCAAGGCCAGCGTCATGTGCGCCTGCGCACGCACTCCCATCTGGGGCAGGTCCTGCTCAGCGTGGAAGACAGCGGCCCGGGCTTCAGCGAAGACGTACGCAGCCGCCTCTTCGAGCCCTTCTTCACCACCAAGCAGGGCGGCATGGGACTGGGCCTGTCGATCTGCGAACACATCGTGCAGCAAGCCGGTGGAGATTTGCTGGCGGAACATGCTGAAGACGGCGGCGCACGTTTCGTGATGCGGCTGCCGATGACGAACGTGGAGCATTGACGATGGCGACGCCCCTGCCCGTGGACAGGCACTCACCGCTGGTGCGTATCCTGGATGACGACGCTGGCGTGCGTGACGGGCTGTCCGCCCTGTTGCGTTCGGTCGGCTTGCGCACGCAGGTCTTCGCGAGTGCGGCGGAGTTCATCGCCGGTCATGATGGCGACGCCATCGGTTGCCTGATCCTGGACATCCGCATGCCGGGTGAATCCGGCCTGCAGTTGCTGGAGCGCCTACCCGCTGCGGGCGTGGATCTGCCGGTGGTCATGCTGACCGGCCATGGTGACATGGCTGCCTGCCGGCGCGCCTTCAAGGGTGGGGCGGTGGAGTTCCTCACCAAGCCGGTGGATGACGATGTGCTGATCGAGGCCGTGCAGCAGGCGGTGCGTGCGCATATCGCCAGCCGCGAGCGCGGTGCGGTCACGCGTGAGGCGCAGGCGCAACTTGCACGCCTCACCGAGCGCGAGCGCGAGGTGCTCGTGCAGATCGTCGACGGCCTCTCCAACAAGCAGATCGCACGCGTGCTGGACCTGTCGCCGCGCACGGTGGAGACGCATCGCGCGCACCTGTTCGAGAAGCTCGAAGTCGACTCGCTGGCGCAACTGGTGCGGCTGTATCTCGCCGCACTGGCGTCGTAGTCGCGGCGGTTGCGGCGGTTGCGGCGGCCGCTCCGTAGAACTACGCAACTTGTTCCGCAGCCGCTGCGATGTTCGCGCAGCGAGGCAATCCCTAGCATTCGGTCATCGGCTGCAACGACGCCGCCGACCCACCAAGGAGATTGCCATGAACAAGATTTTCCTCAGCCTGATCGCTTCCAGTGTTGCTCTCGCCGCCGGTACCGCCACCGCACAGGTGCGTACCGAAAAGAACATCTCCAGCGCGCTGGCGCAGGAGATCGCCACCGAGACGGTGAACGCCTGCTCCGCCAAGGGCTACAACGTCACCGCCACGGTGGTGGATCGCGCCGGCCTGACCCGCTCCGTACTGCGTGCTGACAACGCCGGCCCGCACACCCTCAGTGCCAGCTACAAGAAGGCCTACACCTCGGCCTCCGCCCGCAACAACACTTCGGCCATCCTCGAAACCGTGCAGAAGACGCCGGCCTCGCAGTACCTGCCGGAGATCGAAGGCTTCCTGGTGCTCGGCGGCGGCGTGCCCATCCGCAGCGGCAACGACGTCATCGGTGCCGTCGGTGTCGGTGGTGCGCCGGGTGGTCACCTCGATGAGCAGTGCGCGGTGGCCGCGCTGGACAAGGTGAAGGACAAGCTGCAGTAATCACCCGGCCACCACCCCACGCAACACCCGACGCCCCGCACCCGCGGGGCGTTTTCTTTCTTATGCAGGCGCCGATGGCAAGCAGGGCAGGGCACTTAGGGGTAAGGTATGGCCTGAGGCGACGGCCGCCGCCAGGGAACGGTGCCGGCGCCGGGATCGAGAACCATCACAACAAGAACCTTTCCGAATCGCTCTGTCATGCCTTACCAGCCGACCCTGATTGCTCCCGCCCGCTTCACCGACGCCGACGCTGCGCTCGCCCAGGTGCAGCGCATCTACCAGAACAGCATCAACCACCTGCGTACCTCGCTGCAGCGCTTCGTCGCCGGCGAGCCGCTCGACGCCGCCAACCCGACAGCCCACCCACGAGTGCGCGCCTGTTACCCCTTCGTGCGCATCCAGACCGAGACGGTGGCCAAGGCCGACGGCGCCGACAAGCACCTGAGCTTCGGCTTCGTCGCGGGCCCCGGTGTGTATGAGACGACGCTGACCCGCCCGGACCTGTACGCCAACTACTACCGCGAACAGTTCCGTCTGCTGCTGCAGAACCACGAGGTGGAGATCGAAGTGGGCACCAGTGCCCAGCCGATCCCCGTGCACTTCTCGTTCGGCGACCATGACCACATCGAGGGCAGCATGAGTGCCGAGCGCCGCCAGTTGATGCGCGACGTGTTCGACCTGCCGGACCTCACGGTGATGGATGACGGCATCGCCAACGGCACCCACCTCTCGCGTCCGGGCGAAGCGCAGCCGCTGGCCCTGTTCACCGGCCCCCGCGTGGACTACTCGCTGCAGCGCCTGCGCCACTACACCGGGACCTCGCCGGAGCACTTCCAGAACTTCGTCATCTTCACGAACTACCAGTTCTACATCGACGAGTTCGTGCGCATGGGGCAGGAGGCGATGAACGACGCGAGCAGCGACTACGTGGCCTTCGTGCAGCCGGGCAATGTCGTGTCGCGTCGCACGGGCCTGCCGCCGCAGCCTGCGGATGCGCTGGGCAAGGCGCCGCCCCGCCTGCCGCAGATGCCGGCCTACCACCTCGTGCGCGAGGACGGTGCCGGCATCACCATGATCAACATCGGTGTTGGCCCGGCCAATGCCAAGACCATCACCGACCACGTCGCCGTGCTGCGCCCGTATGCCTGGATCATGCTCGGCCACTGTGCCGGCCTGCGCACCACGCAGGAACTGGGCGACTACGTGCTGGCTCACGCCTATGTGCGTGAGGACCACGTGCTGGACGAGGAACTGCCGATCTGGGTGCCGATTCCCGCGCTGGCAGAAGTGCAGGTGGCCTTGTCGACCGCGGTGGCACAGGTGACCGGACTGGACGGCCCCGCGCTCAAGCGGGTGCTGCGCACTGGCACCGTGGCGACCACCGACAACCGCAACTGGGAGCTGCTGCCGAACAACATTCCGCAGCTGCGTTTCAGCCAGAGCCGCGCCGTCGCGCTGGACATGGAGAGCGCAACGATTGCCGCCAACGGCTTCCGCTTCCGCGTGCCTTACGGCACCTTGCTGTGCGTGAGTGACAAGCCGCTGCATGGCGAGATCAAGCTGCCGGGCATGGCCAACCACTTCTATCGCGAGCGGGTCGACCAGCATCTGCGCATCGGCATCCGCAGCCTGGAGATCCTGCGTGAGCGTGGCCTCACCTCCCTGCAGAGCCGCAAGCTGCGCAGCTTCGCCGAGGTGGCCTTCCAGTAGCCGATTCCCGGCATTCCGGCCTTCCTTGATCTGCCACACCGTACGACGGAACTGCCCTTGTTAACCTCGGGACCGTACATGTAGCAAGGAGGGCCGGCCATGGCGGGCATGAACATCGGAGCGGTGCTGCAGCAACTGGACGGCTTGTTCCGCCGCGGCGAGTACGCGCGCATCGAACCCTTCATGCTGGAGGCCGTGGCAGCGGCCGACGCAGCGCGCGACAAGGGCGCCATGCTGGCCCTGCTCAACGAGCTGATGGGCTACTACCGCAGCCTCAGTCGAGGCGCCGACTCCCTGCGGGTGGCACGCCGCGCGCTCGGGCTGGTGGAGGAGCTGGGCCTGCAGGGCAGCGTCCAGCACGCCACCACCTTGCTGAACGTGGCCACCGCCTACCGTGCCGACGGGCAGATCGACACGGCCATCGCGCAGTTCGCGGAGGCCGGTCGCATGCTCGATGCGCTACCGGTGTCGGACCCACGCCTGCGCGCAACCCTGCACAACAATCTCAGCCTGGCCTGGCAGGAGGCCGGCGCGCACGACAAGGCACTTGCCGAACTGGAACAGGCCCTGCCGCTGGTGCGCACACGTGCCGACGGCGAGGTGGATGCCGCGGTCACGCTGACCAATATGGCGCTGTCGCGGCTGCGCCTGGGGCAGCTGGTTCGCGCGCGTGACGAACTGTTCGAGGCGATGGCGCTGTTCGAGCGACAGCCTCAGCTCAGTGGTCACTACAGCGCAGCGCTGGCAGGCCTGGCAGAGGTGGCTTACCGCGAGGGTCGGCTGCAGGATGCGGTGGGCTATTACGAGCGCGCCCTGGCTGACATTGAGGCGCGCCACGGGCGCAATATGCACTACGTCATCACGCTGGAAAGCCTGGCGCTGGCCTGCGAGACGCTCGATCCGCAGCGTGCCGGCAGTCTGACCGGACAGGCGCGCGCCATCCGCGCGACGCTGGTCTAGGCCGGGAGGCCTCATGCAGGGACTGGAACTCGCAAGACGCTATTACGCAGCACATCGCGACGAACTGCTGGCGCCTTGGCCGGCATACCGTGGGCGGATCGCCGCCGGTCTGGTCGGCCCCGGTTCGGAATGCTTCGGGCATGACGACGAATCCTCGCGTGACCACGACTTCGGCCCCGGCTTCTGCCTGTGGTTGAGCGACGAGGACTACGTGGCGATCGGCGCGGACCTGCAGGCCGCCTACGAACAACTGCCGGCGGATTTCGAAGGCTTCCCGCCGCGGCAGCCCGGCGCACGCAGTGGCAAGCGCGTCGGCGTGTTCGCCATCCCCGATTTCTACGGGCGCTTCCTCGGCGCGCCGCAACTGCCGGTGAACGATGCGGACTGGTTGCAGATTCCGGAGCCGCTACTGGCTACTGCGACCAACGGTGCCGTCTTCGAGGATGCATCGGGGCGCTTCAGCGAATGGCGCATGCGCGTGCTGGCCTACTACCCGGCGCAGGCCTTGCGGCGCAAGCTCGCACAGGCTGTGGCGGGCATGGCGCAGAGCGGCCAGTACAACCTGCCGCGTGCCCTGCGTCGCGATGCCATGCCCACCGCGACGCTGTGCCTGGCGGAATTCATCCGCAATACCTGCCTGGCAGCGCATGTGTTGAGCCGGCGTTTCGCGCCGCCGGACAAATGGCTGCATCGCAACCTGCTGGGCCTGCCGCGATTGCCCGGTCTGCATGCGGAACTGGATGCGCTGGTGCGCGCACCCATCGACCAGAGCAGCGAAGCCATCGAGCGCATCTGCGCAAGCGTGCTGCAGGAGCTGGTCTTCCAGGGCTTCACGCGTGGTGGCGATGCCTTCCTGGAAGCGCACGTCGACCGCATTCTCGGGCAGACGAGAGGAGTACAGGCATGAGCATCATCGACGACCTGGTCGATTTCGAGTGGCGCTTCTTCGACAAGGTGCACAACGAAGGCGGCCGTGCCAGCTGTCAGGACAACTTCGAGACGTTCTCGCTGATGCGTCGAAGCCAGTTCCTCGCCTGGGACGACGCGACCCGCGAGCACTACATGGCAGACCTGCTGCAGGCCGCGCAGTCCGGCCGCAACCCGGTGCAGGAAAAGTACGCGCGCATGATGGCCTCCACCGCGCCGGAACAGTACGCGGCCTTCGCGCATCTGCTGCCGGTGCTGGACGAGCACGAGCGGGCGTTGATCGAGGAGATGGTGGCGATCCAGCTGCGCTGGCGCGAGGACTTCGCGCGCGACTGGCCGCAGATGTCGTCGCAGGCGCGGCTGATCCACACCAGCGAGGACACGCCGTACGGCACCTCCTTCGAGACCTACCTGCGGGGCGAACTGGGTAGTTACTCGGCGGCTACGCGCCGCGCCTACCGCCACATGCTGGACGGATACCTGTCGCGTGGTGACAATCTCACCACGGAGACCATGCGCCAGACGGCACTGCTCTACGGCTACAGCGGTCTGGAGGCAGCGGAGGCGCGTCTGCGCGAGACAGAACGAGGTGGCACGTGAGTACAGGAACCCGCAGTCTGTTCGTCGCACTGTGCGCGGCTTCCTCTCTGGGGCTCAGCTTCGGGGCGAATGCTGCCGCCGACGGTTACTTCGATTGCCGCAGCTTCGACGACAAGAACCTCTGCAAATTGCTGAACCGCTACCCGGCGGTGAAGGACCTGCCGGTCATCGACGCCAGTCGCGTGCTGGAGCTGTACCGTGACAAGCGCAGCTACGCCGAAGACCTGCTGGAAGACGAACCGGTTGTCGTGCGCGGCAAGGTGGCGCAGGTGGAGGAGAAGGCGCGCCGCGTTACGGTGACGCTCAACGATGGCAGCGATCCAGCCACGGCAGTGGTGTTGCAACTGTTCGCCAGCCATCCGGCGCCCGGGGCTGACGGCCGCGTCGCCAGCCGTTCCGCGCAAGATGTACAGGCCGTGTTGAAGCCCGGGCAGGTAGTCGGTTTCCAGTGCACCGGTGGCGGACTGTCCGGCAAGACTCCGGTGTTCCGGAACTGCGTGTACTGGCAGTGATTCCGAAGTGAAGAAACAAGGTGAAGAAAAAAAGGCCACGCATCTGCGTGGCCTTTTTGCTGGGTGCGATGTACGGATCAGCTCTCGTACTCGCTCATCGGCACGCAGGCGCAGAACAGGTTGCGGTCGCCATACACATCGTCGATGCGGTTCACGCTCGGCCAGAACTTGTTCTCCGCGATCCACGCCAGCGGGAACACCGCCTGCTCGCGCGAGTACGGGCGTTCCCACTCGCCCATGATGTCAGCCTGGGTGTGCGGAGCGTGCTTCAGCGGGTTCGCCTCGGCAGTCCACTTGCCGCTTTCGACGGCGCGGATTTCCTCGCGGATAGCGCGCATCGCCGCGATGAAGCGATCCAGCTCGGCCTTGGGTTCCGACTCGGTCGGTTCCACCATGATGGTGCCGGCCACCGGGAAGCTCATCGTCGGGGCGTGGAAGCCGTAGTCCATCAGGCGCTTGGCGATGTCCACCTCGGTCACGCCGGTGGCGGCCTTGATCGGGCGGATGTCGAGGATGCACTCGTGCGCGACGCGGCCCTGGCTGCCGACGTAGAGCACCGGGTAGTCATCCTTCAATGCGTTGGCGATGTAGTTGGCGTTGAGGATCGCCACTTCGGTGGCCTGCTTCAGGCCGGTGCCGCCCATCATCGTGATGTACATCCACGAGATCGGCAGGATGCTGGCGGAGCCGAAGGGCGCTGCGCTCACTGCGCCCTGGCCGGCGTTCGGACGCTTGTCGTCGCCGGTTGCGGCGACCACGTGGTCAGCCATGAAGGGCGCGAGGTGCGCCGCGAGACCGATCGGGCCCATGCCGGGACCGCCGCCGCCGTGCGGGATGCAGAAGGTCTTGTGCAGGTTCATGTGGCTGACGTCGGCGCCGATGGTGGCGGGCGAAGTCAGGCCGACCTGTGCGTTCAGGTTGGCACCGTCCATGTACACCTGGCCGCCGGCTTCATGCACCAGTGCGCAGATTTCCTTGATGGCTTCCTCGAACACGCCGTGCGTGGAGGGGTAGGTGACCATCAGCGTCGACAGGCGGTCCTTGTGCTGCGCGATCTTCGCCTTCAGGTCGGCGACCTCCACGTTGCCATTGTCATCGCAATTGACGACGACGACCTCCAGCCCGCACATCTGCGCGGTGGCCGGGTTGGTGCCGTGGGCGGACTTCGGAATCAGGCAGATGTCGCGATGGCCCTGGCCGATCGCAGCCTGGTAGCGGCGGATGGCGACGAGGCCGGCGTATTCGCCCTGCGCGCCGGAGTTCGGCTGCATGCAGATGGCGGGGAAGCCGGTCACCGCGCGCAGGTACTCGGCCAGGCCTTCGATCATGGCGAGGTAGCCCTTTGCCTGATCGCGCGGCACGAAGGGATGCAGCGCACCGAACTCCGGCCAGGTGACGGGGATCATCTCGCTGGTGGCGTTCAGCTTCATGGTGCAACTGCCCAGCGAGATCATCGAGTGATCCAGCGCGAGGTCGCGGTTCTGCAGCTTCTTCAGGTAGCGCAGCGTCGCGTGTTCGGTGTGATGCGTGTTGAACACCGGGTGGCTGAGGATGGCGTCCTCGCGCAGCACGCCGGCCAGCGCATCGCTGCCGGCGACCTGCGCGTCCAGCGCGTCGATGTCGGCAGCGGAGAAGGGCGCGGTCAGTTCGCAGACATTGGCAGCGCGACCGGCATCGGCAAACACGTTCAGCAGCGTCAGCACGTCGTCACGCGTGTGGGTCTCGTCGAAGGACAGGCCCAGCACCGAAGGCGTCGCTTGGCGCAGGTTGAAACCGGCTGCCGCGGCTTTGACGAAGATCGTCGCGCTCTGCGTGCCGGTGGCGACCGTCAGGGTGTCGAAGAAGACCTTGGTTGCCAGCTTGAAGCCGGCCTTCTGCACGCCGGCGGCGAAAATGCCGGCCAGGCGGTTGATGCGGCTGGCGATGGTGCGCAGGCCTTGCGGGCCGTGATAGACGGCGTAGAAGCCCGCCATGTTGGCCAGCAGCACCTGCGAGGTGCAGATGTTGGAGTTGGCCTTCTCGCGGCGGATGTGCTGTTCGCGGGTCTGCAGCGCCATACGCAGCGCAGTCTTGCCACGCGCGTCCTTGGACACGCCGATGATGCGGCCCGGCATCGAGCGCGCGTTGCTTTCATGCGTGGCGAAGAAGGCGGCGTGCGGACCGCCGAAGCCCATCGGCACGCCGAAGCGCTGCGCGGAGCCGAAGGCGATGTCCGCACCCATGCCGCCGGCACTCTTCACCAGCACCGAGGCCATCAGGTCGGTGGCGACGGCGACGATGGCGCCCTTGGCTTTCACGCTGGCGATCAGCGCGCTGAAGTCCTGCACTTCGCCCTGTGCGTTCGGGTTTTGCAGCAGCATGCCGAACACGTCGTGGTTCGCTGCGTCGCTGGCCGCGGCGACGATCAACTCGTAGCCGAAATAGGTGGCACGCGTGCGCACCACGTCCAGCGTCTGCGGGAAGACGGCTTCGTCGATGAAGAAGGCGTTGCTCTTGCTCTTCGACACGCGGCGCGCCATGGTCATCGCTTCCGCTGCTGCCGTGGCTTCGTCAAGGAGGGACGCGTTTGCCAACGTCATGCCGGTGAGGTCGCACACCATCTGCTGCCAGTTCAGCAGCGCCTCTAGGCGGCCCTGTGCGATCTCCGCCTGATACGGCGTGTAGGCGGTGTACCAGCCCGGGTTTTCCATCACGTTGCGCAGGATGACCTTGGGCGTCAGCGTGCCGTAGTAGCCCAGGCCGATCAGCGATTTCTTGATCACGTTCTGCGAGGCCAGCGCGCGTAGCTGGCCCAGCGCTTCCTCTTCCGACACCGCGTCCGCAATGGGCAGCGGCTTGTCCAGGCGGATCGTCGCCGGCACGGTCTGCGCGATCAGCGCATCCAGCGTCTTGACGCCCAGCGTGCCCAGCATGTCGCTGCGCTCGGCTTCATCCGGACCGATGTGGCGGGCGATGAAGGCGTCGTGTTGTTCGAGGACGGAGAGAGAAATTGAGGAAGCGGGCGTATGGGGCATGGCGGGCGAACCTGTGGACTACGGAGTGATGCAGGGCAATTTGGCAAGACCCTGTCATTCCCGCGAAAGCGGGAATCCAGTGACTTTGCCTTTCTGAACGACGCTGGGTTCCCGCTCGGCGAAGCCGGTTTTATCCCGAGCTTGTCGAGGGACGGGAATGACGGTGGGTGAGAATCAGGCGACGCTGTCCTCATAGCCCGCTGCATCCAGCAGGCTATCGACGTCGGCGATGTTCGTCGGCTTGATCTTGAACAGCCAGGCGGCGTAGGCGTCGGTGTTCACGCTCTCCGGCGCATCGGCGGCGTCCTGGTTGGCGGCGATAACTTCACCGGCGACCGGGGCGTAGATGTCGGACGCGGCCTTCACCGACTCCACCACCGCGATCTCTTCGCCGGCAGCAACGCTGCGGCCGGCTTCCGGCAGTTCCAGGAACACGATGTCGCCCAGTGCGTTCTGCGCATGGTCGGTGATGCCCACGGTGATAGTGCCGTCGGCTTCGACGCGCACCCATTCATGGGACTTGGTGTACTTCAGATCGGCGGGGGTGCTCATTGCTTTTGACTCCGGGAAGGGGGAAGGGGGAAGGGAGAAGGGTGCATCTCCGTGTCGCCCGCATTGCCCGTTGATAACAAATTACCCAGGGGCAGAGAGACGGGGAGGGCTTCAACCCTTCCCCCTTCTCCCTTCCCCCTTCTCTTAAACCAGTACCTTGCCGTGGCGCACGAAAGGCGTCTTCACGACACGGGCATTGAGCAGCTTGCCACGGATATCGACCTGCACCGTGTCGCCGACCGTGACGCCTGCCGGTACACGGGCGAAGGCGATGGAGGCGTTCATGCTCGGTGCGAAGCTGCCGCTGGTGGTCTCGCCTTCGCCCTGCGCGGTCACCACCTTCATGTGGCTGCGCAGGATGCCGCGGTCTGCCAGCACCAGGCCGACCAGCGCGCGTTGCGGCGGAGCGGATTCCAGTGCAGCGCGACCGATGAAGTCGCGGCCGGGCGACAGGTCCACCGTCCACGCGAGGCCGGACTCCAGCGGGCCGACGTCCTCGTCCATGTCCTGGCCGTAGAGGTTCATGCCGGCTTCCAGGCGCAGGGTGTCGCGGGCGCCAAGGCCGGCGGGCTTCACGCCGGCAGCGGCCAGCGCATTCCAGGTGGCAGTGACCTGCGTGGCGGGCAGGATCAGCTCGAAGCCGTCCTCGCCGGTGTAGCCGGTGCGGCAGATGGTGATGTCGCCGAAGCGTGCCGCCTGGAAGTACTTGAGACCCTCGGACGCCGCCTGCGAACCCGGCAGCGCGGCCCATACCCTGGTGCGGGCATTCGGTCCCTGCGCGGCGATGATGGCGAGGTCACGACGCGGGGTGATGCTGACATTGCCGCCGTGCGTGGCAGCCGCCTGCTTGCGCATCCAGGCTACGTCCTTGTCGGCGGTGCCGGCATTGACGACGATGCGGTAGTCGTCCTGGGCGAAGTAATAGACGATCAGGTCGTCGATGACGCCACCGTCCGGCTTGAGCATGCAGGAGTACAGCGCCTTGCCGGGCTCTTTCAGTTTGGCGACGTTGTTGGCCAGCAGGTGCGACAGGAAATCGAAGGCGCCAGCGCCGGACACATCCACCGGCAGCATGTGGGACACGTCGAACATGCCCGCGTCCTCGCGCACCAGCTTGTGCTCTTCGAGTTGGGAGCCGTAGTGGATGGGCATGTCCCAGCCACCGAAGTCGACGAACTTGGCGTTGGCGGCAAGGTGGGCGGGGTACAGCGGGGTCTGCTTGGGCAAGGTGGGGCTCCGCAAGGAATCTTCAGGTTAGGAAAAACCAAAGGGCAAAACAAAGGGGCCCGGCACGGATTTCTCCTGTGTGCGGGCCCCCATCTGTCCTCGGTACCTGAGAGATTACGGCCATGTTTACGTGAAACCAGCCGGCTGCCCCTTCGGTGGGCGCTCAAACCTTTTACAGCGAGCGCCACTCTCCAGATTCGTGTGCTTCGTTGGTCCTTTTGCCTGAGCGGTTCCCGGGGGGTTACGCCTTCGGCGGCTCGTCAGCGATGACGAACGCTCTCCCAAACGACCGGCGGACTATACCGGGCTTGTCGGGCTGGCTCAACCCAGGGGCGAGTGCATGAGGAGCAGGGTGGCCGCATTCACCAGGAAATGCGCCAGCACCGCCCACAACAGGGACGCCTGGCGGCCGAACATGTGGCCGTAGAACAGGCTAGCCACGAAGGCGATGCTGGCGAATTGCCAGCCCCAGCCGGCATGCGCGATGGTGAAGAGCAGGGCGGTCGCCACCAGCGCCGGCCAGTAGGCCGGGGTGATCGGCGTATGCAGGCTGGCGCCCTTGGGAATCGGGTTCAGGATGCGGCCGAAGAGCAGCGACAGCTTCGTCTGCAGCAGGCCACGGAAGAACACTTCCTCCGCCACCACGGTCAGGAACAGGTTGCCGACCAGCCACGCGCCCGTGCCGGCCATCCAGGCCGGCTGCGGGTTGGCGATGCCGAGTAGCCAGCCCAGCGCCAGCACCAGGGCGAC
>JAVHYF010000015.1:0-80574 GCA_031119205.1 Moraxellaceae bacterium | reverse complement strand
TGCGCGGCAGGTCCAGTGCCCACAGCAGCAACAAACCGGCGCAGCCCTTGTCATAGTTCCAGCGCAGCAGCTTGTCGCCCTCGCGACCGAATTCGTGGCTCCATTCCAGCGGCGCGAAGCCGGGCAGCCAGTGCAGGCCGGCCGCCAGCGCCCACAGGGCCAGCAGCCACAGGCAGGCGGTGCGGCGCCAGTCCGGCCCTTCCTCGGTGCGAGACCCGGCCAGCAACAGCACGGCGATGCCGATCAGCGGCAGGCCGACCATGTTCACCATGCCGGTGGAGAACGCAGCCAGCAACGAGATGCCCGCCAGCGGCCGGCTCCAGCGGGAGGACGCGGAGAACAGGGCCTCGGCGATGGCACCGAAGAGCGTCAGGAAAGCGAGGGTCTGGATGGCGAGGGCGACGTTCATGCTGCTGTGCTGGCAAACACCGGAATGCGTGCTGAATGCAGGCGAGGCGCCTGCTATGCGGGAAGCGCGCGAGATTGGGGCTAACCGCCGGCAGGGTCAAGGCCTTGCCGCGCTTGCGCTAAACTTTGCCCATGACACCGCTCAACGCCGATCTGCACTGTCATTCCACGGTCTCCGACGGCCTCCTGCCACCGACGGAGGTGGTACGCCGCGCCGTGAACAATGGCGTCGAACTGCTGGCCCTGACCGACCACGACGAACTGGGCGGCCTGGCCGCCGCGCGCGCCGAGGCGGATGCGCAGGATCTGCGCTTTCTGGACGGCGTAGAGATATCCGTCTCCTGGGGTGACCAGACCATCCACATCGTGGGGCTCGATGTCGATCCCGCCGACGCCACGCTGTCTGCCGGCCTGGCCAGCGTGCGTTCGGGCCGCGATGCGCGCGCCCAGCGCATCGGCGAGGAACTAGAGCGTATCGGCATCCATGGCGCGCTGGAAGGTGCGCAGGCTTACGCCGGCAACCCCGCGCTGGTGAGCCGCGCCCACTTCGCGCGCTTCATGGTGGCGACCGGTGTGGCGCGTGACACCGCCAGCGTCTTCGAGCACTACCTGACCCCCGGCAAGCCCGGCTACGTGGAGCACGTGTGGGCCACGCTGGACGAGGCGGTGGGCTGGATCCATGCCGCCGGTGGCGTGGCGGTGATTGCCCACCCCGGCCGCTATCGCCTGCCCGAGGCCGAGATGACCCGCTTCTACGACCGCTTTCGCGATCTGGGCGGCGAAGGCATCGAGGTCGTGTCCGGCGCGCACAGCCCCAGCCAGGTGCGCGACTACGCCCGCATCGCCCGCCGCTATGGCTTTGCCGCCTCGCGAGCGTCCGATTTCCACGGTGTGGGCGAGAGTCCGGTGGACCTCGGCCGCGCTGCCGCCTTGCCACCGGATCTGGAACCGATCTGGCTGCGCTTCCTCTGACCTTTCACGCACTTTCTTCACACACTCTCTGTGCCCCGTCCTGTCGGCGGGGCGTGACGCTTCCATGGCCCAGTTCTTCGAGATCCACCCCGAACACCCGCAGCCGCGCCTGATCCGCCAGGCCGTGCAGATCCTGCGCGACGGCGGCCTCATCGCCGTGCCCAGCGATGCTGCCTATTCACTGGTCGGCCACATCGGCGACGCCGATGTCATCGAGCGCATCCGCCGCATCCGCCAGGTCGGCGAACGCCACCACTTCACGCTGATGTGCCGCGACCTGTCGCAGATATCCACCTATGCGCGTGTCGACAACAGCCAGTACCGCCTGCTGAAGGCCTGCACGCCGGGTGCCTACACCTTCATCCTCGAAGCCACCAAGGAAGTGCCCAAGCGCCTGCTGCACGCCAAGCGCAAGACCATCGGCCTGCGCGTACCGGAACACCCGGTGCTGAGCGCGCTGATGGAGGAGCTGGGCGAGCCGCTGCTGTCCTCCACGCTGCTGCTGCCGGAAGAAGACCTGCCGCTGACCGACCCGCAGGAAATCCGCGAGCGGCTGGAGCGCCAGCTCGATCTGGTGATCGATGCCGGCCACTGCGGTGCCGAGGTGACGACGGTGGTGGACCTCACCAGCGGCGACGCCGAACTGGTGCGCGAAGGCCAGGGCGCACTCGCACCGCTGGGCCTCTGAGCGCGGCAGCACGCAGGTAAAATCGCCGGATGGAAAACCTCATCCTCATGATCGCCATCGCGGCGCCGCCGGTGATCCTCGCGATCACCCTGCACGAAGCCGCGCACGGCTACGTCGCCCGCATGTTCGGCGACCCTACCGCCCACGAGGCGGGCCGCATCACGCTGAATCCGATCAAGCATGTCGACCCGGTGGGCACCTTGCTCATTCCCGGCGGCATCGTCGTCATGGGCGCACTGACCGGCGCCGCGCTGCCGGTATTCGGCTGGGCCAAGCCGGTGCCGGTGAACTTCGGTCGCCTGCGCCACCCCAAGCGCGACATGCTGTGGGTGGCCGCCGCCGGGCCGGGTTCCAACTTCGTGCAGGCAATCGCCTGGGCGATTGCGGGCGGCATCTTCGCTGGCTCGCAGGCCGACACCGCGCCGTACTGGGCGCTGATGAGCCAGGTGGGCGTGCAGGCCAATCTCGTGCTGATGCTGCTCAACCTGCTGCCGGTGCCGCCGCTGGACGGTGGCCGGATCGCCGTCAGCCTGCTGCCGATGCGCCAGGCCATCGCGCTGTCGCGGATGGAGCCCTACGGCTTCTTCATCCTCATCGCGCTGCTGTTCACCGGTGTGCTGGAGAAGATCATGACTTTCCTGATCCCGCCGCTGCGCAGCTTCCTGCACATGCTGACCGGCGCATGAGCACGACGGGGGTGGGGGACGCGACGCAGGCGCCGGAGCAGGGCGAGCTGGTGCTCGCGCGCATCCATGGCGAGCCGCTGCGCGAGATGCCCACCGACCTCTACATTCCGCCGGATGCACTGGAGGTCTTTCTCGAAACCTTCGAGGGCCCGCTGGATCTGTTGCTGTACCTGATCCGCCGCGCCAATCTGGATGTCCTCGACATCCCGATGGCGCCGCTGACCGCGCAGTACCTCGAGTACGTCGAGATCATGCGCACGCGCAACCTGGAGCTGGCTTCCGAGTACCTGCTGATGGCCGCGACCCTGCTCGACATCAAGTCGCGCATGCTGCTGCCGCGGCCGCCGCGCGAGGACGAATCCGAACCGGAAGACCCGCGCGCCGAGTTGATGCGGCGCCTGGTGGAATACGAGCGCATGAAACGCGCCGCCCAGGTGCTGGACCGTGTGCCGCGCGTGGAGCGTGATTTCGAATGGACGGCGGTGCATATCGCCGAGCGCACGGTGGAGCGCCTGCCGGACCTGAGCCTTGCAGACCTGCAGGAAGCCTGGCTGCAGGTGCTGCGGCGTGCCCGCCTGACCGCCCATCACCACATCCGCCGCGAAGAGCTGTCGGTGCGCGAACACATGACCCGCATGCTGCGTGACCTGCAGGCGGTGCCCGCGGGCGAACATGTCGTGTTCGACGCGCTGTTCCAGCCGGATCTCGGCGTGCCGGGGCTGGTGGTCAGCTTCCTCGCCATGCTGGAACTCGTGAAGGAAAACCTGGTGCGGATCACCCAGAACGCACCCATGGAGCCGATCTATGTCCGACTTGCCCGAGACGGTGACGACGGAGGCCTCGCCGCCGACGCTGCCGCAGACACCGACTCCGACGCCCTCGCTGCCTGAGGCAGACGCGACGCAGGATGACGTACCTGCCGCGGACGATGCGGAAGACATTGCTGTAGCGTCCGAGGAAGCCTTGGCGCTGCCGGCTGCTGAACTGGACACCGTGCGCATGGCGCTCGAAGCGGCCTTGCTGTCGGCCACCGAACCCTTGTCGGTCGCGGAATTGCGCCGCATGTTCGTGCCGGACATCGGCCACGAAGTCGTCCAGCGCCTGCTCGCTGAACTGCAGGAAAAATGGGCGCAGGGCAGCGTGCAGCTGCTGCGCCTGGCCAGCGGCTGGCGCTTCCAGACTGCGCCCGCATTGCAGAGGCATATCGAGCGCCTGCGTGAAACGCGTCCGCCGCGATACTCGCGTGCAGTCTTGGAGACACTGGCCATCATCGTGTATCGTCAGCCGGTTACCCGCGGCGATATCGAAGAAATCCGCGGCGTCGCCGTGTCCAGCCAGATCATCAAGGTTCTCGAGAACCGCGGCTGGATCGATGCCGTGGGGCATCGCGACACACCCGGCCGCCCGGCCCTGTACGCCACCACCAAAAAACTGCTGGACGACCTCGGCCTGAGAAGCCTCTCCGAGTTGCCGCCGCTATCCGAACTCGAAGGAGTGATTGATCTTGTCGACACCGCCCAGGCCCAAGCGGCCGAAACCGCAGGGGACGCCGAGCCCGCAAGCCCCGACGCGGAAATTCCGCCCGGGACGCCGTCCGCCGCAGAAGGCGGCGACGGAGCTACCGACGGGCCGGAGGGCGCGCGGCCAGCTGCCGCGTGACGACGCGGCGATCCCGGAATTCGACGAATCCGGCGAGCAGATCGGCGGTCCGACCGCCGCTCCGGAGGGTGCGCGTCCCAATGCAGGGCGCGGTCGCCAGGGCGTGCGCCAGCCCGAGAATCGTCGCGGGCGTGGGCGCAATGGCGGTGATGACCGTCGCCAGCGGGAAATTCCGCCGGAGCGCCTGAACAAGGTTCTTGCGCAGGCCGGTTTCGCCTCGCGTCGCGAGCTGGAAGAGTGGATCGTGGCCGGCCGCATCAGCGTGAATGGCCTGCCTGCCGAGTTGGGCCAGAAGGTCGGGCCGAATGACCGCGTGAAGGTCAATGGCAAGCTCATCAACCTGCATTTCACCAAGCGCACCGCCCGGGTACTGGTCTATCACAAGCCGGAAGGCGAGATCGTTTCCAAGGACGATCCGGATGGCCGTCCCAGTGTGTTCGACCGCCTGCCCAGGCTGAACAAGGGGCGCTGGATTGCCATCGGTCGTCTCGACTTCAATACCAGCGGCCTGCTGTTGTTCACCGACAACGGGGATCTCGCCAACAAGATGATGCACCCGCGCTACGAGATCGAGCGTGAGTACGCCGTGCGCATCGTGGGGGAGCTGAGCGAAGAACAGAAGCAGCAGTTGCTGGAAGGCGTGCATCTGGACGACGGGCTTGCCCGCTTCCTGCGCCTGCGTGATGAAGGCGGCGAGGGCACCAACCACTGGTACAACGTGACGCTGGCCGAGGGACGCAACCGCGAAGTGCGCCGCATGTTCGAGAGCGTGGGTTTCACGGTCAGCCGCCTGATGCGCGTGCGCTACGGCATCGTGCCGCTGCCGCGCCACCTGAAGCGCGGCATGTACCAGGAAATGACCCCCGAGGACGTCAGCCGCCTGACCGGTGAGCGCCTGGTGAAGAAGCAGGGCGAGCGTGCACCGAACGCCTCGCGCTTCCGCCCGCGTTCCACGCCTCGTCGCGAGGAGTGACACAGTCGCTGAGCAGAATGGCGGAGGCGTCGGTTTCCTTTGACAGCGCCGGAATCATCGCTATAATGCGCAGCTCTTCAGGCGCGTAGCTCAGCTGGTTAGAGCACCACCTTGACATGGTGGGGGTCGTTGGTTCGAGTCCAATCGCGCCTACCAACACTTAGACGGAGTAACACAGACATGCTGAAGTTTCGAACTCGCACTTGCCGAGCTTCCTGACCCAAGCCGGTTTGTTTTACTTCGTTCCTGAAGAAGAAAAGTGCGGCCTGGCCGCACTTTTTTTTTGCCTGATTTGTCCTGATTGATCGTGTTCGCGTTTGCCCGAGGTCTTTATGCCCAACATCACGCTTCCTGACGGTTCGGTTCGCAGTTTCGATGCCCCGGTGACGGTAGGCGGCGTGGCTGCCTCGATCGGTGCCGGCCTGGCCAAGGCCGCTCTGGCCGGCAAGGTCGATGGTCAGCTGGTCGATACGTCTTACCTCATCGACGGTGACGCCAGGCTTGCCATCGTGACCGAGAAAGATGCGGACGGTCTGGACATCATCCGCCACTCCACCGCCCACTTGCTGGCCTACGCGGTGAAGGAGCTGTTTCCGGAAGCGCAGGTCACCATCGGCCCGGTCATCGAGAACGGCTTCTACTACGACTTCGCATATTCGCGTCCCTTCACGCCGGAAGATCTGGCGGCGATCGAGAAGCGCATGAGCGAGCTGTCGAAGCGCGACATCCCGGTGACCCGCGAGGTGTGGCAGCGCGATGACGCGGTCGAGTTCTTCAAGTCGATCGGCGAGAAATACAAGGCGGAGATCATCGCCTCCATTCCGGCGGGCGAAGAGATCGGTCTGTACCGCGAGGGTGATTTCATCGACCTCTGCCGCGGCCCGCACGTGCCGTCCACCAGCAAGCTGAAGCATTTCAAGCTGATGAAGGTGGCGGGTGCCTACTGGCGTGGTGACGCCAAGAACGAGCAGCTGCAGCGCATCTACGGCACCGCCTGGACCAAGAAGGAAGATCTCGACGCCTACCTGCACATGCTGGAAGAGGCGGAGAAGCGCGATCACCGCCGTGTCGGCAAGCAACTCGACCTGTTCCATCTGCAGGAAGAGGCGCCGGGCATGGTGTTCTGGCATCCCAAGGGCTGGACGCTGTACCAAGAAATCGAGCAGTACATGCGCGGTCGCCTGCGTCGCGCCGGCTACGACGAAGTCCGCACCCCGCTGGTGATGGATCGCACCCTGTGGGAGCGTTCCGGCCACTGGGAGAACTACCGCGACAACATGTTCACGACCGAGTCCGAGAAGCGCGACTACGCCGTGAAACCGATGAACTGCCCGGGCCACGTGCAGATCTTCAACCACGGCCTGCGTTCCTACCGTGATCTGCCGCTGCGTCTGGCGGAATTCGGTGCCTGCCACCGCAACGAGCCTTCCGGCGCGTTGCACGGCCTGATGCGCGTGCGCGGTTTCGTGCAGGACGACGCCCACATCTTCTGTACCGAAGACCAGATCGAGTCCGAGGCGATCGCCTTCAACGACCTGCTGGTGAGCGTCTACAAGGATTTCGGCTTCACCGACGTGGCCGTCAAGCTGGCGCTGCGTCCCGAGAAGCGCGCCGGCAACGATGAAGTGTGGGATCGCGCCGAGTCCGGCCTGCGTGCCGCGCTGAAGGCGACCGGCAACAGCTGGGAAGAGCTACCGGGCGAAGGCGCTTTCTACGGCCCGAAGATCGAGTATCACATCAAGGATGCGCTCGGCCGTTCCTGGCAGTGCGGCACGCTTCAACTCGACTTCGTGCTGCCGGAGCGTCTCGGCGCCGAGTACGTGGCCGAGGACAACGCCCGTCACCGCCCGGTCATGCTGCATCGCGCCATCCTGGGCTCGCTGGAACGCTTCATCGGCATCCTCATCGAGAACCATGCCGGCAGCTTCCCGTTCTGGCTGGCGCCCAACCAGGCGGTGGTCATGAACATCTCCGAAGGGCAGGCCGACTACACCGCGGAAGTGGTGAAAAAGCTGCGCATGGAGGGCTTCCGTGTGGACGCGGATTTGCGGAACGAGAAAATTACCTATAAAATCCGCGAACATAGCTTGCAGAAGCTACCTTATCTGCTGGTCGTCGGGGACAAGGAAAAGGAAGCCGGTCTAGTGGCCGTGCGTGCCCGGGGTGGGCAAGACCTTGGACAGATGTCCCTCGACGCTCTGATCGAGCGTTGGCGTCAAGAAACCCACAGCCGTGGCGCCGAGGCTTGATCTTTTATTTTTTTGGAGACTGAAACATCGCTCAGGACAAGTCGCACCGCATCAACCGTGAAATCAATGTTCCGGAAGTGCGGTTGGTAGGGGAAGATGGCGAGCCGATCGGCGTCGTACCGACGCATCAGGCGCTCGCCATGGCCGAAGAAGCCGAGATCGATCTGGTCGAGATCGCGCCGCAAGCCAAGCCGCCGGTTGCGCGGTTGATGGATTACGGCAAGTTCAAGTACCAGGAATCGAAGAAGGCGCACGAAGCTAAGCTCAAGCAGAAGCAAGTGCAGGTCAAGGAAGTCAAGTTCCGACCCGGTACCGACGAGAACGACTACCAGATCAAGCTGCGCAACATGGTTCGCTTCCTGCAGGACGAGGACAAGGTCAAGGTGACCCTCCGCTTCCGTGGTCGCGAAATGGCTCACCAGGAGTTCGGTGTCCGCCAGCTGGAGCGCATCAAGGCTGATCTGGAAGCCTATGGGCAGGTGGAGCAGTTTCCCAAGCTCGAAGGCCGGCAGATGATCATGGTCATCGCGCCGATCAAGAAAAGGCACTGATTGGCTTCGAGCAGCAGGGTTTAGCGGGACACAGGCAGCCCGTGCAGTTGAACAGCCTGTAGAAGAAGTGGTTGCGGGTCGTCAAAGCACCTGGATGTTCAGGTCACCCGGCGCCATGACAAAACGGAGTTTTCGCAATGCCGAAGATGAAGACCAAAAGCGGAGCCGCCAAGCGGTTCAAGGTCCGCGCTGGTGGGAGTATCAAGCGCTCGCAAGGTTTCAAGCGCCACATCCTCACCAAGAAGACCACCAAGAACAAGCGCCAGCTGCGTGGCACGACCGGTGTGCATGAGACCGACACCAAGCGCGTCCATGCCATGATGCCCTACGCCTGATAGAGAAGGAGAAGAACAATGTCTCGCGTAAAACGTGGTGTAACGGCTCGCGCCCGTCACAAGAAAGTCCTCGCTCAGGCCAAGGGTTACCGCGGCCGTCGCAAGAATGTCTACCGCATCGCCAAGCAGGCGGTGATGAAGGCTGGTCAGTACGCTTACCGCGACCGTCGTCAGCGCAAGCGTCAGTTCCGCGCCCTGTGGATCGCCCGTATCAACGCCGCTGCGCGTGAGCTGGGCCTGACCTACAGCCGCTTCATGAACGGCCTGAAGAAGGCTGCGATCGAAGTGGACCGCAAGGTGCTGGCCGATCTGGCCGTGTTCGACAAGCCCGCTTTTGCGGCGCTCGCCGAACAAGCCAAGGCCAAGCTGGCTGTCTAAGCACCACCAGACAGAAAAAAAGGAGGCCTCGCCTCCTTTTTTTTGCTCTACAGCTGTACAGAACTCCCCTGCAGGATCGTTCGTGGACCAACTGGATCAATTGATTACCGAGGCGCAGACGGCTTTCTCAGCTGCGCCAGACGCCAACGCACTGGAGCAGGCGAAAGCACGCTTCTTGGGCAAGAGCGGTAGCGTTACCGAGTTGCTCAAAGGCTTGGGCAAGCTGGACGCCGATGCGCGGCGGGCTGCGGGTGCCGAGATCAATCGCGCCAAGACCGCCATCGAAACCGCCCTCGAATCCCGCCGCGATGCCCTGCGCAATGCGCAGCTGCAGGCCCAGTTGGCCGCGGAGGCGCTGGATGTGACCCTGCCGGGGCGCGGCCTGCGCCAGGGCGGCATCCACCCGGTCAACCGCACGCTGGAGCGCGTGGAAACGCTGTTCCGCTCGATCGGTTTCGAAGTGGCGGACGGCCCCGAGATCGAGACGGACTGGCATAACTTCACTGCATTGAACACGCCGGACAACCATCCTGCGCGCTCCATGCACGACACCTTCTATCTGGAAGGTGCAAGCGAAGTGTTGTTGCGCACCCACACCAGCCCGGTCCAGATCCGCACGATGCAGACGCATGCGGCGAAGTACCAGGGCGGTGACATGCCCGAGCTGCGGATCATCGCGCCGGGCCGTGTGTACCGTGTCGATTCCGACGCTACCCACTCGCCGATGTTCCATCAGGTCGAAGGCCTGTGGATCGGCGAGCAGATCAGCTTTGCGGGTCTCAAGGGCGTGGTGATCGACTTCCTGCAGCGCTTCTTCGAGACGGACGAAATGCAGGTGCGTTTCCGCCCGTCCTTTTTTCCGTTTACCGAGCCGAGCGCCGAGATCGATTTCGCCTTCATGAGCGGCCCCAACAAAGGCCGCTGGCTGGAGATCGCAGGCTGCGGCATGGTCCATCCCAAGGTGCTGGCCAATGGTGGCATCGACGCTGACCGTTACACCGGCTTCGCCTTCGGCATGGGCCTGGACCGCCTCACCATGCTGCGTTATGGCGTGAATGACCTGCGTCTGTTCTTCGACAACGACGTGCGTTTCCTGCGCCAGTTCAACGACTGAATAACGACCAAATAACGACCAAGATTCCTAGGCCACGCGAACACCATGCAGTTCTCTGAAAACTGGTTGCGCTCGCTCTGCAATCCCTCGCTCGACAGCGCCGCCCTGTGTCACTTGCTGACCATGGCCGGGCTGGAAGTGGAAGAAGTCCACGCCGCCGCACCGGCATTTACGGGCGTCGTTGTGGCGCAGATCGTCGCCTTCGAGAAGCATCCCAATGCCGACCGCCTGCGCGTGTGCACGGTGGATGCAGGGCAGGGCGCGCCGCTGCAGATCGTGTGCGGCGCCCCCAATGTGGAAGTCGGCATGAAGGCGCCTTGCGCCATCGTCGGCGCGAAGCTTCCGGGCTTCGAGATCAAGCCCGCAAAGCTGCGTGGCGTGGAGTCCTTCGGCATGATGTGCTCGGCCGACGAGCTGGGCATGACGCAAGCGCACGATGGCCTGCTGGTATTGCCGGCCGACGCGCCGGTCGGTCAGGACATCCGCCAGTATCTGGCACTTGATGACAACTCCATCGTCATCAAGCTGACGCCGAACCGCCCTGACTGCCTGAGTCTCGCTGGCATCGCGCGCGAGTTGTCGGCGCTGACCGATGCCCCGCTGCAGTTGCCGCAGATTACAGCTGTGCCTGCAACCGCCGATGTACGCCGCGCCGTCGTGCTGGACGCCCCGCAAGCCTGCCCGCGCTATTTCGGTCGCGTGCTCCGCAATGTGGATACCGCAGCGCCCACGCCGGACTGGATGCGCCAGCGCCTCGAGCGCTGCGGTGTCCGTTCCATCAGCATCGCCGTCGACGTCACCAACTACGTGATGCTGGAGCTTGGTCAGCCGCTGCATGCGTTTGACGACGACAAACTGCAGGGCGCGATTCACGTTCGCCTGCCGAAGCAGGGTGAGTGCCTGACGCTGCTGAATGGCCAGGACATCGAACCCGCCGCGAACATGCTGCTGATCGCTGACGAGGCACGCGCGCTGGCACTCGCTGGTGTGATGGGCGGTGCTGATAGCGGCGTGCAGGCCGGTGAGACGCGCAACATCTTCCTGGAGAGTGCATTCTTCCAGCCTGACTGGATTGTCGGTCGCGCACGTGCGCTGAATTTCTCTTCCGATGCTTCGCACCGTTTCGAGCGCGGTGTGGATCCCGAGCTTGCAGCGCGTGCCATCGAGCGCGCGACGGCGCTCATTCTCGAAATCTGTGGCGGTGAAGCCGGCCCGGTTGTCGAAGCCGTCGATGCGGCTCAGCTGCCTAAGAACCAGCCGGTACGTTTCCGCCCTGAGCGCGCGCGTCGGGTGCTGGGCGTGGCGGTCACCGATGCGGACATGCGTTCCGCTTTCGAGCGGCTTGCTCTTCAGGTAAGTGCCGACGGTGACGTCTGGCAGGTCGTGGCGCCGAGCTACCGCTTCGATATCGCGATCGAGGAAGATCTGATCGAAGAGATCGCGCGCGTCGTGGGCTACGACAACATCCCGGCCCTGCCACCGCAAGGGCCGATCACCATGCTGCCGACCGTGGAGCGTAAGCGCCCGGTCACCGCGCTGCGCCACTTGTTGGCGGGGCGCGACTATCAGGAAGTCATCAGCTACGCCTTCGTGGAAGAAGCCTGGGAACGGGACTTCGCCGGCAATGCGGCGCCGATCAAACTGGCCAACCCGATCGCCAGCCAGATGAGCGTGATGCGTTCCAGCCTGATCGGTGGGCTGGTTGGCGCGCTGGCGTCCAACATCCGCCATCGCGCAACACGCGTGCGCCTGTTCGAGATCGGTCGCTGCTTCCTGGGCGGCGATGCTTCCGAGCCGGTCGCAGGTTACCGCCAGCCGCAACGCGTGGCGGCCCTGGCCTGGGGTGGTTCAAGCCGCGAACAGTGGGGCGTGCCGGCACGCAAGGTCGATTTCTACGATGTGAAGGCTGATCTCGAAGTCCTGCTCGGCGGCGACGTCGACTGCCGGGCTGCCGTTCATCCGGCGCTGCATCCCGGCCGCTGTGCCGAAGTGCTGCGTGACGGCAAAGCCATTGGCGTGCTGGGCGAGCTGCATCCGGCGCTTGTGCAAAAGTACGAATTGGTCACGCCACCCGTCGTGTTCGAGCTTGAACTGGGTGAAGCCCTGTCGCTACGCTTCCCCCAATTCAGGGAGATTGCGCGCTTCCCGGCTGTCGAGCGGGACATCGCGCTGGTGGTGGATGCCGGGCGTTCCGTGGGGGAAATGCTGGCGGGGCTGAGGGCCGGAACGGACGCTGTACTGCGGTCTGTCGAGGTCTTCGATGTCTACTCGGGCAAGGGAATCGAGCCCGGTTTCAAGAGTGTTGCACTGCGTATAGTGCTTCAGCATACTGACCGCACCCTGGAGGACGCCGAGGCGGATTCCGTGGTGGGAGGTCTGGTGGCGCGTGCGGCCGAGTTGTTCGGCGCCCACCTGCGTGCGTGAGAAAAAGAGAATGATGACGCTGACCAAGGCCGAGCTGGCCGACCTGCTGTTCGAAAAGGTCGGTCTCAACAAGCGTGAAGCCAAAGACATGGTGGAAGGCTTCTTCGAAGAAATCCGCAACGCGCTGGAGCGCGGCGAAGAAGTGAAACTTTCCGGCTTCGGCAACTTCCAACTGCGTGAAAAGCCGCAACGACCGGGGCGCAATCCGAAGACCGGGGAAGAGATCCCGATCACCGCGCGCCGTGTCGTGACCTTCCATGCCAGCCAGAAACTCAAATCAGCCGTCGAACAGCTGAGTGATGCAAAGCAGTCCTGAGCCGATCGCGCTTCCTCCCATTCCTGCCAAGCGCTACTTCACCATCGGTGAGGTGAGCGAGTTGTGTGGCGTGAAGCCGCATGTGCTGCGCTACTGGGAGCAGGAGTTCACCCAGCTCAAGCCGGTGAAGCGGCGCGGTAACCGCCGCTACTACCAGCACCATGAAGTACTCCTCGTGCGTCGCATCCGCGACCTGCTGTATCGCGATGGATTCACCATCAGCGGCGCTCGCAACAAGCTCGAAGACCTTGCCGAACTGAACCGCGAAGTGGTGGACGAAGTCCGCCGCAGCCGGGCTTCCATCAGCGAAGTGCGTGCGGAACTGCAGGCACTACTCGATGCCTTGCGCGCCTGATTGGGCCAAACAAAAAAGCCCGTATTTTCTGGCAGGGCAGCATGCTCTCTGCTATTATGCTGGCCGTGTCGGGGCGTAGCGCAGCCTGGTAGCGCACTTGCATGGGGTGCAAGGGGTCGCGAGTTCGAATCCCGCCGCCCCGACCAATGAAATCAAGTACATAAGCCACTCCTAGGAGTGGCTTTTTGCTTTTTTGTTAGCCGTTTGGCTAATATTCGTGCCACCTTCTTTTTGTGGTGCAGCCGCATGAAGCAATCGCGAAACTGTCCGTTTTGCGGACTTGGGGCCGTTGAAGGTCTTGGCCATGAGTACTCAATCGGAGATTTTGCCCGCATAAATTGCGGACGTTGCGGTGAGTTCATGATCAGTGGTACAGCCCAGGCGATGCTGGCTGGTGCAGTGCCCAGACGCCGACGCGCGCTGCTCAGCTATGCGGTTCGAAAGCTATGCCAGTCTCAAACGCTTCCGCGGATAAAGTCGGATGACATTGATCGGATAGTTCAGTTAGAGACACTTCCGGGGCCATCCGAACAAGCAGACAACCTGCTTCTGTGGTTGGGCAATGCGGCAGCGTCCCCTGACTCCGTTGTAACGCCGTCAAATGAAGAGTTACAGGCCATAATCGGGGCTGAGTCTGTTGCAGGGGTCAGGTACGTTCTCACACATCTGCTAGACGAAGGATTCGTGGAGGCAAATACCACCAATCCCACCGATGTGTTTGCTGCGATGGCTATCCAGATGAAGTTCAAGGGATGGACTCGCTTCCAGGAGCTGAAGAACGCGTCCGTTCAGTCGATGACCGCCTTCATGGCTATGAAGTTCGGAGTGCGAGAGCTTGATGCTTTAGTGTCCGATGTGATCCGGGGCGCAGTGGCAGACACAGGTTTCGAGCTGCGCGTGCTGACTGATGTTCCGAGAGCCGGTTTGATCGATGATCGGCTTCGCGTCGAAATCCGGCGAGCTCGCTTTCTCATTGCGGACCTCACGCATAGCAACAACGGAGCCTATTGGGAGGCCGGTTTCGCTGAAGGGCTTGGCAAGCCCGTGATCTACATTTGTAATCACGACGCCTTCGTCGAGCAAGGCACGCATTTCGACACAAACCATCACCTTACGGTGATGTGGGGCGTGTCTCGACCTGATTTCGCGGAGGATCTGAAGGCGACGATTAGGGCCACGCTTCCTCTCGAAGCAAAGATGGAAGGGTAGGTGTCAAGCTAGCCTTGGGGTCGGAAGTGTCAGTACGACCTCGCTGACAGGCGCCTCTTGCTCGAGCACGTACTCCAAAGTTGTGGCTTTGTCCGTGTGGGCCAAGGCTACTTGGAGTTGTTCGACGCTGTAGCCTGCCCGCTTGGCTGCGGTGGCCGCCATGGTGCGGATACTCTTCAGCGTCACGCCGCTGACGCCCGCTCGATCGCACGCGTCCTCGAACAGGCTTCCAATGCCGTGGGCTGTGTAGGGCTGGCCTTCGGTGTTGGCGATCACGTAGATACTCGCCACCTTCGCCGCCGCCTTCGCCCTGGCCAGCACGCCGCGGATCTCGTCGGTGATCGGTAGAGCCACCATGATGCCGCTGCTGCGCTCGGTCTTCGTGGGCTTCACCGGTAGGGTGTGGCCGTTCACTTCGTTCCACTTGAGCAAACGTACGTCGGTGCCGCGCTGGTAGAGCAGGTACAGCAGGTCCATGTAGCAGCAGAGCATCTCGCCTGATCGGGTAGGGCGGCCCTGCAGATCGGTGCGGGCGCCGACCTGGATCGCCAGATACTGCTCGGCCGTCATCAGGATCTTCTTCGTTTCCGCCTTCTGCACTTTGATGTCGCGTGCCGGGTTCGCCAGCATCAGGCCCTTGCGCACGCACCAAACGAAGAACTGGTTCAGGTAAGTCAGGTACGACTGGGCGCTGCGTCTACCTTCCCACTGGTCGACGAACTGCGCGACGTCGGGCGGCTGGATCTCCACCAGGTTGAAGTCCGCGAAACCGTTCACGACCACACCCAGCTGGCTCGCCACGGCTTTGGTGCCGGTGGCCCACACCGCGGCGCGGGCAGGATCCTTCGGGCCGCGGGCGGCGCGATCGGCGAGCACCTTCGCTTTCCACTTGCCGAACCAGATCCCGAAGTCGCCGGCACCATTCACGCCACGTACCCGGCCCAGCATCTCGTCCAGCTTGTTGCGGGCGACCAGCTCGCCCTCTGCCTCCGTGCAGAGGATGTGCCAGCGCGTCACACGACCGCTTGCCGGGTTCATAAAAGCTTCCGGGGCGAAGTACTGGTACTTGCCCCGGCGTAGGTAGATCCGCGACCCCGTCAGGGTCCGGTTGGTGGAACGGCGACGATTCATCGCGGCTGGCGTGGTCGTATGGCAGGTCGTGGAGGAGGTTGTGGTGCGTTCGCCAAGCCGTTCGCGCGGGCCACCAGGGATTCGTAGGTCTGCTCGGTCAGGATCGGCCCCTGGCGGTCGCATGGCACTTCTGCACCCAGGTACTCACGAAACCAGCGCGCCTGCGCTTTGCCGTACTGCAGGCCGGTGATCTCCTGCAGTTTCTCTTTGGACATTCTCGTCATCGGCGGTGATCCAGCTCGCATGGCAAGGGGAGCGTCCCATGGCTGATTGTCGCCATGCCCAGCTCGGAAGCAAAGTCGCTATTTCGTCGTTGGCGCATGAAGCCGGGTGTCATGGCCCCGAACGAAACATGGAGGTGCGCAGATGCGCGCATCGAAGACTCCGTAGGTAAGGGGACTACGCGTCCCCGGTTGCGGCCAGCAGCGCCACTTCGCGCGACGTCACGCTGGCAAGGTGGGCTTCGATTGCGGCGAAGCCTTCGTCGGTTTCCATCGCGACGTGGTACTCGCTGACCAGGTCGCGGCATTCATCAGGCGTCCAGTGCTGGACGCGCTGCAGGTAGCGCAGGTGGTGCTTCATCTGCGTGCGCATTTCCTCGGTAGCCTCCATCTCAAACCCCCGTGAAGCGGCGGCCGAGGCCGTCCGGGTCGGCGCGGCGCAGCAGGCCGCGAAGGCGCTTCACCACCGTGATGTCGCGCTCGTCGCGTGCTGTCGAGGTCAGCCGGCGCTCAGCGTCGGCGATGGCCTTCACCAGCTCGTCGGTGGTGGGCGCATCGGGCATGCAGGCATGCGTAGCGGTCAGGCCGGGCAGGGGCTGTGGCATGGCGTCGTCCTCGATGGCGTCAGGAGCCGAAGACCCAGCACTTCACGGTGTCGGGCTTGGCGGGGGTGTTGTTGGAGCGGCCGGCGTTCCATGACTTGTGGATCGCGGAGCGCACGGGCTTCACGTCGACGAACTTGCGGGCGCGGCTGGTACGCAACACGCGGCGCAGGTCGGAGATGGCGGGAAACTTCAGGCGGCGGTCGGCGCACACCGCTTCGAAGTGGTTCAGGTTGATCGCGACTTCGGACGTGCCGTGCGCGTGGTTCAGGATCGGCGTGTCTTCCGAGCCGCGCTCACCTTCGATGAACTCGTAGAGGTCCCAGAACTCCTTCACCAGCGTGTGATCGTCGTTCAGCGCCTCCTGGCGCTCGACCGCCATCTCCTGCAGGCGCACCACGGCTAAATCTCGCTGCTCCTTCGTGAGGGGCACCACCAAACCCAGCGCGTCCACCAGCGCCATCAGCTGCGCGTGGTTCTTGATCACCCGCTGGATGCGGATCTGCCCCTGGTTCTGCAGCGCACGGTCGTAGGCCGGGTAGCGCTCCTTCAGGCAGGCCATTACCTCGGCCTCCTTCTGGCAGGCGCGCAGCATGAAGCCGGACACCTTCTGCATGTCCATGCGTGCCAGCTTGTCGGCCGTGGCGCGGCCCTCGAGGCTGTGCTGCGCCTTCGTGAAGTGCAGATGTACGATCCGCGACAACACGGCCTCTTCGGCCACGACGGGGGCGTTCTGGCTGATGACGATGGCCGCGCGGAACGGTGGCTCGTGTGTCTCGTTGCCGCCGTTCTTCATGCCGCGGCTGCGAGTGCTGCGGCCGTTGTAGGCCGTCTTCAACTCACTCCAGTCGAAGCCACCTTTCTTGGCGTCGTCCTCGCGGTCGCCTTCGATCAGCACCACCGGCAGATTCGCCACCTGGGCGAAGTTGCGCGCACGGGCCGCCAGCGTGGACTTGCTCGGGTCGAAGCCCTCGTAGTCCTGCCGGCCGCACAGCTTCCACAGGAACTCGATCAGCGTCGTCTTGCCGGCGCCGGGCTCACCCACCACCTCGAGGAAGGGAAAGCTGTCCTGCGCCGCGCGGATCTGCTCCGCGTACAGGCTGCCGAACCAGAAGGCCAGTGCCACGATTCCCTTGGCACCGAACGCCTGCCACACGAGGTCCACCCACGTGGTGTCGAACTCCTTGTCGTCTGAATTCAGCTTCAGGCCGACGCTCTGCGACAGGGTCTTGACCGACAACTTGCCGAGATCGAAGAAGTCTTCCTCGTTCAGGTGGGCCAGCTTCCCCTGATGCACGGCCACGTCGTTGAAGATCCACGCCTTGTGGTCCTTGCTGTAGCCGACGAAATCGACCGTCTCCACCACCTTGATGTTGAAGCTCTGCGTCTCGATGATCGCGTCGAGCTGTGCACTGTTGCCGCTGAACATCGCGCCAGGTGCCATGTGCAGCACGCGCTTCTTGAACTCTGCCGAGCTGCTCAACTGGCTGGCGGTGAAGGTGCTCTTCATCGCCGGGCCGTCGTGCGGAAAATCGATGCGGATGTAGTACCAGGCATCGTCGGTGATGGCCTGGGCCTGGTAGTAGAGGATCTGCGGCCAGAAGTTGCCGATCTGCTTCACCGCGCCGGATCCGCGCAGCGCCTCGTCGCGCATCTCCTCCTTGCTCAGCTTGCAGTGCTCGTCGCTCTCCAGCGCCTGCATCTCCTCGTTGAACTTCTCGATGTTCAACTTCCACCAGAACGTCCGGTTGTCGAAGCGGAAGTAGAAGCTGCTGCGCCCCGTGTGGCTGTAGATCAGGTTCGCCTTCTCGCCGGCCGTGTCCGCCATCAGCAGGGCGCCGTGGTACAGCGCCTCGTCGATGGCGTGCTCGTTCAGCCGGTCGTGCTGGTGCAGCTCGTTCCAGTCCTGCTTCTTGCGGCCCGACGGTGGGATCTGCGCCGCGATCGCGTTCCAGCCTTCCTTCCGTGCGCGCTCCACCCACTGTCGAGTGAATCGCGCCCCGGCGCCGTCGCCATCGAGTGCGAACACCAGCTGAGGACGGTCATCCTCACCGCACTGCGCCAGCAGGCCCTTCAGTGCGTGTTCCGGATAGTTGTTGCAGCTCATCAGCGACACCGCAGCATGGTCGTGGTGCACCATCGCGATCGCGTCGAAGATGCCTTCCACCAGCCACAGCCGCTTCAGGTCGGAGTACCGCACGCTCGGCGGTTGCCACCACATTCCCTGGTAGCTGCCCTTGAAGTTCGCCTTGCGCTTACCGAAGCGCCACGGCCGGTCGATGATCCGTTCCCAGTAGATGTCGGCGCCCAGGGCGAAACGAACCGTCGCGCTGCCTTCCTGCAGGTCGTGGTTGAAGTAGCTCTCCTGGCTGTACCAGCCCTTCACCTTGCCGAGCTCGAAGCCGCGTCCGGTCACCATGTACGCGTCGGCTGCTGCATTCGGGTTCTCGGCGGTCACCGGGTGGCGCGCACTCCAGTTGTCGAAGAGATCCGAGAACAGATCCTTCACGTGGTGCTCTGCGCCGCACTTGCTGGCCCGGCCACAGCGGATCACCCAAGGGTGCTCCGCGCTGGTGTAGGCCTCGCGCTTGCCGCAGCTTGGGCACTCGATCTGGCGCAGCCAGGTGCCGGTGCTGGTGGTCTTCAGCTTCGCCCGATAGTCGTTCTCGAGGCGCTGGGTGATCTCGATCAGAAGTTCGCGGTTCATCGTGCTCGGTGTGGAGATGCGGGAGGGGGCTGCAGGGCAGGGCGTACGCCGATCAGAGGCGCCAGCGCCACAGGCCGTCCGGCCCCAGGCGGCGCGAGTACAGGACCGCCTTGGACTCACGCCGGCGGATCAGGACGATCAGCACCAGGTAGATCGCGTTCGCCAGCACGACCAGCAGGCTCGCGGCGAAGCTGAAGAACTGGTCAAGCGCGGGGTAATAGAAGAGGTTCCACACGCCCCACGCGCTGAAGAACGCGATGGAGATGGCGGACACGCCACGCACGGACTGCTGCATCCACAGCACGCGGCAATGGTTCAGGATGAATAGGCCGCCCAGGCACTCCAGCGCGGCGTTGGCGAGATCCATCGTGGTCATGCCGCACCTGCCTTCGCCAGCGACGTTTCGAGGGTGTCGGCTTTCAGTTCGAGCTCATCGAACGCGGCTGCCGATGCCTCGCGCGCTTCGTCCGTATCGTGGTGGAAGAGCGTGCCGTCGTCGGCCATCGTAAGCACGGCGCGGGCGGCTACGACGACGGCCTTCGCGTGGTCGATGATCGTCAGTGCATCCAGTTGGTCGGGTTGGCTCATCGGTACTTCCTTTCGTAGGCGTGAAAAGTCCCGCACGCCTGCGGAGCAGGCATGTCAGGGGTGTGGCTGGGGAGGGGTAAGGGGCTAGGTCATCGCCGCAGCAGACGCGGCAGCGGGTGGCCCGAGGCCGGGCAACTGGTACTGACGGTGGTCGGCCACCGGTGCGAGCGCTTGCCGGCGCACGAAGCGCGGCAGTTCGGGGAGAAGGGATGCGTCACCGCGCAGCAGCAGCACGTGCTCCAGCTCCAGCATGAACTTGCCGGGACACATGGGGCTGAAGCACACCATGTACAGCTCGCGCACCAGCTTGCTGCGCTGATTGGCGGCCACCACCTTCATGGCACGGTTGCAACAAGGGCAGGGGTACTCACCGGCGCCGAGTGGTGCGGTCACGTGGGCGGGTAGGGTTTCGACATTCGGCAAACCCAGCTGCGCGCGATGCGGGCGCGTCACTGGTGCCAGCGCCTGCTTGCGCAGGCTCTGCGGCAGGTGCAGGCCGTCGTACTTCCCGTCGTGCAGGTCTGCCACCACCATCGCGTAGGTCTTCAATTCCAGCGCGCCGTGCGCCGGGTTGCGGCACACGAGGTAAAGCTCTCGTGCGAGATCCGTCACCTGGCGAGAGGTGCGCGTGCACATGCGGTCACCGCACAACGGGCAGGGCACGTCGAAGCGTTCGAACATCACACAGCCTCGTTCGCTGCCGGGCGGCGCTCGGGCTCGGCCATGTCTTCCAGGCGGCCCAGCATCATCTGCAGCACCTGGATCTGCCGGTAGATCGCTGCGCGTACTTCCCGCACTTCGCGCATGTCCACCCGGTTGTCCGCCAGCGTGGTGCGCACGGCGCAGCCGACATCGCCGTTGGCCGCCCACACCTCGGTCACCAGATCCAGCACCGCGAGGTCGCTAGCCGGCACGTCGGTGTCCAGTTTCAGGCACACATGCCCGTGTGCCATCGCCAGGGCATGCAGCACGCGGAAGTCACCCGTCAGCGCCATGGCACGGTCCGCATCTTCCAGCAGCACATGGTTGGTGCTGCAGTTGCGGTTGGCCTTGTTGCGCAGGACGCCAGCGCTCAAGCCCATTCGCGGGGCCAGCGACACGGCACCGCCGGGGTAGTCGTGCACCGTGTGGAAGAAGGCATCTGCCGGTGTCATATGGGCCGGTTTGAATCGCATGGTGTTGGGCATCGCGCTTTCCTTCACTCTGCGTCTGCGGATGCCGTGACGGGCTGCGCAGACATCGCACGCAGCACCAGCACGCGGGCCATGGCACTCAGGGAGCGGCCGTCAGCGGCAGCTACGCGCTCGAGGTCGGCGCGCTCCACGGGCAACAACGACAGGTTGATGCGGCTACCGCCCTTCGGTGCGTAGCTGCGCAGCGATGACGGCTGCTTCTTGGAGGACTTGTCGGGATTGGGCATGGGGTACGATGTGTTTCACTAGGACACACATGCAAGATAGAACGAAAACGTTCTATCGTCAATGATAAATGAACGAAAGAGAGCTGATCGGGGATCGGCTGCGAGAGGAGCGCAAGAAGCTGGGGCTGAACCAAGACGAGGCAGGGACATCGCCCCAGGTTCAGCGCCGCTATGAGAGCGGTACGAGCACGCCCGGTGCTGACTACCTTGCCGCTTTTGCACAGCAGGGTGCCGACATCCTCTATATCGTCACAGGGCAACGCGCCGTCGGTGCGATTGCCGACGACGAGGCCGCAGTGCTTAAGGCGTACCGCGACGCATCTGAACCCGTGCGCCGCGCGGCGCTCGCGGCGCTGCTCACCGGTGCAACTTCACATACGACTATCGAGGGGAACGTCGGGAACGTCGTGCATGGAAGCGCCACGTTCGGTGACTTCACCGTAGGTGGGAAGGCACCTAAGAAGAAGCGGTGAGCGCTCAGAAATAGCCGCGGCGGGGAAAAAAGGGGGGGATTGATGACGAATGAGAAAAAGAACGCGCCGAGCCCTTGGATGCTTCTCCTGGCGGCAATCGTTGTCATTGCCGTGTGGGCGGGGTCTGGCTGGCTTCTTTACCCCGACACGGAGCACCGGGGCACCTTCGGTGACATGTTCGGAGCGGTGAACTCGCTTTTCAGCGGCCTTGCCTTCGCGGCCTTGGTCTACACGGTGTGGATGCAACGCACCGAGCTAGCGCTGCAGCGCGAGGAACTCAGCCTCACGAGAGTGGAGTTGCAAGGGCAGAAAGCCGAAATGGCTGAGCAGAACGCAACGCTCACACTTCAGCGCTTTGAGAACACGTTTTTCGAACTTGTGAAGGTGCATGGGCAAATCGTCGATGGACTAGTGCTCGGAGGCATAGCCGGTAGTCCGGATTCCACATCTCGGCGCGCGTTCTTGCGCCTGCGCAGGGAGTTTTACGACGGTTATCTAACTCATGAGAGCGAGATCGGCGAAGCTTCAAAAGCCGAGGCTCTTGAATGGATCGCGCGTGACTACGCTGAGTTTCACAGTGCCTACCAATGGGCAATCGGGCATTACTTTCGGCATCTGTACCACATCGTCAAATTCGTCAAAGGAAGTGAAGGCGTCGACCAGCAGCGATACGTGACCTTCGTCCGCGCCCAACTCTCCAGCCATGAACTTTCCCTGCTCTTCTACAACGGCTTGTCCGAGTATGGCCGAGAGAAGTTCAAGCCTTTGATAGAGGAATTCTCGCTGCTGAAGGGCTTGCCGATCGATCTGCTCAAAGCACCTTCACATGCGAAGCTGTACGCAGCGCGTGCTTTTGGCTAACCATCGTCGTGGCCCCGAGGGCCGAGTCAGAGGATGATGCTCCGTCCAGTTTTGCTGGCGGTTGCAACTTCTTTTGCGACAGGCCTTGTCTACGCTGAGCCGGCGGTATGCAAGGCGGTTGCAATCGCCGATGGTGACACGCTGACGGCGCTCTGCCCGGGCAACGTTCGAGTGAAAGTGCGCCTCGCCGAGATCGACGCACCGGAGAAGGGACAACCCTTCGGCCAGCGGAGCAAGGAATCGCTGTCATCGATCTGCTTCGGGAAGCAGGCCAGTGTCGTCGAGGAGGATCGCGATCGCTGGGGCCGCACCATCGCGCGTGTTCATTGCGCCGGAGTCGACGCAAATGCCGAGCAAATTCGGGCGGGTATGGCATGGGCATTCACGAAGTACCTCACCGACCCTTCTATCGCGAAGTTGGAGCAGCGGGCTCGTGAACAGCGTGCAGGGCTATGGGTCGACCCTAGGCCGATATCGCCTTGGCGAGTGGCGGCGCGGAGGGCGGTAGAAGTTTCTGGCGTGGACAGTGTAGGTTGAAGAACGAGGGGGGAGAACAATGATCCGCTCACAGGTCGATGGAGCGTTCAATGGTTGGGAAGGCGATACCGTGGTTCAGCTAGTAGATGGTCAAGTCTGGCAGCAGGTCGAGTACTGGTACCACTATCACTATGCGTACATGCCGAAAGTGACCATCACTAACGACGGTGGTCACAGAATGCTGGTAGAGGGAATGCCCCGAGCTGTTCGCGTGGAGCGACTCAAGTGAGTGCGTAACGCTGCCCTTTGGTCTGGCCCTAGTGCCCCGTCATGTGAGTGATCGTTCACATGTCGCGCGAATAGCGACGCGCACACTGAGCGCTGGATACATGTTGGGTTCAGGGCAATGGCAGAGTACAAGCACGGCAGATTCCTGCAGCGCGCGACGGATGACAAGTACGACGCGCTTCACCATCCTGGGCAGACAGTTCCGCACACTGGCATCTACCGGTGTTCCAACTGCGGCACAGAAATTGCCGCCCACCGTGATGCGGCATTCCCACCGGTACAGCATCACGAGCACGAGCCCTTTCAGGGCGAAGTTCTTTGGCATTTGCTCGTTGCAGTCCAGGTGCGGCCATGAAGGTGATGTGGCTCTTGGGTGTTGCGATTTTCTTCGCCGCCGCATTTACGATGCTGTGGCAGATCATGATGCTGGAGCACCAGCCACTGATGCCGCCGGTGCAGGTGATGGATCATCAGACTGAGTCGATCTGGCGGGTCGGGACAGCCAATCCGTCTCCAAGTGCAGGCCAACCTTCAGATGCCGCGGCTAACTTGCCCTCGACAGGCACCGACTAGTTACCTCCCAGTTGCATGGATCGCCACCTTGGCGGCATGCCCTTTCGTACGGGGGCAAGCAAATCACGCAATGTGGCGAATCGTCAAATTCGCTCTCCGTGTTGTCGATAGGATGCTCCAAGATGACAAAGGCAATTGGAGGCGACAACGTGGTATCGATCGGCGCACGCACTCAAGCGCGTGATGTGGGAGTGGTGGTCAACGGCTCGGCCACCTTCGGGCGCGCAGGTGAGCACGTGTCGGAGAGCCTGCTAGACGGCGAGCTGTTCAAGAAGATGACGGGCATCGAGGCCAGCCCGGCCGCGCGTCTGGCGCTCATGCAGTTGCTTGAAGAGGACATAAGCCTGCAGGAAGTCCGTGGCGTCTGGGGCGACGAGCTTCATTTTCATGACGAAAGGCTCTTCGTCTATCCGCACGAGAATGCAGCGTGGATCATCGCCGGATCCACGGCGCTTTGGCTGACCACACTCTGGTGCTTGGTCGCTGCCATCACTTTGGGCGAGCTGGTGTTTCCAACCTGCGCCCTGTTCGCAATGGCGTCCATCCAGTTCACGTACCTGGTGCTCACGGAGTGCCGGCAGCTGTTCATCTGTCGGCGCTTGAAGCCGATGGTTGCGCGCGTGAACAAGGAGCTGCCGCGGCTGTTGAAAGCATGGCACGACGACCGCAGCTTCCACCACGCGTGATTCAGGTGCGCCGCTGACCCGCATTGGATGGAGCTTTTCTTCGTGGGGTGACCTAACTACCGACGGATTTCACAGTCGGATGTCATTGCCCATTCAGGCACGGGTAGATCCTGACGTTGACGGTGGTAGCGTTGGTCATCCAGGAGGCATACGCCATGTCACGACACTACCGACTCCATAAGAACTGGACGTTCGATCCGAGCACCAATGAAGGCACTCACCACTGCGGAATGGTGGTGCGCTTCGTTCGCTGCGACGAGGGGCAGCCGCATCCTCGTGCCGATCTGGTGATTCTGGTGTGGGGTGCGGACGGCAAGCGCTGGGCCGGCAGCATCGTGCATGCACCAGACGAGATGTCCGCCTGGTTCGCACGACAGGTCGAGCGGGGCGTGCTGCGCGCCGATCAATCCCGCATCTGGCTTGCCACGTTGCTGAGCGAGGCTGGGGAGCGGTTCAGCTTTGGGGACTGGTCGAGAAAGCCAACGGATCTGCAGAGGGTTGCCTAATAGAGGGCTGTGTTTTTATACAGCATTACGTCGTTCCCGTTTCATGCGGATATCATGGTTTGGTTTCCAATAGGTAAGGACAGTGATGGAGATCCAATCTTGTCTGAGCGATGACGTTCTGGGGGTTGATAGTGGGCCCGACGATCAGCATTTGTTCGGCGGCATCTGGACTTGCATCAAGCTGGAGGCGTTGGAGAAATATCTGGTGGCGTTCAATACAGCGCTCAGTCGTCAGAACTTCAAGCGAATCTACATCGACGCTTTCGCTGGAACAGGCCGGTGCGAAATCAAGATCGATGGCGAAACTAGGAGCATTGATGGCTCTGCACGCCGAGCGCTCGGGATAGCTCCAGCATTTCACGAGTTCTGCTTCATTGAGCTTCGGACAAGGAAGCTGGAAGCGCTGCGGGCATTGAAAGATGAGCACCCGGGCAAGACCGTCGAGCTGATTCAGGGCGATGCAAATGCGGCGCTCAGGACACTATGCGGTCGGTATCAATGGCGCAACGAGCGGGCCGTGCTCTTTCTTGATCCGTTCGGCATGCACGTCGAATGGACCACTCTGGAGGCGATCGCCAAGACGGGTGCTATCGACGTTTGGTACCTGTTCCCGTATGCGGGGTTGTACCGTCAAGCCGCCAAAGACGCGGGGGCGCTGGATGCCGACAAGGAGGCCTCTCTCACTCGATTGTTAGGTACAGATGAGTGGCGTGAAGCCTTCTACGACAAGAAACGTCAGACCGATCTCTTCGGCGGAGATAGCGGTGACGAACGGCATGTAGATCATCGCGAGATGCTGGATTTCGTGTCCGAACGCTTGAAGAAGCTGTTTCCGGCTGTGACGTCACCGAAGGTGTTGTATCAAGGCCGGGACGCGAAGAGCCAGGGAGGTGCCCCCCTGTTCGCGCTTTACTTCGCTGCTTCAAACCCGCGGCCCGCTGCGCATGGCCTCGCCACACGGATCGCAAAAGACATCCTGGATACGCTATAGCGATAGCTCCGCCGACTGGGGGTAGTTGTCCCACGTTCGTCCTTGGAAGAGGCGTCCATTGGCTTTCTTGTGCCGTTTCACGCCATCGGCACCCCAGCCTCCCCACTGTTTGAAGAAGAACGCGGCTCCGGCCATTTCAGCTTGCACCTGCACGCTGGCAACCCACTCCTCCCGCATCGGTCGCGCCTTGGAGCCTGATTCACCGCCGACGATGACCCAGTGAATGTCGCGGAGGTCGACCTCGCCAATGTCCTCGAGCAAGGGCTCAACCGACAGGAATCGGATGTGCGCATCCACCTTGCGTAGGTGATCGATCCGGGGCACGCCGTATTTCTTATCCTCTACCGACACCCCCAACCAGACGTTGCGCGGGCAGGCGCGGCGTGAAAAATACTCTGGAAGGCGCTCGGCCCGTTTCGTCAGGATCTGATAGGTGTGATGCGGGGTGGCGTCGATTACCGCGAAGACCTGATCGAGGAAGGCGTCGGTCACATCCTCGTGGAACAGATCGCTCATGCTGTTCACGAAGTAGATGGTGGGCTTCTTGCGAAGCAGAGGCTGCCGCAGCCGGTTCTCGTGCAGGGTGAGCTTGAACTCGTTCTCGTAACCGGGAGCGCCCATCGCATGCAACCGCCGCGCCATGACTTCCGCGTAGCAGTTCTTACACCCCGGCGAAACCTTGGTGCATCCCGTGGAAGGGTTCCAGGTTTGCTCTGTCCATTCGATTGTTGATTGGGTTGCCATGGCGGCTCCTTTCATCGGCGCGTGGCATCTACGCCACGGGATCGGGTGTGCTCGGATTCGAAAGCGTCAACCAGCTTGGCTAAGGCCAAGCGTGCTTCGGCGTGTGAGGGATCGGCAAGGGCGGTACGGACGCGTTGAGCCAGCTCTTCCGCCGTAGGCGAACGGTCAGCCTCCACCGTATGCACCAGGCGCATGCATTGCTCAATTACCTCAACGGGCGGGCTCGCGGACCCACTCTCGTAGCGGCTGATCGATGACTGTCTGACACCGAGCAACGCAGCAAAATCCTTCTGACTGCGGCCGTTACGCGCCATCCTGACAAGTTCCCCGACGCTGTTGTACGACCTCATGGGAATTGATGTTATGTGTTTAATGCATTTAATCTATCAGAAAATGCGTTAAGAGCATAGTTTGCCTGTGGGGCGGTTTCTTTGGGCAATGGCGCCAATACCCTCGTGGGCGGGTTCGATTAACCGGGGCGCACGCCGTATGAGTCGCGGCTATCCTGCTCGGACGCCACTAGGGAGCTATGACGATGGACCGTGTAAAGGTCGTGCGTTCCAGCCTGCGCCGCCCACGCCCGCAGAAGGCAGGCGGCTCCAAGGTCTGGGCGTTTCTCAATTCTTCGTTCGGCTTGTGGCTGCTCACGTCGGTGGTGCTGTCCTTCGCCTCGTGGCAATTCACGCAATGGCACGATGATCGGAAGGCGCGAACGGAGAGGCAGGCACGCATCGAAAAATTGGATGTCGAGATCGCCTCGCGACTTGATCGCCACAGCAGTAGCAACCTTTCCATCGTTCGCGATCCAAAGTCCAAGACAAAACCCACCACGGAAGAAAAGGCGGCCCTGTACAAAGAGGTCTTGCTCCCTCCCCCGATCGAGATGGTGGTTTATCCCGAGTTTGCGCAGCGCGGGCTCGTCTCACTGCTTTCGGAACTGACCCCACTGCTCACAGACATGGAGCAGCAGTGCTTGATGCGTGCCCGCTACGAGGCGCTGCACTTGATCAGTGACGCCGCACTCGTTGAGCGGGAGACCGTCTTGGATGCCCTGCGTCCTATAGAGCGGATCGCGGATCATCGTTGGAGTTTCATGGCTAGGGTCTACGAGCGCTTGCGCAAGGATGGCGAGCTGGATGAGGAGCAGGATCCCAAGGTCGAAGTGATACCGACCCCTCTTAGATGTGGCTCTCTCGACATGCCGTCAAAGGAGCTCGAGCTCAACACTGGTCGTTAAACCGCCATCCCCCAGGTGGTGTGATGCCCGGCTGATAAGCCAGGTGGCAGCGTCAATCTCATTCTTGAAACCCTCGACAGTGGCCGGTAGATCCGGGAACAGCTCTGGCCGTCCGTGCGCCAACGTGATCGAGAAGGTGGCAGCGCCACGCTGCAACCGTCGCCACTCGGCGCGCGCAGCTCGATCGGCGTTCGCCTTCGACGCATAGACATGCCGCAGCACCTTCACGCTTTCCGCGCTCGGATCGGTGGAGGTCTTGCCATCTCGCTCCATCGCCTCCGCGTCGATCAGCACATGCCCGGTCTGCGCGCTCTGCGTGTCCTGGTAGTTCGCGCGCACAGAGGTGTAGGTGTCGCGCTCGGCCACGCTGAAGCGGTGGTTGTCGCCTGACTGCCGGGTGATGGTGACCCGCTCCAGCGGCTGGCCGCTGGCGGTCGTGGCCTTGCCGATCGGCGAGCACAGCAAGCAACCGGTTTTCACGGTGGCGATGGCGTCGAAGTCCCGCGCGACACGCGTCAGCAGGTTGGCGTCACTCTCGCCGGTCTGGTCGACGTGCGCGATCACCAGCTTAGCCAGATCCGCAGCGATGACCGGCTTCAGCTTGTTCTGCTGCGCCACGCTGCGCACCATGTCGCCCAGCGTCTTGCCGTGCCAGGAGCGTTCCTTCCTGGTCGTCAGGCCGGCCCGCAGATCCGCACTGCGCGCGCGGATGCTCAGCTTGTCCGGCGCACCGCTGTGCTCCACCTCGTCGACCACGTAAGTGCCCTTGTCGATCAGGCCGGTCTCTGCCCAGCCGAGCTGCACGGCGATCGTCACACCGCGTGCGGGGATGGCGAGTTTGCCGTCCGAGTCGTCGAGAACCAGATCCAGCTGGTCGGCCTCGAAGCCACGGTTGTCGGTGAGGGTGAGGGATTCCAGGCGCGGTTCGAAGGCGGGCGTGATGTCGCGCCCGTCCAGGGTGATGCGGTAGATCGGGCGCGGGTGCGTCATGTTCAGCGCAGGCGGCCACGCGGTGCCGTCACCAAACCGATCTTGTCGTCGTCGCGCTTGAGGGTCAGCGCGAACTCGATGCGCCGCGCAGCGCCATCGCGGAAGAAGAGGGTGCGGGTGATGGACATGCTCTCGATGATGAACTCACCGAACACGCGGCCAGTCCCCTCGATCAGCGCGTAAGAAAGGCCCGCGTCGCCCATCTTGCGCAGCTCGTCGAGCGTCATGTCCGGGCCGGTCACCTCGGGCATCAGCGTGCCGTTGAGCGTGATGGTCTCATCGTCCGGGCCGAGGAACTGACGTGCCGGCCGCACACCGACCCGGCCGGTACTCGGGTGCCGCCAGCCGATCTGCTGCTGGAATTCCTGGTAGGCCGCCGTCGATAACGAGAAGACGTACATGCCCAGCGACATCATCATCGCGGCGTGCTCCGGGGCTGGCGTGCCTGCCAGTCGTCGCGGCAGTTCTCATCGCACCAGCGCAAGGGCTCGGTGACGGTCTCGCCGCAGAAGTGGCAGGCGCCGTTCGGTGTGGGGCCGGCAGGATGCCGGAGTTTCTGGCTGGCCTCGCGCCACAGCGCTTCGGTGTCGGCCGCCTGATCGATGATGTCAGTCATGCAGCCAGCATGCCGTGCGCGCGCGTGCTGCTGGGGTGTGCGAGGTTGTGGCGCCGAGGCACCACAACCTCAGTCGTCGTCGGTGAGTCGCGAGCGGTTACGCGCTGCACGCTGGCGGTCGCGTTCTTCGATCTTGCGCACCACCATATCGGCCACCATGCGCTCATCCATGCCAGGTGCGGCGTGGATGTGGAAAGTGTCGCCGCCTCGGGCGCTGCCTGAGATCGGTTGCGCGCTGCCTGCTGAAAGCGGGCGCATAGGCATCGTGCCACCACTCGCGCCCGCACCGACGAGGCGATCGCTCACGCCAGCCATGGCGGACAACGGCCCGCCCTCGGCCCCGAGGATGCCGCGCTGCAGGCCCGCCATGGTGAAGGCACCGAGCTGCGCAAAGACCCGTGACGGCGAGCGGATGCCGAGCTTCTCCTTCACTGCAGCGGTCAGGCTACCGGCGATGCCGACGGCTTTGCTCAGCAGGCCGCCCGTGGCGAGGTCCAGCCCCGCGACGATGCCCTGCAGGATGGCCTTGCCGATGCCCGTCCAGTCGCCCGATGCCAGCGCGTTGCGGAACGCACCCCACGCGGACTGCAGTGCCTGGATGCGCCCGGTGAAGCCGGCCCACACACCGTCGAGCATGCCGCGCACCGTGTCCCAGTTGCGGTAGAGCAGGTAGGCCCCGGCTGCGAGTGCGGTCACGGCGATGATCACCCAGCCGATCGGGTTCGTCAGCAGCAGCGCCCACGTGGCCTTCAAGGCGCCACCGAGGAAGGCCAGACCACCGGTCGCCACGCCGCGCAACACGCCCAGCAGGCCGAAGCTCTGCACACCGAACATCGCCATGCCGAAGCGCACCATCGCGAAGGGGCCGAGGAGGGCGGCCATGCCCAGCGTCAGCCCGCCCATGGCGATCAGCAGGATGGACAGCGCCGCAGCGCCCTTCAGGATCCAGCCGGTGAGCGTGGGGTGGGCCTCGACCCAGCGCGTGGTGGCGTTGAGGATGCCGCCGACGCCCTCCATCACCGCCAGCAGTGTGGGCTGCAGCGTGCGGCCCAGCGCAGCGGTCTGCGCGAAGAGCCGGTTCTGCGTCATCTGCCATCGCGCGGACAGCAGCTGGTTCTTGATTTCGGCCTCACGCTGCATCGAGCCGCGTGACTCTTCGCCATGCACCAGGGCGAGCTGGTCGCGATACATCTTCAGGTTGCTGGCCAGCTTCGCGGCGTCGTCGCCGAACTCCTTGCCGAAGAGCTGAGTGGTGACGGTGAGCTGCTGGTTCGCCGGCAGCTTGTTGATGGACTCCATCACGCGTAGGATCGTGCCGGTGGCGTCCTTCACCATGCCGTCCTGCACGTCGCGTGCGGACAGGCGCAGCGCCTCGAGGCCGGCCTGAAACTTCTTGGGCTGCGCCTGCGCGATCGACAGCTCGCGTACCAGGGCGTTCACCGCGCTGGCCGCCACTTCGGGTGAACTGCCCAGGCTCAGGAACGTGCTGCCGAGTGCCGCCGCCTTGCGGTAGTCCAGCTTGTCCGCCAGGCCACCGACGCGCTGCAGGACTTCGATGATGTCGGCGCCGCTGGACTGCGCGTTGTCGTCCAGCCAGTTGATCGCGTCACCCAGCTCCGAGATGCGTGCGATCGGGATCTTGTACAGGTTGGCGATCTTGCCGAGGCTGTCGCCGATCTCGCTGGCGGCCGTGTCGAAGGCCGCCGCGCTCACCCCGGCCGTTTCGGCGAAGGCCAGCAGGTTGGCCTTGCCCTGGATGCCCATGCGCGCGCCAGCTTCCACCAGAGCCGCAATCTCGGTGGTGGCGAGCGGGATCTTCCGGCCGGCCAGATCCTGGATGGCCGCGGCCATCTCCCAGTAGGCCGGGGTGAGCCTGCCTTGCGCGTCGCGCGTGCCCTCCACCTGACGGGCGACGCCGGCCATGGCGTCCTCGAAGCTGCTGTAGTCGCGGATGACCTTCAGCAGCGGGGCGCCGATGGATGCGCCCGCGATGCCCATCGACACACCGGCGCCGGCCATGGCGTTGCGGGTCTGCATCGTGCGGTCGTAGTTGGCGCGCGCAGCGTGCATCTGCTGGGCACGCTTGTTCACCGCCGCGAGCGCAGCCTCCTGCCGCTGCAAGGCGGCGGTGGCCTGCGCCGTCTCGCTGGTGAGCTGCCGCTGATGGTCGGCGAGGTTGCGCACGCCAGCAGCGTTCATGGCCCGACGCAGCTCCAGCAGGCGCGCGGTCTGCTGGCCGTGCGTCGCCTGCAGGCGGTCGGCCTCGCGCTGGGCGGCGCGCATCTGCACGCCCATGGCACGCGTCGGTTTCTCTGTGGCCTCGAACTGCTGGCGCAGCACGCGTGCGACGGTCTGCGCGTTCTTCAGCGCCGCGGACGTGGCCTGCGCATCGCCCTGCAGCTTGCGCAGCGCGTCGAGCTGCCCCTGCGCGGCGTTCAGGTCGCGCAGCCGGTCGCGGATGGCCTTCACCTCCCGCGCCGTGCTCTTCGACTCCATGCCGACGGCACGCAGCGGGCGCACCACGCGATCGACGGCGCTTAGCACCACCTTCAGTTGCAGCAAGCGGCTCACTCGTCACCTCCGTTGCGGACGCGTGCGCGTTCGCGCCACGCCATCAGTTCATGCAGATCCATCGCGAACATTTCGGACGGCGCCCAGTGGAAGACCACCGCGATATCCGCCATCGCATCCTCTATGCGGTCTGGGAGGCCAGTTGCTTCAGCGCTTCGGCCTTCATCCCGCGGGTCAACAAAAAATCGCTCACCATGGCACCCATCTGCAGGAGGTCTGCCGGATCCAGATTCATCACGTCGGCTTCGGTCAGTGCTGGCGAGGTGATGCGGGGCAAAACGCGGATCAGCGAAGCAACGTCCAGCTTGAACAGCTCACCCAGATGCACGCCGCGCAGTTCGCCGGAGCTGGGCTTGCGCAGGGTCACTTCGGTGATGGTCTGCGCGCCGCGTGTGATCGGGGTCTCGAGCGGTACGACGTTGGGGGGCTGCACGGGGGCGGCGGTCTGTTCCGGGGTGTTCATGTGTCGGTCCTCGATGTGAAGAAAGGGCGCCCGGTGAGCGGCGGCGCCCTGCACGACCCTTCCTCCAGCGGAAGCCGTCTTCCCTGGCAGTTTCTCGGCGGAGGTGTTCTCAGATGCTCAAGGCGATGCGCTGGCCGGCCAGGCGATCCACGCCATCGACGATCTCGACCATGTTCAGCAGGTCGATCTCGATCACGGTGGCGCCGTTGATGACGAGCTTGTAGTAGCTCAGCGTGCTCATCACTTTGAAGGCGGTGTCGTCGCCGGCCTTGCTCGTACCGGGGTCGATCTCGCGGTGGCGGCCACGCACCACCACCTCGACGGCATCGATGGCGCCAGTGTCGTCACGCTGGTACGCACCGGCGAAGCGCAGCAGCACGCCATCCACGCGGGACACGCCGAACTGCGAAAAGATCTGGCGGACGATCCCGCCGTAGGTATGTTCGAACTCCAGCTTCTCGATGCCTTGGTCGACTTCCACGGGGCCGTTCATGCCACCGCCGCGCCACTCCTCCATCTTGCGGGTGAGCTTGGGCAGCACGATCTCGCCGGCCACTCCCATGTACGAGGTGCCGTCGTTGAAGACGTTGAAGTTCTTGAGCTTGCGGGGCAGTGCCATGGTGATGTCCTTTCAGTGGCGGGCCGGGCTCAGGCGCTCACGCGAGCGGCGAAGTCGAGCAGGTGACGATCGGTGATGCGCTGGCGGAACAGCAGGTTCTCCAGCGGCGGGACGGGGGTGTAGTCGTAGTCGATGTAGAGCTTGCCGCTCTTGAGCGACTCGACCTGATTCACTTCCTCGTCGTACCAGGCCTGCCCGTCGATGAGGTAGCCCAGCGCCTTCCACTCGCGGAACTTGGCGTTGATGCCTTCGAGCAGATCCTTCACCAGGCTGGGGTGCATGGGTTTGTCCACCGCCCACATGTGGGCCTCGGCCATGGTGTCGGCGATCACCTGCGCGGTGCGGGTGTAGTTCTCGAAGGCGAAGAGCGGATCGTCGCTGCAGGTGCGCGAGCCCCAGAAGCGGTAGCCGTTCTCGTTGATCAGCGTGGTGACGTCGGCTGCGTTCAGGTAGCCGGCATCGCTGGCCGGGTTCTGCAGGTCGAAGAAGACATCCTTCGACAGGCCCGACACGCCGTTGACGCCCATGTTCGAGATGGTCTTGTGCCAGCCGATCTCCTGGTCCGCCTTGGCGCGAAGGCCCAGCGCGCGGGCAGTGGCCCAGGTGTTGGCCGGTGCATTCGCCACGGTGTCCCAGGTGACGAAATCCGGCCACAGAACCATCAGTTCGCGCTGGCTGAAGTTCTCGCGGTAGGTGGCGGCGGCTTCCTTGGTTTCGCAGCCGTGCGCCGTGACGTAGGCGAATGCGCGCAGCTTCTGGGCGATGCTGGCAAGTTCGGTCGCGACGTTCAGGGTGTCCAGACCCGGACAGGCGAGGATGCGCGGCGTGACGCCCAGTTGCGATTTGGCGCTGAGCAGCGCCTTCATGCCGGTGTACTGGCCGGCGGCCGTGGTGGTGCCGATGACGTTGCTGGTGGTGGCCGCTGCGTCCGCGCCTTCTTCCACCCGCACGACGACGGTGATGGCGTTGGTCTGGTCGGCGATGGCATCCAGCGCCTTCGCGAGCGTGCCTTGCACACCGGCCTTGCCGATGGCGGCCTGCACGTTGGTGACCAGGGCGGCCTTGTTGAGCGGGAAGGTGGCGGCGTCCGCGTCGGATGCCGTCACCACCATGCCGGTCACGGCGGTGCTGATGGTGCGGATCGGGCGCGTGCCGCCGTTGATCTCGAGCACCCGTACGCCGTGGTGGTATTCGTCTGCCATGTCGTTCTCCGGTGGAGGTCGTTACATGGCTAGGATGCCGCGCGCGCGTGCTGCGGCCGAGCGTGCATTGTTGTGGTGCGGGCAGACGACAACATCATCCCCCCGCGCCGTGCGCTCAGTCCGTGAAAGCGTCCGGCCAGTTGCCTGTGAAGTCGTAAGCGAGCGGGTCGGCCGCTGCCTTCATCGCTGCGTGGTGCTCCTCTGCGACCGCGAAGAGCAGGGCGTCGAACACCCCCACGGCCGACACCACGTCGAAGGCGAGCTGGGCCGTCATCGGCACGAAGGTGCCGTCCATGGTCTTCCAGCGCACGGACTGGTCGAGGATCTGGATGGTGTCAGCCATGGCGCCACCCGCTGCGACCATGTCGCGCGCGCGGTCCTTCAAGCCCAGGTACTGGATGCGACTGCCTTCGTCGCTGTGGAACCACAGCACGCCGACGTGGATGCCCCCTGCGATCTTTCGGCGGTCGCGCTCGGCCTGGATCGCCTGCCACTGTGCTTCGTGCGCACGCGTCATGTTCAGCGTCCAGTTGCCACCTTGCCAGTCATGCAGTGATGTGGGACGCGGTTGACCGGTCGTGTCTGCTGGCTGCGGGCCGATGGTCGCCACGGTGACGGCGGTGCCATCGCTGGTGCGGTACAGCTGTGCGTTGCGGAAGTCCGGCGCAAGCGTCCAGCGGTCGCCGGCTTCGTCGAACACGGCGATCTGCTGCACGCCGGCGGCAGGTGGCACCTTCCGGGTGGAGAAGGACGGCAACAGCAGCTTGCCGGGCTCGAGCGGAGATTCGTCAGCCAGCCCTTGGCCCAGCAGTTCCTTGGTGTCTGGGTGGTAGTGGTGGATGGTCTTGTTCATGGTGGTCCTCAGAACTTGATGGCAGCGAGCAGTGCGACGCTGCGTGGGCGGGTTTCTGTGCCGCCGGTTGCGCCTGTTTGAGCGGTGGTGGCGTACTCCATGCCTGAGCCGTCTCCCGATACGTTGGCCGTGGCGCCTTGGGTAACGTAAGAGTGGCTGTGGCTTTTGAGCTCATCGGCGAGCCAGGCACCGAAGGATTGACCCGTCACCACGCCGCGCCCGTCATCCCAGAAGCGTGCGAACTCACCGCGCACGTCGTAGGCCGTGAAAGTGGTGCCATCTGCGTTGTCTTTCACAGCGATGCGGCCAGAGGCCCAGACGCCTTCAGCAACCATGAAGCCGTTGTGAATGGCCCAGGCGCGCAGGGCGGCATACGTGGTGCGGGACAGGTTGGCGATGCCGGACTTGATGTAACCGGAACGCGGCGTCGGTTGCGTGTCGGCGAGCAGACTTCCGATCAGCACGCTGGCGTAGCCGATGTACGCTGCGCCGTTGGCAGTGAAGGCCTGCCAGGTCATCAGCGAGTTGTAGTCGTCGTGCCAGATCGGGCCGATGTTGCTGGCCGGCAGTGCCTGGCCGGTGGTCAGCCGGACGATGGCTTCACTCGCGGGATTAGTGGCGCCAATGACCAGGCCACGCGCATTGACCGTCACACTGCGGTAGGTTCCAGCAGCCACGCCGGTGCGTCCGGCCGCCATCTCGAAGATCAGTGGCGTGGTGCCGAGCACGATGGGTGCGTCGGTGCTCAGTTGCCACAGGCTGTCCGCGTTGGCGGTTCCTTGCTCGACTGGCACGAAGAGTCCCGGCGTCACTTCGATCGCCGTATCGGCATCTGCGGCGCGCGTCCAGGCACCGGCCGCGACGGTGTAGATCCCGTTCTCCGCGCCGGCCGCCTGGTTCTTGACCAGCACGCGATCACCGACCGCCAGCACGATGCCGTCGATCGTCTGCAGACCGTTCAGGGCGATTGCCGCAGTGGTGGCGACGCGCACCGATTGCTTGCTGTCCCGCCGCGTCAGCTCGGCGCTGATCTTGTCGTCGACATAGCCGCGCGTAGCCAGCACCACGGCCGGGTCGATCTTCAGTTGCACGTTGGCGGTGCTGCTGAACAGCGAAACGATCCGCACCACCTGAGTTCGCCCCGATCCCTCGGTCAGTTGTGGCTTATAGGTCGGGGGCAGGTTGCACACCACGATCAGATCTCCGTCTTCGTCGATCAGACCGGCTTCACGTATCCACCAGCCGCCCACCGTCTCCGGGATCACCTGCTCCGCGATGAGCTGGCTCGGGTTCGCTGGATCTGGCTTCAGCTCGTTCAGTGGCGCGCGGCGAACTTCGTTGACCAGTGTGCTCTGTGCAGGGCTCGGCGCCGGCAAGGCGCCGCCACCGTCGCCCACCGCCATGTGCGTGATGCGCAACTGAGTGCCAAGCGCCACGGCGTTGGCGAGCTTCGCCTCGCCAATCGTCGTGAGGATCGAAAAGTAAGTGGTGCTCATGGATGTACGCTCAGTGTGTCGATGAGGTGAGAGGCGCCAGCGAACGGCGAGCCGCCGGCACTGGTGATCGGGCCGGGTGCGTAGGGATGGACGGTGGTGGTCTCGCCGTCGTGGGCGAGCGCACCGAGGTACGCGGTGCCTCGCACTTCCATCTGGATCGCGAGACCGAGTAGATGGCGGGAGACCGGCTTGACGTCGTCGATCAGCCGCTCCAGCTCGTGGAACATCTGGTCGGTGATGCCGGTGTCCAGCACGCCGATGTCGACGGTGAAGGTGCCGCGCGGTCCGGGTGGCACCGTCTCCCACCACTCGGTGATGGTGATCAGGAAGCCCAGCGGCTCCACCACGCGGCGCAGGGCGGCGATGGTGCCCTTGTGCGCGTGTAGCGAGAACGAATGACGGATCACCGCACGCTTCGCCGCCTCGCTCCATTCTGGGTCCCAGCGATCGACGGAGAAGGCCCAGGCGAGCAAAGGCAGCAGCGCCAGCGGGCAGCGCTCGGGGCTCCACAGATCGCGCAAGGGCACGTCCAGCGTCGTGGCGCGAGCGCAAGCCTCCGCTGCTGCGCGCTCCAGCAGGGTCGCGTTGGCCGGTAGCAGGGTGTCAGTCATCGCTCTCACCGGCGGTGACCAGGAAGCTCGTGCAGTGCGCAGCCTGCGTCCTGTCCAGCACGATGTCTGCTGCCGGCTTGATCAGATCGACGTAGCCGCCGTCGACGTGCAGCGCCTTGAACAACGCAGAGCGCCGGATGCTGCGGCCCAGGCGGCGACGTTCGTCGCGGTAGGCCTCCGCGCGTGCACGGGCGGCCGCGACGATTGGCTCAGCTTCAGGGCCTGGCGGCGGGTAGATCACCGCCTCGATCTCGTACCCGACGATCTCCCCGGATTGCACAGTCACGCGATCGCCCAGCGGGCGCACGTCTTCTTCGCTGAGCGCGCCCGCCACGATGGCGAGCACATCCGGGCTCGCCGTGCCATCGCCATCAATCTGAAGCACGGACACCAGTACCTCGCAGGGCTCCGGGCTGATCGCGCTTGCGTCCGCGACACGACCATCCGCGCTGCGCGCCTTCTGCTCGTAAGCGAGACGCGGGCCTGCGACGGACAGGCCCTCGAACGCTCCTTGCGCTCGCTCGCGCAGCGCGGCGTGGCTCTCCAGCACTTCCGGCACTGGCGGCACTGCGCTCGGATTGCCTTCCTGAACCACCAGGCGCTTCACGTTGAAGTTGGCCGCCAGCTGATCCAGATCCGCGCCGGTGGCGAAGGCCAGCATCACGGCGCGCGCGGACTCGTTTACGCGTTGGCGCAGCAGCAGTTCGCGATAAGCGTTCTCCTGCAGGATCTTGACGATGGGTTCGGATTCCAGCTCCAGCGTTTGTGCGATCGCGGCGCGCTCCTCCACGGGGTGGAGCGCCACCAAAGCGGCCTTGCGCTCGGCCAACAGGGCTTCGAACTCGGCCGGCTCGATGATGTCCGGTGGAGGTAGTTGGCTCAGGTCGATCGGGCCGCTCATCGCAGGGGTACCTCCAGAGATACGGCTTCGCCGCGCGGGCCGTCGGTGCGCTCGCCGTCGAGCGTGACCACCAGCGTGCCGGCAGCGTCGCCAGTGCCGACCTCCATCCCCACGTGCGTGACGCGGATGCGCGGCTCCCACGCGATCACTGCTGCAACGGTGGCCGCCATGACCCGCATGCGGGTGGCGTCGTTCAGCGGCTGGTCGATCAGCTCGGGCAGCAGTGATCCGTAGTCGCGACGCATCAGCCGGGTGCCCAGGCGTGTGGTGAGGATGTCGCGCACCGATTGGCGGATATGCTGCAGATCCGCAATCGTGCGGCCGGTCTCGACGTGCATGCCGGGGTAGCTCATACCGGCTTCCCTGACACTTCGTTGCCGCGCACCACGTTGTCGTGTGCGTGGTCATCCAACACGGTCCCGTTGGACGAGAGCGCGCCGTCCTCATGTGTGAAGTCGCCGGTGATCTGTGTTCTGCCGCCACCGGCGCCGCCTGCGCCGGACATGCCGGCGAGGTAGGTGAACAGGCCCTGCACGGTGGCCTTGCCGGTGACGATCAGATCGCCTTCGATGGTGTTGGTCGGGCAGGTGATGTGCGTGCTTTCGGACGCCACCACGACCGCGGACTTGATGCCGGTGGCGGTCAGCGCGCCGGAAGCGTGGTCGTAGCTGATGGTGGCGCCGTCCGGGTAGGACGTGACGTGCGCCGAGGGGGCTTCACTCGGCGCTTCCTTGGCCGCCGAGTAGAGGCCGGTGAGCACGATGCCGGCGGCTGGCTCGCCGCTCGGGCACAGCAGCAACACCTGCTCGCCGACGGTGGGTGGGCACCAGGTGCGCGTTTCACCCGCGCGAAGCGTCAGCCACGGTAGTCCGGCGGTGAGAAGCTCGCCGCTGCGCACGCGGCAGCGCGCCAGTTCGTAATCTACCTCGGCGATGGTGCCGAGACGGATGAGGCTTTCGAGTCGGCGGGAGAGGTCGGCCAGCAAGTCCATGCCGGCAGGATGCCGCGCGCGTGCGAGGTGCGGGCTGGTGTGGTGTTGTAGTCGCTGTTCGCCACAACACTATTGTTCAATTGCAGTTCTACGTCCGTTCGGGCTTACGGCGGCGCGCAAAGAGATGGCTGGATATGATCGTAACTGCGGATGGCGAGTTGAGCGCCAGCCGAAGCCCACTCGGTTTTTGAGTGCTCATTCCGGCAGCCTTGAACCGCCAAGAAAAGTATGGAAGCCCGATGTCACCCTGGTTGACCTCATCTTTGCGCCGTGCGACACCTTTTGCGGTGTACTTGGTCCTGTTTGCATTCCTCTGTTTGCTCTGGGGGGGGCTAAAGGGCAGGGTGGATGATGATTCCAAGTCCGTATTGTCTCTGCTGGTCTTGGGGACAGCGGTAGGTGGCTTCATCGCATTCTGGAAATTGGCGATGGCGTTCGGACATGACGGGAAGCCGCTGCCGATTAGGACGGGATATATAGACATTCCTGACCAACAAGAGATGCGTGCGTTCTCGGAACTCCTCCTGGGGCATGCGCGACAGTTGCGGAGAATCACCTTGTCGTACGAGAGGCATCGTCAGAATCTCACTCGTATAGGTGTGACTATCGCAATCGCTTCTCTCGCGGTTCCGGTGGCTACATGGACTGTCATTCTTCAGGATGCGTTCAGCACCAAGGAGACGATGCCCAATGCCTGGCTTTTGGTGGTTTCAAGCACGGCGACGGGGGCGCTCGGACTAGCAATCTCGATCACGCTGCTTCGTCATTTGAAGAACAATCAGAAGCCGCTCGCGGAGATGTCCCAACGCTTGATGCTTTGCATGGAAACGAACATCTCGTTGTGTTCGGAAGATGCGACGAAGGAGCAGCGAGCGGCGGCGTTGTCGAAAGCGATTGATGCGTTCGTGATGCCGCCGTCCATCGCTTCAGCGAGACCCGAAACGCCTGATCAAGAGGCGGAGGGTGACAAGAAACTCGCCACCACCTTGCTCTCTATGTTCAAGCCGAGTTCAGAGACTTAGAACTTGGATCATTGGGCAAGGTGCAAGACCACTAGATCTGCAATGCTCGCTTCATAGTCATCACGAAATCCAAGCAGATCGCGCGCAGGGTAAGAGATCTCTCGATAAGGTTTGGTGGACACCCGCTCCCGCAACCCAACGTGATGCACCTGCGCAATGCGCTGCACCTGGTCAGCGAAGGTCACCATCGCTTCACTCTCTGACGCCTCGACCTTGAGATAGCGCGCCGTGCGCAGCTTCGCGAACATCGTGCGCCGGATCCTGCCGCCTTTGTCCCGCAGGCGTGGCTTGCGCGGCTCATAGGGCGATCCATCCACGTTCCGCTGTAAAGCGATGCGCCGTTGCTCGAGCCCCCGCAGCGTGATGGCGATCTTGCGGGCCAGCGCCCGCCGCTCCGCGCCCGTGAGGTTGGCGATCAGCCCACCCGCGTACGCCTCTAGGTCTGCTAAGTCGGCGGCCATGTGTTCGTCTGCCCTCACTCCCAGCTGACACCCGCATGCGGGTCCACCGGCGGCTCGTCCAGGTGCTGGCACACCAGTGCACCGCCCGCGCCCACCGACACCGCCACACGCTCGGTCAGCCGAAGCTTCAGCGACAGATCCACCGCCTTGTTGTTGAGGATGTCGGCCTCGAAGGTGAAGCCATCGCGCATGAGATCCGGGTTCTGCAGCATTTCCGGCTGATGCACGCTTAGCCAGGCCAGCGTGGGGGCAATCAGGTGGTCGGCGTGTCGGGCGTAGTCCAGCACGACCACGTTCAGTATGTAGCCGTACTCGAAGGACAGCGAAGTTGCCGCAGTGGCGCGCACGCTCCCTTCGTCTATGAAGACCCGCATGCGGTCCGGGTTGCGCTTTAGGTCTTCGTCGGCGGCTTCAAGTGCAGAACGAAGGCTATTGGGTTTATACATGCTGATCGTATGTTGGGCGGCGGTTACTACAAAGAATGTCACGTGTGTGGTGCGAGCTAAATCGGAGGGCGGTGTGAAACGTAGATGGCACAACGTTGACATGCCCGTTAGGGCAGGCTGTTGCTTGGCACCTACGGCAGATATACAACGGAATCGTATTTGAATTGGCTACGTTTCAGACGACGGATATAGCTGGGATGCTGCTCGTGAAGTCTGCGTGTCTGAGACCACTCTTGTGGGAGGGTTTAATGAGGGAGTCGGCGGAGTTAGAAGGGGGCGGCGAGGGGATGTCCATTGTGATACCAACTCGGGAGTCTTGTGAGGGGCCCGCAGTGGTTGAGCAGGCTGCTACAGAGAAACATTCGGGAGCAGCGAATGGGCTGAGTGCTATCGATGCTCGGATAGATAAGTTGAAAGAGTATTCTGATGTTGAGTTCGTCAGGCGCGAGGCGCGTCTGATTCCAGTAATCATAAATTTCTGGCAGCACTTCAATTGGCTTAATGCCAAAAGCGACCCTCGGTCCAAGGCTGCCCTGAGTGCTATGTTGTGGCGAGTATTTTCGCCCGGTGCCGCAGCTGCAGGTGCTGGCGGATTTCTTCTGCTTCTGCAGACTTGGATGTTGTTTCAGCAGAATGAAAAATTGGACCAGCAGACCTACGTGATGCAGGCTCAAGCCAATGCAACAGTTTCTACCAAAGTGGGGGAGGTGGTGGATGCCATCTGGGCATATGCTGAAAGCGCTTGCTTGGGACCAAAGCTCCCTAAAGAGATAGATCCCAGTGTTTTGATCGGGAATGAGGAGGAAATGAAATGCTGGGTCAAGGTGCCCAGTGGATTCAGAAGAGCCTGGCTGCAGACCTGCAAGGTCGACAAAGAGTGCACGATTCACACGAATTTAAACGAGTTCTATCCTTGGGTTGAACCGCACGACACGCAGCTTCCACTTCCGCTAAAACTCCAAGCGCAGATTGTAAATCTTACTAACTTGGCAAGACCATATAGATTTGTTGAGTCGCCTGAGGGTTATCATGCTGCTATTCGAGGTCCGTATCTAAGTCTTGGTTCGGAGTTGAATTTGGTACGCCATCCGCTAAGTCCCGAACGCGGGCAGGTTTTTATAACACTATTACGTGGTGGAGTAGATCTGGATACTTCGCCACTAAATTCGGCAGATTTCTCAGGGGCCTACGTCATGCGAGCACGCCTTTTGGGGGGCGAAACTTTGGGTTCATTGAATGGCGTGGCGTTGCCGCATGCGGAGATGCCAAGTATACAGGTGCGCGGAGCGTGGGTTGACTCAGATTTTCAATGCTCTAAGTTTCGGTGGGCGAATCTGCGTGGCGTGTCGATCGTAGGTGGGTATTTTACTGGATCTGATTTTTCAGGGGCTCTGCTTCCAGATGCCGATGAATTTAAGCCGGCGGATTTGAGCTATGCGAACTTCGATGGTGCGATCGTAGACTCCCCTGAATACCTCGAGATTTTTTCGAAGAATAACGTGAAGGGCTTTAATTCACATTTTTGGGAAATCCGACGGGAGGACGGCAAGTTTGTTGTCCGCCAAAAAGACGATGCTCAAATACCGCATTCGCCGTGCTAAAGGACGCCGGGGGGCCTGGCCGTTGGCACTAGTGTCGCGTGTGTCGAGCGCTCGATTTGCCGATAGTGATTACGGCGGCCTGGCAGAGGCCGAGCTGTCGGGTGATGTCGTCGGCCTCGCCGGCGAGGGCGGCAAGATCTGCAGCAGTCGCTGCTGGAAGGTAGGTGACCTCGGCACCATCACTTCCGGATCCGGCTCCGGTGGTGCCGGGCAGACGTAGATCACCTGCGGCGGCTCCACCGGCAGGGACTGACAGGCGCACAGTGCCAGCGCGCAGCTCAGCGATAGTGCGATCACGACGGCTCGTTTCACGGTGCATCTCCTCTCGGTACTGGCGGGACTGTTCGGCGATCTCTGCGCGGCCGATGGACTCGACGCTGCGCACACGCTCATAGGCACGCCCGAGCGCTCTCCACTGGGCCGCCTCGCGTTGCGCGTTCGCCAGATCCCAATCTTCCTGCACAGACGCCGCGCCCTTCACCCAGCCGGTGACACCGACCGCGACGGCTACCAGGCCGATGGCGAGCCAGCGCAGCACCACGGGCGTGAAGAACGCGCTCATGCTGGCACCTCGGCTGCCACCTCGGCCGGCGAAGTGCTGAAGCGTTCGTAGGCGCGCTGCAGCTTCACGTCGTAGAGGTTGTCGCGGTAGGCTAGGCCGTTGTACAGGCGGGCGAAGTCGGCCCACTTGCGGGCCTTCAGCGCCTTGTGCAGGGCTGGGTCGGCGATGACGAACTGGACGAAGGCCTCGAGCTGTTTGCCTTCGCTCGTGCGCATGTCATCTGCGAAGTCCTCGACGATGGTGTAGCCGCACGCTTCGTGGTTGAAGCCCATGATCTGGAACAGGCCCCAGCTCGCTGCCTCCAGCGCACAGCCCCGGTCGATCTGCATCGCAGCAGCCACGCGCATGTGCTCTTCCGCGCCGCCGACATAGCCGCCGCGCTTCGGATTCACGAGGTTCGGAAAGCGCGCCGCCAGGGCGTCCGCATCGTGGCCGGCCGCAGCCAGACGACGGTGCATGACGTGCCGCTCGAAGAGGATCACCGGGCGTCCGTCGTCGAGGAAACCGGTGCCGCGCGACTCCACGGCATTCACCGCCTTCACGCTCGCCAGAGGTACGCCCAGCGTTTCCGCCGCGGCGATCAGATCGGCTTCACCCAGCAGGCGCGGCTGCGGTTTGCCGGTCTCCAGCGCGGCGAGTGTCTTGGGGCCGGCAGCGCCGTCCACGACCAGGCCGAAGCGCGCCTGCAGCTCGCGTACAGCCGTTTCCGTGGCCTCTCCGAACCAGCCGTCCACCGCCAACACGCAGCCGAGGGCGACGAGCTGGCGCTGCAGGCGGCGTACGGCCTCGCCGGTGTCACCGTTGCGCAGCACGCTCATGACGGCCTCACGCGTCGGAACCAGCGGCGCGACTCACAGGCCGCGCGGATGGCGATCGCGAGCAACAACAGGAACAGGACGCGCTGCAGCTGCTGCGGCGACACGAAGGGTGCCAGCACCAGGCCGAAGGCGGCGGTGGCGAGCAAGGCCCAGGCGAAGCGCCGCAGCGCTGGCGTACGTCGATGCGGCCCCATACGATGATTGCTCACACACAGCGCATGCCACATCAGGAAGGCGGCGAGCAGGGTGATCGTGAAAGTCATGACGGCTTTCCTCCGAAGATGCGGTCCAGCCCGCGGCCGAGCGCCTCGCGAGCCTTGGGCAGCAGCCACAGCGCGCCGTAGCCCACCAGCACGGCCGCTGGTGAATGCATGGCGCCGGTAGGCAGTGACACGGCGGGAATCGCGTTCGCCAGGCCGATGAGCACACCGCCCAGCGAAGGCGCGAAGTAAGCGGCGATCGCGGCCGACAGCACGGCCTGCACGGCGCGCAGCCAGGTGGGCACGCTGCTCAGATCGGTGACGGCCAGCACCGCCCCGAAGAAGCCGGCCAGCAGCAACTGGTAGTCCAGCCCGGTGGCGACGCCTGCGATGACGATGCCGACCGTGCCGGTGGGGGCCAGGGCATGCAGCGCCGTGGTGGTAGTGGTGGAGACGGGTTCGCCCACGATGTCCTTTCAGTCCCAGAGGTTGATGGTGTTGCGCACCTCGCGTGGCGCGAGGTCGGGCAGCTCCACCGGCGTGCCGTGTGGCAACTGCGGGCCGAGAGCAGCCAGGCCGGGATTCGCTTCCAGCACGGCCTCCACGACGCCCGCCGTGCGTCCGTAGTGGCGCATGCACAGTGCGTCGAGCAGTTCGTTCTGGCGGGCGATGACGCGCATCAGATCAACTCCACCGTGTTGCGCGGGCGGCCGAGGATGTCGCTGATGGCCCAGCGCGCGTCGCGCCGGTAGTCCTCGATGGTGGCGTTCAGCACTTCGGCGCGCTTGTCGCCAGCGGCGGTGGCGTCGAAGTCGGCATAGCGCTCGGTGAGGTTGGCCTTGGCGAAGGCCAGCACGGCGCGGTGCCAGCGCGCGACCTTCACGTTCTCGCCATCGATCTCCGCGGCCGGCACGTCCTGCAGGGACTCATGGCCGAGGGCGATCTGCGAAGCGCGCCAGACGTCCAGCTCCTCGCACACGGTTGCGATCGCATCCACCAGCGCGTCGCGCAGGCGCTCGTCGGTCACCGTGCCGTCGAGGCGGATGCGCACGCGGGCGTCCGCCACGTCTACCTCCGGCCAGAATTCACCGGCGGTGATCTTGTCCGGCTCTTCGGTGGTCGTGCTGCTGGTGGCGACGAAGCTCATGGCGGTCTCTGCTGGGGTGCGGTGGTCGGGGGATTGAGTAGTTGCCTGGGCAACGCTCGCACCCCCGAGCCGCACGGGTGCGCGGGGCGCTCGGTTACGCGGCGGGCGGATCGCCAGCCGCGGTGTTCTTGATGTCGCGCTCGAGGCGCTCGATGTCCTTCTTCACGCCCACCTTGTCGTGCAGGCGCACGGCGCTCTGCAGGGCCGTCATGGCGGCGTTCTTGGTGTCCAGCGTCTGCTGGTCTTCCGGGGCGGCGAGAAGCGCGTAGGCGATGGCCTTGTGCAGCTTGGCGCGCACCTCGTCGGGCATGTCGTGCTCGGCGGTGATGAGCTGGGCCTGCTGCAGGGCCGGCAGGTAGGCGGCGAGTGCAGCCGCAGGGGCCTTCAGCGCGGTGTCGGCGATCTCCTCGGCCACCAGGCAGGCGGTGGTGCGCTCGAAGCGATCCGGCATCACCAGGCCGTGGCGCAGGGCGTACTCGGCCATGGGCAGCGCGGCGTCGAAGTCACCCACGTCGATCTGCCACAGCAGCACCGTCATGAAGACATCGTCCTGCACGCCGGCATCACCTTCCATGACGCCACGACACCAGGCCGCGTACTCGGGCACCAGGCCGCGCTTCACCTCGATCTTGCGCTCGGTGCTCTGCACGGCCTTGAGGCGACGGCGGTGCTCGTCCAGCGTGGCGAGCATCAGCTCGTACTGGTTGGCGTGGGCGCGGTTGGTGTCGGGCTGCGTGCCGTCGTGCCTGGTGGCACTCGCAGCCAGCTTGCGCTCGAAGTGGAGGCGGGCGGGCGTCGTCATGGGATGTCTCCGGGTGAGGAAGGAGAAACCACGCGCCCGAAGGCGCGCGGTCGCTCAGGTGCTTCAGACGAAGGCGATGTTCTCGGCGAGCGAGGCGCAGCCGTGGTCCTCGACCACGTACGCGTCGTTGCTCGACTCGAAGTTCTCGATCTGGTCGCGCTTGGCGTTGTCGATCACGGTGCGGCGGCGCGAGCCCTCCTGCACGTAGCGCGAGAGGTTGTCCAGGCGCGTGACGACCAGCTTGCCGGCCGGGAAGAAGGGCGCACGCACGGCCGGCAGGCCGCCCACGCGCTTCTGGCTGATGATCAGGTCCGCGGCGATCTGCTCGGTCGGCGCCTGGGTGGAGTTCACCAGCGGGAAGTACTTGTCCGCCAGCAGATCCCGGCCGAGCAGGCACACCAGTTCGGTGTCCTCGCGATACCAGGGGTCGATCAGGCTGTTGACCATGTCGTACACCAGGGCGTCGAGGTTCTTGTAATCGCCCGTCGCACCGATGCGCAGCGTGCCGGCGGTGCTGCCTTCATCCATCACGCGCTCCGGTGCGTTGGTGCGCATCTTCTGCAGCCAGCCGATGTTCACGTCCTGCAGCAGCGGGTTGGTGACACGGTTCGAGGTGGCCGCGCGGCTCGTGCCGTTGAAGCCGATCATCATGATGTCCAGCGCCTGGCGCTTGATGATCAGATCGCGCAGACGGGTCTGGAAGTCGGCGAACTTCGCCCATGCATCCAGCTTCGAGTACTTGATGGCCGTGTCGAAGTTGGTCTGCGTGCAGAAGTAGCCTTGCTCGTCCAGCGAGGTCGGGTCCGTCGCCACACGATCCTGGGCGTTGGTGTTGGTGGTGCTGGCGATCGTGCTGCCGATGCCAAGGCCCAGCTTGTCGCCGGCCTGCTCGGTCACGAGCTGGTTGTTGATCTTCGAGAGGAAGTCCGAGGACTCCTGGATCTTGCTCTCCAGCGTCTGCTGGACGCTGGGGTCCACGCTGAACTTCACGGCGGCGTTGGGGATGCCGTTGAGTTCCTGAAGGGCGGCCATGTAGGCGTTGAACTTGAGTCGGGCGTCGTTGCGCATGGTGGCTCCGAAGTGAAGACGTTGTCGGCTGTCGGGTTGCGTGTCGGGGATGTGCGGGGGTCAGCAGTCGGTGCGGGCGTCGCCGTTGCCACCGGTGGCGACCGGGCGCTGCTTGCCGTCAGGGGTGGCGTTGAGCTTGGCGACCAGTGCCGCGAAGTCGGCGGTCAGCTTGTCGTGCGCTGCCTTGAGTTCGGTGAAGGCCGAAGGCAATGCGCTGGGCGTGCCGATGGTCGCCACCTTGTCGGCGAGATCGGCCTGGTGCTGCGCGATCTCTTCGACGGCGGCATACACATCGCCGAAGCGGGCCTCGTCGGTCTCGGCGCGCTTGCTGAAGAGCGCCTTGACCTTGTCCAGCAGGCCGGGCTCCTCCTCGATCTCTTCGAACTCGAACACCACTTCTTCCGCGGCACTGAAGAGGTTGTCCGCATGCAACTTGCGGCTCTTGAGTGCGCCGTTCTTCGCGGAGAACTCCAGCATCTCGGTGCCGAGGCTGGCCGGGCTGTCGGTGACGGCGAGGCCGACCAGATAGGCCTTGCCGGTCTTGGCGAAGTCCGGCTGCACTTCCATCGACGTGTAGACCTTTTGCGCCTTCTCGTTCAGCGCGATCAGTTCGTCGGTGGGCTTGACCTGAGCCAGCAGCGCCAGCTTCTTCTTGCCGCCGATCTCGATCTCTTCGGTTTTCAGGGCGATGACGTCGCCGTAGGCCTTGAACAGGCCGTTCGGGTCGATGCCCTTGAAATGCTCGAGGTTGATGCGCGCGCCGTAGGTGCTGGGGCTGTAGGCCGCAGCCATCTGTTCCAGCCAGCTACGCTCGATCATGCGGCCGTCGGTGGTGGCGCCTTCGACGCCGATGCGGAAAAACTTGCTGACGCGTTTGAACTTCTTGCTCATGTGCTGGCCCCTGTGCGATGTCTCGGGTGAGTACATCGCCATGTTCGGCACTGAGCGGAAGAGCGACAACGCGCTGATGTTGTGATGCCGATGGCGTACAACATGCGGGCGGGCGGTACGCGCGCGCGGGGCGGCAAGCTGGCGGCATGTACCCTGCGACGACCGCGAGTGCCACGCACGAAGACCCGAGGAGACAGGCCTGCCTGCTGTACTGGCGGGGCTGGCGCATTGCGCGCATCGCCGAGGAGCTGAGCCAGAAGCCGGCCACGCTACACAGCTGGAAGCGCCGCGACAAGTGGGACGAGACGCAGCCGGTGGAGCGTGTCGAAGCCGTCGTCGAAGCGCGCCTCATGCAGCTCGTGGCGAAGGAGGAGAAGGAAGGGCGCGACTACAAGGAGATAGATCTCCTCGGCCGGCAGCTCGAGCGCACCGCGCGGGTCAAGAAGTTCGCCGCACCAGGTGACAACGAAGCCGACCTGAACCCCAAGGTGGCGAACCGCAACAAGGGTCCGCGCAAGGCCCCCGAGAAGAACGCCATCAGCGAGGAGCAGGCCGACCGCCTGCGCGAGGCCTTCCTCGACGAACTCTTCGGCTACCAGAAGCACTGGTATCGCGCCGGGCTGGTGGAGCGCATCCGCAACCTGCTCAAGTCGCGCCAGATCGGCGCCACCTACTACTTCGCCCGCGAAGCGCTGGTGGATGCGATCGACACCGGCCGCAACCAGATCTTCCTGTCCGCCAGCAAGGCGCAGGCGCACCAGTTCAAGAGCTACATCCAGGACTTCGCGCGCAGTGCCGCCGACGTCGAGCTGCGCGGCGAGAAGATCATCCTGCCCAACGCGGCCGAGCTGATCTTCCTTGGCACCAACAGCCGCACCGCGCAGAGCTACCACGGCAATCTCTACGTCGACGAGTACTTCTGGATCCCCAAGTTTCAGGAGCTGCGCAAGGTCGCCAGCGGCATGGCCTCGCAGAAGCGCTGGCGACAGACCTACTTCTCGACCCCCTCATCACTCACGCACGAGGCCGTGCCGTTCTGGACCGGCAGCCTGTTCAACCGCGGCCGGCCGAAGGCCGACCACATCAAGCTGGACGTCAGTCACGAAGCGCTGCGGGCAGGGCGTCACTGCGAGGACGGCCAGTGGCGGCAGATCGTCACCATCCTCGATGCCCTGGCCGGCGGCTGCGATCTCTTCGACGTCGAACAGCTCCGCCTGGAGTACTCGCCCGAGGAGTTCCTGCAGCTCTTCATGTGCCAGTTCATCGACGACGGTCAGTCGGTGTTCCCTCTCTCGGTGCTGCAACGGTGCATGGTCGATGCCTGGGATGTATGGGACGACTTCCGGCCCTTCCACGCGCGGCCCTTCGGCAATCGCGAGGTGTGGATCGGCTACGACCCGGCGCGCTCGGGCGACTCGGCCGGCCTCATCGTGCTGGCGCCACCGGCCGTGCCGGGCGGCAAGTTCCGCGTGCTCGATCGCATCCAGTTCAGTGGCATGAACTTCGAGGAACAGGCCGAGCGGATCCGCATCCTCACCACCGTCTACAACGTCGGCCATATCGGCATCGACACCACCGGCATGGGCTCGGGGGTCTTCGAGCTGGTGCAGAAGTTCTACCCCGGCGTGATGAGCATCAACTACTCGGTGGAGATGAAGGTCCGCCTGGTGATGAAGGCGCTGGCCGTCATCAACGCCGGCCGCCTGGAGTTCGACGCCGGTTGGACCGATCTGGCCGCGTCCTTCATGTCCATCAAGAAGACCACCACCGCCAGTGGCCGGCAGATGACTTTCGAGGCCGGCCGCTCGGAGGAGACCAGTCACGCCGATCTGGCGTGGGCCTGCATGCACGCATTGATCCGCGAACCGCTGGAAGGCGGCACCGCGACCAACACCAGTTCCATGGAGATTTTCTGATGAAGCACCGCAATCGCAACCGTCAGCGCACCACCGTGCAGGCCACCACCGCACCGGTCCAGGCGACCACCATGGACTTCGCCTTCGGTGACCCGGAGCCCGTACTCGACCGGCGCGAGATCTTCGACTACCTGGAGAGCCCGGTCATCGGCAAGTACTACGCGCCGCCGATTTCGCTGCCAGGGCTGACGAAGGCGTTCCGGGCCGCGGTGCATCACAGCAGCGCGCTGCTGCTCAAGCGCAACGTGCTGATGTCCACCTTCATTCCGCACCCGCGTCTCTCGCTGGAGCAGTTCTCGCGCATGGCGCTGGACTTCATGGCGCTGGGTAACGCCTACCTCGAGCGCAAGCGTTCGGTGCTGGGCACCACCATTGCCTACGAAGCGCCGCTGGCCAAGTACATGCGTGTGGGCATCGACCCCGGTGCCTTCTGGTTCCTGTCGGCCGGCAAGCCCGACCACGAATTCGCGACAGGCGATGTCTTCCACATCAAGGAGACGGATCTCGATCAGGAGGTGTACGGCCTGCCGGAGTACCTCTCGGCGCTGCAGGCGGTGTTCCTCAACGAGTCCGCCACGCTGTTCCGCCGCCGCTACTACAAGAACGGCTCGCACGCCGGCTTCATCTTCTACATGACCGACGCGGCGCAGAAGCAAGAGGACGTCGACAACCTGAAGGAGGCCTTCAAGCAGGCGAAGGGGCCGGGCAACTTCCGCAACCTGTTCCTGTACGCACCGGGCGGCAAGAAGGACGGCGTGCAGCTCATCCCGGTCAGCGAGGTGGCTGCGAAGGACGACTTCCTCAACATCAAAGCCGTGACGCGTGATGACCAGCTCGCCGCACACCGAGTGCCCCCGCAGCTCATGGGCATCGTGCCGAACAACACCGGCGGCTTCGGGGATGTGGAGAAAGCGGCTGCGGTCTTTGCGACCAACGAGATCAAGCCGCTGCAGGCGCGCATGCGCTCGGTGAACACCTGGGCGGGCGAAGAGATCGTCCGCTTCAACGATTACATGCTGACCACAACATAGGCTCGCCCGACGCACTTCGCGCGTGTTGCGCGCGAAGTACTGACGTGCCGGCAGAGATAGCAGTGCATTTCCTTGCCTACTTTCTTACCCCTTCGGCAGGTAATCCAGCACCACTTTCAATTGAGTTCTCCCCTTGCCTTTATTTCTGTTGGGCGAAAACAACGAGCTTCCACCGAATCTTGCCTTGCGCAACCGCGTGCTGGTGGTGGTTTTGAGGTGGGAATGGATTGCCCTTGTTTGATGCAATCTCGTCTCCACAGCCCTCACATCGATAAATTCCGCTGTTTGCGCACGTGTCGCCCGGATTGTAGATGGCGTCATATGCCGCATTGTCGGACTGTTGTAGATACTGAGCGTACTTGTATTGAGCCACAATTTTCCTCCCTTTTGGATTGATGCTTTCTGCATCACAGAGAGTGTGATGTCTGTTGATGGCGTTGGCATGTGACCAATTTCTCAACGCTATCCCACCAGCACACAGACAAAAGGGCGGGGGTGACGTGAAGACTAGGTGGGTTCAGGTGTTGTCGCACTTTCTGTATTGAATACCCAGCACTTCACCGTCCCCGACCGGATCGCTGATCTCACAGTCCTCCTGGAAAAGCGTGGTTCGACGCTCATCCGCAGGTGCCGGCGCAGATCGGGCGCCCCGGGCAGGGGGATGCCATGGGAGCGGCACAGACGAACCAGCTCGGGAATGTTGATCGCGAGTAAGTCGGAGCGCGTCGAGTGGTTGAAGGCAACGCCCTTGGCGGTGAGTTGCCGCAGCGCGGCCCATATTTCGGTAACGATGAGCGGTTCCGGTGGTGCATCGGAGCCGATGCTGCCGCGAGCAGGGGCAGGGATGCCGATCAGGGCAGACACGTGTTCCAGCTGGTCGTCCAGCGCTTGGCGGATGACCGGATTGCGCTCCCGGTTCAACTCCCGGATCAAGCGAATGCGTACGCCGTGGGCTGCGAGTTGCTGGCTGACGTTGGGAGGCTGTCCGTATCCACCTGTTTTGCGGATGGCAGGGAGGACCTCGTGGGTGACCCAACGCCGAAAGCGCTTTGCCTCCGGTTTGCGGCTGCCCAGGACGAGGCTGTAGAGGCCGGGCTCACTAACTACGGTCATCTCTTGCGTGCCACCAGGGGTGTGAATTGAATTCACACCCTTTTCATCGTCATCGAGGCGTTCAAGCGCCTTGCGATCCAGCGTCAGAATGCTCAGTACGTCGGCGGCCACGAACCAAGGCTCTCGATCTTCCCCCTCCAGAACTCGCACCGCATGCGAGTCGAAGGCAAACACGGTCGGTGCGTTGCTCATGGCGGCTACATCCCCGAGAAGTTGCCGAGCAGCCCGCCGGCGATGGAGCACAGCCGCTGCTTCTGCCCGATCAACGATCCCGCCACTGTCGCGCTCCAGTGACCGTCCTTGTCGATGGTGATGACGATCGCGCCTTCCTTGTCGCCCCGCAGGGCTTGCTCCCGGTGGTCGGCCAACACTTCGGCGACGTGCCGTGCGGAGGCGTTCGCAGGCGGCGCGGGGAACTGCAGCAACTGCAGGACGGGTGCGGTGGGGGAGGGGGACTTCGGGGTGCGGCGGGACGATTGAGCAGCCATGGCGGCCTCCTACAGGTTCGTTCAGATTCGCCCCGTGTTCAGCGGGGCGGCCAGGTACTTGAACACCGCCTGTAGACGGCCCGCAGCTTTCCCCTTGCGGGTCTTGTATCGCTGCGCGCTACCCGGCCATAGGGAAACCTATGGACGTAAAAAAACCACGACTTTCGGGCGCGGGTGGTTGGCCGCTACAGGAGGTGTGTTCAGCACCGTACGGCAACTATCCACCAGGCACCTGTCGTGCGTCAAGGGCTGGGCACATGCGTGCGCCATTTCGGAATTTCTCGGGGGGCGCCCTCGCTCAACGAGGAATGGTCTCGTCGGAGCAAGCCGTTGCGTCACTGTTCCTGAAGATGCGCTTGCGGATATGGGTCGTAGTCCAAAACTCCTCGGTCCATATCTGCTGCGGTGGTTCTATCCAGTAGTGGTACAGAACCGCAGTGGGAACCGGCAGATCCATTGCCACTTGACCCGTCGCGCGGTCGTGGACACGGACGCCGCAATCCCCGTTCTTTCGAAGACCATGGTCAATGATCCGAACCTCGTACCGTTCGAGGAAATGGGCCCATGCCTCCAGGGTTCCGAAACGCTTGAAAAGCCGAACATAGGCTCGATTGGTGGCTTTTATGGTTGGTCTCTTGACGTTATGCATCGCCTATCGCATCGCAAGTTGTCGACGGCACAGCCTACACCGCGCTGGCGCGCGGTCGTCCCCCCGCCACGCCCGCCCGCTTCACGCGCGGGAAATCGTGCACCTGCAACTCCTGGCGAGAACGCCGCCCAGTGCGGTCCTGCGGGGCGGCAAGCCATAGAGGCAAACCTTGCAGATCCATGCGGTCTGCACTTGCAGCGGATGTGAGCGCCCCTTGGTAGCAGCCAGCCACGCTCTTGCACACCACTTTTCAGGTTGCGCGTCGGAAAAAGGTAACAGGCGCGATCTGCACTGTATTCCGGCTGCAAGCCTTTGAATGAACTACGAAAAGTCTGTGACCTTTGATGGGTAACAGGAGGTCACAGAAAGGTAACGGTATTTCTAAGTGATTGATTTGTATTGAATGAATGTCTTGTTGTAGTGACTTTTTGTGACCGTCACATTGTTACCTCTTGTGACCGAGTTGTTACCTTTTCGCCATTTCCCGCAAAGCCTTGGCGTGCAAAGGTTTCCGGGGATATTTGAAGGGGTGTGACCATTGTTACCCTTTTCCGACGCCCCCTCCGACTTGCGAGCTATTCGCGATTGCATGCCTAAGGGGCACGTCCGTGTGTAGGGCAACGGTGTGCGTCGTTGGGCAGATCTGGGGGCGGTGGGGCTGGGCAATCGTCAATTTCAGACCTCGTCCTGCGCGAAGCGTGAAATTCATGATCGCTGTCACCGTTCAGCGGCGGCGCTTGGTGCTTGGTCGGTGGCGACAAGCGGGCGTCATCGCGCCCTAGGAGGGTGTCTCTGCTTTTCAACCAAGGAGGACACTTGAATGGACGCGATGACCAGAAGGGCCGTAAGAGCCGCTGCTGCTGCACTGACCGGCTGCTTGCTGTTTGTTGGCTATGCCAAGGGCGCTGTACAGCAATGTCCCAACGGCAACCCTGCTACGCCCTACGTCGATATGGTGCCGGTGGCGAAAGTGCCAGCCGCGAATACGACGGTGATCTATGACCTGCAAAACCCGGTTGTGCGAATGCGCTTCAGCAAGCAGATCAACCCGGCCAGCGTCACCGACTCTCCATCTTCGAACCAGACGGCCAAGCTTCGGGAGATGGTGCCTCTGGCAGGCGGCGGCACGCTCTATGTGCCGATCCCGATCACCGCCACGGTAACCGACTTCTCAGGCCGGCCGGCGTACACCGCCAACCAGACGCCGATTGCCGGCATCGTCGGGGATTCCATAACGATCAAGCCCAACGGCCCTCTGAAGCCCAATACGCGCTACCAGTTCTTGTTCTCAGCGGCGCCTCGAGATGATGATGACCGGGTCATCACCACCTCGAACGCCAACGGCACACTCGGAATCGAAGGTGTCCAGGTGAACTGTGTCGAATGGCCGATCCTGTGGGGGCAGTCGGGCGGCATGTTCTACACCGGCAACGGAAACGTATGCGGTATCGCTTCGATCCCCGGTAGCGGATTCACCTCCGTCAACGGGCCTGTACCCTTCACGCCGGGGCGCCGCTACGACATCGAGTACAGGGGGTATATCCCCTCGACCGGCTCCAGCAGCGCCAACGATCGCTTGGTCATGACCACGGGTGGTATTCCGCAGTGGTCGGAAACTAGGGCTCCTGTCTTGGAGAGCGAGGGTGATGTCGGCGTGATCATGCGCATGTCGAACGTGCGATACGTTCCTGCCAGCGATTGCAACGGTGGGACGTGGGTAGCGCAGGAGGTGAAGGTTTTTCGCTGGGAGAACGTGGCTTCAGGGCCTCGCGAGATCCTGAAGGGCGTCTACAACAACCGGACCATTCCCAGTCCATCGACCTGCCAACTCAGCTTCTACAACGGGACGGTGCAGATCAGTGCGCACGCAGGTTGTACAGGTGAATACCACTGGCAACCCGCCAATTGAACGTACCGACGGGGCGTGCGCGCCCCGCTGCGGAGCCGGGCTTGATACCAGGAAGATCGGCTCCGCAAGCGGCTAATACTCGTTTTGCGGTGTAGGTAAATCAAGGTGTTAGCGAGGGGCGGGCGACCTGTTGAAGTTAGCCGCTCATCAGCCGAAACCCTAGATATTTGGCGGCTTTGTGCTATCCTGCTGACCTTGTATGGGGTGCAAGGGGTCGCGAGTTCGAATCCCGCCGCCCCGACCAAATCTTCTCCCCGTTTCTCTTCTTTCCGAAGCCGGAACGTTCATGCCCCGCTTGCGAATCCTCCTGAGTAACGACGACGGTTACTTTGCGCCGGGTATCGCCGCGCTGGCAGCCGAGCTCTCCCAGATCGCCGATGTAACCGTAGTGGCGCCCGAGCGCGACCGCAGCGGCGCCAGCAATTCGCTGACGCTCGATCGGCCGCTGCAATTGCGGCGCGCGCCCAGTGGCTTCCATTACGTCAATGGCACGCCTACTGACTGTGTGCACCTTGGGGTCACCGGCATGCTGGACGAGCTGCCGGACATGGTGGTGTCGGGCGTCAATCACGGCGCCAACATGGGCGATGACACGGTGTACTCCGGTACGGTTGCCGCTGCGACCGAAGGCTTCCTGCTTGGTGTCCCATCCGTCGCGGTGTCCCTGGTCGGCAAGAACGCCACGCACTTCGATACCGGTGCCCGGGTTGCGCGACAACTGGTCGAGCGCTTCATCGCACAACCATGGCAACAGCCTGCATTGCTGAACGTCAATGTGCCGGACCTGCCGTTCGAACAGGTGCGGGGTTTCATCAGCACCCGCCTTGGCAAGCGGCATCGCGCGGCACCGGTGATCCGCGACCAGAATCCGCGCGGTGAGACGATCTACTGGGTCGGTCCGGCGGGCGAGGCGGCAGATTGTGGGGAAGGAACGGATTTCCACGCGGTGGCGCAAGGCTATGTTTCCGTGACGCCGCTGCAGCTCGACCTGACGCACACGAAGCAGATCGGTAGCGTCGCGGAGTGGTTGGGCGCATGAGCGACCGCTTGCAGGGCAGCGGACTGACTTCGGCGCGGGCGAGGGCCCGCATGATCGAGCGCCTGCGCGCCGAGGGAATCCGCGACGAGCGCGTGCTTACCGCGATGAACGCCGTGCCGCGGCATGCCTTCGTCGAGGAGGCGTTGTCCTCGCGCGCCTACGAAGACACAGCGCTGCCTCTCGGTTTCCAGCAGACGATCTCCCAGCCATTCGTTGTCGCGCGCATGTCGGAGTTGTTGCTCGCTGGCCGCGACAGCCTGGGCAAGACGCTTGAAGTTGGTGCCGGGTGTGGTTACCAGGCCGCCGTGTTGTCGCACATGGCCAGTGATGTCTATGCGATCGAGCGCATTGCGAAGCTGCTCGACCTCGCGCGTGCGAACTTGCGGCCATTACGCTTGCCCAACGTGCGGTTGAAACATGCCGATGGCAGCCTCGGCCTTGCGGCCGTGGCTCCGTTTGATTCGATCATCCTCGCTGCTGCGGCGACGCGTGTGCCGCAGGCGTTGATCGATCAGCTAGCTGTCGGAGGAAGAATGGCGTTGCCGCTGGGGACGACGGATCAGATCATCCTGCTCGTCGAGCGTCTGGCGAACGGCAGCCTCAAGGAAACCCGACTGGATGCGGTACGCTTTGTACCCTTGTTGCCCGGAACTGAATGACCCCTGTGCAGATGAAGGCCCGCCTGACGATCGTTTGTGCCGCGACGGCACTGCTTGCCGCATGTTCCACCACGCAGGAGGCGCCTGCGCCGGTGGAGTCGCGCAGCCCGGGCGGTGTGGCACCTGCTGCCGCAGCGACCGCAACTTCTCCTGCGCCCCGTCCCGGTTATTACGTCGTCAAGCGTGGTGACACGCTCTACAGCATCGCACTGGAGAACGGGCAGGACTATCGTGACGTTGCTGCGTGGAACAAGCTCGACAACCCTAACCTGATCCTGGTCGGCCAGGAGTTGCGGGTGAGGCCACTGGAGGCCGAAACGGTGGCGAGCGCAGAGGTTTCGCCGACCGTAGAAGCGCGTCCGATCGATATGGGGCCGCGCAGCGTCGAGGCTCCAGTCACTGCGGCTCCGGTTCCGATCGCGCCGGCAGCTCCGGCAGCGGGTGCCGGCGTGAAGCAGGAGCCGCGTGGTGGACGCTTGGCGTATAGCGATGAAGCCTGGAAGAACCTGCAGGCGCAGCCTGCGGCACCGGCCGCTGCGTCTGCCCCGCTGGCGGCTGGCCAGAGTGCGCCGGGTGCAGCAGTTTCGGCACCTGTGGCAGCCCCGAAACCGGCAGCTTCCGCACCTGTGGAAACTCCCAAGGCTCCCGCGGCCAATGACGGCGGCATTGTGTGGGCCTGGCCTGCTGCCGGAAAAGTGCTGGCGCCCTTCAATGACAGTACCAACAAGGGTCTGGACATCGGCGGGGCGATCGGCGAGCCGATCTTTGCCGCGGGAGCCGGACGCGTGGTGTATGTTGGCAATGGCTTGCGTGGCTACGGAAACCTCGTCATCATCAAGCACGACGGCAATTACCTGAGTGCGTACGCGCACAACAGCGAGATTTACGTGAAGGAACAGCAGCAGGTGCAGAAGGGGCAGAGGATCGCGGCACTGGGCTCCAGTGACAGCGACCGGCCGAAGCTGCACTTCGAGATCCGGCGAGAGGGCAAGCCGGTGGATCCCATGAAGTATCTTCCCGCGCGCTGAACATATGTACGATCCGGCATTCCTTGACGACGAAGAGGACAAAGAAGAGCCGGATGTGCCGCCCGAGCTCGAGGCGTTTTCCGAGCCGGCGCCCGTCGTGCCGGAAAACGAGTTCCTCAACGACGTCACCCAGATCTACCTCAACGAAATCGGCATCAATCCGCTGCTGACGGCGGAGCAGGAAGCTGCGCTGGCCCGCCGCGTGCGCAAGGGGGATTTCGAGGCGCGGCAGAAGATGATCGAGCACAACCTGCGGCTGGTTGTGAACATCGCCAAGCATTACCTCAACCGCGGCATTCCGCTGCTGGATCTGGTGGAAGAAGGCAACCTCGGCCTGATTCACGCGCTGGAAAAATTCGACCCCGAGCGCGGATTCCGTTTCTCCACCTACGCGACCTGGTGGATCCGCCAGAACATCGAGCGCGCGATCATGAACCAGTCGCGCACCATCCGCCTGCCGGTTCACGTGGTGAAGGAGTTGAACCAGGTGTTGCGCGCGCAGCGTCAGCTTGAAGCGGCGCAAGGTGTCAGCGCTTCGCTGGAAGAAATCGCGCAGAAGCTCAATCGCCCACTCGAAGATGTGCGGGCCGTGCTGGCTCTGAACGAGCACACCGCTTCGCTCGATGCGCCGCTGGACATCGATCCGAACCTTTCGATCGGTGAGTCGCTGGCGGACGAACAAAGCGAGACGCCGGACGCCTCCATCCAGAACACCGAGGTGGAGTCCCTGATCCGCGAATGGACCAACCAGCTGACCGACAAGCAGCGCCTGGTGATCCAGTATCGCTACGGGCTGGATGATGTAGAGGTGCTGACCCTCGAAGACCTTGCCGCCCAACTCGGGTTGACCCGCGAGCGGGTGCGTCAGATCCAGCTTGAAGCGCTGGCGCAGCTGCGCCGCATCCTCAAGCGTCGCGGCGTGTCGCGCGACGTGCTGCTGTAAAAAGCCCCCCGGTTACTACTCTTCGAACTCTTCGTTGGCGGCAGGTGCTGCGCGTTCGTGGAGGTCTCGCAGGTCTTGCGGCGTATCCGCGTCAGCAAACCCGTGCGCGTGTTCGCTCAGGTCTACCGTTACCGCACCCAGCGATTGCAGCCACAGCAAGGTCTTGCGGCCGCCGGCGGTCAGGAATGCACGCAGGGACGGCAGGCTGTTGCGCGGGAGCAGGGCATATACGGGTTGCGGGTGACCGCCCACGCTGGCCACCGCAGCGCGACCGGCCGCCGCGATGCTCATGCGCTGCACATAGTCCGCTGGCAGCAAGGGGGCGTCGACCGGACAGGTAATGATCCAGCTCCTGCGGGCTGCAGCGAGGGCGGCTTCTATACCTGCGAGCGGACCGAGATGTCCCGCGCGGAGGTCTTGCACCACAGGCTGACCCAGCTCCCGATAGGCCTCCAGGTTGCGGTTGGCGATGATGAGCAATTCGCTGACCTGCGGGGCCAGTCGTTCAATGGCCCAGGACGCCAGTGGGCGATCGTGCAGTGACATCAACCCCTTGTCCTGGCCTCCCATGCGGGCTCCGGCGCCACCGGCCAGAATCACACCGGTGATCGCCTTTGCGGAGCAGACGTTGGCGCGTGGGGTGGCCTCTGCGTCCATGATCAGCCGCCGATGTAAGACATTTCGATCTTGCGCGCGCCACTCGTGGCTTCACTGCGCAACTCGGAGTAGCGATCACTTCGAGCGGCCCAGATACTGGCGACGCGACCCGCAAGCTGCTCCGCACTCTCGCCGGCGCGCAGGCTGTCGCGCAGGTCGTGACCCTGGCTCGCGAACAGGCAGGTAAACAACCGGCCCTCCGGCGACAGGCGCATGCGGGTGCAGTCGCGACAGAAGGCCCGCGTGACCGAGGCGATCACGCCGATTTCGCCCTCACCGTCGGCATAGCGCCAGCGTTCCGCGACCTCGCCACCGTAGCTCGCCTCCAAAGCCTGCAGGGGGTGCGTTGCCTGGATGCGGTCGAGGATGGCTTGTGCAGGCAGTACGTCGTTCAGCCGCCAGCCGTTGGTGCTGCCGACATCCATGTACTCGATGAAGCGCAGGATATGGCCACTACCGCGGAAATGCTCGGCCAGCGGCAGTATCTGGCTGTCATTGATGCCGCGCCGGATCACGGCGTTGACCTTGACCGGGCCGAGTCCCTCGGCCGCCGCTGCATCGATGCCGGCCAGGACGTCGCTGACCGGAAAGTCCATGTCGTTCATCTGGCGGAAGACGGCATCATCCAGCGCATCCAGGCTGACCGTCACCCGCCGCAGACCGGCTTCACGTAGCGCGCGCGCATGGCGTGCAAGCAGGGCGCCATTGGTGGTCAGCGTCAATTCCACGTCCGGAATCTCCGCGAGCATCGCGACGAGGTCCGGTAGGTTCTTGCGCAGTAGCGGCTCGCCGCCAGTGAGGCGGATTTTCTTCACGCCCAGTCCGGCAAACACGCGGGCAATCGTCGCGATCTCCTCGAAGCGCAAGAGGGCCTCGCGAGGCAGGAAGGCGTGATCACGGCCGAACTGGTCACGCGGCATGCAGTAGCTGCAGCGGAAATTGCAGCGGTCTGTCACCGAGATGCGCAGGTCGCGCATCTCCCGGCCCAGCTGATCCGGCGGCGCAACCCCGGCATGCGCCGGTGCGGCGCGCAGGCGGTGTAGCGAAACAGGATGGAGAGGCGTGGACTGCGGCTTCATGTCTGCATTATCGGGCGCCGGTGCCGGAGGGCAAGCGCCGCGAGCATGGCAGAGCGCTGGCCCCGTTCGTCGCTGTCCCTTCCGCGCCAAGCCGCACCCTGCTTGCGTGCAACGGCATACAGAGGAATGATCCGTCTGTGCCTGCGCAGACGTCAGACGAAGTCTTACGGCGCACAAAGAAAAAAGCCAGAAGCGGGGCTTCTGGCTTTTTGGAATTCTGGCTCCTCGACCTGGGCTCGAACCAGGGACCTACGGATTAACAGTCCGGCGCTCTACCGACTGAGCTATCGAGGAACAGAGGCGCGAACTATAGATGCAGAAGAACGCGTTGTCAAGAATCGCTTTCAGCCTTTACAGGGCTCGGGTACAGTCCGGCCCACACTGGAAAGAGTCCATGATCCCAATGAAATCCCAACAAGCTTCGTTCATCTGGCGCGCCGGCATGCTGCTGGCCACATTGTGGATCGGTCTGCTGAGTAGCCTTCCGCTTCGTGCGGCAGATGCTCCAGAGTCATGGCTCGGCTTGCCGGTCAGCTATGCAGAGCGCAGCTATGCTTTCCGCCCGTGGCCCGCGATTGAGCTGAAGTCGGTGCGCATCATGACGTCTGATGCGATCACGATGAATCGCGCATGGGTCAAGCCCGATTGGGCGCAGTGGATCCAGGGCGGCAACACCAATACGATCCGCGTCGAGGCGGACGAGATCGTGGCTCGCCCGGCTGCGCTGGCGCGCCTGGGTCTCAGCGACGGCAAGTCCACACGCCGTATCACCCATATGCGTTTCGAACGCCTGAAGCTGCTGATGGGGACGCGCGAGCTCAACCTGCCGGCAGGTGAAATGGAGTTCGCTGCGGACGGGACGCTCGCGCATATCCGCCTGAGCATCGAAGGGGTGAACTTCGATGCGACGCCGAACAGCGGCAAGCTGGCCCTGCTGGTGCAGATGGCCAACTGGCGCTGGGATGCGCTGCCGGCGCTGCGCTTCGAAAACGTGGTGGCCCAGGGCGACCTGACGGACTTCGGCCTTTCCTTTCACAAGATCGGTGGCAATGCAGACGGCGGTTCGCTGGCCGGCACCCTGAAGCTGGCCGTGGATGCGAACTTCGTGCTGGACGGCGATCTGACCCTGATCAGCATGCGCGCTGCAGACGTGTTGGGTCGCCTTCGCCCCGGTACCACGGTGAGCGGCGGACTCAACGGCGCGGTGAAGCTCACGGCGAGCGGTGAGCAGTTCGCCGATCTCGGCCCCAGCCTGGCGGCGAACGGCACATACGTGATCAACAAGGGTGCCATCGATCGCTTCGGCATTGCTTCTGGCATGCAACGCGAAAGCGCAGGCCCCGCAGGTGGTGGCAACACCCGCTTCGAGCGGCTGAATGGCACCTTCAATGGCAAGACGGGGCAGGTCGCGTCGGTGACTGTGCAGCGTCTGGACAGCGGACCCTTGCAGGGGTCGGGCAACTTCGTGGTGATGCAGGATGGCGTGCTGAAGGGCGGCTTCGCTGCCAGCATGCGTCTGCCTAGCGGCGCGACCCTGAGCCGTAGTTTTGCACTGGGCGGCAAAGTGGATTCACCGCAACTGTCGACCCGCGACTGAGCTTTCCGCAGCAGCTTTCATGCAGCACAAGGAGTTCTTCGTCGCCTGTCTGTGCGCCGCCTGGTGTGGCAGTTGCCGGGAATATCAGCCGGCCTTCGAAGCCTTGCGTGAGAGTCACCCCGAGGTGGCTTTCGCCTGGGTGGACATCGAGGACCAGTCCGAGGTCGCTGGTGATATCGAGGTCGAGAACTTCCCGATGCTGGTGATCCAGCGCGGCCACGACGTATTGTTCTGCGGTGCCATGCTGCCGGACGCGGGCATCCTGCGCCGCCTGCTGGAAAGCTACATGGCGCAGAGTGCGGAGCAGTCGCAAGCCTATGCGCATGGCAATCCACAGCGGCTGGCCTGGCAGGGTGAAGCGGATGTACGCGGGCGGCTGGGGATGTGATTCCTTGGCGCGTGCCGCGACGACGAAGCGGTATGCCCTGAGTTCGATCTCGGGTCGAGGAGCCAGAAACCAACGTCCAGAAACTCAAAAACAAAGGGCCCGAGAGGGCCCTTTGTTCATCCTGCCGGCGCGCTGATGCGCGCTATCGGCAATCCTTACTTCAGCACGGCGGCAATCGCATCGGCCACGTAGTCGATGTTCTTGCTGTTCAGTGCGGCCAGACAGATGCGACCGGTGGACACGGCGTAGATGCCGTAGTCGGTCTTCAGCTTCTCGACCTGCTCGGCCGTCAGGCCGGTGTAGCTGAACATGCCGCGCTGCTTGATGACGAAGCTGAAGTCCTGCTTCACCCCGCGAGCGGCCAGCTTTTCCACCAGGCCGGTACGCATTTCACGGATGCGCACGCGCATGCCGGCCAGTTCGTCTTCCCACTGCTTGCGCAGTTCCGGCGAGGACAGCACGGCAGCCACTACCGCGCCGCCGTGGGTGGGCGGGTTGGAGTAGTTGGTGCGCACCACGCGCTTGACCTGCGACATCACGCGGCCAGCTTCTTCCTTGCTGGCGGTGACGACGGTCAGCGCGCCGACGCGCTCGCCGTACAGCGAGAAGGACTTGGAGAAGCTGCTGGACACCAGGAACTGCAGGCCAGAGGCGGCGAACAGGTTCAGTGCCACGGCGTCTTCGGCGATGCCATCGGCGAAGCCCTGGTAGGCCATGTCGATGAAGGCGATGAGGTTGCGTTCCTTCACTGCGGCCACGACTTGCTCCCACTGCGCGGCGGTCAGGTCGGCGCCGGTCGGGTTGTGGCAGCAGGCGTGCAGCACGATGACGGACTGGGCCGGCGCCTTGCGCAGGTCGGCCAGCATGCCTTCGAAGTTCACGCCGCGGGTGGCGGCGTCGTAGTAGGCGTAGGTCGCGACCGGGAAGCCGGCGGACTCGAACAGCGCGCGGTGGTTCTCCCAGCTCGGATCAGAGATGTAGACCGTGGCGTTCGGCACCAGACGCTTCAGGTAGTCGGCGCCGACCTTCAGCGCACCGGTGCCACCCAGGGCTTCGACGGTCAGGGTCTTGCCTTCGGTGATCAGCGGGGATTCCTTGCCGAACAGCAGGTGGGCGACCGCAGTGTTATAGGCGGCAGCGCCTTCGATCGGCTGGTAGCCACGAGCCGGAGCGGCCTTCAGGCGCACTTCTTCGGCGGCTTTCACGGCACCGAGCAGCGGGATCTTGCCCTCGTCGGTGAAGTAGACGCCGACACCGAGGTTGACCTTGGTGGTGCGGCTGTCAGCGTTGAAAGCTTCGTTCAGACCAAGGATGGGATCGCGGGGAGCCATTTCCACCGCAGCGAAGATCGAGGCGCTCATTACAACTCCAGGTTGGGCCGGCCTCCGCTGAAACTTGTCAGGAGGATGTCGGCAGGGGGCTTGTCAGGGGTGTTTTACCGCAAGGTTTGCGGAATAATGTCCAGCTTGCCCGGCGGGTTGACGCTAACGGGACAAACCTTCGTAAGGCCTTGAATTTTAGCATGTCAGAGAGCGACAACCGAACGACCGTCGTCACCTACGAAGGCAGCCCCTTCCGCCTGCACCAGCCGTTTCCACCGGCGGGTGACCAGCCCGCCGCCATCGAGCAACTGGTCGGCGGTGTCGAGGATGGCCTGTTGTTCCAGACCTTGCTGGGTGTGACCGGCTCCGGCAAGACCTACACGATGGCCAACGTCATCGCGCGCACCGGCAAGCCGGCCCTGGTGCTGGCACCGAACAAGACGCTGGCGGCCCAGCTCTACGCGGAGTTCCGCGAGTTCTTTCCGGAGAACGCGGTCGAGTACTTCGTCTCGTATTACGACTACTACCAGCCCGAGGCCTACGTGCCTTCGCGCGACCTGTTCATCGAGAAGGACAGCTCGATCAACGAGCACATCGAGCAGATGCGCCTGTCGGCCACCAAGAGCCTGCTGGAACGGCGCGACGTGGTGATCGTCGCCACTGTGTCCTGCATCTACGGTATCGGCGACCCGGTCGACTACCACAGCATGATCCTGCACTTGCGCGAGGGCGAGAAGATCGCGCACCGCGACCTCATCCAGCGCCTGGTGGGCATGCAGTACGAGCGGGGCGACATCGACTTCACCCGCGGCAAGTTCCGCGTGCGTGGCGACATCATCGACGTGTTTCCGGCTGAGAACGCCGAGCTCGCGTTGCGCATCGAGATGTTCGATGACGAGATCGAGCACCTCACGCTGTTTGATCCGCTCACCGGCCATATGAAGCAGAAGCTGGGCCGCTTCACCGTGTTCCCGTCCAGCCACTACGTGACGCCGCGCGCCACCGTGCTGCGCGCCATCGAGGCGATCAAGGAAGAACTGAAGGAGCGCATTTCCTTCTACCAGCACAGCGGAAAACTGGTGGAAGCGCAGCGCATCGAACAGCGCACCCGCTTCGATCTGGAGATGCTGACCGAGCTGGGCTTCTGCAAGGGCATCGAGAACTACTCGCGTCACCTGTCGGGCCGCGCACCGGGTGAGCCGCCGCCGACCCTGATCGACTACATGCCGTCGGATTCGCTGATGTTCGTCGACGAGAGCCACGTCGCCATTCCGCAAGTGGGCGGCATGTACAACGGCGACCGCGCGCGCAAGCTCAACCTTGTCGACTACGGCTTCCGCCTGCCATCCGCCGCAGACAACCGGCCACTGAAGTTCGAGGAATTCGAGCGCCTGTTGCCGCAGACCGTCTTCGTGTCCGCCACGCCGGCGGACTACGAGAAGAAGAACCAGGGTCAGGTGGTGGAACAGCTGGTGCGACCGACCGGCCTGGTCGACCCGATCGTCGAGATCAAGCCGGCCAGCACGCAGGTGGATGACCTGCTGATGCAGATACGTTCGCGCGTCGCCGTCGAGGAGCGTGTGCTGGTGACGGTGCTCACCAAGCGCATGGCCGAGGACCTGACCGACTACCTGCAGGAGAACGGCATCCGCGTGCGTTACCTGCACAGCGACATCGACACCGTGGAGCGGGTGGAGATCATCCGCGACCTGCGCCTGGGCGAGTTCGACGTGCTCATCGGCATCAACCTGCTGCGCGAAGGGCTGGATATTCCCGAGGTGTCGCTGGTGACGATCCTGGACGCCGACAAGGAAGGCTTCCTGCGCAGCGAGCGCAGCCTGATCCAGACCATCGGCCGCGCCGCGCGACACCTGCATGGTACGGCCATTCTCTATGCGGATCGCATCACCGACTCGATGCGTCGCGCCATCGACGAAACCGAGCGGCGCCGCGCCAAGCAGATGGCCCACAACGAGGCCCACGGCATCGTGCCGCGCTCGGTGAACAAGCGCATCAAGGACATCATCGACGGGGTCTACCAGCCGGACGCAGAGGGTAGTGCCCTGATCGCGGCCGAACCCGGCGTCGACTACGCCGCGATGGACGAAAAAGCGCTGGCCAAGGAGATCAAGAAGCTCGAGAAGGAAATGCAGGAACACGCCCGCAATCTCGAGTTCGAGAAGGCGGCCGCTGCGCGCGATGCCCTTTTCAAGCTACGTCAGCGCGCGTTCGGCGCGGATCATCACTGACCCGGTCCTGGCGGGCCGGATCGCGTCAGTGCATCGGTTGTGCAGCGTCCAGCGGCGACGCTGATCGCCAGGTGTTGCGACCGCCTCGTTTCGCTTCGTAAAGCGCGGCGTCCGCTTTCGCCAGCAGTTCGTCGCCGGTCGAACCGTCAATGCCCGAGATGCTGATGCCGACGCTGGCTCCGATATTTGCCGGCTGACCATCGAGGTCGAAGGTTTCGTTCAGCGCGGTGATGATCTTCTGCGCCACCTTGCCGGCAGCGCCGGGCTGGGACAGTCCTTTCAGCAGGATGACGAATTCGTCGCCACCCAGGCGCGCCACGGTATCGCCGTCGCGCAACTGCGACTGGATGCGTCGCGCTACCTCACGCAGCAAGGTGTCGCCAGCGGCATGCCCCAGCGTGTCATTGACCGCCTTGAAGCGGTCCAGGTCCTGGTAGAGCACGGCGCAGTGAGTGCCGTCGAGTCTTGCCTGTTCCAGCGCTTGTGCGAGGCGTGATTTCAGCAGGCTGCGGTTGGGCAGGCCGGTGAGGGCGTCGTGCAGCGCCAGGCGTTCCAGATCGGTTTCGACCCTTTGCATGCGGCTCATGTCTGTCAGTACGCCGATGTAGTTCTGCACGGCGCCGGCTGTGTCGCGGACGGCATTGATGGAGAGCCATGCCTGGTAGGTTTCGCCTCCGCGTCGCTTGTTCCAGATGGCGCCGGCCCATTCGCCCTGTGCCTGCAACTGCTGCCACATGGCCTGATAGAAATCGTCGCCATGTCTGTCAGAGCGATGCTGGCTCATCGACTGGCCGACGCATTCCTCTTCTGAAAACTCGGTAATGCGGATGAACGCGCGGTTCACGCTGAGGATCAGACCGTCGCTACCGGTCACCACCAGCCCCTCCTGTGCGTTCTGGAAGGCTGCATCTGTCATGTGCAGCCGGGACCTGGCATTACTCAGCGCTGTCTGCGCTTTCTGGATATGGTCGTTCAGGGCCAGGTTGTCGGCCGAGACACGGGCGTGTGCGCGATGGCTCCTGCGATAGTCGCGCACGACCAGGCCCGCGGCGACAAGGAACATGATGATCGACAGCGCGGTACCTGCACCTGCTGCAATCGTCGCGCGCAACGTAGAGCGGTGCGTGGCCTCCGTCCGTTCCACGAACAGCGCGCGCTCTGCCGCGATGAACTCATCGATGCGCTGGCGGATGGCATCCTGCACGTCCTTGCCGCGGCGGGAGGAGACTTCTCTCTGGGCTGCCACCAGTCCTTCGTCGCTGCGTACCTTGATCAGGTGTGCAACCAGGCTCAGGCGCTCCATCACGCGTTGCTGGATCGCCAGACTGCGGTGCAGTTGCGGTGGGTTGTCCACCACGAGCAACTGCAATTCGCTGACCTCGCTCGCGAGTTGGCTGGCAGCAACCGTGTATGGGTCGAGGAAGGTGGTGTCGCCAGTCAGGCTGAAGCCGCGGCCGGCCGATTCTGCATCGATGATGTGCGACAGAACAGTCTGCGCTTTGGCAATGACTTCTTCTGTGTGGCGTACCGAGGCGACATCCGTCTCTAGCCTGCGAATGCTGGCAAGAGAGGCCACGGTGACGAAAATGAACAGTACGGTTGCTGCAGCAAGCCCCGCGATGATGCGTCGCTCGCTGGTCAGCTGGATGGGTCTGGAAGTCCTCATCGTCTGCTGGTCGGTCGGATCCGGTTACGCCGATTCCGATACTATGCCGCCACTAGCGGTATTCCTGAAAGCCCCTGGTTGGCGCGCCCGAGCTTCGCACGCGCTGATCACAGTGGGTCCTGAGTGGCATGAAGGCAAAGAGCATCAAACGCATCCTGTTCGTCTGCACAGGCAATATCTGTCGCTCCCCGACAGCGGAGGGTATTGCCCGTCACTGGATCGCGCGCACCGGTCTGGATGGCGAGGTCGAGGTGGACTCGGCGGGGACGCATGCCTGGCATGACGGAGAGGCGCCCGATCCACGTGCGCAGCGATTCGCCTTGCGGCGCGGGTACGACCTGTCGCGTCTGCGGGCGCGACCGGTGTTGCCGCAGGATTTCGAGCGTTTCGATCTCATCCTTGCGATGGATCGCGGGCACTACGTGTGGTTGCGGCGGGAGTGTCCGCCTGGGCTGCAGGAGCGGGTGAAGATGTTCCTCGATTTCGCCGGTGCTCCGGGTGACGTGCCGGACCCCTACTACGGTGATGACGCCGGCTTCGATTCAGTCCTGGATCTGTGCGAAGACGCCGTGCGTGGTCTCATCGACAGCCTGCGCTGAATCAGAGTTCAAGCAGTGACGATCCAGCCTTCCAGTGGATCGATATCTGCCGGCAGGCCCCAGCCTGAATCCTTGCGTTGTGCGCACCATGCGGCCTGCGTCAGGGCGAGCGTGGCGTCGAGCAGATCGCCGGAGCCGTCATCCAGCATTGCGGTGGCCAGTGACGATGCTGTCTCCAGTTGCAGATCAAGCGGGTGGCGACCACTGAGCAAGGCGTCCAGGATGCTGCCACGTGCGAGTCGCCGTTCAGATGTCTGTTTCGCCACGCTGTCGTTCTTGTAGGACTGCCGGGTGATGGTGCGTGCAAGCAACCCCGGATAGGCCTCCAGCGCCACGCGAGCTTCGTCGGCGGCATGGATACCTGGCAGATGCATGTCGGCGGCCAGCAGGCGTGGCGTACCTTCGAAGAACATCAGGCCGACCGGCGGATTGACCAGCTTCATCGGGCTGTGGGATCGGGCGGGAATATCCGTGCGGCGATGCGCATAGCGTTGGCCTGCGGGGCGTGCCTCGCGCGCCGCGTTCAGTGCCGCGCAGAAATCCGTCTTGCCCAGCTTCGCGATATGTGTGACGAGCGTGGCCCAGTTGTCCGGCCAGCCGAGGGTGCTCACCAGCTCGCGGGGCAAGCCGAAGGGAAAGTCGAATGCGCCGCACCAGGGGCCGGGGGTTTGCAGGAAATGCTCGAAATCCGACCAGCCCGCGCAGTACCGGAATTCCTCCAGCCGTAGCTTGCCAGCTTCAAGCCTGCCAGCCGCAATGGTGATGGGCTTGCGCCGACGTGGCGCGGAGGTGAAGTCGATGCCGTACAGCTTCATGCAAAACGCTGACGTGCAAGGGTGATCGTGGCGGCGTGGATGGCCACTGTTTCCGCAATGTCTTCGGCATATCCGCCGGCCATCGCGATTGCTACGGGAACGCCACGCACCTGGCAGGCCGCCAGCACCATATCGTCGCGCGCGCGCAGACCGTCCAGGCTCAGTGACAGGCGGCCGAGGCGGTCGCCCTTAAAGGGGTCGGCGCCTGCCAGGTAGATGACCAGTTCCGGTCGACAGCGGCTGAACACTTCGTCGAGCGCCGCCCGTAGCGCATCGAGATAAGCGCCGTCGCCGGTGTCATCCGCCAGCTCGACATCGAGATCGCTCAGCTGTTTGCGGAAGGGGAAGTTCTTTGCGCCATGGATGCTGAAGGTGAAGACGGTCGGGTCGTCGGCGAGGATGGCTGCCGTGCCGTCACCCTGATGGACGTCGCAGTCGATGATCGCCACCTGGCCGATGGCTTCCTCTGCCTGCATTGCACGGGCAGCAATGGCAGCGTCATTAAAAACGCAAAAACCGCTACCGAAATCGGCGTGTGCGTGGTGCGTACCGCCGGCGAGATTGGCCGCACAACCGTCGCGCAAGGCGCTACGTGCCGCTTCTATCGTTGCTCCCGACGAACGGCGGGAGCGCTCGATCATCTGGGGCGTCCAGGGGAATCCGATGCGGCGGATCTCATCGGCATCGAGTGTTCCGTCTGCCGCCCGCTGCAGGTACGCCGCCGTATGGGCGCGCATGATCTGCGCGTCCGTGGCTGCGGGTGGCACATGAAAATCCTTATCGGAGAAGAGCTTGCTGTGGATGAGAGATTCGCGCAGCAGGCGGTACTTGGCCATCGGGAAGCGATGTCCTTCAGGGAGTGGCAGGACGAACTGGTCGGCGTAGTAAAGATTCATATTCGGAGGTGCGTGGCGGAGAGCCTTACAGGCCGCGGGTCTACGCGTATGCCCAAAAGGGCGAGTGTTCTATTCTCTCGCTTGTGCGGTGCAAATGAATGGCTTATCTTGCCGCCAGCAGTCGATTGGTAGTGTGTTGTTGAACGCCTTGACCCCGTCTCGCGACGGATCGCCATGTAGTGTCTTCACCGCTGTCCTGTTCGGATTGCTGCGAACGATCCGCTTCGGATCATTGAGTACATCTCTTGTAAGTAAGGACGTCAGAATGGCAACCGGTATTGTCAAGTGGTTCAACGATTCCAAGGGCTTTGGCTTCATCACTCCGGACGGCGGTGGTGACGACCTGTTCGCCCACTTCTCTGAAATCCAGGCTGGCGGTTTCCGTTCGCTGAAGGAAGGCCAACGCGTGGAATTCGAAGTGAAGCAAGGCCCGAAGGGCCGTCAGGCTTCCACCATCAAGCCGCTGTAATCCAGCAGGCCTGATGCAGGAAGGCAGGGCGCGAGCCCTGCCTTTTTTATTGTCTTCTGTTCATGATGAAGTCATTCTCAGGCGGGCGCGTTCGATCCAGAATCCAACGCCGTCGAGCAGTTCCCGGTCGCTGAAAGAGCAGCTGTCGCCACTGAAGAGCTGGCTGGATTCCAGACGCATGCAGAGATCCTCGAGCACCTCGGTGAAGCGTGGTGGCAACTGTGCGCAGAGTGGGTGTGCGGTCTCGCGCAGCAGGCGCACGAAGTCGGTGGGCGACAGGCTGCCATCTCGGCGACGGGCGAGGGCGCTTTCCAGTTGGTCCAGGGGCGCCGTCATGCGGTTGCTGCCTTGAGCACGCCGAGGGATTCCCGCATGAGGGCGGCGAAGGCCTCTGCGGTCATGGGGCGACCCATCAGGTAGCCCTGCACTTGCGAGCAGCCCTGGCTACGCAGGTATTCCAGCTGGGTAGCCGTCTCGACGCCCTCGGCAATCGTTGATAGCTGCAGGCTGGCGCCGAGCTGGATGACTGCGCGCAGCACGGCGGAATCGTCTGCGTCATTGCCGATGTCGCGCACGAAGGACTGATCGATCTTCAGTTTGTCGATCGGGAACTTCTTCAGATAGGCGAGATTGCTGTGGCCGGTGCCGAAGTCGTCGATCGCCAGTTGCAGGCCGAGGGCCTTCAGGCGTTGCAGGCTGGTGAGCAATTGCCCCGAATCTTCCGCCAGCATGCTCTCGGTCAGTTCGAGCTCCAGGCAACCGGCTGGCAGACCGGTCTCGATCAGTGCGCGACTGACGCTCTCCACCGGATCGCCGTGCTGGAACTGCACGGTGGACATGTTCACCGCGACAGTCAGGTCGGGCAGACCTTGTGCGCGCCATTGTTGCGCCTGGCGGCAGGCTTCTCGCAGTACCCACTCACCCAGGGGAACGATAAGTCCGCTTTCCTCGGCGACCGGAATGAAGCGGGCAGGTGACACCGTCCCGCGCGTAGGGCTGTTCCAGCGCACCAGGGCCTCTGCACCCACGATGAGGCCGCTGATCATGTCGATCTGGGGCTGGAAGTGCAGCAGCAGTTCGCCTTGCTGCATGCCGGCGCGCAATTCGTTCTGCAGTTGCAGACGTTCGCGCGCGGCGGTGTTCATGCCATCGGTCAGGAAGCGATAGGTATTCCGTCCCGAGACCTTCGCATGCCGCAGCGCGATGTCGGCGCCCGCCAGCAGTTCGTCGAAATCACGGCCATTCTCCGGGTGCAGCGCGATGCCGATCGAGAAGCTGGAGACCAGCGTCTGTTCGTCGAGGCTGATCGGTTCGGCCATGCGTACGATGATGTTCTCTGCGATGGCAGAAACCTCCCCATGGTGGCGGACATCCGGCAGCACCAGGATGAATGCGTCGCCCTCGCGGCGGCTGAGCGTCGCGGTGTGGCCGATGCAGTCCTGCACGCGTGCCACCGCAGCTTGCAGCAGGCGGTCCCCGAAGGCGTGACCGAAGCGTTCGTTGACCTGCGTGAACTGATCCAGGTCCAGGACCATCAGTGCGGCCGATGCGCGTTCGCCGTGTGCGAGCGTGCGGGCGAGGCGGTCGGCGGCCAGCGCGCGATCGGGCAGGCCGGTCAGTCTGTCATGCAGGGCAGGGAGCCCTGACGGGTTTTCCACCAGACCGTGCTGGCCGATGTCGGTGAATATCGCCACGTAGTGCGAAGCATCGCCGGTGCCCTCACGCACCGCGCTGATGCTCATCCACAGCGGAACCAGCGTTCCGTTGTGATGGCGATTCCAGATCTCGCCTTGCCAGACTCCTGTGCTTTGCAGGGTTTGCCACAGCTCATGGAAGAAGGCGCCGTCATGACGGCCCGACGCGAACATGCGTGGCTCCTTGCCCACCACTTCTTCCGCGCTGTAACCCAGAATCTCGGTGAACGCGGGGTTCAGCGTGATGATCAGGTTGTCCGGGCCGGTGATCATGATGCCGGCGCGGATGTCGCGGAACATCGTGTCGGTGAGATGCAGCTGGCGTTGGGTGTGGCGCAGCTCGCTGAGGTCTACGTCCAGGCAGTACATCTCCAGTTCGTTACGGGTGTTGCGGATCATCACGTGACTGGAGAACACCGGGGCCACGCTGCCGTCCTTGCGCTGCAGATCCAGTTCGGCGGCAGGGATCGCCGGCCCGCCGTTGGCCCATCCGGTAATGAAGCCCACGACCGCCTCACGCATCGGCTCGGGAATGATCAGGTCTTCCAGCTTGCGCCCCAGCGCTTCTTCGTGGCGGTAGCCATACAGCGATTCGGACGCAGGGTTCCAGTAGATGACCTCGCGATGGCGGTTGTAGCCCTGCACGGCAATGTTCGGAATCTGCTCGAAGATCGCACGGAAGCGTCGCTCGCTTTCCTCCAGGCGGGCGGCAGCCTCCTTGAAGGGACTCATGTCGGTGCCGACGCCCAGCAAGCATGTCTGCCCCCGGTAGGCGAACAACCGGGTGCGGAAGTACACCGGCTGCAAGCTGCCCGTACGATGGCGCAACAAGCCCTCGTTCTGTCCCTGGCCGTGGCGCAGCACGTGGTCGATCTGCTCCCGCACGGTGTCGCGGGCCTGCTCGTGGAAGTAGTCCAGCACCGAGTGCTGGGCGACCTCCTCGCGACGGTAGCCGGTGGCCTCTTCCAGCCCTGCGTTCCACAACAGCAACTGACCGTCGGGGCGGAACAGGAAGACCAGGCCTGGCAGGCTGTCGATGAGACGCTGCGAGAACTCGGCGTCGTTCACCAGGCTCAGCTCCTGGCGTTTCTGTCGCGTGATGTCGCGCACCATCAGCACATGCTGATGGGCTGGCCGGGCGTTCGGATCAGGGGGAAGCCGGCTGACGAGGTACCACTGCGGGCCACGGGCTCCATCCAGCACGACCTCGACATCGGCGTCCGGGCTGGCGCGCAGGCGGGCCTCCATGGATTCCGGCAACCGGGTGCCCGGTACCGCGCGGTCGAACACATCCTCGATGCTTGGCGTGAAGGACTCGACGATCCGCCAGTCTTCATCGCAGAGCAGGAGGACGGAGCGCGTGGCGGACAGGGTGGCTGTGAGGAGCGTGCGGGGAATAGTCATGCCGGAGTCCGCGGGCAAAGGTGGCGGCCGGCAGGGTCGGCCATGTCTGGCCGGATTATCGGTCCAGACTGTCGCCCCGGCGAGTAAGGGTTTGCGCAGAGCCCGTGTTTGCGCGCCGCGGCCACTTGGGGCATGCTCGCCCCGCATTTTTCCGGAGGCCATCGATGATCGTCCACAACACCATTGCCAGCCTGCGCGCAGCCCTTGCCGACGCCGGCCGGGTCGCTTTTGCACCGACCATGGGCAACCTGCACGCGGGGCACATCAGTCTCATGCGGCAGGCGCGGGGCCTGGGTGACACGGTGGTTGCCAGTATCTTCGTCAACCGCCTGCAGTTCGGTCCGCGCGAGGACTTCGACAAGTACCCCCGCACCTTTGCGCAGGACTGCGCGTTGCTGGAAGAGGCGGGCGTGGCTCACCTTTTCGCGCCTGACGAAGGTGAGCTTTATCCTTCGCCGCAGCAGTACCAGGTATATCCGGCGGACGCTCACGAAGGCATCCTCGAAGGCGCGTCGCGTCCGGGCCATTTCCGCGGCGTGGCGACTGTGGTGGCCAAGCTTTTCAACATCGTGCAGCCGCAGGTGGCCCTGTTCGGGAAGAAGGACTACCAGCAACTGATGGTCATCCGCAACATGGTGCGGGAGCTGGATTTTCCGATCGGGATCGTTGGCTGCGACACCGTTCGCGCGGACGATGGCCTCGCCCTGTCATCGCGAAACGGCTACCTGTCGCCGCTGGAACGTGCCGAGGCGCCGCGCCTGGCGGAAGAGCTGGGCAAGGTGGCGGAGGCTTTGCGCGCAGGGAGCGCGGAGTTCGGTGCGCTGGAGCAGGCCGCGGTGGCCGCGCTCGCTGCGCACGGATGGCAGCCGGACTACGTGGCGATCCGTCGCCAGACGGATCTGCAGCCGGCTCAGGCTGGCGACCCGATGGTCGTGCTGGCCGCCGCGCGCCTGGGTAACACCCGCCTTATCGACAACCTCGAGGTTTGACGCGCGGGTTGGCGCGCGTCTGCGTGCCAACTGCGATTGCCCCGCCTCTGCGCTTGTTTCCGGCTGGGGTGGGGAGTGGAACAAACTCCGCGCCAGATTATCAGCTTACTGCTCTAGTTGTAATACACGTTGTCCCCAGTCAATTTAATTGGTTTTGCAGTCTTACAATAATGACTGTGGTAAACGGTTGTCTTTCAGTTTTTGGCTGTCTGAGGCGTGTTTGCTGCAATCCTTGGAAGCCAGTAAGACAATTGTCTGAACTAAGTTGAGAGAATTTGTCAGGCTTCTTCTGATTCATCAAAGGAGGAGATTCCTGATGTCGATGCGAATGACGGGGCTGGCACTGTTGCTGGCCACCATGGGTCTGGTCGCCTGCGGCGGCGGTAGCGACGGGCCTGCGGCAAGTTCTTCGGGTGGTGGTGGTGGTGGTGTGGCCGGGCCGAGCTCTCTGGGTGCGGACGGCTGGGCGAACAGCCAGACCGACAAAGTGACCGGTGGCGATGGTGCCGACGCGGCTCACACCTACACGGTGACCAATCGCAACGAGCTGATCCAGGCGCTGTATGGCGGTGGAGCCACCATCAATGCCGACGGTAGCTTCAGCGGCACGCTGGATACCACGAAGAAGATCATCTACATCAAGGGCACCATCAACCTGTCGATGAACAAGGCGCTGGTCGAGCTCGTCGAAGCCGACTACGTCGCTGCCAGTGTCGCGGCCCAGCCGTATGACTTCGCTGCGTATGTGGCCGCGTACAAACCGAGCGTATGGAATGCCGACCCGGCCAACTGGGACACACCGAACAACCGTCCGAAGGCTGTCAGCGGCGCGCAGGAAACGGCACGTGCCGCCGCCTCGGCCAACCAGGGCAAGATCGTCAAGATTCCGGTCAGCGCCAACACCTCGCTGCTGGGCCTGGGCGCTGACGCGAAGATCATCAGGGGACAGCTGTCCCTGGGTGACGGTGCCGACAACGTGGTGATCCGCAACATCGCCTTCGAAGACGCTTTCGACTACTTCCCGGTATGGTCGCCGACGGACTCCTTTTCGCTGACCACGCCGGCCCAGGCAGGTTGCCAGGCGGCCTACGTGGATGCCACTACCGGTCCGCAGATGTGTCCGGGCGGTCGCTGGAACTCCAACTACGACCTGATCACGCTGAACGGCGGCAAGCGCATCTGGATCGACCATTGCAGTTTCAGTGACGGCTCGCGCGAAGACCACACCTTCGCGTCCGTGTTCGATGCCCCGCACGTGGGTGTTGACTACTTCATCCAGCATCACGATGGCGCGGTCGACATCACCAACAAGTCCGATTTCGTGACCCTGTCGTACAACCACATCAAGAACCACGACAAGACGCACCTGATCGGCAGTTCGGATACGGTCAACGTGAACAACGGTTGGGGTGCTCTTTCGGTGACCCTGCATCACAACTACTACGAGAACGCCGGCCAGCGTCTGCCTCGCGTCCGGATGGGCAAGGTCCACCTCTACAACAACTACTACAGCGGTCAGATCGGCTACCTGGGTGCCTACGCGCCGGTGGATGGCACCTACGTGCCGCCCAACCGTCACCTCTATGGCATGGGGATCGGCTACCTGGCGAAGATCTACTCGGAGAACAACGTCTTCGACATCACCAGTGGCAACAGCACGGTCGTGGACGACACCGTGACGTTCTACACCTGGCACAAGGCCTCTCCGAGCAATCCGGCCACTGACTCGGCCAAGCTGGACTATCTGCAGAAGACCTACTTCTATGATTCCGGCACCCTGCTCAACGGGGCCGGCACCAGCCTGTTCGTCTCTGCCAACGCGATGGCGGCGAGCATGTCCAAGCCGGTGCTGGAGGACACCAGTACCTTCTGGACGCCTGCCACCAACTACACCTACACGCCGGACGCCGCCAACACGGTCAAGGCGAAGGTCATGGCCAACGCGGGCGCTGGCAAGCTATAGGCGTGTCTGTTGTCTTGCTGCGGCTGTTCCGGCCGCAGAAATAAAAAGCCCGGCAAATCGCCGGGCTTTTTCATTGCCGTCGTGAAAGCGCGTGCCTAGTGACGTTCGATCTGCGCAGCCGCCAGTGCAATCAATGCTTCGGTCGATGCGTCGTACTGCTTGCCCTCGTTACCCTTCAGGCGGTTCTCGATGTCGCTGGCCAGCTGCTTGCCCAGCTCCACGCCCCACTGGTCAAAGGCATTGATGTTCCATACCGCGGCCTGCACGAAGACCTTGTGCTCGTAGAGCGCCAGCAACGCCCCCAAGCGGTGCGGTGACAGGGCGTCGATCAGCAGGGTGTTGCTCGGGCGGTTGCCGGGAAAGACGCGGTGCGGGATCGCCGTCTCGATGTCGCCGGCGGACATGCCGCGTGCGGTGAGCTCGGTGCGTACTTCCTCGGCGGTCTTGCCGCGCATCATGGCCGCGCTCTGCGCCAGGCAGTTCGCCACCAGCGTCGGCAAATGGCTGTCGAGCTGGCCGCGCTGGCTCAGTGCAAGGATGAAGTCCACCGGCACGATCTGGCTGCCCTGGTGCAGCAACTGGAAGTAGGCGTGCTGGCCGTTGATGCCCGGCTCGCCCCACACGATGGGTCCGGTGGCGTGGTCGACCGGGCTGCCGTCGCGGTGCACCGTCTTGCCGTTGGATTCCATGTCCAGCTGCTGCAGCCAGGCCGGCAGGCGGCGCAGGGTGTTGTTGTACGGCGCCAGCAGGTGGGAGGAGTGGCCGAGGAAATTCACGTACCAGACGCCGATCAGACCGAGCAGCACCGGCAGGTTGCGTTCGGCTGGTGCGGCACGGAAGTGTTCGTCCATCTCGGCGGCGCCGGCGAGCAACTCATCGAAGCGTGCGCCGCCCAGGGCCAGCATGATCGGCAGGCCGATGGCCGACCACAACGAATAGCGGCCACCCACCCAGTCCCAGAAGCCGAACATGCTGTGGGCATCGATGCCGAAGGCGGTGACCTTCTCGCGGGCGGTAGACACAGCCACGAAGTGGCGTGCCACGGCGGATTCGCTGCCCAGTGCTTCCACCAGCCAGGCGCGCGCACTGCGGGCGTTGGACAGGGTCTCGATGGTCGTGAAGGTCTTGGAGGCGACAACGAACAGCGTGCGCGCCGGGTCCAGGCGCTTCAGCGTCTGCGACAGGTGCGTGCCGTCTACGTTGGACACGAAGTGCAGACGGGGGCCGTCAGCCAGCGGGGCGAGTGCCTCGCAGACCATCAGCGGGCCGAGGTCGGAACCGCCGATGCCGATATTCACCACGTCGGTGATCGTCTGGCCGGAGTGGCCGCGCCAATGGCCGGTGCGTACGCTCTCCGCAAAGGCGTAGCAGCGGGTGCGCTCGGCGCGGACGTGAGGCAGCACGTTGTCACCGTCCACCACGATCGGCGCATCCGTCTGCTGACGCAGGGCGGTGTGCAACACGGCGCGGTTCTCGGTCAGGTTGTAGCGCTGGCCCGTGAACATTGCCTCGCGTTGACCGGCGAGGTCGCAGTCCTTTGCCAGTTCGATCAGCGCGTCCAGGACTTCCTGATCCAGGCTGTTCTTGGCGTAGTCGAGATGGATACCGACGGCACTCGCCGTCATCCGGGTGGCACGGTCAGGGTCGCGTTCAAATACCTGGCGCAGGTGCAGCTTCCGCCAGGATTCGGCCAAAGCACGCAGACGCTGCCAACTGGCATGTTGTGTGGGGCTCATGGTCTTGATCAGGCTAGGGGGAGACAGAAGTATCGCCGATGAAGGGCCGCTTGGGCAGGCATCGGAGGACGAATGATCTACGTTCATCGCAGACTGACGGCACCCTCGACCGGGTGTGCGCGCCAGCCCTCAGAATCTCTGTCGTTTCCGCTGCTGTTTTGTTCCCCATGGACGCCCACGAACGCATCTACTTTCGCTTGTTCTCGTCTGCCGCGCTGTTCACTTTCCTCGCGGCTTGCGGTGGTGCGGGCGGCGGTGGCGGTGCTCAACCAGCACAGGCGTCGTCGACGCAATCTCCCGCTTCTTCCTCATCTTCATCCTCGTCTTCGTCCTCATCCTCATCATCTTCCGCGTCATCCAGCGGTGCGGGCACCACCGGTGGTCCGTTCAACCGCAGGGCGAACATCGCGAGCTGCGATCCCGGCGAGTTGAAGGACAGCGAGCGCCAGGCGGTGCTGGACAAGCTCAATGCGATCCGCGCACGCCATGGACTGCTGGCGGTGACCTATGAATCCACGCACGATGCGGCGGCTGCCGAGGCTGCGCTGTACATGGTGGCCAATCGCGGGCTGACGCACACACCATCCGCCGGTGGCCTGTGCTATTCGGCCAACGCCTACAACCTGGCGAGCACCAGCAATCTGCATCTCGCATGGCGATCAGGCGGGAGCAACTACGACAGTCTGGCCAGCACCGGCAGTCTGGTGGGTTTCCTCATCGATGACGACGTGCCCTCGCTGGGGCACCGACGCTGGATGCTCGATCCCTTCCTGGGCAAGACCACCTATGGCCGTGTGGACGGCGTGCCCAATGGCACCAGCAACGTCTATTCGTCTTCCGTGCTGAAAGTGCTCGGCAACGGTCGCGGCAATGTCAGCGCCATGAGCACCGACTACGTGGCCTATCCGCAAGGCGTCTATCCGGCAGCCGAATTCGGCAAGAGCTGGTTCCTGTCCTTCAGCGCCATCGCCAGCAAGACCAATGCAGGGGCCAACGGCAGCGGGCAGGTGAGCTACGCGACGGCGACCGTCACGGTGAGCGGCCCGGGTGGCACGCTGGGCATCAGCGAGCAGAGCGCCGACTACAACGGCTACGGCATGGCCAACAACCTGCAGTGGAAGGTCGCCGGGCTGCAGGACAACCTGAGCTACAACGTGACGGTCGCCAACGTCATCGTCAACGGCAGCCCCCGGACCTACAACTACAGCTTCCGCCTGCAGTGATCGCGACGGCTGTGCTGCACAGTCCTTTGCGTTAGGATGACGGCGGGCAGCGAGACAGCGCTGCCCACGTCGCTCGGACGGTTCCGGGCGCTTACGTAAAGGAAACCTGCATGTCCTCTGCCACCTCGCCGGTAGGCAAGCGCCGCTTTGCGCGCATCGATCGTCTCCCTCCCTACGTCTTCAACATCACGGCCGAGCTGAAGCTTGCCGCCCGCCGTCGTGGCGAAGACATCATCGACATGAGCATGGGCAACCCCGACGGGGCCACGCCTGCGCACATCGTCGCCAAGCTTACCGAAGCTGCACAACGCGGCGACACCCACGGCTACTCCGCGTCGCGCGGCATCCCGCGTCTGCGTCGCGCCATTTCGCGCTGGTACGCGGATCGCTATGCGGTGGAGATCGACCCGGACAGCGAGGCCATCGTCACCATCGGCTCCAAGGAAGGGCTCGCGCACCTGATGCTCGCCACGCTGGATCGCGGCGACACAGTGCTGGTGCCGGACCCGAGCTACCCGATCCATATCTATGGCGCGGTGATCGCCGGCGCCGACATCCGTTCGGTGCCCTTGGTGCCGGGCGTAAACTTCTTCGAGGAGCTGGAGAAGGCCATCCGCGGCAGCTACCCCAAGCCGAAGATGATGGTGTTCGGCTTTCCGTCCAACCCGACCGCGCAATGCGTGGAGCTGGATTTCTTCGAGCGCGTCATCGCGCTGGCGCGCAAGCACGACATCCTCGTCGTCCATGACCTGGCCTATGCTGACATCGTCTTCGATGGCTGGAAGGCGCCGTCCATCATGCAGGTGCCGGGCGCCAAGGACATCGCGGTGGAGTTCTTCACCCTCTCCAAGAGCTACAACATGGCCGGCTGGCGCATCGGTTTCATGGTCGGCAACCCGG
>JAVHYF010000077.1:3148-5129 GCA_031119205.1 Moraxellaceae bacterium | reverse complement strand
GGCTCTTTCCGAAGGAAAAGGCACCGCCACGGCCGCCGCCCTGCATCTGTCGCATAAAGAAGATCCACACACCGATCAGCAGCAGCATCGGGAACCAGGACACGAAGATGCTCATCAGCACCGACTGCTCTTCTTCCGGCTTGGCGGCGGACACCGTGACGCCGTACTTGCGCAGGTCGTCGATCATCCACAGGTCCTGATAGCCAGGGGTGTAGACGGTGAGGTCGCGGCCGTCCTGCGTTTTGGCAATCAGCTTGCGGCCGTCGACCGTGACCTTGGCAATACGCCCTTGCCGAGCCTCGTCCATGAACTGGGAGTACTCGAGCGTATTCTGGGTCGCCTGGCGGGAATTGAACTGGTTGAACACCGTCATCAGCACGACGCCGATGACCAGCCAGATGGCGAGATTCTTGAAAAGATTGTTCAAGGCGACTCCTGTGACGCCCCTGAAAACCGGGGCTTTGGCGTGATTCGACCGATTCTATGCCCTATCGTTCCGACGCTGCAATGCACGATAGGCCTCATAGCAGCCTGCTATGAGCGACGCGTCGGCGCCCCCAGCCTTCCCATCCCCAGCAGGTAGACCTCGGCACTGCGGTCGCGCGAGGCATCCGGCTTACGGGAATGCAATTGCTTGAAGGTTTGCTGCATTGCGGCGCGGAACTCCATGAAGCCAGCCCCCTGAAACACCTTGATCAGCATGTTGCCGCCCGTTCGCAGATGCGCCTGGGCGAAATCCAGTGCCAATTCAGCAAGATGCATCATGCGGCCGTCGTCACTGAGGGCTATGCCGGACATATTGGGGGCCATATCCGATAAAACAAGATCCACCTCACGACCGGCAAGCAAGGTTTCGAACTCGATGAGAACGGCGTCCTCGCGAAAATCGCCCTGCAGGAAGGTCACTTCGGGTATCGGGTCCATCGGCAGGATGTCGAGAGCGAATACCTCACCACCCGGTTTGACGCGCGGAGCAGCAACCTGGCACCACGAACCAGGTGTAGAGCCGAGATCCACGACAACCATGCCCGGGCGCAACAGGCGATCGCGCTCGTTGATCTCCAGCAGCTTGAAGGCTGCGCGTGCGCGCAGGCCCTCAGCCTTGGCCCGCTGTACCCAATGGTCGTTAACGTGCTCGGTCATCCAGTTTTTGCTGCTCTTGCTGCGCTTCATCGCGGTAAAATCCGGTTTTGCTACGAAAGTTTTCCTGAATGCTCCAGCTCACACCCGCCCAGCGCCGCGATCTGCGCGCCAAGGCCCACCACCTGAACCCGGTCGTCAGTATCGCCGGCAACGGCCTGACCCCTGCGGTGCTGGCTGAAATCGAACGTTCGCTGAAGGCACACGAACTCATCAAGGTACGCGTCTACGGCGACGAACGCGCCGTGCGCGAAGAAATCCTGAACACTGTCTGCGCAGAACTCGGCTGCGCAGCCGTGCAGCATATCGGCAAGCTGCTCGTGCTGTTCCGTCCTAACCTGGAGGAAGCGGCGCCGGCTACAAGCGCGTCTGGCAAACCCGCTCGCCCGCGTATCGCAGGCGGAAAATTGCCCGGCGTCAGTTCCGGCGCACGACCCAAGCGCGACGGCCCGATCCGGACGACGGTGACATCCGAACGCCCTGCGCGCGTGCGCAAGCCCACTGCTGGCAGTGGGCGCATGAAGAAGAGCGCTCGCTGAAGACAATGGCCCGCCAGAGCGGGCCATTTGATTTGGGACGCCGCGCACCCTCAGCCTTGGGCCTGGCGCCTGAAGAGCTGGGTAACCAGCGCAATGCCGAGCGCGCTCTGGATGAGGTAGAGCACGCTGGAAATTCCGTGCCAGGCCACAAAGCGATCACGCACCACACTTTCCATGACCTCGCGCGGGAACGCTTCGGCACGTAGTTTCGCGATGATCGGCGTGATGCCGAAGTGTCCGGCCAGCACCAGCAGCAACATCACCAGAACCAGCCAGAACACGGCCGTCTTCAGCGCCCGCGC
>JAVHYF010000077.1:0-3048 GCA_031119205.1 Moraxellaceae bacterium | reverse complement strand
GGGTCAGATGCAGGCTCAGATGTACTTCACGTCGAGCACTTCGTACTCGCGCACGCCACCCGGCGCCTGCACCTCGGCAACGTCGCCGGCGTACTTCCCGATCAGCGCACGCGCGATCGGCGAACTCACCGAGATCTTGCCCGCCTTCAGATCGGCCTCGTCGTCACCGACGATCTGGTAAGTCACCGTGTCACCGGAGTCCAGGTCTTCCAGGTCAACAGTCGCGCCGAATACGCAGCGGCCATCGGCGTCCAGCAACTTGGGGTCGATGATCTGGGCATTGCCCAGCTTGCCTTCGACTTCCTTGATGCGGCCTTCGATGAAGCCCTGGCGTTCCTTGGCAGCGTCGTACTCCGCGTTCTCGGACAGATCGCCGTGCGAGCGGGCCTCGGCAATCGCTTCGATGACTTTCGGGCGCTCGACGGTCTTCAGGCGGTGCAACTCCTGCTTCAGCAGCTCGGCACCGTTAGTGGTCAAGGGAATGGTGTTCATGTTCTTGGATCAGTGCAGCAGCTCGGCATGCAGCGACTGCAGCGAGTAGGTTTCCAGACCGGCGAGGTGGCGCATGCCCATGCAGGCTGCGCGGGCGCCTTCGATGGTGGTGTAGACGGTGACCTTGGCAGCCAGCGCGCTGGTACGGATGGAGCGCGAGTCGACGATCGCCTGGCGCTTTTCTTCCACCGTGTTGATGACCAGGGTGATCTCGTTGTTCTTGATCATGTCCACGATGTGCGGACGCCCTTCCATCACCTTGTTCACCGCTTCCACCGCAATGCCCGCGGCTTCCAGGTGAGTGGCAGTGCCCTTCGTGGCCACCAGCGTGAAGCCGAGTTCGATCAGCTCGCGCGCCACTTCGATCGCCTTGGGGCGATCGGTAGGCTTGACGCTGATGAACACCTTGCCGGCCTGCGGCAGGCGGGTGCCGGCAGCGATCTGGCTCTTCACGAAGGCTTCCGCAAAGCTGCGGCCCACGCCCATGACTTCACCGGTGGACTTCATTTCCGGTCCGAGGATGGTGTCGACGCCCGGGAACTTGTTGAAGGGGAAAACAGCTTCCTTCACCGAGTAATACGGCGGCACGATTTCACCCTTCAGGCCCTGCTCCGCCAGCGTCTGGCCAGCCATCGCGCGCGCCGCGATCTTGGCCAGCGGCAGCGAGCAGGCCTTGGAGACGAACGGCACCGTCCGCGAGGCACGTGGGTTCACTTCCAGCACATACACCACGGCGTTATCGCCCTGGCCCTGGATGGCGAACTGCACGTTCATCAGGCCGACGACGTTCAGCGCCTTGGCCATCAGCTCGGTCTGGCGGCGCAATTCATCCTGCAGCGCCTTCGACAGCGAGTACGGCGGCAGCGAACAGGCGGAGTCGCCCGAGTGCACGCCGGCCTGCTCGATGTGTTCCATGATGCCGCCGATGATGACCTGCTTGCCGTCGGACAATGCATCGACGTCCACTTCGGTCGCATCGTTCAGGAAGCGGTCCAGCAGCACCGGTGAATCGTTGGAGACCTTCACGGCCTCGCGCATGTAGCGCTCCAGATCCTTCTGCTCGTGCACGATCTCCATCGCGCGGCCCCCCAGCACGTAGCTGGGGCGGACGACCAGTGGGTAGCCGATCTCGGCGGCCAGGCGCACAGCCTCTTCCGGCGCACGTGCGGTGCGGTTGGGCGGTTGCTTGAGGCCGAGGTCTTGCAGCAGCTTCTGGAAGCGCTCGCGGTCTTCCGCGGCGTCGATCATGTCCGGGCTCGTGCCGATGATGGGCACACCATTGGCCTCCAGCGCGCGAGCACGCTTCAGCGGGGTCTGGCCGCCGAACTGCACGATCACGCCGACTGGCTTCTCGACATGCACGATCTCGAGGATGTCTTCCAGCGTGATCGGTTCGAAGTACAGGCGATCGGAGGTGTCGTAGTCGGTCGACACGGTTTCCGGGTTGCAGTTGACCATGATGGTTTCATAACCATCCTCGCGCAACGCGAGGGCTGCGTGCACGCAGCAGTAGTCGAACTCGATGCCCTGACCGATACGGTTCGGACCACCACCCAGCACCATGATCTTCTTCTTGTTGGTCGGCGCCGCCTCGCATTCCTCTTCGTAGCTGGAATACATGTAGGCGGTATTCGATGCGAACTCGGCGGCACAAGTGTCGACACGCTTGTAGACCGGGCGCACACCCAGCGCATGGCGATGCAGACGCACGGCAGTCTCGTCGGCGCCCAGCAGCTTGGCCAGGCGGCGATCCGAGAAACCCTTGCGCTTCAGGGTGCGCAGCGCGGCGGCTTCAAGGCTCTTCAGCGAGCGGCCACTGAGGTTCTTCTCGCTCGTGATGATGTCTTCGATCTGCGCGAGGAACCACGGGTCAATCTTGGTCAGCTTGTGCAGTTCATCCAGCGACATGCCTTCGCGGAAGCCCTGGCCGACGTACCAGATGCGGCTCGCACCCGGATTCGCCAGTTCGAGCTCCAGCTCTTCGCGATCGCATTCGATCTCGTCGAGACCGTAGGCGCCGACTTCCAGGCCGCGCAGGGCTTTCTGGAAAGACTCCTGGAAGGTACGACCCATCGCCATCACCTCGCCCACCGACTTCATCTGGGTGGTGAGGCGCGCATTCGCCTGCGGGAATTTCTCGAAGGCGAAACGCGGAATCTTGGTGACGATGTAGTCGATCGACGGCTCGAAGGACGCCGGGGTCAGGCCACCGGTGATGTCGTTCTTCAGCTCATCCAGCGTGAAGCCCACAGCCAGCTTGGCGGCGATCTTGGCGATCGGGAAGCCGGTAGCCTTGGAGGCCAGCGCCGATGAACGCGACACGCGCGGATTCATCTCGATGACGATCAGGCGACCGTCCTTCGGATTCACCGCGAACTGCACATTGGAGCCACCGGTATCCACACCGATCTCACGCAGCACCGCCACGGAGGCGTTGCGCATGATCTGGTATTCCTTGTCGGTCAGCGTCTGAGCCGGCGCGATGGTAATCGAGTCGCCGGTGTGCACGCCCATCGGGTCGAGGTTCTCGATGGAGCACACGATGATGCAGTTGTC
>JAVHYF010000014.1 GCA_031119205.1 Moraxellaceae bacterium | reverse complement strand
GACTGCACCATCACCTCGCGGCGTCCGGCAACTTCGGCCAGGTGATCCGCAAGAACTACCCGGTTGCCATCGCCACGCGCATGGACAGCACCACGGCCGAACTGGCTTCGGTCGTCGGCCCCCTGTGCACGCCGCTGGACCTGCTGGGTGAGCGCATGGAGCTGGCAGCCGCCGAGCCGGGCGATCTGGTCGCCGTCTTCCAGTCCGGCGCCTACGGTTACACCGCCAGCCCGCGCGACTTCCTGAGCCAGCCTCAGCCGGTCGAAGTGCTGGTCTGACGGAGCCCGACGATGCCCCGCGTCAGCGTCATCATTCCCGCCTACAACGCCGCCGCCCTGCTCGGGCCGACGCTGGAGACCACCCTCGCCTCGACCTTCCGCGATTTCGAGATCGTGGTCATCAACGACGGCTCGCGCGACAACACGGCAGATGTCGCTGCCGGCTACGGCCCGCAGGTGCGGGTCATCTCACAGGTGAATGCCGGCATGTCGGCGTCGCGCAACCGCGGCGTCGCCGAGAGCGACAGCGAGTTCATCGCGCTGCTGGACAGCGACGACATCTGGCACCCGGAAAAGCTGCGGCTGCAGATGGCCGCGCTGGATGCGCGGCCCGAGCACGGTTTTTCCTTCACCGAGTTCACCAGCTGGCATGGCGAGGACTGTAGCGCCTGGCTGGCCGCAACACGGGATGGCCGCATCGAGCCCAGTCTGAGCGGCTGGATCTATCACAAGATGCTGCTGACCAACTGGGCGCTGCCATCGTCCGCGCTGTTCCGCCGCAGCCTGTGGGATTCGCTCGGCCCCTTCCTGTGCGCCGACCACCAGACCGACGACTGGGAGTACTTCGTGCGCGCCAGTCGTGAGTCCCGCTTCGTGAAGCTGGCCGAATCCATGGTGCTGTACCGCCAGCACCCCGCTTCGCTGTCGCGCAAGTTGCCCGCCCTGAACAACACCGAACTGATGCGTGAATCGCTGATCGCGCGCTTCGGCCTCAGCTCACCTGATGGCAACGAGGTCGACCATCGCGAGCTGGCCCGCCGGCGTCACGCAGGCTGGTGCAACTTCGCGGGCGCCCACTGCTCGCGTGGCGACGTCGGCATCGGCATGGGTGCGTTCTGGCACATCCTCAGGCAGGGCCCGCATCGCGCGGCATCGCTCAAGCGCATGGCGAAATCACTGGCACGTCGAGCCATTCCCAACGTTCCCCAAAACTGAAAAGAAAACTGTCATTTCCATGATCCAGGGCTCACTCGACCTCGGTAACCCCCAGCACCTAGACGCACTCCCGCACCTGCTCTCAACCATCGCACCGGATGCCGGCCTGCATGTCGACCAGGACGGCCTGCTGCTCCAGGCCTCGGGCGCCAGAACGCATGTGTGGCGCCAGGGCAGTGCGTTGCTGGTCACGCTGGGCGAACCACGCGCACTGGACGATGCACTGGCGCGCCAGATCGCCGGACAAGGATGGGCCTCCTTGCTGCCCGCGCTGCTGGCCTCGCCGGCAGACACGCTGGCCAGGCTCGCCGGGCGCTTCAGCCTGCTGTGGCTGGACACTGCCAGCCACACGCTCGGACTCGCCACCGACCGCTTCAACACCTACAGCCTGTGCGTCGCCGAGAACGGCAAGCGGATCGCCTTCGCCGACCGCGCAGACAAGGTGCCAGTAGCCCGCGAGATCGAACCGCAGGCCATCTTCGATTACCTGTACTTCCACGCCATCCCTGCCCCGCGCACCATCTTCCGCGGCATCCGCCGCCTGCCACCTGCGACGCTGCTGGTGGCAGGTCCGCAAGGTGTGCAGCAACGCAGCTGGTGGTCAGCACGCTTCAGCGAACCCGCCGACGGCGATGTGGCGCGCCTGGGCGAGGACTTCCGCCGCATCGTCCGCACGTCGGTCGAGCGCGAGGCGAGCGCAGGCAGTGTGAGTGGCGCCTTCCTGTCAGGCGGCACGGACAGCTCGACCGTCATCGGCATGATGGCGCAGGCTGCAGGCGGACCGGTCGACGGGTACTCCATCGGCTTCGAGGCCGAGGGCTACGACGAGATGGAGTACGCGCGCATCACGGCGCGCCACTACGGTATCCGCCACCACGAGTACTACATCACACCTGAGGATCTGCTCAGCGGCATCCCGACGGTGGCCGCCCACTACGACCAGCCCTTCGGCAATTCGTCGGCCGTCCCTGCCTATTACTGCGCCCGCCTGGCACGCGCCGACGGCATCACGCGACTGCTTGCGGGTGATGGCGGTGACGAACTGTTCGGTGGCAACCTGCGCTATGCCAAGCAACAGGTCTTCGAGCGCTACCAGTCCGTACCGACACCACTGCGCCAGTTGCTGCTGGAGCCGGTACTCACGCAACGCTGGCTGCACAAACTGCCCTTGCTGCGCAAGGCGGCGAGCTACGTCGAGCAGGCCAACACCCCGCTGCCCGACCGCACCGAACAGTACAACCTGCTGCTGCGTCTGGGCCTGACGGACATCTTCGAACCCGCCTTCCTGAACGGTGTGGATACCGGCGCGCCGATGCAGTTGCAGCGGGAAGTCTGGCGTGCCGTGCAGGCCGACAGCTCCCTGAACCGCCAGCTCGGTTTCGACTGGCGCTTCACGCTGGCCGACATCGACCTGCCCAAGGTCATCGGTACCACTGGGCTGGCTGGCGTGGAGGTTTCGTTCCCCTTGCTGGCAGACGAGCTGGTGGACTTCTCGGCCTCGCTGCCCACCTCGTTCAAACTGCGTGGACAGCAGTTGCGCTGGTTCTTCAAGGAGGCGCTGAAGGACTTCCTGCCGCCCCCCATCCTGACCAAGCCGAAGCACGGCTTCGGCCTGCCTTTCGGTCCCTGGACGCTGAAGCACGCCGGCCTGCAGGCGCAGGCACGTGATGCGCTGACGGCGCTGGGACGACGCGGCATCGTAAAGCCCGCCTTTCTGGACACCCTGCTGCGCGACAAACTGGCCCAGCATCCGGGCTACTATGGCGAAATGGTGTGGATCTGCCAGATGCTGGAACACTGGCTACAGTCACACGCCCCTGATTTCTCGCTGCGCTGAAACGAGGCATCACGCACCAGAGGTTTCGACATGCACACGCGTACGCTGGCCAGACTTGACCGTTACAACAAGTTGCGACCGCTACTGCGTAGCTACCGCAGCCTCTTCCGTCGCCAGCTGGTTAACCGCCGCGTTGCATTGCCGACCGGCATCCCCCGCCCACCCCGGGCGCCACAGGTCCTCATCATCGGCGCCTACCTGGGCAAGCGCGAGAACACCGCGGCGCACCTCGCCAGCCGCTTCGCGTCCGCGCAGGGTGTCGCCGTCACGCAGGCCTGGGCCAGCATCGGCGGCAAGAGCAGCGACCCGACGCTGGCCGCGGCGACACGCATCGAGATCGAAGGCGGTATTCCGAAGTTTCCCCTGATGAACCGGCTGCTCGCGGGCTTCGACCTGGACAGGTTCGACTATGTGCTGGTGAGCGACGACGACATCGTCATCCCGCACGGTTTCCTGGAAAACTTCCTCGCCCTGCAGCAACACCTGGGCTTCGCACTGGCCCAGCCGGCTCGCACGCCCACCAGTTGTGGTAGCAAGCAGATCACGGTGCGCGAGCGTGGCCTGCTGGGACGCAGCACCCGCTTCGTCGAGATCGGTCCGGTGTTCTCGGTTGCCGCTGCGGCCTTCGAGCTGCTGTTCCCGTTCGACGAAGGCAATGCGATGGGCTGGGGTTACGACTACCACTGGCCGGTGCTGCTGGCCGGACACGGGATGCAGATCGGCGTGGTGGACCACACGCCGGTGGACCACAGCATCCGCCCGCTGGCCAATGCCTACAGCGGCGAACTGGCCGCCCAGGACATGCGGGCCTACCTCGCCCGCCACCCGCATCTGGACAAGCGGGAAGCAGAAGTCACCCTGCAGCGCTTTGCCCTGCCCTGAGCCTGCACGCGGCGCGAGCACGCACTCACCGCGTCACGCGCCGGCCCCCTCCTGCCAGTAATCGCGCGCGACATCTGTCTCCACCTTGCGTGCGAACAGACAACCTTCCGCCTTTGCCTGCCGGATCTCATCCAGACCGAGATACGCCGGGCTGGCCACACCAGGCGGAAAACGGACGCGGCGTGCGCTGCCTGCCGGTACCCGTCCCGCGCGGTAATGCAGAATCTGGAAGAAATGCTCGTCGGAGCAGCGCGTCCAGCGGAAGCGACGGCAGAACATCTCCATGTCGCCTGCCTGCTCCCACATGGCCCGCACGCTGTCGGCACGCATCGACCACCACTGACTGCCGATGCGGATTTCGTCGAGGCCGAAGTTACGCCGCGGCGGCAGGGGCTTCTGGAGATCGCGCAGCTTCTTGAAGGCCAGGTTGTGCCAGTGCGCGCGGTTGCGCGGGTGCTCGCCGAGGATGTTGTAGCGGTTGATGCGCCAGGCATAGCCCGGCTTGTGTTCGCTCTCGATGAAGTCCGCATCCTCGGGCAAGGTATCGATGCGCGCCCCGATCGACCCGAAGTCCATCAAGGGCAGGCACTCACCACTCATGAGATGCAGGTAACGGAAGGACGGAAACCGGTCCAGCGCTGCCTGGACACCCAGCAGGGTCGCCCTGACCTGCGAGAAGCCCCCCCAGTTGACGCGTACCGAGCAGTCGAGGACATGGACGCGTGGATCGTGGGCGAAGCGTTGCGGCAAGCCCGCAAAACGGGCGACGTGCTTGGCATCCACGTGCACCACGACAGCAGCCCCCAACCGCAGCAGCAACTCGATCAACCACACCACCTGATCGGGCTTCTGGAACACCATCAACACGACGACATGTGCCGGCACCTGGAGGGCCGACAATCCACCGGACCCTGACGACGGAGCAGGAGACTGCATGCGGACGTCCTCCCTCAAGCGGGGAAAGACCCATCATGCCATGCGCAGTACCCGCCACTCCTGCGAGGCGCGCGACATATGCACCACGGCCCGCAGATGCGGGATGTACTGCATCTTGGTCTCGGGCAGTATCTGCGAGTCGTCCCAGGGGCCGGGAATGTTCGCGTGCTGCACGTCACCAGTGAGCGGATCGCACCAGTACAGGCGCAAGGCCTTGGCCGAATCCGAGTACGTGGCTACCAGCAACTTGCCCACTTCCGGCACGTAGGCCGAGGCGCCACCGTCGTAGTAGTTCTGGTAGGTGTCCGCGGCAGCCGGTCCGTTGATGGCCACCTCGGTACGCGTGTTCGACGGCAGGTCATAGACAAGCACCTTGCCGGTACGAAGGATATCGGGACGCGCGAAGGCGTAGACGCGGCTACCGTAGTAGCAGCTCGCAAAAGTCCATGCATGGTCCCCCGAAGGAAGCGCGACCTGTGACACATAGAAGTTCTTGCTGACCGGGTCGAACTCCATGTTGCGTCCCTGGTTGCCGTACTGGGTGCAGTTCAGCACCAGCCGCTGGCGGGCCGCGTCATAGAAGCAGAACATGTTCTCGCCGCTGGTCGCATTGGCGCCATGCTGGGCATGCGGGTTGTAGACACGCCAGCTGCCGGTCGCCAGATCGGCCACCCAGGTACGCCGGCACCACATCATCAACTCGTTGCGCACGGGGTTGTACACCAGGCTGCCATAGGTATGGCGAGCGGTTGGCGTGTTGGGCTCGAATGGCCAGAAGCAGTCATAGGCCACCGAGTAGTCCGCGGGATTGGCTCTGGCATAGTCGTCGGCCGGCGGATAGATGGTGAAGCTGCCGGTGCCCGAGGTGGTGTAGCGGGGATCGAAGCGCGCCGGGTCGGTCGGCAGGATCTCGATGTCCCAGCTCATGCGGTTGAAATCGAAGCGATACAGGCCGTTGTTGGCGCTGTCATGGTGACCGCCGCCGAAGAACCAGGCCCGTGGCGACATGGGGTCCACCGCCATGCCGGACCAGGCACCGACGATGCCGTCCCAGCCTCCCACCCCGCGATCCCGCCAGCCGGGAAGCCTCGCCTTCACCACGGCATCCAGGGCATCCATGCGCGTGCCCGCAACCTTGACCCAGCGCCCGACGGGAACCTGGGCCCAGCTGGCCGCAGTGACCCGGCCATCAGCTCCCTTGCCGGGCACCCAGGTACTGGTGGTGGAATCGAACGAGCCCGGCACGTTGTCGGCCGACCAGATCGCCGCCTGCGGCAACAGCACACCGAGCGTAAAGGGATTGGAAGTCGCGCTCAGCCTCATGCTCATGCTCTCGGTGCGATGCCCCAGCGGGGGTCGTTCGACAGCCCGGCCTTGCAGCTGTTGTAGTTAACCGCGGACAGGATGCGGCTGAAGGCAGTCACAGCGCCGGGCACGTTCTGGTTCACGCACATCGCCAGCGCACTCATGCCGTACTCGAAGTAGTCGCTGCCGAAGCTGCTCTTCGTGGCCCAGGAATTCGGATGCACATTGCCGCCGGAGGTGTTGCGGATAAAACCGTTGTCCCAGGACGGATCCCTGGGAAGACCGGTAAAGCGCTGATAGGTGATCCCGTAGTTGGCGTCGATCAAGGCCTGGCGCTGCGTCTCGGAATGCCCTGCGACGTAGCCCGCCCACGCACCGGGAGCCAGATAGAGGCGATAGGGCTGGTGTGACCACAGCCAGCCTGTCGGGTCGCTACCGGCTGCATAACGCTTGACCAACCCTGCCCCGACGCGCTGGATCAATGTCTGGTGGGCGGTCTGCTGGGCGCCTGCCAGCAGCTTCATGTCGGCGATCCAGCACAGCGAGCCGACCGCGTAGTCGCTTTCCCAGAACGCGTGCCCACCGGGGTCGCCCCAGTTCTCGGGCTCGGTCAGCACGCCCAGCGCATTGGTGTGATACGCCTCCATCCAGACCATCGACGCCCCGAACGCATTCACGTAATTCGCGCGCTCCGGATGATCGTCGGGCGTGAGTGCTGCGCACAGGCCCAGGTTACGCAGGCCCCAGGCAACGCCGCGCATCTGGCGGTTGCGGACAACCAGGCCTGTCGCGTTGCCGCGATAGGACACGTTGCCGGTGTAGTGGTCCCACTTCACATAGAACTGGAGTTCTTCCAGGTGCCAGTAATCGCCTGTCAGCAGGTAGGCCGTATAACCGGGCAGCCAGCCGTGCGAGACATCCCAGTCGCCGCCGTACTGGCCGGACCAGAAAGCCCGACCGCCCGGCACGGTATGACCCGCACTCTGTGCTCTGATGACGGTCGGATGCTCGCCATAAGCCACGACATCCCGCGTCGTTCCGCTGCGGAAGTGGACGGAGTACGCGGCCGAGGCAAACGAGTTGACCAGCACCGCGCGATAGGCCCGCGGATCCGCCGCGACAGCCCAGCACGCATCCCAGCGCGGCAACCAGCCGATGGAGGAATGGTCGCCAGCCCCACCCAACTGGTTGCCGGGCAGGTTGTGCTGCGCGTAAGGCGTGTAGCTCTGCGCAAAGCTGCCATAGGCATTGTCAGAGATGCTGGTGGCCTGAAAGGCCGGCACTGCGGCACTGGCCTGCACATACGAAGACATGTGGCGCGGCACGATGCCCGGGTCGCCACCGATCCACAGCTTGCCGCTGTGGCCACTCGCGCAAACCATGCGCGTGTGGCTCTTGATGTCCACATTCGCGCCACTGTCGTACAGCGTCGTGGCGCCGGACGTGACAACCACCCGCCCGACGCGATTGCCGGCACCCGTGAAGTCGAAGTGGCCATTCTCGATGCTGGCCATGAACTCGACACGCCCCCCCTTGTACAGGCGGACATAGAGCCAGACGCACAGCTGCGAGTCACCACTGACAGGCAGGCGGTACTGCCATTCGGAGGCGACCGGACCCTGCAGCAACTGGCGGACCGGGGAACCGATGACGGAGGTGAGCGCGACGGCGGCAGCTCCCACCTGCACGACGATGTTCGGACTGGCCGCAACCAGGTTGGCCTCGGACAAGGGAGTCCCGGCCGCCGCGACACCGCGCAGCAGGGCAAGCATGCGCGGCGTGCCGGCCGTGAAATCACAACGCCCGGACAACACCGCGAACTTCACCGAGCCATCCGGCCAGCGATTGCGTATCTCGGCCTGGAAATCGCCGATGTCAGCGCGGACCGACTGCCCTGCCGGCACATCGCCCTGGCGGAAGAAGTGGCCCACCGTCCACGGCAACAACGCCCCGCCTGCCGACGATGTGAGTGACAAGGTGGCGATGTAGTCCGGCAGCGGATCTGCCGTGGCTGCGAGGCTCAGGTTGGTGATCTGGGGTGCGGGGCCGTTGCCGTCGTAGCTGAGCACACCCGACTGGTTGTCAAAGCTGACCCCGACAGGCAGTGCCCCTTGCAAAGTGAAACGCGGTGCGTCGTAGCCTGCAGGCACGCGGACGAACTGCGCCAGCGACTGCGTACCCGCCGTGCCACCAACGAAGGAAATGCTCGGCAGCGGGCTAATCGTGATGGACGGCGTCAGCGGGCGGGTCCCGCCGGCAGCCGGCCCCCCGGGTGGCGCACCACCAGCGGGTTTGTTCGCGGAATTGTTCGATGGCGAGGAGGCACCACCGGCGGCAGTATTGCCCCCCGCCCCGGTGACCGTCACCGGATTATTCGAGCTACCGCAACCGAAAACCCCGAGCGATCCGGCAGCGGCAGACAGTGACTGGATGAATCGCCTTCTTGGCCAAGGCGCCAGGAAATTCTTCTTCACGATTCGGCGGAAAGTGGTCTTTGCGGAAGGCTTGCATTGAAACACTAATACGCCGATATGACGGGAAAATTCACGCTGGACCAATGGGCTACACGGCACGCAACCGAAAAATCCGCGGGCAATCCGCCACATCCATCAATCAACAACAAATTCAACAGGGCGATTTTGCTGAAGCCTTCTAGAAGGCGAGGAAAAACAGGATCGCAACCGCAGTCGGTGCCAAGGCAGCGAGGAACAGTTTCAAGGGGCTGATCGCCGCATCATCGAAGTAGTTCTTCAGCAATGCGAAGCCGGCCGGGTTCGGGGCATTGGCGATCACGGTCAGGCCACCACCCGCCACCGCCCCGGCCACCAGTGCGTACTTGAAGCCATCGCTCACGCCTTCGACCAGCGAGCCCAGGTACGTCAGCGCCGCATTGTCCGTAATCGCCGTCAGCCCCACCGCGCCGAAGAACAGCAGGCGCTCATCCATGTCCGCCAGCAGCGGCTGCAACCACCAGCGCTGCAAACCACCCAGGATGACGAGGCCGGCCAGGAAGAGCGCCACCATCAAACCCTCACGCAGGAGCAGACGGTCCTGGAACTGTTTGTAGGCGTCCGCAAAACCGAGGAACAGCAAGAGCAGCGGAATGAACGCAACCGGGTAATGGCCGCACACCACCACGCCGGCCAGGAACAGCACGTGGATCAACATCACCACGTAGGGCACGCGCCGGATCTCCTGCGTCACGGCCTTGAGTCCGAGCAGCTCGCGACGGAATAGCAGCGTCAGCAGCACCGTATTGACGAGCACAGCCAGCGCAGCCTTCCAGCCGAAGGTCTGCAGCATGAATGCGGAATCCCAGCCCCAGGTGCCGGCCACCATCAACACAGGGGGTGCCGCATAGCTGGTCAGCGTGCCACCTATGGATACGTTGACGAACAGCACGCCCAATGTGGCGTACTTGAGGCGTGTCGAAGCCCCCTGGCTGAACAAGGCATCGCGCAGGATCAGGGCCGCGAGCGTCATGGCTGCGGGCTCGGTAATGAGCGAACCCATCAGCGGCACCACGGATATCGACACGACGACAATCGCAAGACTGCGCGGCAACGGCAGCACGCTCGCCAGCCCGCGCACGCCCAGCGTCGCAAGTTGCAGGATGGGCTTGGTCGCAGCGATGACCATCACCGCGAAAACGAACATCGGTTCCGTGAAGTTCAGCCCCTGCAGGTAAGCCAGGGTCTCGCCGCCACCCAGCATGGGCAGCATGAACAGGATGAGGACGCAGGCCCAGATGCCGAACACGGCCTCGATCTCGCCCAGCAGATGCCAGAGACCACCGTGAGATTTCGAATGGTGAGCCAGATGCTCGAAACGGCTCGCCATGAAGGTATGTACAACCGCCAGCGCAAACAATGCGGTGGCGAGGATCTCGACCTGGCTCATGAACTCTCCGGCTACAGCAGCAGGAAGCACAGGGCAGCAACGGTAGTTGGCGCCAGGGCTGCGATGAAAAGCCCGCTGGCGGCAATCGTCTGCTGCGCGAAGTGCTCCTTCAGCACGGCGAACCCCGCGGGATTGGGGGCATTCGCGATAACGGTCAGCCCTCCCCCGGTTACCGCGCCCGTGACCAGTGCGTACTTGAAATTGTCGTCGATGCCTTCGACCAAAGACCCGAGATAGGTCAACGCTGCGTTATCGGTGACTGCGGTCAGCGCCGTCGCGCCGAAATACAGCACCGTGTCGTCCATGCCGGCCAGCACGGGCTGCAGCCACCATTGCTGCAGCGTCCCCAGCACAACCAGCCCGGCCAGGAACAAGGCAACCATCAGCCCCTCGCGCAGAATCAGCCTGTCCTGGAAACGCTCATACGCGCTCGCCACGCCCAGGAACAGCAGGAAGATGGCCATGAAGACCTTCGGGTGATGCGCCATCGCCACGACACCGGCGAGGCACAGCAGATGTACGACCGTCAGCAGCACGGGGACGTCGCTACGCTGACCTTGCTCATACGCCAGCTTGCGGAGCTGCCCGGCAAACAGCGCACTCACTACGGCAGCGTTGATGAACACCGCGAGCGCCGCCTTCCACCCGATGTGGGTCAGCATGAACAACGAGTCCCAACCCCATTTGCTGGCCACCATCAGCACAGGCGGTGCTGCGAAACTGGTCAGCGTGCCGCCAATGGATACGTTGACGAACAGCACGCCCAGCGTCGCGTACTTGAGGCGCGTGGAAAGCCCTTTGGCGTAGAAGTGATCACGCAGCATCAAAGCTGCGAGGGTCATCGCGGCCGGCTCGGTAATGAACGAGCCCAGCAGCGGCACCGCTGACAAGGCCAGGAAATAGAAAGCCACGGCTGGTGGCAGCGGCAGGCAGCGGGAAAGGAGCTGCACGACGCCCAGACAGCATTGCGCAACCGGGCGCGAAGCGGCCACCACCATGATGACGAAGACAAACATGGGCTCGGTGAAATTGAGCCGCTCCAGATAGTCGACGGGCGCTCCTGGCCCGTGCAGCGCAGCCATTGCCAGCAACAGCAGCGCGGCCCAGATGCCGAATACCGCCTCGACCTCTCCGAAGAAATGCCAGATGCCCGCGTGCGCCGGATGCCGATGGGCAAGTGCTTCGAAGCGCTGGGTCAGGAAAGTGTGAGCGACCGCCAGCGCGAACAGCGCACTCGCGATCCATTGCAGGGGCTCGGCTTGCAACATCCCGCCGTCGCTCAGCGCATGCCCGGCATCATGCCTTTCATGCCACGCATGAGCTTGCCCATACCGCCCTTGGAGAATTGCTTCATGACCTTCTGCGTCTGCTCGAACTGGTTGAGCAGGCGATTCACTTCCTGAACCTGCACACCCGCGCCGGCAGCAATACGCCGCTTGCGACTCGCCTTCAACAACTCGGGGTGGGCGCGCTCGTACGGCGTCATCGAATTGATGATGCCCTCCACACGACGCATCGCCTTGTCCTCGACACCGCCCTGCATCTGCTGAGCCGCCTGGGCAAACTGCGCCGGCATCTTGTCGAGCAGCTTGCCGATGCCGCCCATCTTGCGCATCTGGGCAATCTGCTCCTTGAAATCATTCAGATCGAAGCCCTTGCCGCTTTTGAGCTTCTGCGCAAAATCGCGGGCCTTCTCCTCGTCAACCAGCGCATGGGCCTCCTCCACCAGGGAAAGGATGTCGCCCATACCGAGGATGCGGCTGGCCATCCGCTCAGGATGGAATTCGTCCAGCCCGGTGAGCTTCTCCCCAATGCCGGTGAACTTGATCGGCGCGCCCGTGACGTGCCGCACCGACAGTGCCGCGCCGCCACGCGAATCGCCGTCCAGCTTGGTCAACACGACACCGGTAAGCGGCAAGGCCTCGTTGAAAGCCTTGGCGGTGTTCACCGCGTCCTGACCCAGCATCGCATCGACAACGAAGAGGGTCTCGATGGGGTCCAGCGCGGCATGAAGGCGGCGGATCTCATCCATCATCTCCGCGTCGATGGTCAGTCGACCTGCGGTATCGACGAGCAGTACGTCGAAGTAGTGCCGGCGGGCATGGTCCACTGCCGCGCGGGCGATATCCACCGGCTGCTGCGAGACCTCCGACGGGAAGAACTCTGCTCCGGCCTGCTCGGTCACGGTCTTCAACTGCGCGATGGCCGCCGGACGGTACACGTCGCAGGAAACCGTCAGCACCTTCTTCTTCAGCTTTTCACGCAAGTGCTTGGCCAGTTTGCCGACGGTGGTGGTCTTGCCGGCGCCCTGCAGACCCGCCATCAGGAACACGGCCGGCGGCTGTGTGGCAAATGACAGCGGCACCTGTGCGCCGCCCATGATGTCGATGAGCTCGCGATGGACAACGCCAACCAATGCCTGGCCCGGCGTCAGCGAACCAACCACCTCCTGCCCTAGCGCCTTTTCCTTCACCCGCGCGACAAAGTCCTTGACCACCGGCAGTGCGACGTCGGCCTCCAGCAATGCCATGCGCACCTCGCGCATCATCTCGGCAATGTTGTCGTCGGTCAGACGGGCCTGGCCGCGCATGGTCTTGACGACCTTGGCCAGGCGTTGGGTGAGGTTATCCAGCATGGTGTCGGAGACGGCAGAGAAATGCGGAGGAAGGAGCGGGAATGTGACGCAGACGCCATGCAGACGGCCCGCAGGCTGGCGCGCAAGGTTACACTCCAAGGATGCCAGGCATTCTACTGTATCTGCTCCCCGCCACGGCCTACGCGGCGCTGGGCATCCTGTGCACCCGCGCCCTGCGCAAAGGCGAAGCGCCGGTCAGATCGGCAACCCGCGGCCTGCTTGCGGTAGCACTTGTCCTGCATGGCGCCAGCCTCAGCCACGCCCTGTTCGAGGGCGGCAGCCTGCGGTTTGGCTTCGGGGCCGCCCTGTCACTGACGCTGTGGCTGGCGATGCTGTTCTACTTCCTGGAGAGTTTCATTGCCCGACTGGATGGTCTGCCGGCCATTGCAGCCCCCATCGCCGCGCTGTGCTGCCTCCTCCCCTGGCTGCTCCCCGGCCACTCGCTCCCGGACGGCGACACCCGCAACTGGGCGTTCCGCGCTCACGTCGTCGTTGCCATGCTGGCCTACAGCCTCTTTACGCTGGCGGCCCTGCACGCGCTGCTGATGGCACTGGCCGAACGACAGCTGCATCACGCCCGCCTGTCCCGCGGCCTGGCCGGCCTGCCGCCGCTCCTGGTGCTCGAAAACCTTCTGTTCCGCCTGATCGGCGTCGCCTTCCTGTTGCTGACGCTGACCGTGCTGTCCGGCGTTTTCTTCTCCGAGCAACTGTTCGGCAAGTCGCTGGTGTGGAGCCACAAGACGATATTCACCATCGCCGCCTGGCTGCTTTTCGGCGCTTTGCTGGCTGGCCGCCGTGCCTGGGGCTGGCGCGGCCGTACCGCCCAGCGCTACACCCTCGCTGGCTTCGTCTGCCTTCTGCTGGCCTATGCGGGCACCCGCTTCGTCCTGGAGGTGATCCTCGGGCGCTAAGCCAGCGCGGGGGGCTCCCGCCACGCAGCAAATCGGCCTCAACTTGACGCATGCCGGGCCGACAATGTCGTCAGGAGCTGAAAGCGCGCAGCGTCCGGCCGTTGAGCAATACCCCACGGCTGTCGCCGCGCAGCTTTACAAACTGTGAAATTACGGTGCAACATCAAAATATTGCGCTAAGCGACTGATTAGCAGGAAAGATTAGCCCTCGACATGGCTGCAAACCCACAATCTGCATTGAGCGGGCTGGCCCGGACGCTGGTTCAGCAGGGGCGCATCAAGGAAACCGATGCGCTCACCTGCTCGCAACCCACGGCCAATCCGGGCGGATTCGTGGGAGAAGTCGTCGCGCGCGGCATCATGAATGCGGTGTCTATTGCCCAGTTCAGCGCCGATGCCTTTGGCTTCCCGCTGCTCGATCTGGCGGCGCTGGATGACGCCCAGTTGCCTCGGGACATCGTCGACAGCAAGCTGATGAGCAAGCATCAGGTTGTCGGCCTGACCAAGAAGAACAACCGCATCTGCGTTGCACTGGCCGACCCGACCAACCTTCGGGCGCTCGACGAGATCCGCTTCCAGACCGGCATGGCCGTCGACCCGGTGGTCGTCGAGATCGACAAGCTGACACCGCTGATCGCGAAGCTGACAGAGTCGACCAATACGGCACTGCGCAATCTGTCGGCGTCTGACGAGTTCGATCTCGACTCGCTTGGTGACATGAGCGCCGAGAACGAGGAGCAGGTCGACGCCAACGCAGCTGATGTCGACGACGCTCCGGTAGTCCGCTTCATCCAGAAAATGCTGGTCGACGCCATTAACGAAGGGGCGTCGGACATCCATTTCGAACCCTACGAGAAGTTTTACCGCATCCGCTTCCGTACCGACGGCGTGCTACGCGAAATCGCCCAGCCACCGCTGATGTTGCGGGAGAAGATTGCAGCCCGCATCAAGGTCATCTCCCGCCTGGATATCGCCGAGAAGCGTGTCCCGCAGGATGGCCGCACCAAGCTCGTACTCTCCAAGACCAAGGCCATCGACTTCCGCGTATCGACCCTGCCGACCATGCACGGCGAGAAGATCGTGATGCGTATTCTCGACCCCTCCAGCGCCATGCTGGGCGTGGACGCCCTGGGTTACGAGCCGGACCAGAAAGAGGCGCTGCTGGAGGCAGTTCAGCGCCCCTATGGCATGGTGCTTGTGACCGGCCCGACAGGTAGCGGCAAAACTGTGTCGCTGTATACCTGCCTGAACATCCTGAATAAACCCGGCGTCAATATCTCGACCGCGGAAGATCCGGCGGAAATCAACTTGCCAGGTATCAACCAGGTGTCGATGAACGACAAGTCAGGCCTGACTTTCGCTGTCTCGCTGAAGGCGTTCCTCCGACAGGATCCGGACGTCATCATGGTCGGCGAAATCCGGGATCTGGAAACCGCGGAGATATCCATCAAAGCGGCCCAGACCGGCCACATGGTGCTGTCCACCCTTCACACAAACGACGCTCCGACTACGCTGGAGCGCCTGCGCAACATGGGGGTGGCGCCGTTCAACATCGCGTCATCGGTCATCATGATCACAGCACAGCGCCTGGCGCGCCGGCTCTGCAACTGCAAAAAGCCGGCCGATATCCCGCTCGAGGCATTGATGCAGGCCGGCTTCACGGATGCGGACTTGGATGGCTCCTGGCAACCCTACGGCCCGGTCGGCTGCGACCGCTGCAAAGGCAGCGGCTACAAGGGTCGTGTCGGCATTTACCAGGTGATGCCGATCAGCGAGGAAATCCAGCAGATCATCATGACTGGCGGCAACTCCATGGACATCGCTGCCCAGGCTCAAGCCGAAGGCATTCGCGACCTGCGCCAGTCCGGCCTGCTCAAGGTCAAACAGGGCATGACTTCGCTGACCGAAGTGCTTGCCACCACCAACGATTAGCCTGACGGATTCACGACATGGCCACTGCTGCCCGTACAGCCCCCAATCGCCGCAATGCCTCCAAGGACCCCAAGGAAATCCTGTGGACCTGGGAGGGCAAAGACAAATCCGGCAAGATCATCCGCGGCGAGATGCGGGCGCACAGCAAGACCGTCGTACAGGCCTCTTTGCGCCGCCAGGGCATTTCGACCGCCGAGAACAAGATTAAGAAGCGTCAGCTTGGGCGCGCATCGAAGGTCAAGGACAAGGATCTGGCGTTGTTCACCCGACAGCTCGCAACCATGATGCGGGCGGGCGTTCCACTGTTGCAAGCCTTCGACATTGCCATCAAGGGTTCGTCCAACCCGGGCGTTGCCCGCTTGCTGAACGATATCCGCAACGACATCGAGACCGGCACGAGCCTGGCCAGCGCGCTTCGCAAATTCCCCCTCTACTTCAACGCTCTTTACTGCAACCTTGTTGAGGCCGGGGAACAATCCGGCGCACTGGAAAATCTGCTGGATCGTCTGGCGATCTACCAAGAAAAAATCCTGGCCATCAAGAGCAAGATCAAGGCGGCCCTCTTCTATCCGATTTCAGTCATGGTGGTTGCGGCTGCAGTTGTGTCGGTGATGATGCTGTTCGTGATTCCTGAATTCAAGAAGGTCTTCACCAGCTTCGGTGCGGACCTGCCCGCCCCGACACTGTTCGTCATTGCAATATCCGATTTCATGACCGAGTATTGGTGGCTCGTATTTGGCGTCCTGATTGGTGCTGTTGTTTTGATTGCCGCGGCATACAAGCGATCGCCAGCAGCACAAGCCGCCGTAGACCGCTGGGTGCTGCAGATACCCGTTATCGGGGAAATCATCCGCAAGGCGACTATCGCGCGTTGGACCCGCACGCTATCGACCATGTTTGCCGCAGGCGTCCCGCTCGTGGAAGCTCTTGATTCCGTCGCTGGTGCGGCTGGCAACAAGGTTTACGCGGATGCCACGAAGAAAATACAGGCGGAGGTCGCCACCGGTACCGCCCTGACCAACGCCATGCAAGGCGCCAACGTATTCCCTGCCATGGTCGTGCAGATGATCTCCATCGGCGAAGAGTCCGGCCAGCTCGATGGTATGTGCAGCAAGGTCGCTGATTTCTTCGAGCGCGAAGTCGATGACATGGTGGCTGGCCTGTCGCAGCTGATCGAACCCCTGATCATCGTATTTCTGGGAACCATTATTGGCGGTCTGGTCGTCGCGATGTACCTCCCGATCTTCAAGCTCGGCCAGGTGGTCTGATCCACGATGCTGGAATTGTTGCAGCAGCCCGCAGGGCTGATGATCGTCTGCGGGCTGTTGGGATTGTGTGTCGGCAGTTTCCTGAACGTGGTGATCCACCGCGTGCCGAAAATGCTCGAGCAGCGCTGGCTGGCAGAGGCCGCTTACGTGCGGGGCGAGCCTGAGCCCGAAGCGCCTGCCTTCAATCTGGTCAAACCACGCTCCAGGTGCCCCCACTGTGGGCATCTCATCGGAGCGATCGAAAACATTCCGGTCGTCAGCTACCTCTTCCTGAAAGGGCGTTGCAAGGCCTGCAAGGCCCGGATCAGCCCGCGCTATCCTCTCGTCGAGATCCTGACGGCCTTGCTGTCCGTGGCGGTAGGCTGGCAGTTCGGGCCGACACTGGCGACAGCCGCTGCGCTGGCCTTCGTGTGGGCGCTGGTGGCGCTCACCTTCATCGATCTGGACACCCAGTTGCTGCCGGATGACATCACCTTGCCACTGGTGTGGCTGGGACTGCTGGCAAACGTCTGGACAAGCTTCACCACGCTGGAAAGCGCCGTCATTGGTGCAATGGCGGGTTACCTCGTGCTGTGGTCGGTTTATTGGCTGTTCAAACTCACCACCGGCAAGGAGGGCATGGGTTACGGCGACTTCAAGCTGCTGGCCGCCGTCGGTGCCTGGCTAGGCTGGCAGGTCCTGCCTGTCGTCGTCCTGCTTTCTTCCGTTGTCGGAGCAGTGGTTGGCATCGGTCTGATCGTGTTCGCCCGCCACGGCCGCGAAACCCCGATTCCCTTCGGCCCCTACCTGGCCGCGGCCGGCCTGATCGCCCTGTTCTTCGGCCCGCAGCTGTCACGCCAGTTCTTCATGCTCTGATTGGGCGGGCCCGGCGTGGTCGCCTGCGTCTGGCAGGTCCGCGCCGGTGGCACCGGAGTCGGCTTCGCGCCCATTTCCCGCGCTGCTCCAATGAGTTAGACTCGCAGGCTTGCCTGGCGGAGAAGCACATGCCCATCTACGAATACCGTTGTGGTGACTGCGGTCATCAGAAGGAACACCTGCAGAAGTTCAGTGACGCGCCTGTCGCAGCCTGCCCTGCCTGCGGCAGCGACACCTATCAGAAACTTCTGTCGGCCGCCGGCTTCCAGCTCAAGGGAAGCGGCTGGTATGCCACCGACTTCAAGGGCGGAAGCAGCAGCAAGGCCAGTTCCTCACCGGCGGCAGAAGCGCCGAAGGCCGAAGCAGCCAAGAGCGAAGCAGGCGGTGGCAGCACTCCCTGTGGAGGCAGCTGCGCCTGTCACTGATCGCGCCGCATGAAGAAATACCTCATCACCGGCCTGCTGGTCTGGGTGCCGCTGGTCATCACCCTGTGGGTCCTGCACCTTGTCGTCACGACGCTGGACCAATCGCTGTTCCTCCTGCCCGAGTCCTGGCGGCCCCAGCTGTTCGGCTATTCCTGGGGATTCGGCGCCGTCCTGACGCTGCTGGTGCTGCTCCTCACCGGCGTGATCGTGTCGAACCTGTTCGGCGCCCGTCTGCTGCGCGCCTGGGAGAGCGTCCTCAGCCGCATTCCCGTGGTGAAGTCGATCTACTCCAGCGTCAAGCAGGTATCCGACACGCTGCTGGGGCCCAACGGCCAGGCTTTCCGCAAGGCTCTGCTGGTACAGTACCCGCGCCCCGGTAGCTGGACGGTTGCCTTCCAGACCGGCACGCCAGGCGGCGAATTGCTCGACCATCTGCCCGGCGCTCGCAGCAACGAGTTCGTCAGCGTGTATGTGCCCACCACCCCCAATCCCACATCGGGCTTCTTCCTGATGATACCGCGGCAGGATGTGGTGGAGCTCGACATGTCGGTCGATGCAGCACTCAAGTACATCATCTCGATGGGCGTCGTCGGGCCGGAAACGCCCCGCAACCTCCGTTGAGCACAAGAGATTTTCCCGGAGACATCCATGCGTACCACGTATAGCGGCCTCGTGTCGGCCGCTCACCTCGACCAGACCGTCACGCTGTTCGGCTGGGCCCATCGTCGCCGCGACCACGGCGGTGTGATCTTCATCGACCTGCGCGACCGTGAAGGCCTGGTGCAGGTCGTGTGCGACCCGGATCGCGCCGAAACTTTCTCCGTTGCCGAAGGCGTCCGCAACGAGTTCTGCCTGCGCGTCACCGGCAAGGTACGTCGTCGCCCGGAAGGCACGACCAACAGCAACCTGATCTCCGGCGAGATCGAAGTGCTGGCCCACGAACTGGAAGTGCTGAACCCCTCCGTCACGCCCCCGTTCCAGCTCGACGACGAAAACCTGTCGGAAACCGTGCGCCTGACCAACCGCGTGATCGACCTGCGCCGCCCGGCGATGCAGAAGAACATGCTGCTGCGCTACAAGACCGCGCGCGCGTTCCGCCGTTTCCTGGACGATGCCGGCTTCATCGACATCGAAACACCGATGCTCACCAAGAGCACACCGGAAGGCGCTCGCGACTACCTCGTGCCCTCGCGCGTGCATGACGGCATGTTCTTCGCGCTGCCGCAGTCGCCGCAGCTCTTCAAGCAGCTGCTGATGGTGGCCGGCTATGACCGCTACTACCAGATCACCAAGTGCTTCCGCGACGAAGACCTGCGTGCCGATCGCCAGCCGGAATTCACCCAGGTCGATATCGAGACCTCGTTCCTGACCGAGACCGAGATCACCGGGATCATGGAGAACCTGATCCGCTACGTATTCAAGGACGCCATCGACGTCGAGCTGCCGAACCCGTTCCCGCGCATCAGCTACACCGAGGCGATGGCGCGCTATGGCTCCGACAAGCCAGACCTGCGCGTGACGCTGGAACTGGTCGACGTCGCCGACGCCATGAAGGATGTCGCTTTCAAGGTGTTCGCCGGTGCGGCCAACGACCCGGCCTGCCGCGTCACCGCGCTGCGCATTCCGGGCGGCGCCTCGTTGTCGCGCGGCGAGATCGACGGCTACACCGAGTTCGTGAAGATCTACGGCGCCAAGGGCCTCGCCTACATCAAGGTCAATGACATCACCAAGCTGAACGAAGAAGGCCTGCAGTCACCGATCGTCAAGAACCTGTCCGAAGCCTCGCTGAAGACCGTGATGGAACGCACCGGCGCCGCTTCGGGCGACCTGATCTTCTTCGGCGCCGACAAGGCCAAGGTCGTGTCGGACGCACTGGGCGCACTGCGCACCAAGATCGGCCACGAGAAGGGCCACGTCGACGGTCGTCGCTGGGCACCGGCCTGGGTGGTCGATTTCCCGATGTTTGACTACGACGAGGAAGACAAGCGCTGGGTCGCCTGTCACCACCCCTTCACCTCGCCGAAGGACGAGCACATGGGATTCCTGGAGACCGATCCGGGCAAGTGCCTCGCCAAGGCCTACGACCTCGCGCTGAACGGCTGGGAGCTGGGCGGTGGCTCGGTGCGTATCCACCGCGCCGACGTGCAGGAAAAGGTGTTCAAGGCGCTGGGCATCGGCGACGAGGAAGCCCAGCTGAAGTTCGGCTTCCTGCTCGACGCGCTGAAGTACGGCGCGCCGCCGCACGGTGGCCTGGCGTTCGGTCTGGACCGCATCGTCACCATGATGACCGGTGCCGAATCGATCCGCGACGTGATCGCCTTCCCGAAGACGCAACGCGCCCAGTGTCTGCTCACGCAGGCACCGAGCCCGGTCGACGAAAAGCAGCTGCGCGAACTGCACATCAAGCTGCGCAACCCGGTCAAGCCCGAGTAAGACGCACAGTCCGCAAGCAGTGAAAGGGCGAGCCCGCAAGGGTTCGCCCTTTCTGTTTTTGTGATCCCCCAAGCGAGTCCGGAACTGGTCCGGCGTGGGTTGGGCTTACCTCCTGGTTTGCCTCCTTTTTCCAGCGTCCAGAAATGGAAAGCTCTATCCCGTCGGGGAGAGTTACGACGCAGCCCCCGGACGCTTACACTCCCTGCATCAATCCGCCGGAGCCCCGCATGAGTACCGCCATCCAGATCCTGCACGGCCAGGCCCGTGACATCGGCTTCACTGTCCGCCGCTTGCTGCCCCAGGCCAGCCAGCGTGCCGTCGGCCCCTTCGTGTTCCTGGACCACATGGGCCCCGCGCATTTCACATCGGGCACCACCGAAAACGACGTGCGCCCTCACCCGCACATCGGTCTGGCCACGGTCACCTATCTGTTCTCCGGCGCGATCATGCATCGCGACAGCATCGGCGTCGTGCAACGCATCGAGCCGGGCGCGGTGAACTGGATGCGCGCGGGTCGCGGGGTCGTGCATTCGGAGCGCATTCCCGCCGACATCCGCGACAACGACCTGTCGGTGGAAGGCATCCAGATGTGGGTTGCCCTGCCGGAATCGCAACAGGAGGAAGAGCCCGTCTTCTATCACTACCCTGCCGCCGACCTGCCAGCATGGGAGGCTGATGGCGCGCGCCTGCACCTGCTGGTCGGCACCTGGGGCGAGCGTCGCTCACCGGTCGAACAGCCCAGCGAGACCTTCTATGCGGCGGGCGAGCTGAGCGCGGACGCACGCTTCAGCTTCCCGGCGCATGTCGAAGAACGCGCGCTGTATGTCGCGCAAGGCGAGATCGAAGTCGAAGGCCAGCGCATCGGCCTGGGCGAGCTGATCGTGCTGGCCCCCGGCGAACCAGTCGAGGTCCGCGCCACGCAAGCGGCGCGCGTCATGCTGCTGGGCGGCGCGCCGCTGGATAAGCCGCGTCACATGTGGTGGAACTTCGTGTCCACGTCGCGCGAACGCATCGAGCAGGCTGCCGCCGATTGGGAGGCGGACCGCTTCCCGAAGGTCCCGGGCGAACATGAACGCATCCCCGCCCCGCCACTGCTGAAGACGCGCGCCTGAGCTTCCCGCAAGGCATAAAATGCGTCACCGCGATGCCCGCAGCCTGCGGGCATCGCGCTTTCTGCCTCGCCACTTCATGACCCGTCGCCCGTTTCCCGCTTTCGACCTCACCCACACACCGCCCACCGCGCCGCGCAAACCCGTCACGCTGAGCCAGCACGGCCACGCGCGTGAAGATGCCTATCACTGGATGCGGCAGCGCGATGACGAAACCTTCCTCGCGCATCTGCGCGATGAGAATGCCTATACCGATGCGGTGCTGGCACCGCTGGCGGACCTGCAGGACCAGCTGTACGCCGAGATGCTGGCGCGCATCCAGGAGGACGACAGCTCGGTGCCGGTGAAGCTCGGTGCGTGGATGTACTACAGCCGCACGGAAACCGGTAAGCCCTATGGCATCCATGTCCGCAAACGTATCGCGGACGACGGCAGCTGGCAGACGGCTGCCGAGGAAATCCTGCTCGACGAGAACGCAGAAGCGGAAGGCAAACCCTTCTACGAGGTGGGCGACTTCGCCGTCAGCCCCAGCGGTCGCTACGTCGCCTGGGCCGAGGACACCAAGGGCAACCGCCAGTACCGCCTGCGCGTGCGCGACCTCAGCACCGGCAAGATGTTGCGCCTGAAGCGCGAGCGCCTCACCAGCATCGTCTGGGCCCAGGACGACCGCACGCTGTTCTATACCGTCGAGGAGCCACGTACCGAGCGTTCCTGGCAACTGTGGCGGCACACGCTTGGCGACGCCGAAGACGCCCTGCTCTACACCGAACGCGACGAGCGCTTTTCGCTGTCGCTGATGAAGACGCGCAGCGACGGCTTCATCGTGCTCACCAGCGGCAGCCACACCACCAACGAGTTGCGGCTGCTGCCGGCCGATCGTCCGCGTGCGCGCTGGAAGCGCTTCGCGCGCCGGCGCCAGAACGTCGAATACGAACTGGACCATCACTCCGACCGCCTGCTGGTGCGCGTGAACGACACCGGCCCCAACTTCCGGCTGGTCGAGATGCCGGTGGATGACTGGCATCGCGACAACTGGCGCGAACTGATGCCGCATGACGATGACGTCGTGCTGGAAGGCGTGGACCTGTGGCGCGACTGGATGGTCACCAGCCTGCGCGTGCGTGGCCAGCAGCGCCTGCGCGTCACCGTGCTGGCAAGCGGCGAATCTCACGACATCGCCTTCGACGAGCCCGCCTATTCGGTGGAGCTGGAAGACCTGCCGGAGTGGGAGTCGCCGGTGCTGCGTTACGAGTTCGAGTCGCTCACCATGCCGGACGCCACCTTCGACTACGACCCCCTGGGCCGCAGCGCCACGCTGCTGAAGCGCCAGCCCGTCCCCGGTGGCTTCGACCCGGCGGCGTATGTCAGCGAACGCATCGAGGCCGTCGCCACCGATGGCACGCGCGTCCCCGTGTCGCTGGTGCGCCACCGCGACACGGCGCGCAACGGCAGTGCTCCAGTCTGGCTGGAAGGCTACGGCGCCTACGGCATCCCCACCGACCCGTGGTTCTCACCCACCCGTCTGTCATTGCTGGACCGCGGCTGGGTGTTCGCCATCGCACACGTGCGCGGTGGTGGCGAGATGGGCCAGCGCTGGCATGACGGTGGCCGCCTCGTCCACAAGACCAACAGCTTCACCGACTTCGTCGCCTGCGCCGAGGCGCTGGTGGCCGCGGGCTACACCACGCAGGGAAAGATCCTCGCCAGTGGCGGCAGCGCCGGTGGCCTGCTGATCGCCACCAGCCTCAACCTGCACCCGGAGCTCTTCGGTGCAGCCCTGCTGGAAGTGCCTTTCGTGGATGTCGTCACCACCATGCTGGACCCTGACCTGCCGCTCACCATCGGCGAGTACGAGGAATGGGGCAACCCGCAGCGACTGGCCGACTACCGCCGCCTGCTTGGTTGGTCGCCCTATGACAACCTGGCCGCCCGCGACTTCCCGCCGATGCTGGTGGAAACCGGCCTGCATGACAGCCAGGTGATGGTGTGGGAGCCCGCCAAGTACATCGCCCGCCTGCGCGAGCTGGGCGTGGGTGCCAAGACTGGCCGCGCCCCGTTGCTGCTGCGGGTGAACATGGACGCCGGCCACGGCGGGGCCTCCGGGCGCTACGACGCCTTGCGGGAGCGGGCCAGGCAGATTGCCTTTGCGCTGGCTGCAATCGGTTGAAGGTCCGGACAGGCGACAGAGCGATGCGATCGGCACCACCAATCCGGTGAAACCCGGAGTTCCGCCGGAGCCGGATTGTTACGTCATGTGGCAAGCAGCCAAAGGTATGCGGCAAGGCTCCGCAGAAAGCACCGCAAGACCTCCGGAAGAGGATACTTCCACCTCAAGAAACGTCCCTGCCTGCCGTTCCTTGCGAGGTACCGCGCCTGCACAGGACGACGCGCCCGGACGGGCCGTGTTCCCACGATAACGACTACAAGCGCCACCATGCTTCCCACTGCAGCAAGGCCCCAGGAACCCGCCGCGACCACCCGCGCGCGCTGTCACGCCATGGATGCCATCGCACCATGAACAGCGCGCTTGCCGACCTGACCGTCCTGATCATCGAAGCGCACTCCGGCATGCGTACCCAGGTGCGTAACATGCTGTCGATCTGCGGGATCACCAAGGTATCGATGGCCGTCACGGCCGGCGTGGCCATCCGCAAGCTGCGCGAGAACAACTTCGACATCATCCTGTGCGAGTACCACCTGGGTGAAGGCCAGGATGGCCAGCACCTGCTGGAAGACCTGCGCAGCAACCACCTCATCCCGCTGGCCACGCTGTACATCATGCTCACTGGCGAGAGCCTGTACGACAAGGTGGTGAGCACGGCAGAGCTGGCGCCCAACGACTACATCCTCAAGCCCTTCTCGTCCGACAAGCTGCTGGAGCGCCTGCTCAAGGCCCTGACGAAGCGCGACGCCCTGCTGCCCACCTACACCCTCATCGAGGCGGGTAATACGCTGGACGCGATCGAGGCCACCAAGGCCGGCGAGGAGAAGAACCCGGAATACCTCATCGACTTCCTGCGCCTGCGCGCCGAGTTGCTGCTGGCCGCGGGGATGGCCGACGAGTCGCAACGCATCTATCAGCAGGTGCTGGACATGAAGGCCGTGCCCTGGGCCAAGCTGGGACTCGCCAAGACGCTGTTCATGCTCAAGCAGTTCGACGAGGCTGAAACCCAGCTCACCGCGCTGATCGCGGAGAACGAGAACTTCATGGACGCCTACGACTGGCTGGCGCGCGCCCGCGAATCGGTGGGCAAGCTCGCCGAGGCCAAGGAGGCGCTGGAGTCCGCAGTGCGGGTGTCGCCGCACGTCACCAAGCGCCTGCGCAGGCTGGGCCAGGTGGCTGCCGAATTGGGCGACATGGAGACTGCCGAGAAGCACATGAGCGAAGTGGTCCGCAAAGGCAAATACTCCGACTTCCGTGACCCCGAGGACCATGTCCTGCTGGTCAAGGCGCAGTTGGGAAAGGGAGACGTCGAGGCCGCCAACAACACGCTGCGCGACCTTGACCGCAGCATGGGCGGGCTGCCCAAGACCGCGCTATGCAAAGCGGTTTCCACCGCCATGGTCGCCACGCAAACGGGCGACACCACCAAGGCCAACGCCGCCCTCGAAGAGGCGTTGGCCCACAACGACCCGCACCTGGGCGCCTCACTGGACCTGAAGAAAAACCTCGCCCGCATCTGCCTGGAGAACAAGCAGGACGAAAAGGCGGCCGACATCATCATGGACGTCATGCGCAATGCCGCCGACGACGCCGCGGTGGAACAGATCAAGAGCATGCTCATCGAGCTGGGACGTGCCGACCTGGGCGAGGACCTCGCCACCCGCGTGCGTACCGAAGTGCGCGACATCATGAGCGACGGCGCCCGCCTGGCGCAGAGCGGTGACTTCGACGGTTCGGTGCGCGCGATGATGCAGGCGGTGCAGAAGTTGCCGGGCAACACCCATGTGCTGTTCAACGCGGCGCTGGCCTTGCTCAAGCACATCGAGCACCAGGGCTGGAACCCCAAGTTCGCCGCCAATGCACGCGACTACATCGAACGTGTGCGCAGGCAGGACCCGGGCAACCCGCGCCTGGCAGCGATGGTCAATTACTTCCACTCGCTGAAGAAGAAGTACAACGTGCGCGGCGAGTCTTACTGAGCAACGAAGCTACGCAGCCACCGGGCCACGGGATCGCCCGGCCTGCGTCACGACGGCCGGGCGTTGCATTCCGCGCAGGCACCGCTCACCGAGACCTGCACTTCCTTCGACGTGAAGCCGGCCGGCAGTACTGGCGTCGATACGCGCACGTCTTCCAGACAGAACACACGGCCACAGTCGTCGCAGCGGAAGTGGGCGTGCCGTGCATGCTCCGGTGAGCGGGACGCCGCCAGGCTGAAGCGGAACACCCGGTCACTGTCGGCCACCCGGTGCGCAAGACCCGCCTCCACCAGCCAGTCAAGCACGCGATACAGCGTGACGCGGTCGAAGCCGCTGTCCGCCAGCGCGTGTTCCACATCGGCATGGCTGAGCGCACGGCTAGCGGTTTGAAGCATGCGCAGCACGGCGATGCGCGCTGGTGTGGCGCGGGCGCCCTGGGCGCGGATACGTGCCGAAACATCTTCAAGCGGCGCTTGCGGCACCACCGGCGCAAGGCTACTGAGGGGGCGATAAACAGGCATGCAGCGATTCAAGCACAAGCCCCCGTTACCCGCAATCCAGTTGCAGATGCAATCGCTTGCCGGTGCCCCGTTCCGTCTGGTGGATCACCGTTTCGTCAGGCCCCAAGTCATTGAATCCAATGAATTTCAGAAGCACCCGACTCTGACCTTGGTCATAGGTCGCTTTAGCCTTTAGTGATAATTTTTGCGTTTCATGGCGGTAAGTACCAATCGACACGTACGGCCACAAAACCTGAAATGCAATCAGCCATAACAAAGAAATGGCAGGCCATTTCCGGGCGACGGAAAGTGGCACGACACCAATAGAGAGAGCAAGAAGGAGGCGGTCATGTTCAAGGAATGGGATCCACTGGATCAGTCCGCGACGGAAACCTGGGTCGTGCCCCTGCGCGCGTCCGAGCAAGGCTTGTTCAGCAGCGGTGGTGACAGCGACCTGATCTTCACCGACGACGACGAGCCAGCGGACGACGAAGCGGCGGCGGAAGTACAGCCCTGGATCGTGATGGTGGTGGACGACGATCCCAGCGTGCACGAAGTGACTTCCCTCTCGCTGCGCAGTGCGCGCATTGGCGGCAGGCCGGTGGAGCTGCTGCACGCCTACAGCGCTGGTGAGGCACTGGAGATGATCCGCGCGCGCGACAAGCTGCACATGCTGCTGCTGGACGTGGTGATGGAAACCCAGACCGCCGGCCTCAACCTCGTGCGCAACCTGCGCGACGAAGCCCGCCGGCGCGACCTCAAGATCGTGCTGCGCACCGGGCAGCCGGGCCGTTTCAGCGAACAGCGCGTGCGCGAGAACTACGCCATCGACGGCTACATCCAGAAGAGCCTGCAGACCCGCGGGATGCTGATCGGCATCATGGAGCAGATCCTGCTCGGACAGGACCCGGACAAACTGAGTTGAACCGACCCGGGCGGAACGGGACAAGCACCAATGAAAACGGCCTGCGACTGCAGGCCGTTTTCATTGGTGCTTCCCTCACTCGCGACGCGAGCATCACGCACCTGAGAACGGCAGCCCGGACGGGTCCTTCGGCGGCGGCAGCTTCTCCAGGAAGGCCACCACTTCGTCCTCCACCCGCGAGCGGCTCATCGGCGGCAGGCTGCGCCACACCATCTTGCCGTAGGGCTTGGTGATCATGCGCGGGTCGCACACCATCAGCACGCCACGGTCGCGCTCGGTGCGGATCAGGCGCCCTGCCCCCTGCTTCATGTTGATCACAGCGCGCGGCAACTGGTATTCCATGAAGGGGTTGCGCCCCTGCTTCTCCATCCAGGCCACGCGCGCCTTCAGCACCGGGTCGTCCGGTGGCGAGAACGGCAGCTTGTCGATGACCACCACCGACAGCGCGTCGCCCGGCACGTCCACGCCTTCCCAGAAACTCTGGCTGGCCACCAGCACGGCGTTGCCGAGGTCGCGGAAGCGCGCTAGCAACTCGCTGCGCGAGCCCTGCCCCTGGATCAGCAACGGGAAGTCCAGCCCCTCGCGGAACAACTTGCGGTCGATACCTTCGTGGATGCGCTGCATCGCGCGCAACGAGGTGCACAGCACGAAGGTGCGACCACGCGCCGCGCGGATCAGCGGGAAGGCCTTCTCCACCACCGCGTCGGCGTAGTCCATGCTGTTCGGGTCCGGCATGTCGCTGGGTGCATACAGCAGGCCCTGCGCACCGTAGTCGAAGGGGCTGCCCCACACTTCCGTCTGCGGCGGCGGCTCCAGCCAGGCGAGACCGAGGTCGCGGTTGTAGTGGCCGAAGTCCTTGCCAACCGCCAGCGTGGCGGACGTGAACACCCAGGCCTTGGCATTGCCTTCCACCTGTTTGCGGAAGATGTCGCCCACCTTCAGCGGCGTGAGGTTGAGCGAGGCCGACTGGCTGAACACCTCCACCCAGCGTATGACATCCGGCTCGTCGACACGGCGCCAGCGGGTGACGCGCTCGTGCATCTCGGTCGCGCGCTGCCAGCAGCGTTGCAGCGCTTCGTCGCGCTCGGCCTGGCTTTCGGTCAGGGTCACGAAATGCGCGAGCTGCTCTTCGAGCTCGTCCAGCGCGGTGTGGAAATCCTTGTTCGGCTCCAACTGGTCCCAGCCCAGACGCGCGTTCTCGCCGGGGATGGCGAGGCGCAGATCCTTCGTCGCTTTCTCCAGCGCACGCGTGGCGTCCTGCAACGGCGTGAAGTCGCGCGCATGCGCCAGGCCTTCGTGGCGCGTATCGCGCGCCAGTTCCAGCAGTTGCGCGGTCGATGCGCTCTCGCCGAAGAACAGGCTGGCGGTCTCCGGCAACTGGTGCGCCTCGTCGAAGATCACCGTATTGCAGGCCGGCAGCAGCTCGGCCATGCCGGTGTCGCGCAGCATGACGTCGGCAAAGAACAAGTGGTGGTTCACCACCACCACGTCCGCCTCCTGCGCAGCGCGGCGCGCGCCCATCACGAAACATTCCTTGGCGTTCGGGCAGTCCTGCCCCAAACAGTTCTCCCGCGTGGACGTGGCGGACAGCCACACCGTGGCGTCTTCCGGCACACCGGTGCACTCCGCCTTGTCGCCGGTGCTGCTGGTCTCCATCCACTTGATGACCTGGCGGATGTAGCCGGCGTCCTCGCGCGTGATGAAACGGCCTTCCGAGACTGCACGCTGGGCGTGGTAGTGGCAGGCGTAATTCGCGCGGCCCTTCAGCAGCGCGGTGGTGACCGGCACCTTCAGCGCCTTGCGCACTTCCGGCAGGTCACGATGGAACAGCTGGTCCTGCAGGGTCTTGGTGCCGGTGGAGATGATGACCTTGCCACCGGACACCAGCGCCGGCACGAGGTAGGCAAAGGTCTTGCCGGTACCGGTGCCGGCCTCCGCCACCAGCACCCGGTTGCCCTGGATCGCACCGGCGATGGCATTGGCCATTTCCAGTTGCTGCGGACGCGCCCGGAAACCGGGAATCACCCGCGCAAGTGGGCCGTCATCGGCGAAGTAGCGGGAGACGTCGGGAGCAGCGGAAACAGACATAGGGGGGCGATGGTAACGGGGAGCGCCGGGCGGGTCACCTGCCGGGCAACGGCCGGCGCCAGAAAAATATATTTCCTCGCAAACGCGCTGGCAGGCAGCGCTCCGGCCTTGGCGTGGCAGCGCTCGCCCGCTCGCCGCGGGTGTTCTGTTTTGCGCATCTGCAGCTTGACGCCCGTGCCGCGGTCATCCAATTTAAAGCCTGACAAGTCTCTGCATTGTCCGGCAAATGCCAGAAATTACAGAAACTTAGTCCAGGCCATCAAAAAGGCCGAATTTATAAAAACTTCGGAGACAAAATTCATGCAAGCAAAGCACCTGGCGCTCGTCGCGCTGGCGGCGGGGTTCGCCTCGACCGTCCACGCGGCCAACCGCCCAGCCGGTTACGTCACCATCTGTACCGAAAACAAGACCTGTAACGTCGCCACGACGACCAACGTCGCCTTCGGCCGCGCCGACCAGTTCTTCTTCAAACAAATCACCGGCAGCTTCGTCTGCAACCAGGCCACCTTCGGTGGACGCATCGGCGGCGGCACCAATGAGTGCTCGGTGCCGGGCACGCCGAACAGCTCCTCTTCGTCGAGCAGCTCGTCGAGCTCATCTTCGTCCAGCTCCTCGTCCAGTTCTTCGTCGAGCTCCAGCAGTTCGTCGTCCTCGTCGAGCTCCTCTTCCAGCAGCTCCTCGGGCACCGGTTCGTCCTCCAGCTCCAGCAGCTCCTCCAGCGGCGGCATCACTCCGCCGGGACTCGTCGGCTTCGCCTCGGTGCCCGGCTACGGCGTCAACACCACCACGGGTGGCGTGGGCGGCCCGACGGTGATCGTCACCAACTTCGCCGACTTCGTGGCGGCCGTGACCGACCACCAGCCGCGCATCGTCAAGGTGTCCGGCACCATCACGAACACCGGCAGCGCCGAGATGATCGCGGTGGGCTCCAACAAGACCATCGTCGGCCTGGGTGCCAGCGCCACGCTGAGCGGCTTCGGCCTCAACGTCAGTGGCTGGCGCGCCGAGCACGTGGCCCAGTTCAAGGACCAGCAGTGCGAAGTGGCCTACGAGAACAAGTTCGAGTACACGAAGAACGTCATCATCCGCAACCTGACCATCGTCAATGCGGGCGACGACAGCATCAACGTGCAGTGCTGGTCGCACCACATCTGGATCGACCACAACACATTCCACAAGCCGGGCGACGGCACGGTGGACATCAAGCGTGGCTCGGACTGGATCACGGTGTCCTGGAACAAGTTCATCGACACCGACAAGACCATGCTGCTGTCGCACGACAACGATGCGCAGCAACAGGACACCGGCAAGCTGCGTGTGAGCTACCACCACAACTGGTTCAGCGGCTCGCGTCAGCGTATTCCGCGCGTCCGCTTCGCCCAGGCGCACTTCTTCAACAACTGGTGCGACAACCCGACGTCGAGCAACAACTACATGATCGGCGTAGGCATGGCGGCGAACATCTATGCCGACGGCAACTACGTGAACTGCGGTGGTGAAACCACCCAGGACATGGGTGACGCAGGCCCCAACGCCAAGCTGACCTGGGACGCCAGCAACCTGATCGTCTTCGGCGATGGCGTGGAGTTCGTCACCGGCAACGCCTTCAATCCGCGTAGCTACTACAACTACACGCTGGATCCGGCAGCGAACCTCCCGACCATCCTTCAACAGGGTGCGGGCGCCGGCAAGATCATCGTCGACTGATCGCCGCGTGACCGGCCCGGCCGCAAGGCCGGGCCTTGCCCGCCGTCCTGTCTTCGGGGGACGGCCTGATGTTGCGTCATCCGTTTTCGCTCATCTGCTGCTGCAGCACCGGAGTCGCCTCGTGGCGGCTCCGTTACCACCTCACAGACAAACACCGTTGCACGCGGCAGCGCCTTCGCGCACCTGCGTGCCGGACCTTCGTGCATACATTCAAGGAGTGTGATCCATGCGTCACATGAAGCCATCGATTGCTGCGGCCCTGTTGCTGGCCAGCATCGGCAGCGCCACGGCGGCCAATCGCCCCGCCGGCTACGTCACCATCTGTACCGAGAACAAGACCTGCTCGGTCGCCACGACGACCAACGTCGCCTTCGGCCGCGCCGACCAGTTCTTCTACAAGCAACTCACCGGCAGCTTCGTCTGCAACCAGGCGACCTTCGGTGGTCGTATCGGCGGCGGCACCAACGAGTGCTCGGTACCGGGTACCCCTAACAGCTCTTCGTCGAGCAGTTCCAGCAGCTCGTCGTCGAGTTCCTCCTCCAGCTCCTCTTCCAGTTCCTCGTCGAGTTCCAGCTCTTCCAGCAGTTCGAGCAGCAGCTCCAGCTCGTCCGGTACCGGTTCATCCAGCTCCTCGTCCGGCGGCATCGTCGACAACAACCTCGTGGGCTTCGCTGCCATCAACCGCGATGGACGCAACGGCACGACGGGTGGCGCCGGTGGCCAGACCGTCACCGTCACGAGCTTCGCTGCCCTGCGCGACGCCATCGCCGACAACGCTGCACGCATCATCTACGTGTCCGGCACCATCAATGCCGAAGGCGGCGTGAAGATGCTCAACGTCGGTTCCAACAAGTCCATCCTCGGCGTCGGCAACAGCGCGCGGCTGGTGGGCTTCGGCCTCGATGTCAGCGGCTGGACGCCGGCGGTACGCGCAGCCAATGGTGGCACCGAGTGCACGCCGGACAAGGCCGGCAATTTCACGCACGTCACCAACGTGATCATCCGCAACATCACCTTCCAGGCGCCGACGGACGACGGCGTGCAGGTGTCCTGTTACTCGCGCCACGTGTGGGTGGACCACAACACCTTCACCAAGGGCAGCGACGGTTCGGTCGACATCAAGCGCGGCTCGGACTGGGTCACCGTCTCGTGGAACCGCTTCGACAACACCGTGAAGACCATGCTGCTGGGCCACGACGACAGCAACGGCGCGCAGGACACCGGCAAGCTGCACGTCACCTACCACCACAACTTCATGAACACCACCGACCAGCGCAACCCGCGCGTCCGCTTCGGCCAGGCGCACGTGTACAACAACTACGTGCTGAACACCGGCGACTACATGATCGGCAAGGGCGTGGGCTGCTCCATCTACGCGGATGCGAACTACGTGGATGGTGCCGACGCGGTGACCGATGACTACGGTGGCAGCGACCTGACCTGGACGGCAGACAACATCGTCGTGAACGTCGGCCCGAGTGATCAGGCCGTCGCCAATGGCCGTGGCTTCGACCCCCGCAGCTACTACAGCTACACGCCGGATTCCGCCGCCAACATTCCGGTGATCGTTTCGCAGGGTGCCGGCGCCGGCAAGATCGCGCCCTGACAGGCAGGGCCGGCAGACCACCCGGTCCGCCGGCCCTCCTCCACCCCATCTTCACGTTTGCATGACGGCGGGTAGCCATTCCGGGCTGCCCGCCCTCCCACACAAGGAGGCATCATGAACTTCGTAAGCATCACGATCGGCATCGCACTGCTGACGCTGGCCGTCTCGGTCCAGGCAGCAAACCGCCCGGCCGGCTACGTCACCATCTGTTCCGAAAACAAGACCTGTAACGTCGCCACCACGACCAACGTTGCTTTCGGTCGCGCCGACCAGTTCTTCTTCAAGCAGCTCACCGGCAGCTTCACCTGCAACGAGGCCACCTTCGGCGGCCGCATCGGTGGTGGGGTGAACGAGTGCTCGGTGCCGGGCTCGCCCGGTACGTCGTCGAGCAGTTCCAGCAGCTCGTCGTCGTCCTCGAGCTCCTCTTCCAGTTCCTCCAGTTCCTCGTCGAGCTCCAGCTCGTCCAGCAGTTCGAGCAGCAGCTCCTCCGGCACAGGCTCTTCCAGCTCGTCGAGCTCCAGTTCCAGTTCTTCTTCGGGAACCGGTTCGTCCAGCTCTTCGTCGGGCGGTGTCGTCGACAACAGCCTGGTCGGCTTCGCCACGCTGAACCGCGACGGCCGCAACGGCACTACCGGTGGTGCGGGCGGTTCGACTGTGACGGTCACGACCTTCGCCGCGCTGCGTGACGCGATTGCCGACAACACGCCGCGCATCGTCTACGTGTCCGGCACCATCACGGCGGAAGGCGGCGTGAAGATGCTGAACGTGGGCTCCAACAAGTCCATCCTCGGTGTCGGTGCCACAGCACGCATCGTGAACTTCGGCCTCGACGTCAGCGGCTGGACGCCGGCGGTGCGCGCTGCCAACGGTGGCACCGAGTGCACGCCGGACAAGGCCGGCAACTTCACGCATGTCGGCAACGTCATCATCCGCAACATCTCGTTCGAGACGCCGACGGACGACAGCGTTCAGGTGTCCTGCTACTCGCGCCATGTGTGGGTGGACCACAACACCTTCACCAAGGGCTACGACGGCGCGCTGGACATCAAGCGCGGCTCGGACTGGGTAACCGTGTCCTGGAACCACTTCAAGGGTACGGACAAGGCCATGCTGCTGGGTCATGACGACAACAACGCCGCGCAGGACACCGGCAAGCTGCACGTCACCTACCACCACAACTTCCTGGACCGCAGCACCCAGCGCAACCCGCGCGTGCGCTTCGGCCAGGCCCACGTCTACAACAACTACGGTGTCCAGATCAGCAGCTACATGATCGGGCTGGGCGAAGGTTGCGACGTGTATGCGGATGGCAACTACCTGCAGTTCGCCGACAACGTGACCGACGACTTCGGTGGCGACAAGTTCACCTGGGCGGCCAGCAACATCGTCATCGAGACCGACAAGCCCGCAGTCAACCTGGCACCGGCCTTCAACCCGTCCAGCTACTACAACTACACGCTGGACCCGGCTGCCAACCTGCCGGTGATCGTTCCGCAGGGTGCGGGCGTGGGCAAGATCGTTCCCTGATCGCCAGGGCCGTCCGGACACGGACTGACCACACCGCCTGACCTTTCATCGCGGGGGCGGGGCGCCAGCTGGCGCCCCGCCCGTCGCACCATCCCTTCGGGAGAGATTCCATGCACGCAAGCACACAATCGCGGCACCTTGCGATGGCGCTGCTCGGCGCCACACTGGGCGCGCTCTTCGCCAGCCCCGCGCTGGCAGCCAATCGCCCTGCCGGCTACGTCACCATCTGCAACGAGAACAAGACCTGCAACGTCGCCACGACGACCAACGTCGCGTTCGGCCGCGCCGACCAGTTCTTCTACAAGCAACTCACCGGCAGCTTCGTCTGCAACCAGGCCACCTTCGGCGGCCGCGTAGGCGGCGGCACCAACGAATGCTCGGCGCCGGGTACGCCCAACTCGTCTTCGAGCAGCTCTTCGTCCAGTTCCTCGTCCTCTTCAAGCTCGTCCAGTTCTTCGTCGAGCTCCTCCAGCTCCTCTTCCGGTACCGGCTCGTCCAGCTCCAGCAGCTCGTCGAGTTCGAGCAGCTCCTCGTCCGGCACGGGATCGTCCAGTTCATCGTCGAGCTCTTCATCCAGCTCATCCGGCAACGGCTCCAGCAGCGGCAATGCGCCGGGCGTCAACGGCTTCGCCTCGCTGAACCGTGACGGCCGCGCCGGAACGAATGGCGGCGCGGGTGGCGCCACGGTCACCGTCACGACCTTCGCCGGGCTGCGTGACGCGATCGCCGACAGCGCGCCGCGCATCGTCTACGTCTCCGGCACCATCAATGCCGAAGGTGGCGTGAAGATGCTGAACGTGGGCTCCAACAAGTCCGTCCTCGGCGTCGGCAGCACCGCGAAGCTGGTCGGTTTCGGCCTGGACGTCAGTGGCTGGACGCCGGCTGTGCGTGCGGCCAACGGCAACACCGAGTGCACGCCGGACAAGGCCGCCAACTTCGCCCACGTGTCGAACGTGATCATCCGCAACCTCACCTTCGACAACTACGCTGACGACGGCGTGCAGGTGTCCTGCTACTCGCGCCATGTGTGGATCGACCACAACACCTTCCTGAAGGGTACGGACGGTGCGGCGGACGTGAAGCGCGGCTCGGACTGGGTGACCATTTCCTGGAACCGCTTCGTCGGCACCGACAAGACCATGCTGCTCGGCCACTCCGACGACAACGCCCTGCAGGACCGCGGCAAGCTGCACGTCACCTACCACCACAACTGGCTGGAACGCAGCATCTCCCGCCACCCGCGCGTGCGCTTCGGCCAGGCCCACTTCTATAACAACTACGCCAACCAGGTGCAGAGCTACATCGTGGGCCTGGGTGACGAGTGCGACATCCACGCCGATGGCAACTACATCGACTACGTGAACGTCGTCGGCAAGGGCTTCGGGGGCAGCGTGTTCACCTGGGACGCCACCAACTACGCGGTGGAAGTGGATGACCCGATCACGCAGACCGGCACCGCGTTCAACCCGCGCAGCTACTACGACTACACGCTGGACCCGGCGATCAACATCCCGACCATCGTGAGCCAGGGTGCAGGCGCAGGCCGGATCGTGCCCTGACCCATCGCGGCGCCCTCGCGGCGCCACATCACGCAGCACCTGCGAGCCCGGTGGCGACACCGGGCTTTTTCATTCCTCGCGCAGCCGTCAGATGTGGTGATCGAACACCTGACGCAGATAGGCGAGGAAGGTTTCGTCGTCACACAGCGTCTTGCCCGGCGAATCGGACAGCTTGGCGACCGGCTGCCCGTTGCAGGCGACCATCTTCATCACGATGTTGAGCGGCTTGTGCGGCGTGTCGTTGGTCAGGTAGGTGCCGATGCCGAAGCTGGTCAGGATGCGGCCCCTGAAGTGACGGTACAGCGCGAGCGCACGCGACAGGTCCAGTCCGTCCGAGAACACCAGGCGCTTGGTGGTCGGGTCGATGCGCAGCGTGCGGTAGTGAGCGATGGCCTTGTCGCCCCACTCCACCGGATCGCCCGAGTCGTGGCGCAGGCCGTCGAAGAGCTTGGCGAAGTAGAGATCGAAGTCGCGCAGGAAGGCATCCATGCCGACGACATCGGTCAGTGCGACGCCGAGGTCGCCGCGGTACTCCTGCACCCAGCCTTCCAGCGCGGCCTTCTGGAAATCACGCAGGCGGAAGCCGAAGGCCTGGTAGGCCTGCAGGTACTCGTGCGCCATGGTGCCGATGGGCGTAAGGCCGAGCTTCTTCGCGAGGAATACGTTGGAAGTGCCGCGGAAGTGCTGCGGCGCTGCCTCGGAGAACCGCCGCAGCATCTCCTCATGCCAGGCGCCCGAGTAGCGCCGGCGCAGGCCGAAGTCGAACAGGCCGAAGGGAAACGCGCTGTCCTCGCCGGCCTCGGCGAGCCCGCTCTGCAAGGCCGCGATCTTCGCCGCCAGCCGTTCGCGCGCCACCTCGGTCACCCCCTCCTGCGGCAGGCGCCGGAAGTACAGCTCGTTGACGATGTAGAGCACGAAGATCTCGAAGCCCATCACGTGCACCAGCGGGCCGCGCGCGACGATCTCCAGCGTATCGCCCTGCGTGCGCACTTCGATGAAGCGCCGCTGGAAGCGGAAGATCGACAGGTAGTCGACGAAGTCGCTCTTCATGAAACGCAGGCTGGACAGGTAGTCCAGCTCGTCCTGCGTGAAGTGCAGGCTGCACAGATGATCCAGTTCGCGCTCCACATCGTCGCGCAGTTCCGCGAGTGGAAACACCGGCTGGTTGCGACAGACGAAGCGGTATTCGGCCTGCGCACCCGGATTGCTGTGCAGCAGCGCCTGCCACATCGTGAACTTGTAGAGATCGTTCTCCAGCAGGCTGCGCACGACCGGTGCGTGGGTAACACTCATTACTGGCACTCCTGATTCTGTTCCTGATGGCGATTCATCCGGTTCACTGCGCGCTCGCCTGCAGTGCCGTCGTCACCTGCGCAGCACTGGCGATCTGCACCCCGCGCGCCTGCATGTCTGCAAGGAAGGCGTCGTACTGCGCCTCGAAGCCCGCCACCGGGCTGATGCAGTCACGGATCAGCACGATGCGTTGCAGCTCACCAGCAGGCCAGTTGTCCACGATGTGCTCGGTGCTGGCCTTCACGCAGTGGCTGCCCGCCTCGCCGGCGATGTACAGACAGTCGGCCTCACGCAGGCGCGCAAGCAAGGCGGTATTCAGCTGCGTGGCCGGGTCGGCCGGGTCCGGCACCTCGGCCATCAGCGCGCTGTAGTGCTCGGTCCACGGGTTCTCGCCCTTGCCCACCTTGTGCACGTTGGCCAGGCGCGCCTCCTCCCAGCGGTTGAAGGCCTGGCGCAGGTCGTAGTGGATGTTGTGGCCCCAGCTGCCGATCTCGCAATGCACCGGCCACACCATGTGGATGTAACGGCCTCTTGCCTCCAGCGCATCGAGGTAGGCCTGCGCACGTGCCGTACCGCTGGCGTCACGCAGCCGGTAGCGACCGACGCGCAGATCGACCGCAGTGATCTGCGTGAAAGGCGCCAGCGCACTGCCGTCCGCATTGCGCCAGAAGGTGGGATGGGCGATGTCCAGGTGCTGGTGCGAATCCAGCGTGACGGTGATGGCATCCAGCCCCGCACGTCCGGCATCCACCAGCGCCGCCAGCCGTTGCAGGTCGGCATGCGCGCCGCGCACCGGCAGGCTGGGCGCCAGCCGCGCCGTGCCGTCCGGCGTGGCCGGGCAGTAGTCCACGGGCAGATCGCAGAAGTCGTTCTGCGGATCGATGACGAGCAGATGCAGCTTGCGCATGGCGCTTCCCTGTAGCCGGCGACACAGGCCGTGTGCCGTCAGTATGACAAGGAAGCGGCCGGATGGCGCGCCAGCGGACTGCGGGGGCCGCTCAGGCCGCCTCGTTCATCGCACGGGCCAGCAGGGCCGACACCTCGCGGCAGTGCGCCGCGTACTCCGGCGACAGGCGGAACTCCTCGTCGCGCGGGTAAGGCTCGGCGATGTCCAGCTCGCCGATGATGCGCCCCGGCCGCGCCGCCATGACGACGATGCGGCTGGACAGGTAGACGCTCTCGTATACGCTGTGCGTCACGAACATGATGGTGGCGCCGCTGGCCTGCCAGATCGACAGCAGGTCGCGCGACAGCTTGTTGCGGGTGATCTCGTCCAGTGCCGCGAAGGGCTCGTCCATGAGCAGCAGGCGTGGTCGGGTGACCAGCGCACGGGCGATCGACACCCGCATGCGCATGCCGCCGGACAACTCGCGCGGGTAGGAGTCCGCGAAGCCGGACAGGCCCACCATCTCCAGCACGGCCATCACTTCCGCCTTCGCGGCAGCACGCGACTTGCCCAGCAGCTTGAGCGGCAGGTAGACATTGTCGAACACCGTGCCCCAGGGCATCAGGTGCGGCTCCTGGAATACGAAACCGATCTCGCCGCGCGCGTCCGCGCCTTCGCCCGGACGCTCAACTCGGCCAGAACTGTGATGGCCCAGCGCGGCGACGATGCGCAGCGCGGTGGACTTGCCGCAGCCGCTAGGGCCCAGCAGGCTGACGAACTCGCCGGGGCGCACGCTGAGGTCGAGGTTCTTCAGCGCCAGCGTGCCGTTGGCATACACCTTGTCGACACCGGAGAAGCGGACCAGGGGCTCGGCATCGAGAAACTCCGCGCGGGGTGCATTCATGGCGATCATCCTTCCTGGCTCACTTCGCTCTCATGCCAGCGGCTGAGGAGCAGGCGTTGTACATGGCCCATCACGAACCAGATGGACAGGCCGAACAAGGACAGCATCAGCAGCGCCGCGAACATGCGTGCCACGTCGAGCATGGTGCCGCTCTCCACGATGACCCAGGCCAGGCCGGTGGCCGCGCCGGAGCCGGCGACGAACTCCGCCACCACCGCACCGATCACCGCGAGGCCGGACGAGATGCGCGCACCAGCGAGGATGTAGGGCAAGGCTGCCGGCAGTTGCAGGTGGCGGAAGCGCTGCCAGCGGCTGGCACGGTACAGCTGGAACACGTTGCGCAGGCCGTGATCCGCCGACTTCATGCCGACCACCGTGTTGGACAGCATCGGGAAGAAGGCCACGATCCAGGCCAGCACCATCAGCCCCAGCCACACGCGGTCCAGTCCGACCCAGATCACCACCAGCGGTGCGATCGCCACCATCGGCGTCACCTGCAGCGCCACCGCGTAAGGCCACACCAGCTTCTCGGTCAGCCGGTGCTGCGTGATCAGCACGCCGACCGCGATGCCGGATACCACCGCCGCGATGAAGGCGGACACTGTGATCGTCGCGGTGAAGAGCAAGGCCTTCAGCAACACCGGGAACTCCGCCACCAGCTTGGCGAAGATCGCCGACGGCGCCGGCAGGATGAAGCGCGATACCTCGAAGGCACGCACGAAGATCTCCCAGCACAGCAGGAAGGCCAGGCCGCCGAGTACCGGCGTGGCGACATCCAGCGCGGGGGCCAGCCAGCGCGGCAGCTTGCGCGGTGTGCCTGGCGCGGCGGCGGGAGCAGTGATCTGCAGGTTCATGCGGGACTCCTTGGACTCAGTGTCTGGAACTCAGCGCTCCGCCGTTGCGGGCTGCACAGGCAGACGCAACAACGAGGGACGTGCGGCGCCGTGGTGGATGGCGAGGGTGGTGATGAGCGCATGCACGCGCGGCGTGTGCACCGGGTCTTCGCCGGTACCGGGGTTCAGCGGATGCGCCGGAAAGTCGGACGCAGCGACCGACAGGCGCAGAGCCTCGCCCACCGCCAGCGTCGCGCAGGTGGGCGACAGGCGCAGGCGGTAACGACCATTGGGGCCATCGCGGCCGTCCGTATGCAGCGCACGGTGATGCGCATAACCGCTGGCGAGCTGGAACACCTTGCCGTCGGTCGTCACCCGCGACAGCACGCAACTGAGGTCGAAGCTCGCACGGTCGCAATCGATGGCGAGCTCCACTTCCGCCTCGCCAGCGAGTGACAGGGCTGCGTCCAGCGGCGCGGTGGTGAACACGGCGACGTCACCGCGCTCGTCGGTCACACGACGATCCACCGGGCCCGGCGGTACGCCATAGCAACCGCCGGTGACCGGCGCCGGCCGCCAGGGGTCATGCACGATGAACTCGGCACCCTCGCCTGCGACGTCGCTCTCTCCGGTCAGCAACTTGCCGTCACAGGTATCGATGGCGGCACGGCCGCTGCCGCTCAGGGCCAGCGCGCCATTGGTATCGCTATCGCCGGCGGGAAGGCGGTCGAAGCTGCGCCACGCGCGCGCACCCATGTCGAACAGCTCGACGCGCGACGCGGGTTGCTCGGCTGTCACTTCCTTCAGCACGCGATCGAAGAAGCGGATGTGCTCCGCATCCATGTCGCGCGCCGCGGCAGGGCCGAAGTCGATCTGCCCGACCTGGCGTACCCAGGGAAAGTGCAGCCATGGCCCGACGATGAGGCGGGTGGCTGCATGCGCGCCCTCGCCCCCCAGCGCCGAGAACGCGCGCCAGGTGCTGGCGAGGTGGGTGTCGAACCAGCCGCCGACGAACAGCATCGGCAGCTTGCGCGCACGCAAGGCCTCTGCCCGCGCAGCTGGCGAGATGCCTTGCCAGAACGGATCGTCCGCTGGCGTCTCCAGCCAGTCCATGACATGCGAGAGTGCGCGATGGCGTTCGATGATTGCCGGGCGTGCCGACACCGCCTCGCCGAACGGTGGCTGCGCAGCGGCTTCGACGAGGCTGGCGTAGGCCGCCGCATCGCCGGCACGGCGCGCGGCCTCGCCAGTGATCTGCAGGCCCCAGCCCAGCATCTGCTTCATGCGCAGCGCGCCGTTCTCGTAGGCCCAGGTGGTGGCCGGGTCCCAGGGGCCCATGGCCGGGGCGATCGCGCACAGCGACGGGCAGTCGCCGGCAGCGGCCAGCAACTGGTTGTAGCCCTGGTAGGAAAAACCGTACATCGCCACCCGGCCATCCGCACCGCCCAGGCGCGCAGCCCATTCCACCGCCTGCGCGCCGTCTTCCAGCTCGTGCTCACCCGGACGGAAGACGCCCTCCGAACTGCCACGCCCGCGCACGTCCTGCACCACCACGATGTAGCCATGCGCGGCGTACCAGGCCGGGTGCGCGTAGCAGATGGTGCAGGCGATGCGCCGGCCATAGGCCTGGCGCTGCAGCAGCACCGGCCACGGGCCGTCACCCACCGGGCGGTACACGTCGGCATCCAGGCGCACGCCATCGCGCGTGGTCATCGACGCGGCTTCCGGCGCCAGCACGGCGAGCCGGTCGCCTTGGGCGGGAGACATGATGGCGGCCAGGTTTGCTGTCGGGTTTGCTGTCGACACCATGCTCATGCCAGCCGGCTGTCCCACTGGTCGGTCGGCAGCTCGATGGCGAACTTCGCATCGCTGCTGTCTTCCACCTCGAAGCGCCCCGGGTTGAGCAGGCCGTGCGGATCGACCGCGCGCTTGAAGGCCACGTCGCGCTCGGTGATCTCCTTCTTGCCCACCGAGCGCACATTGGAGGTGTGCGAATTGGACACCATCGCGCCCGCCTCCTGCATCTCGCGCACAAGCGTGGCCATCTGCTCGGCGCTCTCGTAGGTGAAGTACGGCGCGCCGGAACCCACCACGTCACCACCGATGCGGATCAGCTCCATGCGCATCGGGCCGTAGTGCGACACCTTCGCGTGCACGCGCGACACCAGGTCCACGAGGTCCGGCGCGCGGAAGAAGCCTTCCACCATGCTGCGCTTCGGCTCGCTCTTCTGGATCTGCGCCAGCGCGTGACCGAACACGAACTCCCACAGCGGTGCGCCATACGGCCCCTGCCCTTCGGCACTCATGCTCACGATCTTGCCGCCTTGCGACTCGACCAGCGCGGTGAAGTCCTGCCAGCTGTGATCGGCGATCATCGTCGAGCAGATGGAGTGCCCCTCGGGCACGATGCCGGCGAACTGACGGATCAGGCGCGGCGTCGGCCACTCCTGCACCGACACCACCTTGCGGGTGATGCCGGTCTGGTTGGCCAGGGTCACGCCGAAGCGCACGGTGTCGATGTAGTCCGGAAAGGCAACGATAGCCTCGATCCACGGCCACGCCGTGACCAGCGGCATCTCCACCTCGGTGATGATGCCGGTGGTGCCGTAGGTGTGATGCGCGAACTGCGCGTCCGGCCCGGTCAGCTCCAGCAGGCGCGGCTGCTCTTCCATCGTCATCACCTGGATGGCGCGGATGTTGCCGCGGTCGCGCAGGATGCCGTACACCACCGAGCCCGGCCCGCCCATGCCACCGGCCACGAAGCCCGCGATGGTGGCGACGCGCGCGGTGGTGGGATGGAAACGCATCTCCCAGCCGCTCTCGCGGGTGGCCTTCTCGATGTCGGTCACCAACGTACCGGCTTTGGCACGCACGGCGCCGGGCTTGATCGACACGATGCCCTTGTAGGCCGTCATGTCCAGCAGGATGCCGCCCTTCAGCGGCACGCTCTGCCCGTAGTTGGCCGAACCGGCACCACGCACGGTGATGGGGATGCGCCGGCGCACCGCCGCCGACACCACGCGCTTCAACTCGTCCAGCGTGGTGGGCGACACCACCACGTCAGCCTCCTTGCCTTCCAGCATCGTGCGCAGCAGCGGGCTGACGGCGTAGCGGTCGCGACTCTTCATGCGGATCGCGCGCGCATCCAGGGTCATCTCGATGCCGGCGATATCGGCGGCGAAAGCTTCGAGCGGATAGCGGGCTTCTGTGCACTCGTTCAGGACTTCACTCATCACTCACTCCTTGCGCGGCGCAACCGACGGATGCGGTGTAGCCACCATCTGGTCCAGCGGGTAGCGCGCCACTTCGGCGAGCAGCACGTTGAGGCGCTCGGCGGCACGCTCCACGACGACGCGACCGCGCTCTGCATCCGCCGCCGCGGCATTGCCGGCCGCACCCTTGGGGTTGAGGTCCTGCATCTGCCAGCCGAAGCCACAGGCACCGCCTTCGGGGGCCAGCAATTCGTACTGCTGCGCGAGCCGCGCCGACAGGGACTCGAAGTTTTCGGCACGCTCCATCGCCACCAGGTCGCCGTGCAGGTAGCGCAGCATGCTGGTCTCCACTTCGCCGGCGTGGATGCCGTGCTTCAGCTCGTGGGCATCGAAGAGATCGCCGATCTGCGTGAAGCCGTACCACTGCGCGGCCACCGCGAACATGCCCAGCTCGATGCGCAGCTTGCGGCACACGATGTCCATCACCTGCGGCTGACCGCCGTGGGCGTTCACCAGCACGATCTTGCGCACGCCAGCGCGATACACGCTCTCGCAGATCTCGTACCACAGGCGTTCCAGCGTCTGCGGCGAGATGGTGAGCGTGCCGGGGAATGCCAGATGCTCGTTGGAGGTACCGACACTCTGGGTGGGCAGCACCAGCACCGGGAAGTCGTCGGCCATGCGCGCCACCGCGTGCTGCATCACGCCGTCGATGATGGCGGCATCGACCCGCACCGGCAGATGAGGCCCGTGTTGCTCGACGGCGCCGACCGGCAGCACCGCGACGATGCGGCTCATGTCGGTCTGGTTGAAGTCGTGGGTCGTGAGGTCCCACCACCAGTGCGATTTCAGTTTCATGCTGCTACCCCTTCTGTTGATGGCGGGCGACGGACTACGCTGCCCTGCCCGCCATCATTTCCTTCAAAAAAGAAGCCGTAACAAAATGGAGCGAAGCGGTTCCGGCTAGGCGCATCGACGAAGACAGTACAAGTAGTACGGCAAGGAGATGCAACAACGCCGGAACCATTTTGTTTCGGCTTCCCGTTTCAGTTGATGGGCGTCTGGATGAAGCGCGTCGTGTACGTACTCTTGTAGTCGAAGTCCGCCGGGAACACGCCGCTGCTGACCAGCAGGTCGAAGTGCTGCTTCCAGCGCGCATCGGTGATCACACCGACGCCCAGCTTCGCGGTCTCTTCATTGATCGCGATGCCCTGGCTGCGCAGCGCCTGGTGCGTGTAGGCCAGCAGTTCCTGGTTGGTCTGCGGGTTGCGCTTGAGGATCGCTTCGAAGCCGGGCTTCGGGTCCTTCATGAAGTCCGCCCAGCCCTTGCGCGAAGCATCCACCAGACACTGCACAGCGGCAGGTTTGGTGTCGATCAGCTTCTGCGACACCGCCACGATGGCGGTATAGGGCGCATAGCCCATGTCGGCCAGCAGGAAGAAGGACGGGAACTTGCCGGTCTCTGCCTTGATGCGGAACGGCTCCTGCGTAGCAACGCCCTGCTGCACGGAGTTCTTGTCGGCCATCCAGGTGGCCACCTGACCGCTGTAGGCGCGCAGCTGTTCGTCGCTGAAACCGTACTTGGCCTTCAGGAAGGGCCACACCGTGGTGCGCGTCGATTGCGACAGCAGTACCGGCTTGCCCATGATGTCCTTGGGTGCCTTGATGCCGGACTCTTCGTGGTACAGCAGGATGGTGAGGTTCTTCTGCAGGCCGGCCATCACCGCGCGGGCCGGAAAACCGGCGCGGTTCATCTGCAGCACGGTGTCGTTCTGCGGCACCAGCGCCACGTCCACCGCGCCCGCCGACAGCAGCTGGGCGGAGTCCATACCGGGCGCGCCGTCGCGGATCGTCATGTCGACACCGCAGTCGGCGTAGAAGCCCTTGGCCAGCGCCTGGTAGTAGCCACCGAATTCGGCCTGGGCACGCCAGCTCATCTGGAAGGTGAGCGGTTCGGCGGCGTGGGCTGCGCCCGCCAGCGCGACGCCGGAAATGGCGGCAACAGCGGTCGAGACGATGCGGGAGGCGGATATGAGGCTCATGCGGTACTCGCTTTCTAAGGCATTCTTCAGGAATCGAAGGGACTGCTGGCGCAGCCCCGGGGCCATGTCTGATCTATTCAAACGGCGGCCGCCTTTGCCCGCCCTGCACGATGTCTGTGCATCGTTCGTCCTGCCTGGGCGCATACGCCGTTGTGCGCCCATCGTGTACCGCAGCGCCAGCCCACAACGGGCCGGCGCATATATCTGGTCTATTCCACCTGCCCGGTCGCCCGTTGTTCGCGCAACGCGTCACGCAATTCGCGTGAGCCGACCACGAAGCCGAAGCACTGGCGCACGTTGTAGAGCGTGGCCTGCATGCAGAAGTCCGGTGAGGTCGTGGCGCTGCAGTCGTCCAGCAAAAGGCAGTCGTAACCACGGAAGTTGGCGTCCTGCAGGGTGCACAGCACGCACTGGTCGGCATTGACGCCGGCGAACAGCAAGGTGGTGACGCCGAGGTTGCGCAACACACTGTCCAGCACCGTGTCATGGAAGCCGGACATCGAGTATTTGGCGATGTGCAGGTCCTGCTGCGCCGGCACCAGCTCGTCGACGATGGCGGCGGCCCAGCTGCCGGCCTGCAACACCGGCGCGCCATTGGGCAGCGGGTCGCCGATGCCGGTGCCACTGCCATGCGGGTTGTAGACATGCAGCACATTGGGTGCAAGGTTGGCGCGGTCCGGCCGGTTACCCCAGTTCACCCACACCACCGGCACCTGCACATCGCGCAGCGCAGGCAGCAGTGCCATCAGCGGTTCGATGGGCGCGCGTGCTGCCGACACGTCCACACCGATGTGCGCGAGCCAGCCCTGCGGATGGCAGAAGTCGTTCTGCATGTCGACCACCAGGATGGCGGTACGCGCGAGGTCGAAGCCGATACGGCGTGCACCGTCAGTGAGCTCCACCGGGCGCGGCGTCAGCGCAGCGCGCTGCATCTGCACGCGGTCGGGCGACACACGCCATTCGTTGCGCGGGCTGGGGCCCAGCGGCAGCAGCTTGTGCACCGGCGCGTCCATCAGGCATCTCCTTTCAGCACGCGCAGGTCTTCGGCGTCCAGGCTCACGCGTTCACCGCTGCGGATCAGGCGCGCGAAGTCCTCGTCGGGGGTCATCACGGTCAAGGTATAGAGCCGGGTGGCGCCGGTGTTGCGCACCACGTGCTCGCTGCCGACGTTCAGCAACAGGGCATCACCCTTGCGCAGCGGCACTTCCTGCCCGGCCGACAAGGCCACGCCTTCGCCGTGCAGCACGTAGAAGAACTCCTGCGCGCGGGCATGGCTGTTGGGCGGCGTGGCGCCCCCGACGTTGAAGATCTCGATGACGAAGATGTTGGCGGTATCCGTCTTCAGCGGGTCGAAGAGGATCGCGAAGTAGTTCGTGTCGCTGGGCGAGATGCGGAAGGCTTCGGCCTTGTCGACACTCGCGAGGGAACAGGTCCACATCGGGCTGCGCTCCAGGGTTTGCAGGCTTGCATCGCGCCGACTGCTTCATTGCGACGCTTCGAGGGAATTATTGGAGCTTGATGAAGAGATTAAAAGCGATTTAATGTCACAGTTATGTTGCCTTTTCGGCAACACAGAACTTGGCTACGCTTGAAGCAGGACAATCGATTCCATCCGTTCTGCCCGCCGGAAAGCCCCGACCCATGCTGCACGCCCGCCTGCTCCACTACCTCGACGAAACCGCGCGCACCGGCTCGATCCGCAAGGCAGCCGAACGTCTCAACGTGGTGCCCTCCGCGATCAGCCGGCAGATCATGGCCTACGAGGACGAGCTGGGCACGCCGATCTTCGAGCGCCTGCCGCGCAAGCTGGTGCTCACCGCGGCGGGCGAGATCATCATCCGCCACGTGCGCGCCACGCTGAAGGAGATGGAACGCGCGCAGGACCAGATCGAGGAGCTGAAGGGCCTGCGTCGCGGCGAGATCACCGTGGCGGTCATGAGCGGCCTGGCCGCCAACCTGGTGCCGCGCGCCATCGCGCAGTTCCAGCAGCGCAACCAGCGCGTGCAGGTGAACATGCGCCTGCTGTCCTCGGGTGAGGAGATCATCGCCGCCGTCACCTCCGGCGAAGCGCAACTGGGCATCGGCTTCGACTTCCCGGCCGCGCCCGGCGTGCGCGTGCTGGACCATGTGCTCGGCCAGCTCGGCGCCGTGATGGCGCCGGACCATCCCCTGGCCTCGCACCCCAGCCTGCGCATCAGCGAATGCCTGGGCTACCGCCTGATCGTGGCGGACGCCAGCATGGTGATCCGCCCCTATCTCGACCAGTTGTTCGCGCGCTCGAAGATCGAACCCTGGTTCGCCATCGAGACCAACTCCATCGAAGTCATGCGGCACACCGCGATGATGGACCAGGGCATCACCTTCCTGACGCCGATCGACATCGACTTCGAGCTGCACGCCGGTCGCCTCACCTGGGTGCCGGTGCGCGAGCTGGCGCAACACCAGCAGAAGCTGCTGCTGATCGGCCCGGAAAAGAACGTCGGCGCCCTGGTGTCGGTGTTCGTGGAAAACCTGCGCCAGGTGATGCAGGGCTCGCGCCGCCAACCGGCCTGACCCGCGGCTTTTACGCTCCGCCCGCCTCCTACAGGCCTGACAGCTGCGTCCTACATACGCCGGCTGGCCGCCTCCCTATAGTCAGGACAGAACAGTCCGCATACGGAGGCTCTATGTCCCACATCGTTGCAGCCCGATTCGCCACTTTCGACCAGGCGCGTGACGCCACCCGCGAAGCGATGCGCGCGGGCTTCGCGCAGCAGGACGTGACCACCTTCTTCGTCAATCCACCGGGGCAGAACCACGGCTATGCGTTGGGTGGCGACGAGTTCGCCGACCGCGGCGCGAAGGACTCCTCGCGCACCGCGGTGATGGGCGCCGGCATCGGCGCCTGCATCGGCACCGTGCTGGGCGCGGTCATCGCGGTGGCAACCGAAGTGCCTGCTGCCGGCGCAGCCGTCACCGGTGGCATCGGTGCCTATGTCGGCTCCCTGATGGGTGCGATGGGTGGTACCCGCGATGCCAGCCGCCCCGCCCGGCCCGGCCGCAGCCTCGGCGTGCGCCACTCGGGCGTACTGGTCGCCGTACGGGTGGACGAGCAGAGCGAGAGCGAAGCCGCCCAGGTGCTCAGCCGCACCGGTGGTGTGGACGTCGAGGAAGCGGACGGTGTCTGGCGCGACGGCACCTGGTCCGACTTCGACCCGGTGCGCCCGCCCGTGCTGAGCGACAAGGTGCCGGCGCGCACCATGCACTGAGCAGGGAGCGACACACCACCCGCGTACGATGACGGGCCCGGCCATGCCGGGCCCGTTGCTTTGTGTATTCAGTTCATGCGCCCGCTTCACGTGCTTAGGAGATCGTCATGCCCGACTTCAAGCCCACCGGCTACAACAGCGTCTCGCCCTACCTCGTCGTCACCGATGCAGCGGCCATGCTGCGCTTCATGGAGCAGGTATTCGGTGCGAAGCTGCTTCGCAGCTACCCCGGCGAAAGCGGCCGCATCATGCATGCGGAGGCGCGCATCGACGACACAGTGGTGATGTTCGCCGATGGCAACACGCAATGGCCACCCATCGCCAGCAACGTGCACGTCTATGTACCGGACGTGGACGAAACCTGGCGCCGCGCGCTGGCAGCAGGTGGCAGGCCCGTGCAGGAACCGGTACAGAAGCAGGACGAGGACAAACGCGGCGGGGTGCAGGACCCCGGTGGCACCACCTGGTGGATCTCCACGCAAGTGGGCTGAATGCAGCTCAGGGCGGCGGTGCGGTGAGGAGCGCTGCCGGCTTCTCTGCGTGCGAGCCCTCGCGGTGCGCATACACGTAGGTGAACTCCGCGCCGAGCAGGAAGATCTGCGTGGAGTAGTACACCCAGATCAGCAGCACCGCGAACGCCCCCGCCGCGCCGTACGACGACGACACTGCGCTCTTGCCGATGTACAGCCCGATGAGGAACTTGCCCAGCGAGAACAGCAGCGCGTTGATGGCCGCGCCAACCGTGACGTCGCGCCAGGCGATTCGCGCATTGGGCAGGATCTTGTAGATCATCGCGAACAGCACGGCCGTCACCAGGAAGGAGACGACGAAGTTCAGCACCTGCAGCGCGATCTCCATGCCGGTGAATGCCGCGCTCCACACCTGCCCCAGTGCAGCCACCGCACTGGTCACCACCAGCGAAACGATCATCAGGAAGCCGATGCCCAGCACCATGCCGAAGGTGAGCAGGCGGGTGACGAGGAAGGCGGTGACGCCGCTGCCATTACGCTCCGGCGCTTTCCAGATGCGGTCCAGGTCGTTCTGCAACTCCACGAAGACGGTGGTCGCCCCGATGAGCAGCATGACGAAGCCCACCGCGGTGGCGAACATTCCGCCGTCCTGCCGGTCGGCGTTCTGCAGCATGGCCTGGATGGCCTCCGCCGCATGCGCCCCGACCAGTCCGCTGATCTGCCCGGCGATCGCGCCTTCCGCCGCATCGCGGCCGAACACCAGGCCGGCGATGGTGGTGACGATCAGCAACAGCGGCGCGATGGAGAAGGCGGTGTAGTAAGCGAGTGCGGCGCCCATGCTGGGCGCGCGGTCATCCGACCATTTCTTTACCGCAGCGACAACCAGCTCGCCGAACACGCGCAGCCGCGACACGGCGGTGCGCGCCAGCATGTGGCGACGGGCCGGGTGCGGCAGCGACATGTGCATCGAGGAGCTCCGCCCCGCCGCTCAGGAATGGTCGCGGCTACGCGTGCGGGTAACGCCGGTAAGGATGCCCAGGCCCAGCATGATCAGCGCGGCCACCCCGATATACACGCCGGGGACGCCCGCGACCGACAGGCCCCAGGCCACACCGGCGATGAAGAGGATGACGCCTACCAGGTAGATGCCGAAGGACATGATCGACTCCCAGATTGCTATCGGAACAGGTCAGTGCTTGCTGACGCGGACGTGTTCGCCCAAGCCGGAGGCCGGCTTGCCGGAGGTGATGGCACGCGCGGCGGCATACAACTTCACGACACGGGACGGGCCTTCCCAGTACTCGGCGTCATTCAGCTCGACGCGGATCAGCACCACGTGCGGATCGTTCTCGCCCCTGGGGAACCAGGCGTCGTCGGTGTCACGCCAGTAGCGTTCCACGCGGGCATGGTCCTGCTGCAGGGCGGCGATGCCGGACAGCGAGATGAAGCTCTCGCCGCCCTCGTCGATGAAGACGACATTCACGTGGTGTTCGTGATTGATCTCGTCGGTCTTCGGCGAGGCGTCCGATGTCATGAACCACAGGGTGCCGTCGTCCTCGACTTCCTGCAGGCGCATCGGCCGGCTGCGCAGCACACCGCGCTCGTCGTCCACCGTGGTGAGCATGCAGAACTCGTGGTTGCGCATCTTCTCCACCAGTGTGTTGAGCTGTTCTTCGTGGGTTTGATGGTCTTCCATGATCGGCCTCCTGGCTGATGTGGATGGGTGTGGCGCCATGCTGCGCCCGGTGCGCCGACAACCCGGTAGGACGTTTCGTCTCCCCCTGTGCGACAAGCGCGCACGCAACTGTCAGCAGATTCCCACACCCGGCGCCGCACGCCGCGCGCATAGTTTTCACGACGCACTGCAAGGTGGCAGCGCATCCGGAAACGCCTGCCGGCTGGCTGTCGAACCCGGCTTCCACCGTGCAGTCACACATGAGGGAGGACGCTCAGTGAAAGGAGACACCATGCATACCACCTGGGTCATTGCCGCAGACGCGAGCCGCGCCCGCATCTTCGAACTGGAGGACCGCAAGATCAGTGCGGTGCACACCGTGAAGGAGTTCGAACACAAGCAGGGGCGCGCCCACATCCGCGAAATCAATACCGATGCCGACGGCCGTTTCGGCAGCCGCGACGGCCAGTCCCACGTCTCGCAACCCGCGGTGGACGCCGCGCAGCACGAGATGGACGTGTTCAGCAAGATCGTCGGCGACTACCTCGACAAGGCTGCGCAGCAGCGCCGCTACGAACACCTCTGGGTACTCGCGCCGCCCAAGCTGCTGGGGCTCATCCGCCAGAACCTCGGCAAGAGCGCGTCGAGTCTCGTGGAAGAGGAGATCGCCAAGGACATCTCGTGGTTCGACGAGCGCGACATCCAGGATTACCTGCGTCGCCACGCGACGCGCCACTGATCGCCACGCGACACGTCACGGACACCACGCAACCCAAGCCACTGACACCACGCAACCCAAGCCACTGACACCCCATCATGGATGTTCTGGTCATAGACATCGGCGGCAGCTCGGTCAAGCTGTTCCTGTCCAGCACCCACGACACGAACCGCTTCGACTCCGGGCCCGGGCTCATGCCGGACGAATTCATCCGGCAGGTGCGGGCGCACACCGAAGGCTGGTCCTATGACGTGGTATCCATCGGCTATCCCGGTAGGGTCGGTCCCACCGGCCCGACCGAGGAGCCCGGCAACCTTGGCGACGGCTGGGTCGGCTTCGATTTCGAGGCCGCCCTGCAGCGCCCGATGCTGATGGTGAACGACGCCATCCTGCAGGCACTCGGCGGCTACGCCGGCGGCAAGATGCTGTTCCTCGGCCTGGGTACCGGCCTGGGCTCAGCGCTGGTCACCAGCTCGTTCGTGGTGCCACTGGAGCTCGGTGGCCTGCCCTACAACCGCAAGCAGATGCTGTGGGAACGGCTGGGCCGTGAGGGCCTGGAACGCTACGGCAAGGACGCCTGGATGGAGACGCTGACCGAGGCCACGCTGCGCCTGCGCAATGCGCTGTCGGCGGATTACGTGCTGCTCGGCGGCGGCAATGCCGAGCAGGTGGACCCGCTGCCCGAGGGCGCGCAACGCGGTGGCAACGAGGATGCCTTCCTCGGTGGCGTGCGTCTGTGGGAGGACGGTGTCCAGCATCACGAAGGCGACACCACGCGCATGTGGTCGGTGCTCTGACGGCGCAGGCTTCCGCCATTCACGCACTCCCGCAAGGAGGAAAGCAATGAAGTACAAGGTACTCGCCACCGACTATGACGGCACCCTGGCCAAGGACGGCGCCGTCGACGAGATCACGCTGGACGCGCTGCGCCGCCTGCGCGCCTCCGGCCGCCGCCTGGTCATGGTGACCGGCCGCGAACTGCGCGACCTCGCACTGATCTTCAACCACTTCGAGCTGTTCGATCACATCGTGGCGGAGAACGGCGCTGTGGTGTACACGCCCTCCACGCAGTCCACGCGCGGCCTCGCCGCCGCGCCACCGCAGGCCTTCCTGGACATGCTGGCGCGGCAGAACGTCGGCGTGTCGGTGGGACATTGCATCGTCGCCACCTTCGAACCGAACGAACACGCGGTGCTGGCCGCGATACGCGACCTCGGCATGGAGTGGCACGTGATCTTCAACAAGGGCGCGGTGATGGCCCTGCCCGCCAACGTCACCAAGGCGACCGGGCTGGCTGCGGTGCTGCAGGAGCTGGACATCCCGCCGGAGCACGTGGTCGGCGTGGGCGACGCGGAGAACGACCACGCCTTCCTGCGACGCTGCGGCCTGTCGGTGGCGGTCGCCAACGCCCTGCCCTCGCTGAAGGCCAACGTGGACCTGATCACGCAGAACGCGCGCGGCGCCGGTGTCACCGAACTCATCGAACGCATGCTCGCCAACGATCTCGCCGACGTGACACCGAACCCGGTGGTGCACGACCCGCTGATCGAAGCCTAGTCGGTGGTGTCCGCCGATCGGCCTGCCTTCTTCGACCGCGAAGCCTGCGCCTTGCCCGCGGGCTTCGCCTGGAGCGGGAAACCGTTCTCACGCGGAATGCCGAGCCGCTCCAGCAAGCGCATGGCGTTGTGCGGAGCCTGTTCCTTCAGCGTGTTGTCGAAGTAGCAGAAGACATCGCGGGTGCGCCGTGCCTTACCGTGCGGAGCTGCCTGCGCCAGCAGCTGCACGTCCGCCGGCTGGCCGCCTTCGTGCCAGGCGAGGATGCGCGCCGCCCAGGTGTCGACGACCTGCTCCGCGTGCCTGTCGTACTGCTCGCTGTCGCCGTGCAGGCGCAGGTACAGGAAGTCTGCGCACACGTCGCCATATTCCGGCCAGCGACCGCCGCTGTCCGCAGTGACCAGTGCGACCCCATGCCGGCGCAGCATGTCCACCAGCGCGGGATCGGCGAAGCTCTCGTGCCGCACTTCCACCGCGTGACGCAGCGGGTAGTTGCGTGTGCCATCGTCGTGCGTGCCACGGCCCCCGTCCGGCATCAGCCCCTCCGCCTTGTCCGCGGACAGGTGCTCCGTCACGAAGGCACGCGCAGACTTCGCGTCGTGCGGCAGGCAGGCCAGAAAGGCCTCGAAACTCCCGGCGTCGAACCGGAGCCAGGGCGGAAACTGCCAGAGCACCGGCCCGAGTTTTTCCTTCAGCTCGAAGATGCCGGAGGCAAGGAAGCGTGCTACCGGCGCCCCGACATCCTGCAGGTGACGCTGGTGAGTAACGCGCTGTGGCGCCTTCACGCTGAGGACGAAGTCATCCGGCGTCTGCGCATACCAGGTCGCGAAGTTCTCCGGTCTCTTCGATCCGTAGAAAGTGCTGTTGATCTCGATGGTCGGCAGCGACCGCGAGGCGTAGGCCAGTTCGTCTTTCTGCGTCAGGGATTCCGGGTAGAAGTTGCCCCGCCAGGGTTCGTACTTCCAGCCGGAAATCCCCACCCGCACGTGTTGCCGCATGGTCGCCAGCGCTGCGGCATCGCGGGGTGCTGCATGGTGGTCATGACGACTCATGGGCGACGCTCCGTGGCGGCGATGGCCAGAACCAGGATGACCTGATCCAGGATGGCCTGATCAAACGTAGACACTGCGCAAGGCGCAGGTTCCGGCGCCGCTGTACAAAGTGATGCAGCGGCCGTGCAGTCCTGTTGCGGGCGCAACAGCCGCAGGTGGCGGCGCACCCCGGATCGCCTTGGTTACGGGCAGACCGCGGCATGGCCTGAAACCTGCGTGACGAGCCACTTCCCGACGCAGCACCACTCCGACCTTCATGCGCACTGCACTCTCCGGCTTCGCCGAACGCCACCGCTTCCTCATCCTCTTCGCCATCCTGTCCTCGCTAATGGGCACCAGCGTCGGCATCGCCAAGGTGGCGACTTCGCTGTACGCGGTGAACCTCGGCGCCAACGAAAGCCTGCTGGGCCTGATCGCTGCCGCGCAGATGGTCGGCATCCTGTTCGTGAGCATCCCGATCGGCATCCTGGTCGACAACTGGGGGCCGGCGCGGCTCTTCGTCATCGGCACCTTGCTGGCGGGCACCACCTACATCCTGCTGCCGCTCGTGGCGTCCACCGCCTTCCTGCTGGCGTGCACCGCGGCGATCAGCTTCTTCATGCCGATGCGCTTCGTGTCGCTGAATGCCGTGTTCATGTCGCAACTGGAGGCCGTGGGCGAGAGCAAGGCCGGCTGGTATCGCGGCACCCACATGATCGGCATGTTCCTGCTCGGCCCCGTGCTGGCCGCGACAGCGGTACGCGGTGTCGGTTACACCGGCACCTACTGGCTGATCGCCGCGCTGTTCTTCCTCACCATCTTCGTGTCGCCCATCGTGTTCCGCGGCTATACCCCGCGCCCGGAGCAACGCCGGCGTCTCAGCTTTTCCGAACTGCTGACGCAACTGCGCCTGCTCCGCTACGAGCCGGAGCTGCGCAGCGCCTGCCTGCTGGAGGCCTGTGGCCAGGGCATCAACGGCTTCTACGTGTTCTTCATCGTGGCGATCGCCATCCAGACGCTGGGCATGAGCACCGCAGAGGCCACCCAACTGATCACTGCGCAGGGCATCAGCTTCATCATCGCGCTGTTCCTGCTCGGCGGGCTCGTCTCGCGGCTGGGCCATGCCCGCGCCTACCCGGCGAGCTTCGCATTGGTGGCGGTGTCGCTGGGCCTGCTGGGCAGCACGCAGCAACGGCCACTGTTGCTGATCGCGGCCCTGCTGCTGGGCCTCGGTCTGGGGGGCATCCAGATCATGAACCTGACCCGCTTCGCGCGCATCGGCGCACAGCTGGGACGCGGCAAGGTGGCGGCGCTGAACTCGCTGGCCGGGCCGGCCGGCACCTTCTTCGGCAGTCTCGCCGGCGGCGCACTGGGCCAGGTCATCGGTCTGCGCACGGTGTTCCTCGTGTGTGGCGCGGCAGCAGCCGTGCTGTTCGTGGCGGCACTGCAGAAACTGCTGGCGACCCGCGGCGCCAGCGAGGCAGCGTAGCAAGCGCAGCGGCAGTCAAAACGCCGTGTGGCAATGCCAACACCGCGGCCTCCAGGGTGCTGGCATCCGCGCAAGTCTGGGCTGGCACACGGACAACACAGACTCTCCGCAAGCCACGTAAACAGGGCGATTCCGGCGGATCGCGACAAAGTGGCACGAGGGTTGCGAAACAAGCCGTGCAGAACCCAGCAAGGCGCACATTCCATGGACATGGACCTCACCACGACGTCCGCCACCGCGCCGCTGCCGTCCGCACCCAACCCTTGCAACGGAGCTTCGCCAACATGAACGATCGCCTCTCGCGCCTGCAGCTGTCGCCGTCCGCCGCAGTGAAGCAGCAACTCGACTACCCGGTCATCGACACCGACGTACACGTCAATGACTACACGCCGGACCTGGAGGACTACGTGTCCAACTACGGCGGCGTGCATCTCGTCGACCACCTGCGCAAGGCCAGCGCGGACCGCACCGCGCGCGGCGGCATCTCCAACGGCAAGAACTGGTACGAGCAGACGCCGGAGGAGCGCCAGTACTACCGCACCATCCGCTCGCCCTGGTGGGCGCGTGTCACCAAGAACACGCTGGACGTCGCCACCTACCACCTGCCCGAGCTGTTCGCCGAGCGTCAGGCCGAACAGGGCTCCGACTACTCCGTGCTGTTCCCGAACAACGTGCTGGCCCCGCTGGGCGTGCGCGACAAGGATTCACGCACGGCGCTGTCCCGCGCCATCAACCACTACCACGCTGACCTGTGGCGCAAGCACAGCGCGCACCTGACGCCTGTCGCCGGTATCCCCCTCCACACGCCGGAAGAAGGCCTCGCCGAGCTGGACTTCGCGATCAACACGCTGGGCCTGAAGGCGATCAACATCGCCGGCAGCGTCAGCCGCCCCATCAAGGCGCTGGCGGAGAAATTCCCGCTCGACCAGCATCCGGAACTGCGCAAGTACATTTCCTACCAGGACTTCCTGGGCCTGGACAGCGAGTACGACTACGACCCCTTCTGGGCGCGCGTGGTGGAGCTGGGCGTGCCCATCCTCACCCACTACGGCAGCCAGGGCTGGACCGGTCGCAGCTCCATCTCCAACTACATGAACAACCACATCGGCCACTTCGCCGATGGCACCGAGGCCTTCGCCAAGGCGCTGTTCTTCGGCGGCGTGACGAAGCGCTTCCCCAAGCTGCGCGCCGGCTTCCTGGAAGGCGGTGCCGACTGGGGCGCTCGTGTGTACATCCACCTTGCCGACCGCTTCGAGAAGCGCAGCCGCAAGGGCCTGGAGAACTACGACCCGCGCGCCACCGACCGCGCACAGCTCACCGCGCTGTTCAAGGAATATGGCGCCGACCTGGTGAAGGACCGCGATATCGAAGGCGAAGCGCTGATCCGCGACACTCTGGGCAAGGGCTACACCAGCGACGCGCGCCGCCCTAAGGACGAAGAGCTGGAAGACTTCGCCGCCTCCGGTGTGCAGAGCGTGGAAGACATCAAGTCACGCTGGGTGGACAACTTCTTCTTCGGCTCCGAATCCGACGACCGCACCATCGCGCACGCCTTCAACACCAAGGCCAATCCGCTGGGCGTGAACATCAATGCGATCTACTCGTCGGACGTCGGCCACTGGGACGTGCCCGACCTGACCCATGCACTGGCCGAAGCCCACGCACTGGTAGAGGACGGCCTCATCACCGAAGCCAACTTCAAGGCCTACGTCTTCGAGAACCCCTACCGCCTCTACACCGAAGCCAATGCCGATTTCTTCAAGGACACGGTGGTGGAGCAGAAGCTCAAGGGCGCGCCCACCACGGCCAGGACAACTGCCTGAGCCAGGGCGTCACGACACCGCGTTCATCGGCCTGAGTTTTCATGCCGCTCGTTCAGGGGCCTTCGGGCCCCTCTTTTTTTTGCAGCACTCAGTGGCGGCACAGGTTGAAGCGCAAGCCCGGCTCCACCTGTTCGGCGCTCAGCGTCCACTCGTGCGCCAGCGCGATCTCACGACAGATGGACAGCCCCAGCCCGGCACCGTGGTCGCGCCGTTCTGCCGCGCGCCAGAAGCGCTCGAACAACAGGGGAAGTTGCGCGGCCGTCACTCCCGGCCCACGATCCCGCACGCGCAGGCAGTCCGGCTCGATCTCCACGCTGACGGAACTGCCGCGTGGCGCATGCTGGATCGCGTTCTCCAGCAGGTTCTTGAGCAGGGTGAACAAGGCGCCGCGATCCGCCTGCCAGCGCAACCCGGCCTGCGCGGGCGACACCTGCACCGCCACATGCACGCCGGCCGCATCCGCCATGCGCTGCAGGTAGACCAGCACCTCCTGCACCAGCGCGTCCACCTGCACCTCTTCGATGACGTAGTTCTGCACTTCGCTCACCTCGGCCAGCAGCAGCAACTGCTGGACCTGGCGCGACATGTAGCTGACATCGCGCAGCAGCGCTTCACGGTCCCCAGCGCGATCTTCATCGTCTTCGCGCAGTTCGATCTGCGCGCGGATCAGCGCCAGCGGCGTCTTGAGCTCATGCGCCGCGTTACCCAGGAACTCCTGCTGCACGCGATAGCCGTTCTCCAGGCGCTCCAGCGCCCGGTTGAAACTGTCGACCAGCGGCGCGATCTCGGACGGGATCGAGTCCGCTCCCAGCCTTGCGTGCAGGGACCGGGGCGAAATCGCCGCAGCGGCATCCGACAGGTCGCTCAAGGGCTTCAGCGTGTAGCGCAGGGTCACGTAGGCGCATGCGCCGAAGCCCAGCAACAGCACCACGCTGAACACGCCCACCCCGCCCACCACCAGCGGCAATGCAGCGCCGTGCATCAACGCCATCATCCGCGCACTGATGGCGATCTGCAGGTACCAGCGCTGGCCGTCGCGCTGCACGGACTCGGTCGCGCCGTAGATGGTCACGCCGTCGTAAAGGAACTCGAAGCCACCCGGTGCTGGCGGACGCTGCCTGTCCGCGTCCAGCCAGAACGCTGCACCCGCCTCCGACATGACGACCGCGTGGCCGGATGCATCGAGGATCCGGTAGGCCATTTCGCGACGCAGGCTGTCGGAGATCCACACCGTGCCTTCGTCGCTGAAATCCATACCCGTCGGCCGGCCCTGGTCGTCGAAGCGGATGTTGTTCACCAGCTCGCCCGCCAGTTCATCCAGGTCGATGCGGGCAGCCAGGGTGCTGTTCTCGAGGATCATCACCGCCGCCACGGCGAACACCGCGATGCTCACCACCACGCCGACCACGTAGGCCAGCAGGATCTTCAGGCGCAGGCTATTCCGCCAGACCGTCTTCACGGAGCGCATCTTCCCGAAGTGCATAGCCCAGTCCCCTGATGTTCACGATCCGCTGCGCCGATCCGATGGCGACGAGCTTGCGACGGATGCGGTGCAGCGCCACATCCAGCGCGTTCGGCGTCACCGCCTCGTTGGCGCCCCAGCCCGCGCTCTCCATCGCACCGCGGCGGACAGCCTCGCGATGGCGGCGCACCAGCAGCAACATCATCTGCATCTCGGCCGGCGCCAGGGTGACGCACTCGTCGCCACAGCACATCGTTCCGGCGGCGGGATGCAGGCTCAGGTCACCGGCCTGCGGGTCCAGCACGCGGTGTTCGGCCGGTCGGCGCAACAACGCACGCACCCGCGCCACCATCTCGTCCATCTCGAAGGGTTTGGGCAGGTAGTCGTCGGCACCGGCCTCCAGCCCGGACACCCTGTCGTGCAAGGCATCGCGTGCGGTGAGGACCAGGCATGGAACGCCCAACCCGGCCGCACGCATGCGCCGCACACACTCCAGTCCATCCCCGTCGGGCAGGCCGCGGTCGAACACCACGGCCTGGTAGGGCACCTGTTCCATTGCAGACCAGGCGGCAGCGATGCTGCCGACCACGTCTACAGCGATGCCCTGCGTCATGAGCGCCTTGCACACCAGCGCGGCAAGCCGCTCATGATCTTCGACGAGGAGTATCCGGTTCATCAGAAGCGGTAGACGTAGGCCATCATGATCTCGTTCTCGGTAGAACGATCCACCAGCGGACTGTCCTTCACTTTACTCGACAGGCTGGTCGTGGAGACGTCCATGAACATGGAATGGGACTGGTTGAACATGTAGATCGCCCGCACGCCGAACTCGGCATTCGCACCGGCACCCGCATCGTAGGCGGCCCGTCCGGCCTGGGCTTCGTTGCGCTTCACGCCGAAATAGTAATTGTTGTACTTGCCATCCTGCCACTTCATCACCGCACGGGGCGTCAGCATCAGCTTGTCACCGACGTGCCAGGTCCGCTCGACGCCCAGGGCGACGGTCTGCCCTTTGCTGTTTCCGGAAACGTCACGCAGGGCTTCGCCCGTCACGGTGAGCAGGCTGGTCTCCCACTCTGCTTTCGCCCCCGCCCAGATACCGCCCTTGCGTTCAGCCATGCCGCGCAGGACAGGCGCATCGCCGGCCTTGTAGCCATCCATCGAGTAGTTGAGCACGAGGCCGAACTTGAACTGCTGCGACTCACTGATGGTCAGGCCCGGCAGCTTCACTTCCAGCGAAGGGCCGCGCAGCAGGATGTACTTGTTCTCGTATTCGAGGAAGGGCAGCGGCATGTTGTCGCGGTCCATGCCTGCATAGGGCTTCTGCTCGCTCTTGAAGCCCAGACCGATCGCCCAGGACGATCCCCCTTCTTCATCCGGTGCGTGCTGGGCACGGGCGGGTACGGCGTGGATCGTGGCGGCGGCAAGCGCGACAAGCGTTACAGCCCTGGCGGAACGGACCATCTTCGCGGTGCCGTGTGCGGGGTTCGGATACATGCGTGGGTTCCTTACGGGTGTGTTGGGAGACTGGATGCTCCCGCCCCTTGTCTTACCCGCGACTTACCGGACCGCAGGAATCGCTCACCGCATATCGCACGTTGCCAGCTGCACAGGGCGCGGAATGCACTGCCCGCACAGTAAGTGTCCAGCAAGTCGACGGACCCGATAGTGGCCGCTCTCCAATCACGAGGGCTGAGCAATCGTGCCACCCACCAACCAACGATCCCCGGGCAGACCACGCAGGGTCGCTGCGCTGCTGCCCGTATTGCTGCCCGCTTTGCTGGTCAGCGCCTGCGCGACGACGACACCCCGGCCACTGCCTGTCAGCGAAATGCCGGTCGCCAGGGCCTGGCAGGCGCCGTTGCCGCACGGGGGCAAGCTGGAAGCACTGCAGTCATGGTGGTCGCAATTCGATGACCCGCTCGTCCCCGGCCTGATCGAGTCCGCCCAGCAGGCGAACGCGAGCATCGCACGCGCCGCGTCGAGCATCGCCGATGCGCGTGCCGCCAGCGTGGCCGGCGATGCGGCCCGCCTGCCCACGCTGAATGCCGTAGCCAGCGGCAACCGTGGTCGCCCGGAGCTGAGCGGATCTGTCGCGAACACGGCCTCGGTCGGACTACAGGCAAGCTGGGAGCTGGACCTCTTCGGTGCCCACCGCGCCGGCGCGGACGCCGCCCACGCACGCCTGCAAGCCAGCGAAACCAGCTGGCATGACGCCCGCGTGTCGGTCGCGGCCGAGGTCGTGCGCAACTACGTGGAACTGAGAGCCTGTGAAGCGCAACTGATGCAGGCCGGGCTGGACGCCACGTCACGCGAACAGACTTCACGCCTCACGACCCGGGCAGAGCATGCCGGCCTGCGCGCGCCCGCTGCCGCCGCACTGGCACGCGCCAGCGCGGCAGAGGGCAAGGCCGCCGTACTCCAGCAGAGAGAGCAGTGCGACTTGCGCGTCAAGGCGCTGGTCGCACTGACCGCCAGGGACGAAGCGGACCTGCGTCGGGACTTCGCCGCGCAGGCCGCACGCCTGCCCCGCCCTGCCGGATTCACCGTGGGCAGCGTGCCGGCGACGGTGCTGGCACAGCGTCCGGACCTGCGTGCGGCCGCCCTCGATGTCAGCGCGGCGAGTGCCATGCAACAGCAGGCGGACGCACAACGCTGGCCCCGCATCACGCTGAGTGGAAGCATCGGCAGCGCGCATGTGTCCAGCCTCGGCGTCAGCGATCAGGGCACGACGTGGAGCGTCGGCCCGGTGGCTATCGTGTTCCCGCTGTTCGACGGCAGCATGCGGAAAGCCAACGCACGGGCCGCACGCGTCCACTACGACACGGCCAGGACCGTGTACGCGTCGCGCATCCGCGATGCCATCCAGGAAGTCGAGAGCGCCTTCGTCACCCTGGACAGCAGCACGAAACGCGCAGAGCACGCCAGGGCCGCCCGCGATGGATACGGGCGTGCTTTCCAGGCCAGCGCGGCGAGCTATCGCGCCGGCACCGCCAGCCTGTTCGAACTCGAAGATGCACGCCGCATGCTGCTGTCCTCGCAGGTCGCCCTGATCGATCTGGAGCGCGAACGCCTGCTGGCCTGGGTCGCCCTGTATCGCGCCACCGGCGGCGGCTGGCCCACGGACGATGCCGCTGACCGTGGCACCAGACAGGGCGACACAGAGGGCGACACCGGGGACGACGCCTCACCCCCTCACCACATATCCCACACACCCGCGGCCCTGGCACGCGCAAGGAACCCATGATGCAGAGAAGACACAGGATGACGCTTGCAGGCGTGAGCATCGCTGCCGGCCTGAGCGGCCTTGGCATGCTGGCCATGACAACCGCGCCCGCAACCGCACGATCCGCGCAGGAGGCCACCGGCAACCCCAATCCAGCGCTGACCGTCTCCGTCACCAGCCTGCAGGCCGGCACCCTGCCTGTGCGCCTTGCTGCCAACGGCAACATCGAAGCCTGGCAGGAAGCCATCGTCGGCGCCGAGGCGAACGGGCTTCGCCTGGCCGAGGTGCAGGCCAACGTCGGCGACAAGGTGCGTCGCGGCCAGACGCTGGCCCGCTTCGCGGCCGGGACCACCGAGGCTGGTCTCGCCCAGAGCCGCGCTGCCGTCGCCGAAGCGGAGCTGGCACTGGCCGAGGCCGTCGCCAATGCGCAGCGCGCGCGCGAGCTGGACGAGAGCGGCGCGCTCTCCGCCCAGCAGATGCAGCAGTACGCCACCGCCGCAAAGACGGCACAGGCCCGGTTGGATGCGGCCATCGCGGCAGAGCGCCTGCAGGCCCTGCACCTTTCCAACACGCATGTCGTCGCGCCGGATGACGGAGTCATCTCGTCACGCGCGGCAACCGTCGGTGCCGTGGTGCCCGCCGGGCAGGAACTGTTCCGCCTGATCCGCGGCAACCGCCTCGAATGGCGGGCCGAGCTGCCGGTCGCGGAGCTGGATCGGCTCAAGCCCGGCGACAAGGCGCGTATCACGCTGCCCGGCGGCGCCATCGTCGAAGGCCGGCTGCGCGTGCTAGCGCCGATGGTCAACGCGCAGACCCGCAACGGGCTGGCCTACGTGGACCTGCTGCCCTCCGTCACCGCCCGCGCGGGCAGCTTCGCGCGTGGCGAGTTCGAGCTCGGCAGCAAGCAGGCCATGACCCTGCCGCAGACCGCCGTGCTGATGCGCGAAGGCTTCAGTTACGTCATGCGCATCGGGCCGAACCTGCGGGTCATGCAGACCCGAGTCAGGACCGGGCTGCGTACCGGCGACCGGGTCGAGATCCTGCATGGCATCACCGCGGAGGATCACGTCGTCGCCACCGGCGCAGCCTTCCTGGGCGACGGTGATCTGGTGCGCGTCGTCCGTGCCGCAACCACTGCCGGCCCGGCCTCATCCCCCACCGATACCGGTTCGCCAGCTCGTCCCCGCTCATGAGAAACACGGACATGAACATCTCGACCTGGTCGATCCGCAATCCCGTCCCCGTCATCCTGCTCTTCATCCTGATGACGCTGGCCGGCCTCGGCGCGTTCGCCGCGCTGAAGATCCAGAACTTCCCGGACATCGATGTCCCGCTCGTCACCATCAGCGTGTCCCTGCCGGGTGCGTCACCTTCGCAACTGGAAAGCGAAGTCGCGCGCCGCATCGAGAACTCGCTGGCCACCCTGCAGGGCATCAAGCACATCCGCAGCACGCTCAGCGACGGCCAGGCCTCCATCTCGGCCGAGTTCCGGCTCGAGAAGCCGGTGCAGGAGGCGGTGGATGACGTGCGCGATGCGGTCGCCCGTGTGCGCGGCGACTTGCCCGCGGCGCTGCGCGATCCGGTGATCCGCAAGGCGGAGATCGCGGACTCGCCAATCCTGACCTACACCGTCGCCTCGACGCGCATGGACGACGAAGCGCTGTCCTGGTTCGTGGACGACGAAGTCACCCGCCGGCTGCTCGCCGTGCGTGGCGCGGGTGCGGTGTCGCGCGTCGGCGGCGCGCAACGCGAGCTGCGCGTGGACCTCGACCCGCAACGCTTGCTGGCCCTGCGCATCACCGCTGCCGAAGTCTCACGTCAACTCGCCGAGGTGCAGCAGGAGGCATCCGGCGGCCGGGTCACGCTCGGCAGCGAAGAGCAGTCGGTACGCATGCTGGCGACATCGCGCAGCGCGGAGGAAGTCGGCGCCATCGAACTGGCGCTGGACGACGGTCGCCGCGTCCGGCTAGACCAGATCGCCAGCGTCCGCGACACGGTGGCCGAGCGACGTTCGGCCGCCTTCCTCGACGGACAGCCCGTCGTGGCCTTCGAGGTCGTGCGTGCACGTGGCTACGGCGAGGTGGAGGTAGCGGCCGGCGTGCGCGAGGCGCTCGCCAAGCTGGAGCAGGAGCGGCCGGACATCACCGTCACCGAGGCCTTCAACTTCGTGGACCCGGTGGTGGAGAACTACGACAGCTCCATGCTGCTGCTCTACGAAGGCGCGGCGCTCGCCGTGCTGGTGGTCTTCTTGTTCCTGCGCAACGGGCGCGCCACCTTACTGGCGGCCGTGGCACTGCCGCTGTCGGTCATCCCGACCTTCGCGCTGATGTACTGGATGGGCTTCAGCCTCAACATCGTGACCCTGCTGTCGCTGTCGCTGGTGGTCGGCGTACTGGTCGACGACGCCATCGTGGAGATCGAGAACATCCAGCGCCACCTGCTGATGGGCAAGTCACCACTCCGCGCGGCAAGGGATGCAGCCACCGAGATCGGCCTCGCCGTCATTGCCACCACCTTCACGCTGATCGCCGTCTTCCTGCCCACCGCCTTCATGGGCGGCATCGTCGGCAAGTACTTCGTGCAGTTCGGCTGGACCGCCGCCTGCGCGGTGTTCTTCTCGCTCGTCGTGGCCCGCATGCTGACGCCGATGATGGCCGCCTGGCTGCTACGCGCACCGACCAGGCCGCACCGTGACGAGCCCGCCTGGATGAAGCGCTACCTCGGCTGGGCACAGTGGTGCCTGCGGCATCGCGGCCGCAGCACGGCAGCCGTGGCGGTCTTCCTCGCCGGTGGCATCGTGCTGTCCATGCTGCTGCCGGCCACTTTCATTCCGGTCGACGACGACGACAAGTCGCAGGTCACGCTGAACCTTCCCCCCGGCAGCCAGCTGGCCGACACCATCGCACTGGCCGAGCAGGCGCGTGCCCTGCTGCGCCAGAACCCTCATGTGAAGATGGTCTACACCGCCATCGGCGGCGGCAACACCGGCGCCGATCCGAACGACGCAGGCGGCGGCGCCGTGTCGGATGTCGGCAAGGCGGTGCTCACCCTGACCCTGACGCATCGCCGCCAGCGCATCGGCCTGCTCAAGCACGAGATCGAGCAGCAGTTGCGCGAATCGCTCGACGTGCTGCCCGGCGCACGCGTCAAGGTCGGCATGGGTGGATCGAGCGAAGGTTACGAGTTCGCGCTGTCCGGCCAGGACGGCCACGCACTGGAGCAACATGCCCGGCGTGTCGAACAGGCGCTGCGCGGCATCGAAGGCGTCGGCGCCGTGACCTCCACCGCCAGCATCCCCCGGCCGGAGCTCGTCATCCGGCCCGACTTCGCCCGCGCGGCCGATCTCGGCGTCACCTCGGCCGCCATTGCCGAAACCCTGCGCGTGGCCAGTCAGGGCGACTACGAGCAGGACCTCGCCAAGCTGAGCCTGAACGAGCGACAGGTTCCCATCATGGTCAGGCTGGAGGACAGCGCGCGACATGACATCGACACGCTCAGGCGGCTGCCGGTGCCGGGCAAGCACGGCCCGGTGGCGCTGGAGGACGTCGCCAGCCTGGAGATCGCCAGCGGCCCGTCGCAGATCGTCCGCCTGAACCGCATGCGCACCGTGGAGTTCGAAGTCCAGCTGCAGGGCCAGGCCCTGGGCGACGTGGAGCAGGCCATCGAAGCCCTGCCCGCCCTCAAGCACCTGCCGGCCGGCATCGTGCAGACCGAGCTGGGTGAAGCCGAAGAAATGCAGCAGCTCGTCACCGGCTTCGGCATCGCGATGCTCACCGGTGTGCTGTGCATCTACATGGTGCTGGTGCTGCTGCTCAAGGGCTTCATGCAGCCAGCCACCATCCTCACCGCGCTGTTGCTGTCAGTGCCCGGCGCGATCCTCGCGCTGTTCATCACCGGCTCCGCGCTGTCCATGCCGTCGATGATCGGCATGATCATGCTCATGGGCGTGGCGACGAAGAACTCCATCCTGCTGGTCGACTACATCATCATCGCCCGCCACGAGCACGGACTCCCGCGCACCGAGGCGATCCTCGACGCCTGCCGCAAGCGCGCGCGGCCCATCGTGATGACCACCATCGCCATGGGCGCCGGCATGCTGCCCACAGCCCTCGGCCTCGGCGGCGACCCCAGCTTCCGCGCCCCGATGGCCATCGTCGTGATCGGCGGCCTCATCACCTCCACGGTGCTGAGCCTGCTGGTCATCCCGGTCATCTACAGCTACGTGGACGATCTTGTGCAGTGGAGCAGGCGGGCCGTCGGCCACGGGTCCGCAGATCCGGAGACCGCCTGAGTGCCACACGCGACGCGCAGGTCCATCGTCCGGTCCCGATGAGCCCGCGCTGAACCCGATGCAAGTGCATCGGGCCGGCGATGGGTCGCGCGCGCCCTGCGCCGCGTCAGCGATTCACCGCCAGCAGCGTCACGCCCGCCACCAGCAACACGCCCAGGATCGCGCGCTGCGCGCTGGCGGCGTCCAGCCGGTGGTACAGCGTTGCGCCCGCACGCGCGGGCAGGTACATCGCCGCGAAGGCCAGCAAGGCATATCCCAGCGTCGTGGTGGTGATGAGTCCGCGCAGCGCGTACACGCCGATGGTGACGATGTGCACCACGGTGAAGAACACCTGCAGCGCCTGCCGGCTCTCCAGCCGGTCAATCGGCTTGTGGCTGCTCCACCACGACGGCAACGCACCGACCAGGCCGCACACGCCACCCAGGAATCCACCTGCGGTGCCCACCACATAGTCCAGCCGGCTACTGGCGTGCCGCAGACGAAACAGGTCGCGCCACAGCAAGGACAGACTGGCAACGCCGACCAGCAATGCGCCGACGCCCAGCTTGAAGACGCGCGGGTCCATCCATTGCAGGGCCAGCACGCCCAGCGGCACGGCCGGCAACCCGCCCGCGATGTAACGCCAGGCAATCGGGTTGGTGTCACGCAGCTTCGTCACACGCAGTTGCATGAACTGCCCCGCCAGCGAGCACAACACCACCAGCGGCCCGGCCAGCGTCGGCTCCAGCGCCCAGGCCCACACGGCCATCGCCACCAGCCCGAAGGCGAAGCCGGAGAAGCCCTGCACGAAACCGGCGAGCATCGCACCCAGTGCGATGGCGAGATGAAGGTTCACGCAGCGCCTCCGGCGCGCGGCGTGGGCTGCGGTGCCGTCTGCGGCACTTCATTGCCCGGCGGCAGTTCGTACACGCCGAACTCTGCATTGCCGAGCATCACGCACTGATGGATGTCGGCCTCTGCCAGGCCATGCAGCAGGAAGTGCACCATGCGCGCCACGAAACCATGCGCAACGAGCAGCACGACCTCGCCCTCCTGCTCGCGCTGCAACCGGTGCAGCCCCTGCTCGACGCGGATGCGCACCTCACGCATCGTCTCACCACCGGGTGGCGCCTCGTCCCACAGACGCACCACCCCGCGCCGCCACAACTCGCCGTGCTGCGTTTCCAGTTCCTGCCGGTTTAGGCCTTCGAACACACCGTAGTGACGCTCGCGAAACGCCTCGACGACATGCACCGGCAAGCCGCGCGCGCCTGCAACCGACTCCGCAGTCTGGCGCGCGCGCAGCAGCGGCGAGGACACGATGCGCGAGATGTCCGCGGGCAGACGTTCTTCCAACAACAGCGCCTGCGCGAATCCGGTCTCGTCCAGCGGCTCGTCCAGACTGCCCTGGAAGCGCTGTTCGCGATTGAGCGCAGTCTGGCCATGGCGTGCCAGGTAGAGCTTCATCTGAGCAGTCATCACGCAAGCAATCGGGAGGTCGGGGCACCGATGCTACACCGCCCCGCCGTCGCCGCAGGGCCGCGCCATGCAGCTTGCTCCGAAGCCAGCACACCACATGCGTCGGTGTGCAGATTTCAGCACCTACGCGGGCGATCCAACACGCTGCGCGCCACCACGTTGTGAATCACGACCCCACCGAACGTGCATTAGACAACGTCTTCACCGGGAAACGCGGTTGAGGGAAGCGGAAGATCCCACACCACGACAACTATGTCACCAGCCACATTTTGCCTAATGCATAAAATTCCTTCTGCATTAGGCGATGCGGCAGCGCCATTTCTGTCGCTGGAGGAGATAAGAATATGAAGAAAAAAATGGTTCTCTCGCTGTTGGTGGGGCTGACGTTTGTGGGCATCGCGTTCGCGCACTCGGGAGGCACGAACAAGGATGGGTGCCATCACGACCGCAAGAACGGTGGCTACCACTGTCACTGAAGTAAGGTAATAAAAGGGGCCGTTACCGGCCCCTTGTGATTTTTCGCAAGAGCTTCCTCCCTTCCTTCGCCTTACCTCGCGGTTCTCCCCAAATCCGCCTAACATCGTCCCAAGTCGTTGACGGATAGCTGGCATCCCTGCTTCCGCCTTCCCGCTTCCTTCTAGGCCGCACCAATGAAAAACACGCTGAGTCAGCCAGGTGTGCTGGCTGCCCTTTTCGCCGCGCTACTGTTCGGCGCAGGCACACCTCTCGCGAAGCTGCTGCTGGGTAGCATCAGCCCCTGGATGCTGGCAGGCCTGCTCTACCTTGGATCGGGCATTGGTCTGCTGACGTACCGGACGCTGCGACGGGCTGAGCCGGTGCGCGTGGTCTCCAATGAATGGCCGTGGCTGCTCGCAGCCATTCTCTGTGGTGGGGCCATGGGCCCCGTCCTCCTGATGCTCGGACTGAGCAACCTCCCGGCAGCCAGCGTTTCGCTTCTCTTGAATGCCGAGGGTGTGTTTACAGCGCTTCTGGCGTGGTTTGTCTTCAAAGAGAATTTCGACCGACGGATTGCGTTGGGCATGGTCGCCATCGTTGCCGGCTCGCTGGTTCTCAGTTGGCCCGATCGTGTCACCTGGGCGAGCGCCTGGCCCGCGCTCGCAGTACTTGGTGCGTGTCTTGCGTGGGGCCTGGACAACAACTTCACCCGCAAGGTGTCGCTCAACGACGCCTCATGGATCGCTGCAATGAAGGGCCTGGCTGCGGGCAGCGTGAATTTCGGTCTGGCGGTCTATGTGGGATCGAGCCTTCCGCCGCTGATGGAGGCGATCGCCGCCATGGGTGTTGGCCTGGCCGCATATGGCGTCAGCCTCACGCTGTTCGTCATCGGCCTGCGACATCTCGGAACAGCGCGCACCGGGGCCTACTTTTCGGTGGCCCCGTTCTTCGGAGCGATTCTGTCCGTAGGGCTCGGTGAGCCGATCACCGTGCCGCTGCTGGTAGCGGGTGCCCTGATGGCGTTCGGCGTGTACCTGCATCTGACTGAACACCACGAGCACACTCACACCCATGAGTCTCTGGAACACGAGCATGAGCATGTTCATGACGCGCACCACACTCATCAGCACGCATCCGGCGAAGAAGTGCCCTCGGGCGTGGCACACACACATCGCCATCGGCACGTGAAGCAAACACACAGCCACGAGCATTTCCCGGATTCACATCACCAGCACAGCCACTAGCCCGTTCAGGCCGGTGCCTGCTTGGAGAAACCGTGGCGACGAACGTCGCCACAGTAGTGGCACGGACTTAGATCACCCGTTCCATCTTCTCGAATTCACCCACGGCCTTGATGGTGACGGTCACGGATTCCGAGGTGCGGTTGCGCCAGAACCAGCCGTGCTTGCCATCGAACGCCGCTGTCAGTTCTCCCTTCTGCAGTGTCTCGTTCCGGCCCTTGCCGTACCCGTGATAGAAGCTCTTGGGCGCATTGGGCGGATCACCGTGGGTGTCGTAGTTCACACCGCCACCGGTGCTGCTCCACTCGAATGCCACCTTGCTGTCCTTGCGCATCGAGAGTTTCACCTCCGCGCCCTGGCCCGGCTTCAGAACGATGGTCATTGAATCGTTCTTTCCCGACATTGCAGCAGTGGTCACAGGTGCTGCAGCCGCTGGTGTGACGGCCGTCGCTTCCGCAGGTGGTGCCTGCACCGGCTCAGCAGGCTGCTCAGCCGGTGCGACTGGCGCCTTGGCCTGCTCAGCCTCCGCTTCATGAGCCAGGGCTTCCTTGATCTCACCCATCGGTGTCAGGCCGAGGACGCGGCCAACGCCCGTGGGATCGATGCCGTACTCAGCAGGTAGCACAGCGAAGATGAGCAAGAGCACCGCGACGATGGCAGCGGTGATGGTGGAGCGAACGAGCTTCGCCGAGCTGGGTAGCTCTGCGCGGTTGGGCAGATCAGAGTTGTACATGTCGATCTTTCTGAAGAATGGGGTCAGGAGACGGCCAGGCCAGTGAGCTGGTAGCCGATGAGCACGAAGCCTGCGGACATCATTGCGACGTTGGCGGTGTAGGCGTGCTTGAAGAAACTCTCAGTGCGGCGCCAGAAGCCCATGACGATGAGGATCACGGACAAGGCGAGCAACTGTCCGATCTCGACACCGACGTTGAAGGCGATCAGATTCGGCAGCAGGCCATCGCGCGCGATCTCGAACTCCTGGATTTTCGCGGCGAGCCCGAAACCATGGAGCAAGCCGAACGCCAAGGTGGCGACCTTCGTGTTGGGCTGTACCCCGAACCAGCGCGGGAAGGCTCCGAGGTTGTCGAGTGCTTTGTAGACCACCGAGAAGCCGATGATCGCGTCGATGATGTAGGCGTTCACATTCACCCCGGCGTAGACGCCATACAGCATGGTGATCGAGTGGCCTACCGCGAAGAGGCTCACGTACAGTCCGACATCCTTGAGCCGGTACAGAAAGAAGATCACCCCTCCGAGGAACAGCAGATGGTCGTAACCGGTGACCATGTGCTTGGCACCAAGGTAGAGGAAGGGCATGAGGTGCACACCCGCGATCTCCTGGATGTAGCCCTTGTCGCCTTCCGGTACGCCATGGGCGAACGCGTGGGGACTCAAGAACATGCCGATGAGAAACGCTGCGGCAAGCAGCAACAACGGGCCAAAGCGGGGCAGCCGTAATGGCTGTCGCCCGTCGGGGGACAATCGATTCATGGATGAATTTCCTGAAAAGTAGAGACGATGGCCGACCCGGCGTCAGGCCGTGCCAGCAGGATTCAGAGGAAACTCATCCCGCCTTGGGCGGGCGTTCAAGGGTGAACTGTGGAGCGGGAAGGACCGACCAGAGCGTGGTCGGCTGCCAGGATGGCAATGTGGACTGGGCGTGAAACTCGACGACCGGCAACAGCGTAGGAGCGTCGTGACTGTGGTCCGTGGCGTGGTGCTTCGGCTGGAATCCGTTGTCTGCGCCGTCGCAGACGATCTCGCCATGGGTGTGACCATGATCGTCGTGCGCGACCACCACTTCAGCGCAGGAGGCCGACAGCGGAACGTGTGACATCGACAGCTGCGTAGCGCTGGCCGTCCAGACGTAAAAGAACGCCAGGACGAAGGCAAGTAGCCTCGATAGTGCGAAGGAACGGGAACGGAAGAACGCCACAGGCTGATTATCCGGTTCCTGATGGCTTGCGCAATTGCACGACCAGGCCTTCCGACACGGTCCATCGGACGCTGATTGACCGCTTTCGCCTCGAAGCGGTCGTTCGCCCTTGAAGTGCTGGGTAGCTGCTTTGACCGATTAACAGTCGTCGTGAGCGTTCGCATGCTAGATCAAACGACTGCTAGCATTCACCCTCCCTGCGACGGTCCAGGACACATCAGCAATGCACGAAATCATCTGCCCCCACTGCAACAAGGCTTTCAAGATCGACGAGGCCGGGTACGCGGACATCCTGAAGCAGGTGCGCGACGGGGATTTCGAGAAGCAGCTGCATGAGCGGCTGGAGCTTGCCGAGCAGGACAAGCGCAATGCGGTTGAACTGGCGCAGGCGAAAGCCAGCAGCGAGTTGCAGAAGGCGGCGGCGGCCAAGGATGCGGAGATTCAGGCGCTGAAGGCGAAGCTGGATGCGGAAGACGTGGCGCGCAGGCTCGCGGTGACGGAGGCGCTGGGCGCGGTGGAGAAGGAGCGCGATGCGCTCGCCAGCGAGCTGGCGCAGGCCAGACGGGACAGGCAGGCGGCGACCGAGCAGGCCGAGGCGAAGCTGATCCACGAATTGCAGAAGACCGCGGCCAGCAAGGACGCGGAGATACAGGCGCTGAAAGCGAGACTGGACGCAGGTGAGGTAGCGCGGAAGCTCGCCGTCACCGAAGCAGTCACGGTGGTGGAGAAGGAGCGTGAGGAACTGCGCAACAACCTCAACCAGGTGGCGTTGCAGAAGCAGCTTTCCGAGCAGTCCCTCAAGGACAAGTACGAGACGCAGATCAAGGACCGCGACGACGCCATCGAGCGCCTGCGCGACATGAAGGCGCGGCTGTCGACCAAGATGGTCGGCGAGACGCTGGAGCAGCACTGCGAAGTGGAGTTCAACCGCATCCGCGCCACGGCCTTTCCGCGGGCTTACTTCGAGAAGGACAACGACGCGCGCAGCGGTAGCAAGGGTGACTTCATCTTCCGCGATGCGGACGAGTCGGGTACGGAGATCGTCTCCGTCATGTTCGAGATGAAGAACGAGAACGACAGCACCGCGACCAAGCACCGCAACGAGGACTTCCTGCGCGAGCTCGACAAGGACCGCAACGAGAAGAAATGCGAGTACGCGGTTCTGGTGTCGTTGCTGGAACCGGACAGTGAGCTGTACAACAGTGGCATCGTGGACGTATCGCACCGATTCCCGAAGATGTACGTGGTGCGCCCGCAGTTCTTCATCCCGATCATCACCCTGCTGCGCAACGCGGCGATGAACTCGCAGCAGTACAAGTCGGAGCTGGCGCTGGTGCGCGCGCAGAACGTGGACATCACGAACTTCGAGAACCAGCTCGATGACTTCAAGACTGCATTCGGCCGCAACTGGCGCCTGGCCTCGGATGGCTTCGAAGAAGCGGTGAAGCGTATCGACGAGGCGATCAAGGATCTGGAGAAGACCAAGGAGGCCTTGCACAAGTCGGCCAACAACCTGCGGCTGGCCAACGACAAGGCCGAGGACCTGACGGTGAAGCGGCTGACGCGCGGCAACCCGACCATGGCGGCCAAGTTCGCCGAACTGAAGGACCGCGACGACACGGGCGACGCGTGAGTCTGCGCCAACACCTCGATGAACAACGGCCGCTATTGCGGCCGTTGTTCATTGCTGCCGGTGCTGCTCAGCGCCTGGCTGTTGCCAGCTGGCTCACCACCGCCACCATACGGTCGACTTCCTCGCAGGTGTTGTAGAAAGCCAGCGAGGGCCGCACCGTGGTCTCGACACCGAAGCGGCGCAGGATGGGCTGCGCGCAATGGTGGCCGGTACGCACGGCAATGCCTTCGCGGTTCAGCGCCTTGCCGACTTCCTCCGTCGTGTAGCCCTTCAGCACGAAGGACGCGACGCTGGCCTTGTCCTGCGCGGTGCCGATCAGGCGGATGCCGGGAATGGTCAGCAGTCCCTGCGTCGCATACGCCAGCAGATCGTGTTCGTAGCGGCCGATGTTCTCGATGCCGATGCGCTCCACGTAATCCAGCGCGGCGCCCAGGCCCACCGCGTCCGCGATGTTGCCGGTACCGGCTTCGAAGCGGTTGGGCGGCGGCTGGTACACGGTGCGCTCGAAGGTGACGTCCGCGATCATGTTGCCGCCGCCCTGCCAGGGCGGCATGTGTTCGAGGATGTCGCGCTTGCCGTACACCACGCCGATACCGGTCGGGCCGAAGATCTTGTGGCCGGAGAACACGAAGAAGTCGGCGTCGATGTCCTGCACGTTCACCCGCATGTGCGACACCGACTGCGCGCCATCGACCAGCGCCTTGGCGCCCACGCTGTGCGCCATGGCGACGATCTCCTTCACCGGCGTGACGGTGCCGAGCGCGTTGGAGACCTGGGTCACCGACACGATCTTCACCTTGTCGGTGATGAGCTTGCGCGCTTCGTCGAGCAGGATCTGGCCGCTGTCGTCCACCGGGATCACGCGCAGCTTCGCGCCCTTGGCGGCGGCGAGCTGCTGCCAGGGCACGATGTTGGCGTGGTGCTCCAGGTGCGACACGACGATCTCGTCGCCCTCGCCCACGTTCTGCGCACCCCAGGTCTTGGCGACGAGGTTGATCGCCTCGGTGGTGCCGCGCACGAAGATGATCTCCTCGCTGGAGCCGGCGCCGATGAAGCGACGCACCTTGTCGCGCGCGGCCTCGTAGGCATCCGTCGCGCGCGCCGCCAGTTCATGCGCAGCGCGGTGGATGTTGGAGTTTTCGTGCGCGTAGAAGTAGGCGATGCGGTCGATGACGGCCTGCGGCTTGTGCGTGGTGGCAGCGTTGTCGAACCACACAAGCTGCTTGCCGTTCACACGTTCCTGCAGGATCGGGAAGTCGCGGCGCACGGCGTTCACGTCGAAAGGCGGACGGGCGCCGGCCTGCGACGCTGGCGCCCTGCCGTGCTCTGCATTCTGGTGACCGCGCGTGAGATCGGTGAAGTAGAACCACTGGTCCTTCTTCAGCTCGGGCTCCTTCGCGTGGGCTGGTGCGCCAGCAACCGCTGAGGTAGGCGCGGTCGGAGCACCACCCAGCAAGACACGCAGATCATCCTCGCCGGGCAGGCCGAAGCTGCGCGCGGTGACGCGGTCTTCGACCGGCACGGCGACGTCCGGTGCAGAGGCGCTGTGCGCGCTGGACTCACCGAGGAAGTAATACGGCGAGGACGGCGCGCTGGCCGGTGGATCGGACGGCGGGTTCGAAGGCAGGTGAGCCGGCGCAGGCGTGCCGATGCTGGGCAGGGATGCGGCATAGCCTTCCGGCACGCCCTGCGCATGACCGCCGCGCGAACCACCTGCGGGTGCGCTCTGCGCGAGCTTGTCCGGCAGACCGTTCTGCGTCTGCGCCACCGGGGCGAGTGACGGGCCACGCCCACCGAGTGCCAGCACAGGCTCGGGCGGTTGCGGCGGCGTGGCGAGTTGCGACGGACCACCAAGGTGGCTGAGCCCCAGCGGCAGACCGTTGCTGACGCCTTGCGGCGCAGCAGTCGTTGCGGCGCCACCCGGCAAGGCCGAGAAGAACTCGCCGGCCAGCTTCGCCAGCTCGGCGACGTCCACCGGCGGCGCCAGCCCCGCCACGCCTCCCAAGCCCCCCACGCCTGCGGGATTACTTGTAGGTGTCGGGGTAGTCATGGAACTTGCCGATCTCCACATCTTCCAGCACAGCCAGCGCGTCGTCGGTGAGGACGGCCAGCGAGCAGTACAGCGAAATCAGGTAGGACGCGATGGCGTTGCGGTTGATGCCCATGAAGCGCACCGACAGGCCCGGACTCTGTTCGCCGGCAAGGCCGGGCTGGAACAGGCCGACCACGCCCTGGCGCTTGTCGCCCACGCGGATCAGGATGATCTTGGTCTTGCCATCGGCCACCGGCACCTTGTCCGACGGAATCAGCGGGATGCCGCGCCAGGTGAGGAACTGCGAACCGAACAGCGACACGGTGGGCGGCGGCACGCCACGGCGGGTGCACTCGCGACCGAAGGCGGCGATCGCCAGCGGGTGGGTCAGGAAGAAAGCCGGCTCCTTCCACACCTTGGTGAGCAACTCGTCCAGATCGTCCGGCGTCGGCGCACCGGTCAGCGGGTAGATGATCTGGTCCGGATGCACGCTGGCGAGCAGGCCGTAGTCCGGGTTGTTGATCAGCTCGGACTCCTGGCGCTCCTTCACCGTCTCGATGGTGAGGCGCAGCTGTTCCTTGATCTGGTCGTGCGGGCTGCTGTACAGGTCCGACACGCGGGTATGCACATCGAGTACGGTGCTGACAGCATTCAGGAAGTACTCGCGCGGCTGTTCTTCGTAATCGACGAAGGTGTTGGGCAGTTCGCCCGACTCGTCGCGCTGGGTGCAGGCGACCTGCACGTCCTGCGGGTTGCGCACCTTGTTGAGGCGGTAGATACCGGCCTCCACCGGCTGCCACTGCAGCAGGTGCGTGAGCCAGCGCGGCGTGATGATGGACAGCTGCGGGACGGTTTTCGTCGCGTTCGCAAGCTGGCGCGCTGCGTTGTCACCCAGCGCGAGCTGGGCACCCTGATTCTCTGCCATGAAGCACTCCCTTATACGAAAAAGCTGATTTGCTTATACGAAGAACTGACAGTCGGGAGCTTCGGGCAGCGGCCGCGTGCGCTCAACATGCTATAGCCATCATTGAGTGACGACGGGCTCTCTGGCGCAGGCCCCCATACACCGGTGCGACGAGGCTCAGGCGCTCGTGAGCTGCTCGTAGCGCGCCATCAGCGCGGACAAGGTGACGCCCAGCGCAGTGGCCAGCTTGGCGAGGGTGGCGAGCGACGGCATCGCGTCGCCGCGCTCGATCTCGCCGATGTAGGAACGGTTCAGGTCGGCGCGCTCCGCCAGTTGCTCCTGCGACCATCCCTGGGCCTCGCGCGACTGGCGGACGACGCGTCCGAAGCGCTGGCACTGTCCACTCATCACACCTCTCCCACTACTGCCCGGCACCGGCCTGCTGCTGCAGGCTGGCCTGGGTGACGTTGCTCTGCGGGGCGACGCTGCGCGTGAGCCATACGTTGCCGCCGATGACCGAACCGGCACCGATGGTGATGCGGCCCAGGATGGTAGCGCCGGCATAGATGACCACGTCGTCCTCCACCACCGGGTGGCGCGGCAAACCCTTCTGCAGGCTGCCGTCCTCGCCGGCCGGGAAGCGCTTGGCGCCCAGCGTGACGGCTTGATAGACGCGTACCCGCGCACCGATGACCGCCGTCTCGCCGATGACGACGCCGGTGCCGTGATCGATGAAAAAGCCGGGGCCGATCTGCGCACCCGGGTGGATGTCGATGCCGGTCTCCGAGTGCGCAATCTCCGCCACGATGCGCGCCAGCAGCGGCACGCCCAGCCCGTACAGCACATGCGCCAGGCGGTGATGGATGATCGCGATGATGCCGGGGTAGCACAGCAGCACTTCGTCCACCGAGCGCGCGGCGGGGTCGCCCTGGTAGGCGGCCAGCACATCGGTATCCAGCAGCTCGCGCACCTGCGGCAAGGCAGACGCGAAGTCGCGCACGATGCTCACCGCGCGCAGCTCGATCTCCGCCGGCCCGGTCTGCTCGTGGCGGGCCACGTAGAAGAGTTCCAGCCGCACCTGCAACAGCAGCGCATTGAGCGCCGCGTCCAGCGTGTGGCCGACGTAGAAGTCCTCGCTCTCCTGGCGCAGGTCCGGTGGGCCGAGTCGCATCGGGAACAGTGCGCCGCACAGGCCTTCGATGATCCCGGTCAGCGCCTCCCGCGAAGGAAACTCGCGGCCGCCGAATTCGCGCTTGCGGCGCTGGCTTTCACGCCAGCGTGCCCGTGCGTTGCGCAGGCCTTCCACGACGCGGTCCAGCTCCCAGTTGGGCACGGCAGCCAGCAAGTTCTGCGTGTTGTTCTCGGCCGCGCTCATGCCACGCCCTGCGCTTCCTGCGCGGCCGGACGCCCGCCCCTGCTTGCCCACTGCATGCTGCCTCCCTCGTATCGCTCGTCGTTACGCTAACTATCCATTCACCATCCATCGCGCCCGGCCCCACCGGGCGTGCGGACGCGTCAGTCCTGCACCCAGGGCAGGTTCCAGTGGCGCCAGCCACCGAGATCGCCCCGCTGCTGCTGTTCGTTCAACTCGCCCTCGAAGCCTTCCAGCACGTTGAAGGCGCTGGTGAAGCCGGCCTTGGCCGCGGCCTCCGCCGCCAGTGCGGAACGCTTGCCGCTGCGGCACAGGAACAGCACCACGCGCTCCTTGCCCACCTTGGCTTCCAGCTCGCGCACGAAGCGCGGGTTGCGCGTCAGCGCGGTGCCGGTGGCCCAGGCCACGTGCAGGCTGTCCGGCACATGACCGACGAACTTGCGCTCCTCGCCGGAACGCACGTCCACCAGCACGGCGTCGCCGCCATTGACCAGCGCCCAGGCGTCGGTCGGCGACACGCCGCCGGCATAGGCCAGTCCGTTGGCCTGCGCACTTTCGCGCGCGGCACCGAGAATGCGTTCGGCATCGCCATCGGTGGCGGGAGCCAGATTGAAGTGCTCGCCAGCCGGCTGTGCGGCGGCAGTCGTAGCCAGTGAAGTCATGTCGGGCCCTGTATTCGCAAGTCGCTCGGAAATGGCCAGCCACGTTGCCGGCCTGTCGTTGTTGTGGGGACCAGCATAGGCGTGCGGCATCACGCAAAAAACGAATGAATTCGTCGTTGCAATAGCGGAACTTGATATAAGCGGCGCGCGCGCAGGCACTCGTCACGGGGCCGTTCGAGCGCGGAGTCCGGCAACGAAAACAGGCCCGGCCGCAGCGCCGCGAAGGAGAGCCGGCAGCGCGGCCCCAGCCGGCGGGACTTCAGCCCGTCAGCCGCGCAGTGCCGTGCGCTGCGCCTTGGCCAGCTCCTGCCGGTCGAGCACGAATTCCGGGTTGTCGACCAGGCGCTCGACGGCGAGGTCGATGAAGCGGCGCACCCGCGCGGGTTGCGCACTGCGGCTGCCGTAGTAGATGAACAGGCTGTACATCTCGGTCATGTGATCGAGCAGCACCGGCACCAGGCGACCAGCGCGGATGTGGGGCGCAGCGGTGGGACCGGCGATCTGGCCGATCACCTCGCCGGCCAGCACGGCACGCAGCTCCAGTGTTTCGTCGTTGGTGGAAAAGGCCGGCGACACCGGCTGCTCCTGGATGTCGTCGCCCACGCTCACATGCCAGGGCACGAGACGGCCGCTGCCACCGTGACGGAACACGCTGCAGCGGTGGGCGCCCAGCTCGTGCAGTGCGCGCGGCACCCCGTGCTTGCGCAGGTAGCTGGGCGATGCGCAGGTGATCAGCTGCAGCGGGAACAGGCGACGTGCGATCAGCCCTTCCTGCGGCGACTGGCCGATGCGGAAGCCGACATCCACGCGGTCCTCCACCCAGTTGCCGATGCGGTCATCGAGCTGGATGTCCGGCTGCACCTCGGGATAGAGCCGGCAGTACTCGTCCAGCACTGGTCCGATGATGGCGTGCGACACGGAGCGCGGCCCAACGATGCGCAGCGGCCCGGCAATGTCCTCGCGCGTCTGGCGCGCCCCCAGCAGCGCCTGCTGCAGCCCCAGCAGGGAGGGCTGGGCAGCCTCCAGGAAGCGCTGGCCCTCCTCGGTCAGCGACATGCTGCGCGTGGTGCGGTGGAACAGCCGCACACCCAGGTAAGCCTCCAGCTGGGCCAGAGCCTTGCTGGCCGCCTGGGGCGAGATCTGCTGCGCCTCGGCCGCCCGGCTGAGGCTGCCGAGCTCCACCGTGCGCACGAAGGTGGTGATGGAGCGGAGTTCGTTGATCATGCCCGGCCTTCTGCCCTATTTACATCATTCAGTTGTAAATCATTCAACGAATTTCGCCTAGTTGGATGTTTATCGCGCGCCTACAGTTCAGCCCATCGGATGTGCCCCGTCGCACTCCGCCAACCAACGACAAGGATGCTCGCCATGGACAATTTCAGCTTCTACAACCCCACCCGCATCGAGTTCGGCAAGGACAAGGAACAGCTCATCGGCCAGATCCTGGCCGAGCAAGGCGTCAAGAAGGTGCTGCTCACCTACGGCAGCGAGCGCATCAAGCGCGACGGCCTGTTCGCCACCGTCAGCAAGAGCCTGGACAAGCACGGCATCAGCTTCGTGGAGAGTGGTGGCATCGTCAGCAACCCGGTGTTGTCGAAAGTCCGCGAGGCCATCGCCACCGCGCGCGAGCACAAGGTGGATGCCATCCTCAGCGTCGGTGGCGGCTCGGTGCTGGACAGCTCCAAGGCCATCGCCGCCGGTACGCTGCATGACGGCGACGTGTGGGACCTGTTCCTGCGGAAGGCACCGATCGATGCAGCGCTGCCGGTCTTCGCCATCCTCACGCTGGCCGCCACCGGCAGCGAGATGAACAACGGCGCGGTCGTCACCAACGAGGCGACGAAGGAGAAGTTCGCCATCGGTTCGGTGCACACCTTCCCGAAGGTTTCCATCGTCAATCCGGCGCTGATGCAGACCGTGTCGCGCGACTACCTGGTGTACTCCGCCGCGGACATCATCGCCCACTCCATCGAAGGCTATTTCACCGCCCGCGTGCAGCCGACGATCCAGTCGCGCCTGGTCGAATCCATCATCAAGACAGTGATCGAGAGCACCGAAGCACTGCTGGCCGATCCGCACGACTACGACGCCCGCGCCGAATTCGCCTGGGCATCCACGCTGGCACTCAACGGCATCACCCATGCGGGCACCGCGGGCTTCGGCTACCCCAACCACATGATCGAGCACTCGCTTTCCGCGCTGTTCAATGTGCCGCACGGTGCTGGTCTGTCGGTGGTGATCCCGGCCTGGGCCAAGTGGTACCACGCCCACGCCAGCAACCCGCGCCCGGCGCAGTTCGAGCGCTTCGCGCAACAGGTGTTCGGCCTGAAGACGGCGGAAGAAGGCATCGCCGCGCTGGAGAAGTGGTTCGACAAGATCGGCACGCCCACGCGCCTGTCGCAACTGGGCATCACCGAAGCGCAACTGCCGACCACCATCGACAACGTGCTGGGCAACGCACAGTGGTTCGGCCTGGCCGGAACCTACACGCGCGATGCGGTGACCGACATCCTGAAGCAGGCGCTGTAATCGCTGGAATCGAGTCATCAGTGAAGGGACAACGTGGGCTCGCCGCAAGACGGCGACCCACCGCAGTCCATCACTGATGGTGATGGGCACTCAATCATGGCCTCTCCGGCACTCCTCCATCAAAGGCACGAACAATGAGCATCACAAGAACCGCAGGCAGAAGTGATTGCGCACCCTGGCGCACGGCACGAGGCTGGCTCTCATCCGTCTTCCTCGGTGGCCTGATCATGTCGGTGCTGTGCGCGCCGGTCGCACGCCCCTCCGCGCCCGGCTACGGGCAATCCGCCCAGTTCAGGGAGGGACGCTTCCGCAACCCGGCGCCACGCCCTGCGCTCAGCCTCTGGGACGAGCTGGGCCTGTGGTTCGACTTCCTGTTCAACAAGCCGTCCGGCACCCTGCCCGATCGCGTGATCCCCGTGCAGACACTGACCCAGGCGGCCCTGCTGGCCGCGCCGGACAACAGCGTGTGGCGCCTGGGCCACTCCAGCCTTCTGCTGAAGCTGCACGGCAAGTTCTGGCTGACCGACCCGGTGTTCAGCGAGCGGGCATCACCGGTGCAGTGGTTCGGGCCGAAGCGCTGGCATGCGCCGCCCATTGCCATCGACGAACTGCCACCCATCGAAGCAGTGATCCTGTCGCACAACCACTACGACCACCTGGACCACGCAGCCGTCCTTGCCCTGCAGGGGAAGGTTGGCCAGTTCATCACGCCGCTGGGCGTGGGCGCCACGCTGGTGGACTGGGGCGTGCCGGCCAGCAAGGTGCGTGAGCTGGACTGGTGGCAACACACGACCTTCGGCGCGCTGCGCTTCACCGCCACCCCGGCGCAGCATTTCTCGGGGCGTGGCCTGGCGGATGGCGACCGCACGCTGTGGGCGTCCTGGGTGATCGACGCGCCGGGCATCAGGCTCTTCTTCAGCGGCGACACCGGCTACTTCGACGGCTTCAGGGAGATCGGTGAGCGTCTTGGTCCCTTCGACATCGCCTTCCTGGAAACCGGCGCCTACAACAAGCGCTGGGAGTACGTGCACATGCTGCCGGCGCAGACCACGCAAGCCTTCCACGACCTCGGCGCGAAGTGGCTGTACCCGATCCACAACGGCACCTTCGATCTCGCGATGCACGCCTGGGACGATCCCTTCGAACAGATCGCGCAGCTGGCAAAGACTGGGGACATCCCGCTGACTACGCCACAGATGGGTGAGCGCATCGACATGCTGGCGCCCGGTCCGGGCAGCACGTGGTGGCGTGATTGATTGAGTGAGTGCAGGAAAACACGGCCGCATGAACAGACACAGGTTGCGGCCGACCTGCTGCGTTCTCCGCAGGCATCGCCGACGCGTGCTGGACGCGCAGCAGCACCCGCTGGCGTCGGCCACGCCCTGACGCGGCCTGCGGGCGTGGCATGGAGCTTGCGAACGCCACGGGCCTGAACTTCACCCCGGCGGTCGTCTCCAACTGCGACGACCGTCTCACAGGACACCCGGACATGAACCTGCATCTGCAAGGCAAACGCGCCATCGTTACCGGTGGCAGTCGCGGCATCGGCAAGGCCATCGCACTGGCGCTCGCCACCGAAGGCGTCGATGTCGTCATCGCTGCACGCAACCGTGAGCAGCTGGATGGCACGGCGCGCGAGATCGCCAGCGCGACCGGACGCCGCGTGGTGCCGGTAGTCTTCGAGGCGACCAGCAAGGATTCCGCCGACGCGCTGGTGAAGCACGCGGTGGAGGCACTGGGTGGCATCGACATCCTGGTGAATGCGGCGGCGCCTCCGGGCGGCTTGTCCACCGCGACGCGGCTGGCCGACATCGACGACGACCTGGCCTTGCAGGACATCGACATCAAGGTGCTGGGCTACCTGCGCACCGCGCGCGCGGCCGCACCGCATCTGTTGAAGCAGGGCTGGGGCCGCATCATCAACATCGGCGGCCTGGCGCTGCACCGCACCGGCCGGCCAGTGGCGACGCTGCGCAACGTGGGCGTGGCAGCCATCACCAAGAACCTCGCCGACGAGCTGGGGCCGCAAGGTGTGAACGTGGTGGCGGTGCATCCGGGCTCGACGCGCACCGAGCGTACCGATGCCGAGGCCGCGCAGAAGGCCGCGGCCGGCAACACCATCGGCCGCATCGTGACGGCGGAAGAGATCGCCGCGCTGGTGACCTTCCTCGCCTCGCCGCTTGGCGCCTCCGTCAATGGTGATGCGATCCCGGCCGGCGGCGGCACGCCGGGCAGCATCTACTATTAAAGGGTCCGGGGTGCATCGTGTGCCCCGTCCAACCCGGAGGTTTCATGAGCACCAGCCCGTCATCGCCATCCCAGCTCCCCGACCTGCCCCTGCAACGACTCGACGGCACGCCGATCAACCTGCGCGACTACGCGGGCGAAGTCCTGCTGATCGTCAACACCGCGAGCGCCTGCGGCCTGACTCCGCAATACGAAGCGCTGGAGAGCCTGCAGCGTGAGTACTTCAAGCGCGGCTTCTCGGTGCTGGGCTTTCCCTGCAACCAGTTCGGCGCGCAGGAGCCGGGCACCGCGGAGCAGATCGCCAGCTTCTGCAGCACGAACTACGAGATCAGCTTTCCGCTGTTCGCCAAGGCCGACGTCAACGGCGCGCAGACGCAGCCGCTCTACATCTGGCTCAAGCAGTCCGCACCGGGTCCCGAAGGCGGCGCCGACATCGGCTGGAATTTCGCCAAGTTCCTCGTCGGACGCGACGGCAAGGTGATCGCCCGCTACGCCCCCAGCACGGCACCCGACGAACTGCGCGCCACCATCGAATCTGCGCTGTAGCACCACGCAGACCACGCACTCCGGTGCATCCATCCCGCATCACGAACAGGACTGTCCCATGAGCATCGCCCACACCCGTCTCGGCAACACCGGCTTGTCGGTCACCCGCCTCGCCCTCGGCACCATGACCTTCGGCCTGCAGACGGAAGAGGAAACCTCGCGCCTGATCCTCGACAAGGCGGCCGACGCCGGCATCAACTTCCTGGACACCGCGGATGTGTACCCGCTGGGTGGCACGCTGGACACAGTGGGTCGCACCGAGGAAATCGTGGGTCGCTGGCTGAAGGGGCGACGCGGCAACTTCATCGTGGCCACCAAGGCCGTCGGCAAGGTGGGCCCGAATGCCTGGGACCAGGGCGCCTCGCGCAAGCACCTGCTGGATGCCATCGACAAGTCACTGGCGCGCCTGGGCACCGACTATGTGGACCTCTACCAGTTGCACAGCGACGACACCGAAACCCCGCTGGACGAGACACTTGAGGCGCTGGACACCATCGTGCGCAGCGGCCGTGCGCGTTATGTCGGCGTGTCCAACTTCCTCGCCTACCGCCTGGCGCGCGCACTGGGCCGCGCCGACACGCTGCGCCTGGTGCGACCGGTGTCGGTACAGCCGCGCTACAGCCTGCTGTTCCGCGAGATCGAGCGTGAGCTGCTGCCGCTGGCGCAGGAAGAAGGCCTCGGCGTCATTCCCTATAACCCGCTGGCCGGTGGCCTGCTGACCGGCAAGCACAAGGCCGGTGGCGCGCCCACCGAGGGCACCCGCTTCACGCTGGGCAGCACTGCGGAGCGTTACCAGGAGCGCTACTGGCACTCGCGCGAGTTCGCCAGCGTCGAGCGCCTGCAGGCCATCGCCAACGAGGCCGGCGTGCCGCTCACCACGCTGTCGGTCGCCTGGGTGCTGGCCAACCCCGTCATCAGCTCGGTGCTGCTGGGCGCCAGCCGGCCGGAACAACTGGACGCCACCCTTGCGGCAGCCAGTTACACGTTGAGCGCTGAACTGAAGGCGAAGCTGGATGAAGCCAGCGCGGAGTACCGGCTGGGGGATGCGGTGCGCTGAACGCATAGAGGCACCCGGTAAACGTGCAAATGCGGTGATCCTGTTGGGCTTCGCTGCGCTCAACCCAACCTACCGCCGGTGTGTTGCGCCACGCTGCGGACGTAGGTTGGGTTGAGCGCAGCGAAGCCCAACACCCGGACAATCCCCTGTCATCCCCGCGGGCACGGACGCGTTGAACCAGAGCCATCGCACAGGACACACGCCATGCCCACCTGGGACGAAACGCAGTATCTGAAGTTCGCAGACCAGCGCACGCGCCCTTCGCATGAACTGCTGGCCCGCGTGCCGTTGGCGGCGCCCCGCTTCGTCGTCGACCTCGGCTGCGGACCCGGCAACTCCACCGTGCTGCTGCAGCAACGCTGGCCGGACGCACGCGTGCTGGGCGTGGACAACTCGCCGGAGATGCTGGCCCGCGCCCGCAGCGACTACCCGGACATCGAGTGGGAGGAGGCCGACATCGGCCACTGGCGTGCCGCGCAGACCCCCGAACTGATCTTCGCCAACGCCGCGCTGCAGTGGCTGCCGGAGCACGAACGCCTGTTCCCCGCGCTGTTCTCCCAACTGGATGCCGGGGGCGTGCTGGCGGTGCAGATGCCGCACAGCTTCGACCAGCCCAGCCACCGCGCGATGCGCGAGATCCAGGGGCCATGGACGTCTTTGATCAGCGGCACGCGCGGCTTCTCACCCGTCTCGCCGGCCGCCTTCTACTACGACTTGCTCGCGCCGCATGCCGCGCATGTCGACCTGTGGCAGACCACCTACGAGCACGTCATGCCGGACGCGCAGGCCATCGTGGAATGGGTGAAGGGCACCGGCCTGCGCCCTTATCTCGAATCATTGCCCGACCCCCTCCGTAATGAGTACCTGGCGGCCTACCTGAAGGCCATCGAAGCCGCCTACCCGCCGCGCAGCGATGGCCGACGGCTATTCTCCTTCCCGCGCCTGTTCATCGTCGCCGTGCGGGCCTGATCCGCGCGGGGCCACCCCGCCGGGCAGTCCGCAGCCCGTGTGCCCGGCCCGGCCGGCTGCCCTGCGCCCGCAGACCGGACACGGCCTTGTCGGCCGTCAATCAGCCCGCATATAGCCTAGGAAGAAGATGGCATTTGCAATGCATGATTGATTGTTTTGGCAAGCCTGCCGCTCAACGTATATTTTGATTGCATGGGTTCCCCCACGGCAGGCCTCGCCGCGCGGACCGATGCACGCCACACCATGATCGAACTCACCCACGTCTCCCAGCACTACGTCGACAACCAGGGCGCCCTGACGCACGCGGTGCGCGATGTCTCGCTGCAGATCGCCTCCGGCGAGATCTTCGGCATCATCGGCCGCAGCGGCGCTGGCAAGAGCACCCTGGTGCGCAGCCTCAACCTGCTGCACCGGCCCTCCAGCGGCACGGTGCACGTCGCCGGCCGCGAGCTGACCGCACTGTCGCCGGACGCGCTGCGCGAGGCGCGGCACGAGATCGGCATGATCTTCCAGCACTTTAACCTGCTGTCCTCGCGCACGGTGTATGGCAACGTCGCCCTGCCGCTGGAACTGGCCGGGCAGAGCCGCACGCAGATCCGCGAGGCGGTGGAACCGCTGCTGGAACTCGTCGGCCTGGCCGCGCAGCGCGACCGTTACCCCTCGCAACTTAGCGGCGGGCAGAAGCAACGCGTCGGCATCGCCCGCGCACTGGCCAGCCGGCCCAAGGTGCTGCTGTCGGACGAAGCCACCTCCGCGCTGGACCCGGAAACCACCCGCGCCATCCTCGACCTGCTGCGCAAGATCAACCGCGAGCTGGGCCTCACCATCGTGCTCATCACCCACCAGATGCAGGTGGTGAAGCAGATCTGCGACCGCGTCGCGGTCATGGACGCCGGCCGTGTCATCGAACTGGGCAGCGTGCTGGACGTGTTCCGCACGCCGCAGCATGACGTCACCCGCGCGCTGATCGGCGACGTGATCGCCCATGAACTGCCATCCGGCATCCTGGAGCGGCTGCGCAAGCAGGAGCTCGGCGCCGCGCGCCTGCTGCGCCTGGCCTTCACCGGCGACGAAGTGGATCGTCCCCTTTTGTCGGAGGCGGTGCGCCGCTTCGACCTGGACTTCAGCATCCTGCATGGCCAGGTGGACGAGGTGCAGGGCCAGCCCTTCGGCAGCCTCACCATCCTCACCCGCGCCTCGCCAGCCACCATCGCGGAGGCCAGCGCCTTCCTGGCGGAGCACGGTGTCAGCACCGAGGACCTCACGGCGCAGTTGCTGCCCGCGCCGTCCGGTTCATCTTCCGGCGCCAGCGCCCCACACCTGACCCTGCTACGCGGCGACGCCGTGCCGCTCGCCACGGAGGCACTGAACCGTGTCGCCTGAACTGCTCGCCCTCTTCTGGGATTCCTTCCTCGAAACCCTGGCCATGGTCGGCACCGCCGGCCTCGTCGGCGCACTGGTCGGGATTCCGCTCGGCGTCGCGCTGCACGTCACCGACGAGCAGGGCATCCTGCCGCACCCCTGGCTGAGCCGCACGCTGGGCATCGTCATCAACGCGGTGCGCTCCACACCCTTCATCATCCTGCTGGTGGCGGTCATTCCGCTCACCCGCGTGCTCGCCGGCTCGTCGATCGGCACCGCCGCCGCCATCGTGCCGCTGACCATCGCCGCCGCGCCCTTCATCGCGCGCCTGGTGGAAACCGCGCTGCGTGAAGTCGACCGAGGTCTGGTGGAAGCCGCGCAGGCCATGGGCGCCACCAACCTGCAGATCGTCACCAAGATTTTGCTGCCCGAGGCCCTGCCCGGCATCGTCGCGGCCTTCACCGTCACCCTGGTCAGCCTGGTCGGCTACTCCGCGATGGCAGGCGCCATCGGTGGTGGCGGCCTTGGCGACCTGGGCATCCGCTACGGCTACCAGCGTTTCCTGCCGGAGGTGATGCTGCTGGTCGTGCTGGTGCTGATCGCCTTCGTGCAGATCGTGCAGAGCGCCGGCGACAGGCTGGTGCGCAAGCTGTCGCATCGCTGAGCGGACACTCACTGAACGCACCTCACTGAACGCGCCGATCCGAACACACATATCCGAACACACCCCACTCCCCTGAAAGGCAAGACATGAACACCCGCCGCCAACTCGTGCTGGCCCTGCTCGCCACCGCTGCCTGGAACCTGCCCGCTCAGGCCCAGGACAAGCCGATCAAGATCGGCGTCACCGCCGGCCCGCACGCCCAGATCCTGGAAGCCGCCGCCAAGGTCGCCGCGCGCGACGGGCTGAAGATCCAGATCGTGGAGTTTTCCGACTACGTGCAGCCTAACGCCGCGCTGGCCGCTGGCGACCTCGACGCCAACAGCTACCAGCACAAGCCCTATCTCGACCAGCAGATCAAGGACCGCGGCTACCGCTTCGTGTCCGTGGCGCAGACAATCACCTTCCCCATGGGCGTGTACTCCAAGAAAGTGAAGTCGCTGGACGCGCTGAAGGAAGGCGCCCGCGTCGGCGTGCCGAACGACCCCACCAACGGCGGCCGCGGCCTGCTGCTGCTGGAAGCCAAGGGGCTCATCAAGCTGAAGCCCAACGTCGGCCTGCGGGCCACGCCGCTGGACATCGCGCAGAACCCGAAGAAGGTGAAGATCATCGAACTGGATGCCGCACAACTGCCGCGCTCGCTGGACGACCTGGACGCCGCCGCCGTGAACGGCAACTACGCCGAGAGTGCCGGCCTCGACCCGATCCGCGACGGCATCGCCGTCGAAGGCCCGACCGGCCCCTACGCCAACATCATTGCCGTGCGTGAAGCGGACAAGGACAAGCCCTGGGTGAAGAAGCTGATCGCCGCCTACCACTCCGCCGAGGTCAAGCAGTTCGTCCGCAGCACCTTCAAGGATTCGGTCATCCCGGCCTGGTAAGTGAGTCGTCCGGCATCAGGAAAAACCGTAGCGACCGGCGTTATACGTCGGCCACCTTCCTTCTTCAGGCCTTGTGCCTTCAGGAAATTGGGTCGCAGACTGCGTCATGGCTAGGCCAAGCGGCAGCTATAGAGGCGCAGAGAGTGCTGTGTCCTGGAGGTCAATGAGCATGCGAGCGGCAAGCGCTTCCTCAGCTACCCTCACATTGAGCTCCATCATTTGCGCCGACAGCTCTTCATCCCAGCTTGCTGTGACCGAAACGCCAGACAACGGCACCCGCGTCGTCACCGTCTCGATGGCGCTCACGTAGTCGCATGCGCTCATCCGCCATGGACGCGCCAAGTGCTCGCGGATAACAAGGTTGGCGATCCCAATACCCGGCCAATCAAAGTCCCCGTGGTACCAAAGGCGTGCTCCCGCTGCAGCCAACTGGGACAGCAGCGTGCGCTGCGCAGCACTAGGCATTCCGTCCGTACAAACCAACGGCGCACAATCGTGCCCCAGCTGATCGGCTGCAATCGCCACAATGTTGGGGTTCTCGCAGACGAAGACGTCCCGCTCTGCCACGTTCCATGCTGGCATCGATCGCAGCAGCCTGCGAAGTGAAATGAAACCGGGCTCGCCGAGCGTTCCGAGATGGCGACGTCCCACACTTTGCTCGCTTGGAAACACCGGCAGGTTCAGAAACAGTGCCGGCCGTGCCAGCTCGTTGATAAGAACACCCGCTGTCGCCCATGTCTCGCGACGGTCTTCTTCGATGTCCTGTTCCTCGTCGCTAGCGCGACGTGCATGGCGGAGAACGGCTAAGACAATCGAGGACTCAGGCCGCCCGGAGTCCAGCGCGTGAGCGTCCCCCAAAGTCGCCGCAGCTAATTGCGAGCGTGTCATCCCGTTGGCCGGCAGGGATCTGAGTACCAGCTCGACACGGCTCAGAATCTGAGCGGCGACCTGAGTTCGCGCCCCCGAATAACGCTTCACAAGCCCTCGGTTCAGCGTGCCCGTCAACCAGGACGACAGAGAGTGATTGTTGACGCCCTCGAAGACCGCTGCCCAGCCGGCGCGCTGCTCATCGGCGAGCGCAGCGCGATTGACTATCTGCCCGTCTAGTTTCTCTAGTGCATCTCGCAACGAGCTCGCCAGGCCCGCTTCCACGAGCATCGCGTCCACCGTGGGCACATGGAGCGTAAAAGAGTTTGTGGCACGCGTGGCCGCGCCCATCAGCGCCGCCAGCGCCGTTCGCTCATGTGGTACCAGATTGAGTAAGCGCACCTGCGTTGGCAAGTTACCCTTGTCCTCGAAACGGCGCCTCAGTCGCTCACGCAGTAGAGCCAGATCTGGCGAACCAAGCAAACGATGGAGGCGAGAGTCAACGGTCATGGACGTGGGGGGAAACGGTTGTCAGGGTCGGGCTGCTGCTTCTTGGCCTTCCCGTCCCAGGTCCATCGCGAGACGAAGACAGCGTCAACATCTTCCCTGCGCTGGAGCTGGCAGATAGATACGCCAGGCAACTCTGCATAGCAGGCCCATTCACGCTCGCTGGTAATGATGAAGTCCAGATCGAACTCGCGGATAAGCGCCATGCAGTGCGCCCTAGCTGCGTCGTCAATGCCTGCAAATGCCTCATCTAGCAGCATGAGCCTGGGCGCTGTGGCGCCATCCGTGCGACCGTAGAAGCTCGCGACGGCGGCAAAGAGTGGCACCGTCAGACCCAGTGCGCGCTCGCCGCTTGATGCCGGCCCGGACAGCTTCTTCCACTGATTGGCCTGCCAACGCTCGACCTTGAAGCGATGCCACTTGCGGTAGTCAAGGGCGCGAGCCAGCTGGTCGCTGAGCGAGGTGCTCGCGTGAGCACCTGACTCAGCCAGTTCTCGTTCCGCCTTGATGCGCTCCTGCAGCATTCGACCGACGACCTCTCGGTCCTCCGTCGACCACAGGTCAGAGGACTTGTTCAAGAGACGCTTGCGGGCTTCGGTCAGTCCCAAGGGGGCGCCTTCCACCTCAGACAACGGCTCCCAGAGCAATCGGAACTTCACGCCAGTCGATGTCGGTCGCTTCTTCAGTTCCTCGTTGATTGCGCTCACGTGGTCGTCTGCCATCTTGAGCAAGCGCTGCACCTCGGCAGCGATCTCCGCCTGCAGATGGCCTTCCAGTATTTCCTTTTCTTTGTTGGTTAAGAGCTCGCTGCGGTCGGCGATCTCGCGTTCGAGCAACTTGACCAGGCGACCGGGCTGCTCGGACTTGTTCTGATAGACCACGCGAACGACCAGGCCGAAGTCGGTCTGCTCGCCCGTGCATTGGTAGCCTAGGCCAGAGAGCGAGGTCTGCAGGGCGCTTAGGTCATCGTTAATGTGCTTCTGTACCTTGTGCCAGGCATCGTCGCTATCGTTGACGTGCGCGAGCGCCTGCTCGAGTCGCCGCGCCAGGGTCAGCGCCGGTTCGACAGTCCAGGGGGCGGCAGACTCCGGTACCGCGATCTCGGGCGCTCCGGCAGCCAAGATGCCGCTGACCGCAAACTGCTGGAGCTGGGACACCACGGTCGCACGTGTTGTCGTCTGAGCGTTCAGTTCCGTCTGCTTGTTTCCGAAGTGTTGGGCTGCGATGGCTCTCTTCTCGCCAGCTCGCTTACTGGCATCACGTGCGTCGTCTTGCGTTTGCTCGCACTGCCCGACCAGCAGCCTCAGGCGTTCGAGTTCGGCCATCAACTCTTTAACCTTCAATCCAACGGTCGACTCCAGCGTTCGAAGCTCCGCGTCGGCGATGGTCAATTCTTCTTGCCGCTGGAACTCCTTTCCTGACGCTTCTTCGAGCGCTGCCTGGGCCTCGTCGCGTCGCTGCTCCTGCAGCACAAGCTCCGGTCGAAGCGTTCTCAGCGCTTGGGCGGCGTCAAGGAACTTTGTCAGCTTAGCTTCGTAGGTCAGCAATGCTTCCTCGATGGCAGCCAGGGCTTCCGCCTTGGTCGGCAAGCACAGGTCAGCAGCATCCAATTCCAGCTTGTTGATCGCCGCATCGAGGTGTTCCTTGGCTTCGGCGAGTTCGCGCTCGGCTTGGTCGAGACGGGCACCGGCACGTCTCTCGCTTTCAATCACCGCAACGCACTTGTGATGCCAAGACCGCACCAGCGACTCTGAGGGCGCAGACTGCAACTCTGCGCGCGCGGCATCCTTGCGAGCGGTGATCGCCTCGATACGGGTTTCCAATGAGGCTACCGTCTGGTCGAGTTCGTCTAGCAAAGCGTCGATCTCCGCGATCCGGCGCGCCCGCGCCAGCGCTCTGGACGTGGTGCCGATGTAGGAGGCCTCGGGCTTGTGCCAAGCCCCGGAAACTGGGCCAATTCGATAGCGCCCGTCAAGGCCGATCCACGCTTCGACTCCGGAGTCAGCCTCATCGCAGGCAATGCCTTGGAGCAAGCGTTGCACAACTTCGGCCGAAGTGGCTTGACCCTCTGCGGAAACCGGCACCAGCCACTGCGCCAGTGAGTTCACTTTGGGCGCTCTAGCCACCAACGTCGTATCAAGCACCACCATCTCGCCATCTGCCGCTACCAGTTCTCCGTTCGGAGATACCCAGGCATCCAACATTCCCGAAGCCTCCAGCGCTGCTTCCAGCGGCGCCCGCTTCTCAACGGGCAGTCCCTCTGCAAAGTCGACCAGTTTCCAGAGCGGCGCTCCGTCTCGCTGAGCACGTGCCTGTGGATCTCTGGCCGCCGGTGCCGGTGGCTCGGGGTCAGTTCCGAGCAGAAGCGCTTTGCGTTCAGTCTGCAAGGTTTGGATCTGGCGCTGGGCGGATTGGCGCTCCGACTTGATCGCCGCCTCCTCGTCGGACAACGTGACCACGGCCGAGGCATGGGCAGCCTCCAAGGCTTGCCGGCCTGGATGCTCTGGCGGCACGTTAAGAACCCACTCGCCGACTGCGGCCAGTGTGTTGTCGTGGTTGGCACGAAGCTCGTGCAACTTGCCAAGATGCTCGCTCCAAGACTCGACGTGTGAGCGTCCTTCTTGGTCGAACTTTTCTTCGCTCTCTGCTCGCTCTTCACGGGCCGCCTGGAGGTCATCCAGCGCTTCGTCACGTCGTCGCTGGCGACCATCGAAGTTGGCGCGCTGACGGTCCACTGCAGCCATCAGTGAGCGAACCACGCTCAAGCCCTTGCGGCGCTCCGTGGCAACACCGTGCAACGCGGCTCGCTCCCGCTCGTAGGCGCTAGGCCCGAGCGTGTGCAAGTTGGCGCCGCCCATCACGAGAAGCACGTTCTCGAGCACATCATCCCCGAGCTTCGCTGAACTGGCCGCCGTCAGACTCTCCCCGGAAGCCAAGTCAGCGCTCTTGACGTGCACTTCCACTCGGTTTGAGTAATCCTGAAACCGCGATGAGGCGGCGTCCGCTTTTCTCCTCGCTTGCTCCGCGGCCATCGCGGCTTCTGCGAGTTCACTCCTGCTGCGCGTGACCTGTGCCTGAGCGCGATCAAGACGCGTGGCATCCGCGTTGGCAGGGTCTTCCTTCAGCACTTCCCACGACTTGCGGGAATCTGCGAGGGCGAGATCGGCCTGCGCCTCCTCCGCGATGGCGATGCGCTCCTCTTCCGCTGCTTCAACGGCCTTCTCCTCGGCATCGTTGCGGGCCTTGCTTGCGTTGTCAAAGTCCGTATTGGCCTTTCGCAGCAGCCTTGCCTCGCGTCGAGTCCGCGTTGCTGCGTAAACCCGGTAGCGTTGCTCGAAATGCCGCACCGCCACCGACAGCGCGTTGTACTGCTCTAGCGTTTGACGCTCGTCCTCGAGCTTTCCGAGCGCATCGGCGACATCCACCAGCATGTTGTCAGCGATTGGCGGGAGTGCCTGAGTCAGCGCCGCAGACAACGCGGCCTCATCGGGCTTCTTCGACAGCTGGGGCTGACGCAACTGGATCAACGTGTCGATGAGCGCGTCATAGCGAGCCGTGCCAAGCCCGAACAGGCGTTCATCGACGGCACGGCGATAGGCAGTGGCCGTTGGATAGATCTGCCCGTGGCCTTGGATGGCTCCTTTCAGACGCTCTTTGTTGAGCACCTGCCGCTCCGTCGACAACAGCCAAAGGTCGCGGTTCATGCGCGGCGAGTTGGCGTCCCCGTCTAGCATGAAATACCAGGCATCCGGCTGAGGTTTGGCCGCAGTCGCCAGCATCCCAGCGCCCAGCGTTACGAACTCAGGCTCGCCAGTTGCCGTGAGGCAGCCGAACTCGATCCAGGCGTAGCCGATGCGCCGGTCATAGGCATTGCCCATCAATAGGTTCCACGACATCTTCTTGCCACCGTCGCCGTCCGGTTCGATGCGTGACGATTTCAAGTTCGCATCCAGCAGGAAAGGCATCGTCAGAGAGAGAACCTTGGACTTGCCCGTGCCGTTGTTGCCCCTCAGAAGCAGATGCCCGTCGTTGAACCAGAACTCTTCACTGTCGTAGTGGAACAGCGCGATCAGACCCAGCCGAAGCGGCTTCCACCTCCGCGTCGTTGGCATGGGCAGATCGACGGCCCGCGCCTCTTGAACATCAATCATGGTCAAAGTCACCAGACAAAAGACTAGGGGATGCGGAGCCAAACTTTGAGATTGCCCCCTGCACTACGACATCCTTCAGAGAAAACCGAAACATCGCCGGCATCGGAATGACTGAACCAGCGTCGATCCGCACCAGATGTAGCCGTTCGAGCCGGTCCAGCGCCTCTTTGGCCAAGTCACCTTCAGAGCCGGCCTGTCGGGCGGCCACACGCCAGAGCTTCCCGAACCTCTCACGCACACCGGCAATGAAGCTCTCGACTTGGTCCATGGTCGCTGTGGGCGCTTCGACAGGGCCGTTCGCTCCTGAGGCCTTCAAGAGCGAGCACAGGTACTCAGCTACTAGCAGCGTCACGTGTGCATCGGTGCCCTCGTCTGGCATAGAAACGTCGGTCAGCTGACCGTCGACGTCGACGAGCGCGGTCCCTTCGAGTCGCTGCTCCGGGGAAAGACCCGTCGCGTCGCAGATACGCCGCGCCATTGCCCCCCGTTGATTGGTGAAGTATGCGAGGCTCGCATCGTCCAACTCGTCCAGGTAGACGACCGGATCGTCGAGTAACCGACGTGCCAGCGCAAACCGCAGAACAGCCGTACGACCGTCCTCGCTGTCTGGTGCGTACTCGGCGCACAAGGCAGCAATCCGGTCATCGAACGTCACAGGCTGCTCATCCTCTGGCCAGGTTGACGGGCCGCGGGCGCACGCAAGCACATTGACCAGCAGCCGACGGTTGACGTCGTAGAGCGCATCACCCTCACCACTGGAAACCTGGACGAAGGCCTCCTCGTCGCCGGCCACTCTCGAGAGCACCCCGAACTCCAGCAGCGCCTTACAGACGGCCACCAGCTCCTTGCGTTCATGGTGCGACTTGAGATCGAACGTGAAGGATCTGTTTTCCAACAGTGGGTCAGCCGCAGCGACCAGCAGCTGCTCGCCGAGCGTACGGAGCGTGACTTGAACATCCGCTCTCTCGAGGACGTAGCAGGCGAGGCTGAACAGAACGTAGCGACGTCGATCGAAACCCGATAGCCCACGCGTGTCGTCAGTCGTATCGCCCGGCCGCTTCTGCAGCCGCACGCCTTCGCGGTAGCTGAGCAGAGGCCAGCCGGCCTCTCGCATATACCAATCGCCGAGTGCATCGGCATGCCGGCGCACCAGCGCGAAGTCAGGATGCATTGACGACATCAAGGGGGTCATCAATGTCGCGCGAACTGCCGCGCGGAATTCGTCTTGCTGCCGGTGCTGCTGCAAGCGCCCGATACTGCGGCTATCCGGAGACTTCTTCATCTTGTTCATGCATCGGAGATTGTGAGCAAGTGGTCTTGACCGCTGAACCAACCGTTTTCAGTTTCGATGATGGCCCGAGTGTTGGCACCAAGGGGTTCCAGCTTGATCTTCAGCAGTCCATCGCCCGTCAGGCGCTCCACGACCATATCAGGCCGGCGCTGTTCGGACAGTGCCTCCGCCAGCAGGCTAAGAAAGAGCGCGAACTCATCGCGGTTGAGGACCCCTAGTTCGGACAGCTTGCCGGCCCGACCGGTTGCCAGACGCGCCCGAGCAGCTTCGACCTGCATGGCTTCCTGCCGAAACTGATTGGCGAGGGCTCTGCGTTCCTCAGACCGGTCTCTCTCACGCGGCAGTACGCCGCGAGGACTGGCCTCGCCGTATTCACGCAAGCGCGGATGAATGGCAAGCGATGGCCCGTTAACCCAAGACGTGTTCGGAGAAACGGTTTCGTCGCTGGCCGGAACCAGCGAAAAGTGCCGTGCAGGGTTAAGCCCAAAAGCCGCGCGTGCCATCCGGTGCGTCTGCGAGTCGTTCTCGCAGGCGGCGAACCAAGAGGCCAAGGCTCGAAAGTCTGCAGATCTGTCGCTACGCCCACTGCGCCGATCGTTGACGGCGCCGATTGCGCTGAGCAGTTGCGGAATGGCCATCCTTGCCCGCGCTCGCAAGTGATCTGATTGGGAGGGCTCATAGCCGGTGCTCAGAAACCAGCCGCGAAGTCCCTTCCAGCGCTCGGTCCAAGTCTGCCAATGTCGAGTCGTCGCATCCAGGGCATCAGCTTCATTGCCAGGTGCCGCATCCGTCGCCTCGCGCTGCGCTACCTCCCAGAGAAGCGATCGCATGAAAGGTTCAAGCGCAACAATCAACTGGCCGATGCTCTCCGAGCGCCGCACGAGATCACCCAGGAAGCGGTTGATGTAATCGATGAGCTGCTTCTTGTAGCGTGCCACGGTCGTGGCCTCCGCGCGCTGCAGATCGACTCCGCGAGCGACTCCTGACATGAACGCCTGCGCGTTCTCTGCCAATCCCTCGAACCGGTGCACCAGGTCCCGCAGCCCCTCATGCACCTTGATGACATCGGGCTGGCCCTCGGTGACGAGGAGATGAAGTGCCTTTAGCCGCGTCGCGATATCCTCGAGCGCTACCGACTGAAGTTCGGCGCGGTGCTTCATTGCCTCTGAGAACACCTCAAGCGACGATTCAACGGCTTCGCCGCCCAACGAGAGTCGATAAAGGAAGCGCGCTCGGTAGAAGTCGGCCAAGTTCGAGACCCGCGTCGTATCTGGCTGGGACTCCAAGTTGCCCCAGTCCGTCAGCTGCTGTAGCGCTAGCGCAAGCTCCTCGGGCGTGGGTCGAGCATCACCCCAAGCGCCCTCCAGCAAAATCTCGTCCGGCCGCAGAGAAAGCCTGAACTGACGTCGTGCCGAGGCGAAGACACCCAAAATACTTCGATAGATGCGAGCCTTGTCAGCCGTCACGTGGCTGAACAGCTTTGTGTGTTCTTCCCTCATGGAATCTCCTCCCCAGGCGGTCGCGGCGAAGTCGACGAGAAACGAATACTGCCGATGGACGTCAAGCTGACACGCATCGGCGCTCAATTAGGACGTTGTCGATAGCTCATGGCGTGATCTAGCAACCCCTATCGAGTTCTTTAGGCGCACAAGGCATCTAGCGTGCCGCACCGCCGCTGTAGCAACGATCACCCATATTCGCTAGCTGGCGGCAGCGCAGTCAGCGCCTCCTGCTTGAAGACTGCGCTTTGCGGCAGGATCCCACTCGCCACGACGTTTTCTACGATGGTCGCCGGGTCGGCAACAAAGAACGTCAGCACCAACCCTCGCCGAGCGCGAGTGCAGCAGACGTACAGCAATCGCAGCGTTCGGCTCCAGGTGTTTTCGTCACCGTCCTGGGCTCGTGCACGATCTGCAGCACGGGCATCAGCGCTGGCGAAGACCCGCTCGTAGTTGTAGGTTCGGTAGTCGCTCTCCTCCTCATCCATCACGACGATGACGCGGTCGAACTGGGCGCCCTTCACGCCGTGCTGAGTGGCATAAGGGGAGCCCTCTGAGACATAGCGCTCATAGGGCCGAAGCTCTTGTGCAGCGCACCCAAAGAACTTGAGCATTGCCCCATCCGATGATCGCCCTTCGGTCGGCGCTGCACCGGCGGTCTCGGCCTCTTGAGCAACATCGCCAATGCCTCCGATGAACCCAAGTACACGCGCATAGCGCTCGTCGAACCCGAATAGGCCGGCGTCGCGGAGATGGAGAGCAATGTCGCCAACGGTGGTGCCTGCCTCATCCAACATGGCGACAAGTCTCAAAACGGCTGCGTGCAGCTCTCGCAGCACATCCGCGGCACGGCGGCCGACCAGTGCGTCAGGCGCCAAGCGCGGACTGAACTCTCGGAGCAGGTTCATTGCTGCGAACTCGTTGCCGGCCTTCACGGCTGCAACAATTGGAAGCGCGAAACTGAGGAAGGGTCGAACGGGCCAACCGGTGCCGTCCTGCATCCCCTGCTTCATCGCCTCCGACGTCTTGTCGTTCAGCGCTGAGTAGATGCCGCCGAATCCGAGCCGGTTGGCGGCCATGCGGTGCACGATGACAAGAATCTTGACCGCGTTGTCTGGGGTCGTCCAACCCTCGTCGTTGTTCGTCGCCGCGTTCCACGCCCGGACTCTTGCCAGGGCCTCCGTTCGGTTCAGCGTGTTCGGCAGGACGAACATCCGGGCTGAGCCTTCCACCGGCTTCAGGTCCCCATCGACCCTCTCGTGCAGCCCGCGGACTTGCTCCATGCCGTCGCCCTGCGCGCGCACGACGTTGGCGACGTCAAGAATCTGCTTGGCGCAGCGAAAGTTCTCCGGTTTCGTGATGGCCCGCCAATGGTCTTCGAGCGGGATGTCCCCCGCGCCTCTCATGAAGATCGACTGCATAGGGTCGCCGAAAAACCCGAGGCAGAACTTGCCCCGCATCTGAGCCTCCACTTCCTTGAAGGACTTCACCACCCCTGGGAACGTGTCCTGACTCTCGTCGATGAACACGAATGGGTAGTTCAGCGCCACGACCCGTCGGAACAGCGGGCGGTTTTGCAACAGGAAGTCGGCGAGCTGAAGGATGTCCTCGTGACCGAGGATGCCCTTCGCGTAGTCACTGCCCACGCCGTAGTTGAAAGTCTTGACGTTAGCTACAGCCTCCAGGCTTCGGGCATAGCGCTCCTGGTCGGCCTTGTTCCTGTCGCGCGTGGTCTGCCGAACACGCGAGCCGTAGTTCTCGAACTCTTCTTCCAGCTCGGAGATCCGCCTGCGGATGTCGTTCTGAAGCCAAACCTTGATGTCGGCCTGAAACGCCTTGGCAATGGACCAGTAGAAGCTATGGATGGTCGAGACATGGACCAGCGGGTCGTCGTTGACGTCCGCCAGGATTTCGTTGGCGGCGAGGTCGGTATACGTGATGCACGCGACCTTCTGTTTCTTCGCCCGCATGCTGGCGCCGTGCTCCGACATCACCCAGTCCAGCGCCTTGATGAGGGAGGTGGTCTTGCCGGAACCAGCGCCGGCACGAACCACGAAGGGCTGCGGCGGCGTCGCGGCAATGCACGCGTGGATCTCGCGATCGGCGTCGGTGTCCGGGCTATCGACTCGCCTGCTCATGCCGTCTGCCCCTCGCCAGCAATGACAGCGACAACACCGGCTGCAGTCGGCTCAATCGTCGCCACCTCCGTGGCGATGGCCGCGTCCGCCTCAAGCTCGTGGGCCACTTTGGCTTCGAGCCAGACCAAGCCCTCGGCGATGTACGCGGGAACCTTCCAGCAATTGAGCGGCCCACTTGCGAGGACCTCCAGCGCAAAGCGGGTCTTGTCGAAGTTCTTGCCGACCACTCTGTCGTGCAACTTCTCAGCCAGCTCCTCGGGGCTGCTCGGCGCGCGCCTGAGCTTTAGGCCGACCGCCCGGTTGGCCTCCGCCTGGCACCAGTCGGCGTTCTCAAGACCAAAGGCCTCCTCAAGCGTGCGGCCGCAGAGCTGCGAAGTCGCCGCACCCACCGTCACCGAAACCTTGGTCTGATAGGCCACCCGAACCTCAGCGCTGGAACCCTCGGCCAGCGACAGCGTCTTTTGCTCCGCCGTGATTTCCCACAGTTCGGCCACCGACCGCTTCTTCGGGATCCAGCTGATGAGGGTTTGGTTGGACGTGACGGCACCTTCCACGTGCGCATGGCAGGTGCTGCCACGCTTCTTGGACTTCTTCTTGCCGCCCGGTTCTGCATCGTCGTCGTCTTCGAGCTCGAAGGGCTTCAGGTCGTCATCCTCGTTATCTCCGTCGATGGCGTCGCCAGCTCCTGCGCCTTGCGCGGCGGCATCCTCGGCATCCGTCTTGACCGTCACGCTGTCAAGATCCGTGATGACCAGCGTCGTGAGTCCAACGAAGGCGATCAACTCCTGGAACCGATGCGCGAACGCGCCACCGACTTCAAGAATGGTCAGGGCGGAGGAACGCAGGCGCTTTGCCGCCGACTCGATCATGGCTGGCAAAAGCAGGCGTTCGACGTTGCCTTCCACCAAGATGACCGCGTCGGAAAAGAAGAGATCGCAGTGCGTCAGTTTTAGATATCGCTGCAGGAATTCGCGCGCTGGAGCGTCGGCCGCGCCCGTCTTGAATAGCGACAGATTACGCACGTCCGTGTGATGGTCCAACTGGTCGCTGACGCGGCGGAAGTACCGGATCGGCGAGAACCCGCGTTCATAGAGGATGTGCGGGGAGTGCGTGGTGATGACGAGCTGCGTGTGGAAAAACGTAGCGTGGTCGTTGGCATCCTCAAGGAGGCGCAAAACGTTCCTGATGAAGACCTGCTGGATCTGCGCGTGCAGATGCGCCTCAGGCTCTTCAATGAAGACCAAATGCAGCGGCGCCCGCTTGTCCTCCTCGGCCTTCCACTGCTCGTGCAGGTCGAGCAGTTCAACCACCATGTAGACCAGGTTTTTGAACCCGAGGCCGTTGTAGCTGTCGGGCAGTTGAGCGGTAGCCGCACCCGGAATCACGTAGTGGACCTTGGCGTCCTGCCCCAGGACGGTGGTAGGGTCCAAGGCCGCCCGAATCACGATCTCGGGATTGTTCACGCCCGGATAGCCGAGCTTGGCGAGGCGCTTGAGGGTGTCACTGAAGACTTCTTCCAGGTGGAAGTTCAGTTCCTTCTCCGAGGTGTCGAGCGCCTTGAGGGCCACGTGGTCGTCGCCACGCTTCTCCAGGTTGCGGTGATAGAACCTGCTCAGCCGTCGCGACAGACTCTCGGCGCGATCAGAGCTGCCGGCATCCGGGTCATCGAGGTGCCGCTGCGCGCGCAGGAAGTCCACCCTCACCAGCGACTTGAGAATGGCCGCGCCGCCCGGCTCCTTGCCTAGGGGCAGCGGCTCGTAGTCAGCCTCCTTTGCCTGATAGCCGACAAAGGCGCGCTCATCGAGCACGTAGTAGCGGAACGTGTACTCCCGGCTCAGCTCCTTCGTGAGGTATTTCGTGAGGCTTTCGGGCCAGGGCTTGTAGTCGCCGGGGTCAGCGACCGCGGCAGGCTCCCCAGGTACCCTACGCCTGGCCGCCAGCGCGATCGCCGCGTTGTTGACCTTCTCATGCAGTTCATGGAACTTCCGGACGAGCTCGTTCGCATCCCGAGGTTCGAACGCCACCCGGATCCCGACGCACTTGCCGTCCCACTCAGTGCTCGGCAGCAGCGACATCGCTGTGGCGAGGTCATCCTCACCGACTCGGAACCAGAGATCCAAGACGATGGACGGCAACCTTTTGGGTGCATCCTCATCGCCTGCAGGAGTCCTGCCGACAGCGTCGATATCGGCCCACAGCGGCGCGCTGAAGTCAAAGAGCTCGAGCTTCTTCACGTCGCCGCGGAGCATCGAGTACAGGCCTTGTACGGCGGACGTTTTCCCGCTGTTGTTGGCGCCGACAAAGATGGAGATATCGTCATCGAGCTCGATGACAACGTCGCGCAGACGGCGGTAGTTTTGCAGCCGATAAGCCTGTAGCTTCATGATCACCTCCCTCAAAGTGATGCCTGGAAGGCTTGGTGTCGGCCTAGCTGTCTGGCAACACTCTTTCAAGCATTCGCGCTTTCCCCCTCACGGCATAAATGACATTCTGCTACAAATCCGACATCGAGCGGCTTGTGCGGTTTTCGGCTGGTCACACATGCTGAGTCGTCTCCAACTATGCAATATACAGACGCATTCACCGGTTCCAGCATCCTGCCGGAGTAGACGACACGGTATAACCAGGCAGCAAAGCGCGTCGGCGTGCCGAACGACTCCACCAATGTCGGCTGAGGATCACTTCGCTGAACATCGCTTATAACCACTTTGATGCCGCCACCGTGAACGGCAACTACGCCGAGAGTGCCGGCCTTGACCCGATCCGCGACGGCATCGCCGTTGAAGGCCCGACCGGCCCCTACGCCAACATCATTGCCGTGCGTGAAGCGGACAAGGACAAGCCCTGGGTGAAGAAGCTGATCGCCGCCTACCACTCCGCCGAGGTCAAGCAGTTCGTCCGCACCACCGTCAAGGACTCGGTCATCCCCGCCTGGTAAGCAAGGCGGCCGATGCGGCCGGCGTCGTTCGCCGGTCGCTGCTTCCTTGTCAATTTATTGACGACTCAACGCTGACTCACTGCCAGGCCAACGCCACCACGCCTGCCGCAATGCAGGCCGCGCCGCACAAGCGCGCCGCGCGGTCACGCTCACCCAGCAGCACGCCGCCCATCAGCGCCGCGAAGAGCATCGACACCTCGCGGGCCGGGGCCACGCGCGACAGCGGCGCGATCTGCACTGCATAGAGCACCATCACGTAACCCACCGGCGCAACGGCGCCGATCAGCAGTGCCGGCTTCCACACCTGTTTCAGGTAAGCGCGGTCCGGCACCGCAGCCATGCCACCCACGGCAATCACCAGCAACAACACCATCGGCAGACGGGCCAGGTTTCCGAAGTAGTCCAGCGCCACCGGTGACATGCCGGCGTGCTTCACGGCGTAGCCGTCGATGACGCTGTAGCCCGCAATGAAGAGCCCCGTCAGCAGGCCATAGCCGACACCGGCACGCAGGCGCTCGCGCTGCACGCGTGCGGCCTCGCCATCATGAAGGGGCGCCGCCGCGAACAGGCTGCGCAGCATCGCCGGACCACCGGCGATCAGCACGATGCCGGCGACGATGCCCGACAGCCCCAGCCAGCCGCCCAGCCCCAGCACCTCGCCCATGAACAGCGTGGCGCACATTGCCGTCACCAGCGGCGCGGAGCCGCGCGCCAGCGGATACACCACGGTCAGGTCGCCATGGCGGTAGCCCCGCAGCAGGGTCACGAAGTACAGCGTGTGCAGCACCGCACTGGCGAGGATCAGCAACCATTGCGTGACGCCATAGCCTCCCAGCTCCTGCCAGCCGAACCACGCCCCTGCCGGCGCCCAGACAAGCGCGTTCGTGAGTCCCGTGATCAGCGCGAAGCGCGTATCGCCGCCGCTTTTCTTGGCGATGAGGTTCCAGCTGGCGTGGATGAGTGCGGCGGCGAGGACGAGGCTTAGCGCTAAAGCGGACATGCCGCGATTATCGCAGCCCGCGACATCCGCCCGCAGCGCGCCGCTGGCATGCGTCCATGCCATGCAGCTATCCGTGTGATGTACACCGCAACGCCAACTGCACGGAACACAGCAGATCCGCCCTCACCCGCTGCCCCATGCGCAACACCTGGCGCCGGATCGCGGGGCCCGCATCCGCTGAAAGCCTTGCAGGAAGCGCCTCTCCGCCCGCGGCATGTCTTTTGCTGAACATCTCCCGCAAGCGCACGCGCCATCCGGCGCTGTGACGACGGACCTTCCGCGGAGAACAGCATGAGCAAGCGACAACTCAAACTCGGTGCCTTCATCCAGGCCACCGGCCACCACATCGCCGCCTGGCGGCATCCTGGTTCGCAGGCCGACTCGGGCATCAACATCGAGCACTACCAGCAGGTCGCGAAGACTGCGGAGCGCGGCAAGTTCGACCTGGTGTTCCTGGCCGACAGCCCGGGCATCAACGAAGACCTGGAAGGCCTGGCCTCGGGGCGCTACGGCCGCATCGCGATCTTCGAGCCCGTGACGCTGTTCGCCTCGCTGTCGGCGGTGACGCAGCACATCGGCTTCGTGTCGACGGCTTCCACCACCTACGAACAGCCCTTCACCCTGGCGCGCAAGTTCGCGTCACTGGATCACCTTTCCCACGGCCGCGCCGCGTGGAACGTGGTCACCACCGGCAACGAGAATGCCGCTGGCAACTTCGGGCTGGAGAAGCACCCGGACCACGCCGACCGTTACGAGCGCGCCGAGGAGTTCGTCGAAGTCGTGAAGGGCCTGTGGGACAGCTTCGAGGACGACGCCTTCCCGCGTGACAAGGACAGCGGCGTGTACTTCCACCCGGAAAAGCTGCACACGCTGAACCACAAGGGCAAGCATTTCTCTGTGAGCGGTCCGCTGAACATCGCGCGTCCGCCGCAGGGCCACCCGGTCATCGTGCAGGCCGGCGCGTCGGAGCCGGGGCGTGACCTCGCCGCGCGCACCGCCGAAGTCATCTTCACCGCCTGGCAGCGCCTGGAAGACGCGCAGGCCTTCTACCGCGACGTGAAGGGCCGGCTGGCGAAGTACGGCCGCCATCCGGATTCGCTGAAGATCATGCCGGGCATCTCGCCGGTGATCGGCCGCACGCAGGAAGAGGCCGAGGCCAAGCTGCGCGAGCTGGATGATCTCATCCACCCGAGCGTGGGTCACGCCATCCTGCAGCGCTACTTCCCCAATATCGACATAACGCAGTACGACCTGGACGGCCCGCCGCCGCCCTTCGCCGAGACCACCAACGGCAACAAGAGCCGCCTCGCACTGGTGGCCGAACTCGCGCAACGCGAAGGCCTCACCCTGCGCCAGCTCTACAAGCGCCTGGCCGGTGCGCGCGGCCACTGGGTCGTCGTCGGCACGCCGCAGAGCATCGCCGACCAGATCCAGGAGTGGTTCGAGAACGAAGCCGCCGACGGCTTCAACGTGATGCCGCCGATCTTGCCGGAATCGCTGGACACCTTCGTCGAGCTGGTGATTCCCGAGCTGCAGCGCCGAGGCCTGTTCCGCACCGAGTACGAAGGCAAGACGCTGCGCGAGAACCTGGGCCTCGAACGTCCCGCCAACACCCATCTGCAACGCCGCGAAGACACCTCCGACGCCTCTGGCGCGGCGGCTGCCTGAGCGGGCATGAACAAGGAGCGCGATCATGAGCATCGAACGTCACATCCTGCCGACGCCGCGTGGCGAGCTGCCCTACCTGCTGGCGAAGTCCACCCTCACCGGCGTCACGCCGCTGGTGGTCTTCCTGCACGGCGCCAAGGACCGCGGCAACGACCCGTCGAAACTCACCACCTGGGGACTGCCGAAGTACGTGAGCGACGTGGTGACAGGTGGCAAGGTGCTGCCCTATCACTTCCTCGCGCTGCAGATTCCCGAGGACACCACCTGGCCGGACTGGCGTAACGAACTGCTGGGACTGATCGACAACGTGGTGGCCCACAACGCCGTCGACCCGCAACGCGTCATCCTGTCCGGCTTCAGCCTCGGCACCGCCGGCACCTGGCAGATCGCCAGCCAGCACCCGGAGCGCTTCGCCGGCGTGGTGGCCGTGTCCGGCCGCGTGCCGGAGCCGGTGGCCAACGGCGGCCTCGCCGCCCTGCGCGACACGCCGCTATGGGTCTTCCACGGCGAGAAGGACGACCGCGCCCCGCTGTCGAGTGCGGAGGACGCGGTGAATGCCTTGCGTGCGTTGAATGCACCGGTCAATTTCAGCGTCATTCCCGGCGCGGATCATTTCATCGCCGACGCGGTGTATCCCGACCCCGACCTGCAAAGCTGGTTCGCCAGCATTCCGGCGCTGCCGGCGGTACGGCAGGCAGCTTAGCAGCGATCAGAGCGCAGGCAGTGATGGCACTCAGGGTGGGTTCGGACGTATTGGCATATACGTCCGAACCCACCGCCGCGCCCTCACGAGCCTCGATCCAGGCTGCGTGACTCCGATGGTGGGTTGCTGCGCGAACCCACCCTAGCGCCTTGCGGATGTGCGTGGCTGCGAACGCCGTGGCACGAGGACGCATGATGCGGAGCCTGCGCCCTGCCTGATCGCGCCCCTACGCCTGCATCACACCACGCCCGACGTCCCGCCATCCACGTTGATGCTGGCGCCGGTCACATAGCTCGCGGCATCCGACACCAGGAAGGCGATCACGCTCGCTGCCTCGCGCGCCTCACCCACGCGCCCCAGCGGCACGTTGAGGCCGAGCTTCGCGTAATGCTCCTGCGGGCTCACACCAGCACGTGCGGCGGAGCGTTCCTGTTGTCCGCTCTTGAACACGCCGACCGTTACGGTGTTCACCAGGATGTTGTCAGCGGCGTATTCCTTGGACAGTGCCTTGGTAAGCGCGATGCCGGCGGCGCGCGTCACGGATGTCGGCACCGAACGCGCGGCAGGCTGTTTGCCACCGATGGTGGTGAGGTTGACGATGCGGCCGCCGCCCTGCTTGCGCAGGTGCGGCAATGCCGCGCGACTGACGCGGATGGCGGCGAAGAGCTTGAGGTCCAGGTCCTGCTGCCACACCTCGTCGCTCACCGTCTCGAAGGCTGCGGCACTCGATGTGCCTGCGTTGTTCACCACGATGTCGAGGCGGCCGAAGTGCGTGACGGCTTCCTGCACCAGGCGCGACACATCGTCCGGCTTGGTCACGTCGGCCACCACCGGCAACACCTGTCCACCTGCGGCGCGGATCGATGCGGCTACGTCGTTCAAGGGCCCCTCGCGTCGCGCAGCGATGACCACGCGTGCGCCTTCCGCCGCCAGCAGTTCCGCCGTCGCGCGGCCGATACCGTCGCTGCCGCCGGTGATGAGTGCGACTTTGTTGTCCAGTCCCAGATTCATGTCGCTTCCCTTTCTTCGTGCTTCTGTTGCGTGCTTTCGTTGAATGTCATGCAGTGCCGTGACTGTCGTGGGTTCCCATAAGCAATGCGCGCACCAGCATATGCGCGCCCCGCGCGCCGCCTGATGGCAGGCGGCCGCGTGTGTGGCAACGCAGCCTGACAGCTGATCAGGGCGAAGCACGCGGACCCGCTGGTGCTGATTCCTGCACAGCACACGCCCTGACCGCCTATGCGCAGTTCCCCCACGCATCACCTGCCGCGCACGACCAACCGCGTCGTGCCTCGCGCATCTGCGCGTGGCCTTGAAAACCAGCATGGCCGCGGCTTTTCCACGCATGCCGTCTGCAATGACGACACGCTGCTTGCGCCGAAGATCCCCACGTTATCTCCCTTGGCATGAAGGTTGCGGAATGGCATCCACACGTCTGCACAGCGAGGCAGACGCTTTCGCCACCCATATCAGGAGAACGACATGAGCATAGAAGTGATTCCCGTAGCAGGCCGCATCGGCGCAGAGATCCGTGGCGTGCGTCTGGCGCACGACCTGGATGCGCAGACGGTTGCCGACATCCGCAAGGCCCTGCTGCAGAACAAGGTCGTTTTCTTCCGCGGCCAGCATCACCTCGATGACCTCAAGCAGGAACAGCTGACCGAACTCTTCGGCGGTGCACCGGTGGCCCACCCCACCTCCCTGCCCAAGGCCGGCAGCGACAGCAAGGTGATCCTGGAGCTGGATTCGAACCACGGTGGCCGCGCCGATTCCTGGCACACCGACGTGACCTTCGTGGAGGCCTATCCACGTGCCTCCATCCTGCGCGCGGTGAAGATTCCGCCGGCCGGTGGCGACACCGTGTGGGCAAACACCGCCACCGCCTACGAACGCCTGCCGGAACACCTGCGCGAACTGGCCGACAAGCTTTGGGCCGTGCACAGCAACGAGTACGACTACGCCCTGCGCCGAGGCACGCCGACCGAGGCAGAGAAGAAGCACTACGCGCAGTTCGCCTCCACGCTGTACGAGACCGAGCACCCGGTGGTGCATGTACATCCGGAAACCGGCGAGCGCTCGCTGATCCTCGGCCACTTCGTGCGCAACTTCGTCGGCTACTCCAAGCCGGAATCCATCCAGCTCTTCAACCTGTTCCAGACCTACATCACGAAGCTGGAGAACACCGTGCGCTGGCGCTGGGCCGAGGGTGACGTGGCGGTGTGGGACAACCGCGCCACGCAGCACTACGCCATCAACGACTACGGCGACCAGCACCGCATCGTGCGTCGCGTAACGGTGGATGGCGACGTGCCGGTGAGCGTGGACGGCCGTCGCAGCGTGTCGCGCACGCAGGTGCCGAACCCGCGTCATGCGCAGCAGGCGAACCACAACACTACCCAGCCCGCCGAAGCCGTCGCAGCCTGATCCGCTTTTGAAAGAGAGCCGTACCGGGTACGCCACCTGGTACGCGCCCTACCCCGATTACTGACTACCCCCACGAGTCCATCATGAGAAAAATTGCATCGCTGTTGCTGAACCTTGCTGCCGTCGCCGCTGGCCTGACCGCCGGCGCCGTCTTCGCACAGAACAACGCCCCGAAACTGGAAGTGAAGGAAATCCGCTACCAGGGCTGGGCCACCCAGGTCACCTTTCCCGAACTGGCCGAGGACCTCGGCTATCTCGCTCCGCTGAAACTCAACTGGGTGGGCAACACCATCAGCGGACCGCAGGATGTGCAATCGGTTGCCACCGGAGACATCGATATCGGCGGTGCTTTCAACGGCGCCATCCTCAAACTGATCGCGGCCAAGGCGCCCATCAAGCCTGTACTTGGCCACTACGGTATCGACGAGAAGAACTACCACGGCTTCTTCGTACTGAACGAAAGCCCGATCAAGAACGCGCGTGATCTCATCGGCAAGAAGGTGGGCGTCAACACCCTGGGCGCACACATCGAGTTCACGCTGCGCGAGTACCTGTCACGCAACGGCCTGACGCCGGCCGAGATCAAGCAGGTGACGCTGGTGGCGCTGCCGCCGGTGAACACCGAGCAGGCATTGCGCCAGGGACAGATCGACGTGGCCGCGCTGTTCAGCGTGCTGCGTGACAAGGCCGTGGAGCGTGGCGGCATCCGCACCCTCTTCACCGACTACGAGCTGTTCGGCAAGTTCACCGCTGGCACCTACGTGCTGAACGAGAAGTTCATCAAAGCCAACCCGAACGCGACGCGTCACCTGGTGACCGGCGTGGCCCGCGCCATCGACTGGGCGCAGACGCAGCCGGTGGAAGTGGTGCGCGCCCGCTTCGAGAAGATCATCGTCGCCCGCAAGCGCAACGAGGACACCTCCAGCCTCGCGTACTGGAAGAGCACCGGTATTGCCAACAAGGGCGGCGTAGTGGATGACCGCGAACTGCAGATCTGGATCGACTGGCTGGTCAAGGACGGCCTGCTGAAGCCGGGTCAGCTGAAGGCGAGCCAGGCCTATACCAACGCCTACAACGACTACGCGAAGCAGAGCGCTTCCGTCGCCTCGGCTAAATGACATAGTCGTCCAGGAGCCCCGACATGAGCACCCCGACGAGCGCCATCAAGATCCGCTTCGAGCAGGTCGGCAAGCAGTTCACCGTGCGCGGCAAGCGCGGTGAGCCGGCGCAGACCTTTACCGCCTTGCAGGACATTACGCTGGACGTGCGCGAGGGAGAGTTCCTCACGCTTGTGGGCCCCAGCGGCTGCGGCAAGTCCACGTTGCTGGACCTGCTGGGTGGACTCACCACGCCCAGCAGCGGCCGCATCCTGCTGGACGGCAAGCCCATCACCGGCTCCGGCCGCGATCGCGGCATCGTGTTCCAGCAGTACGCGCTCTACCCCTGGCGCACCGCCTTGCAGAACGTCGAGTTCGGCCTGGAGATCGGTGGGGAAAAGGCCGGTGTGCGCCGCGAACGCGCGGAGTACTACCTGTCGCTGGTGGGGCTGTCGGCCTTCGCGGACCGCTACCCGCACGAACTGTCGGGCGGCATGAAGCAGCGCGTCGCCATCGCACGCAGCCTGGCCTACGACCCACAGGTGCTGCTGATGGACGAGCCCTTCGCCGCGCTGGACGCGCAGACCCGCGAGTCACTGCAGGAAGAGCTGTTGCACATCTGGCAGAGCACCGGCAAGACCATCATCTTCATCACCCACGGCATCGACGAGGCCGTCGTACTGGGCCAGCGCGTGGCGGTGATGACCGCCCGTCCGGGCCGCATCAAGACGGTGGTGGACGTCCCGACCGAACTGCGCGCGAGTACCGACGACGTGCGCGCCCTGCCCTTGTTCGGCGAGGTCCGCCATCACATCTGGAGCCTGCTGCGTCACGAGGTGAGCCAGGCACAACAGGACAACGCCGGCGGCAAGCCCGCAACGGCCAAGCTGGAGGAATCCGCCCATGCCTAGTGCAGACCTTACTGCAGACATCTCTGCAGGCCTTTCCGCCGATCTCGCGCTCGCCCCCGCTGCCCCCGCCCCGGGCACCGCAGAGTCCGCGCACGAACGCGGCTCTGCGCGCCTGGTGTCACGCATCGCAACGACCGCCAGCAACTGGTTCGACCGTTCCATCGTGCTGCTCGTCATCGTCGCCATCTGGGAGATCGCACCGCGGCTGGAACTCACCGACCCGGCCTTCCTGCCACCGCTGTCCGAAGTGCTGCGGGCAGGCTGGGAGCTGGCGCTCAACGGGCAACTCGCCGAGCACACCGGCGCCAGCCTGATGCGCGTCGGCGTCGGCTTCGCCATCTCCCTGCTGTATGCCATTCCGCTGGGACTGGCGATCGGCTGGTATCCGCGCGTGGCACGCCTGCTCAACCCGCTGATCGAGATCCTGCGCAACACCGCACCGCTGGCACTGTTGCCGGTGTTCATTCTGCTGCTGGGCATTGGCGAAGTGTCGAAGATCTCGCTGGTGGTCTTCTCTTGCTCCTGGCCGCTGCTGCTGAACACCATCGCCGCTGTGCAACAGGTAGATCCGCTGCTGATCAAGTCGGCACGCACCATGGGCGCAACGCCGCTGCAACTCTTCACCAAGGTGATCCTGCCCGGCTCGGTGCCGACCATCTTCGTCGGCGTGCGCCTGGCCAGCGCGGCCGCGGTGCTGGTGCTGGTGGCCTCCGAGATGGTGGGCGCCAAGGCCGGCCTCGGATTCCTGATCATCTACTCGCAGTACAACTTCCAGGTCGCGCAGATGTACTTCGGCATCCTCGGCATCACCGGCATCGGCCTCACATTCAACTGGGTGCTGGTGTGGCTGGAGCGTCGTCTCACCGGCTGGCGTCCCGCAACCGAAGGAAAGAAACAATGAGTCGGCTCACGACCTCCGCAACCAGTCCGGCCACGAATCCGGCCACAAATCCGGCCGACCTGTCCGCCGTAGAACTCGGCACCCTGTTCCGCCGCAAGACGCTGTCTCCGGTCGAAGCCCTGCAGGCCATCCTCGCGCGCATCGAGGCCACCCAGCCGCTCTACAACGCCTACCGCCACGTCGACACCGGCGGTGCGCTGGCGCAGGCGGTGGCCTCGCAACAGCGCTGGCTGCGCGGTACGCCGCTGGGTCCGCTGGACGGGGTGCCGGTGGCCTTCAAGGACCTGCTGCATGTGCGCGACTGGCCGACCCGCAAAGGCAGCCTCGCCACGCCGGATACGCCGCAAGCGGAAGACTCGCCGGCCGCCGCACGCCTGCGCGAAGCCGGCGCCGTACTGCTGGGCAAGACCAACACTGCGGAGTTCGGCTGGAAGGGTCTCACCGAAACCGCGCTCACCGGCATCACCCGCAATCCGTGGAACCCGGACTACACGCCTACCGGCAGCAGTGGCGGTGCCGCGGTGGCGGCCGCGCTCGGCCTCGGCCCGCTGCATGTCGCCACCGATGGCGGCGGCTCCATCCGCGTGCCGGCATCGGTCAGCGGCGTGTTCGGCCTCAAGCCCAGCTACGGCCGCGTGCCCGGCTTTCCGCCGGCGCACAACGGCAACCTGTTCCACATCGGGCCGATTACCCGCACGGTGGAAGACGCCGCCCTGCTGCTCAACGTCATCGGCGGCTACGACGCACGCGACTGGACCAGCCTGCCGCTGAGTGGCCGCGACTGGCGCGTGGGCCTGCAGGACGGCGTGCGCGGCCTGCGCATCGCGTGGAGTCCGACCCTGGGCTACGTGAAGCTGGCGCCGCACATCGAGGCCATCCTGCGCAAGGCAGTCAGCGTGTTCGCGCAGCTCGGCGCGGTGGTGGAGGAAGTCGATCCCGGCTTCAGCGATCCGCGTCCCATCCTCGACGTGCTGGCGGCCGAACGTGCCATCCGCCTCAAGCGCGAGATCGCCCCGGAGAAGTTCGACCTGGTCGACCCGGAAATCCGCGCCGCAGTGGAACGCGCCAGCGTCTACACCCTGTCGGACTTCGTCGCCGCCAACGAGCAACGCCAGGCGCTGGCCATCCAGCTGCGCCGCTTTCACGAACGCTACGACCTGCTGTTGACGCCGGTGGTGGCCGACTCGGTACCGAAGATCGGCGAGCGCGCCAACGCGCCCTACAACGTGCCCTTCAACCTCACCCAGCAACCCGCCGCCTCGGTGCCCGCCGGCTTCGACGCACTGGGCCTGCCGGTCGGCCTGCACATCGTCGGCCCGCAACACCGCGACGACCTGGTGCTGCGCGC
>JAVHYF010000076.1 GCA_031119205.1 Moraxellaceae bacterium | reverse complement strand
GCCTGAACATCGCGGCCTTCAACCTCGGCATTGCCGGCGCGGCCTGGGCCGGCGGGCTGATCGTGACGCACCTGGGGCTGATGCACACGCCCTGGATCGGCGCGCTGGTGGTGCTGCTCTCGCTGGCCCTCACGCAATGGAGCGGAACGCTCGACCGCCGCGCGGGCATTCCGGTTCGCGCCTCGGGGCCGGTGCCGGTCGGTCACTGAGCTTCTTCTTTCTTCTCTTCCTCTCTTTCCTCTTTCTTTCTTCGAACACGCAAGGACAAACCATGAACACGAATACCAAAAACCCCATTCCCGCCTTCGGCCTCGGCACCTTCCGCCTGAAGGGCCAGGTGGTCATCGACTCGGTAAAGAACGGCCTCGACGTGGGCTACCGCACCATCGACACGGCGCAGATCTACGGCAACGAGGCCGAGGTGGGCCAGGCAATCGCCGAAAGCGGCGTGGCGCGCGAGAGCCTCTTCATCACCACCAAGATCTGGACCGACAACTACGCCAAGAGCAAGCTGGTGCCCAGCCTGAAGGACAGCCTCGCCAAGCTGCGCACCGACCATGTGGACCTGACACTGATCCACTGGCCCTCGCCCGGCAATGCGGTGCCGGTGGCCGAGTTCATGGGCGCGCTGGCCGAGGCCAAGGCGCAGGGGCTCACGAAGCACATCGGTGTGTCGAACTTCAACATCGCGCTGATGAAGGAAGCCATCGCGGCCGTGGGCGCGCAGAACATCGCCACCAACCAGATCGAGCTGCATCCCTACCTGCAGAACCGCAAGGTGGCGGAGTTCGCGAAGAGCGCGGGCATCCACATCACGTCGTACATGACGCTGGCCTATGGCAAGGTGCTGGGCGATCCGGTGGTCGAGGCGATTGCCAAGGCACACGACGCCACCGCCGCGCAAGTGGTGCTGGCGTGGGCGATGCAGCTGGGCTACGCGGTGATTCCGTCGTCCACCAAGCGCGCGAACCTCGAGGGCAACCTGAAGGCCCTGCAGCTGAAGCTGACGGACGCCGAGATGGCGCAGATTGCGGCGCTCGACCGCAATGAGCGCCTGACAGACCCGGCCGGTCTGTCGCCGGCCTGGGACTGAGCTCCCTTCACGCTTGCTTCCCTTCAGCCCGCGTTGCCCACGGGCCTGAACCCCCAGGCCTGTGCCCGGAACCCGGTGAAGCTGATGGGCCCAGCCACGGCGCTGGCTTCCACCTTGTTGTCGGTGAGCCCGATGACCAGCGGCGCGTTCGAGTTGTTTGCACCGAACTTGCTCTGGATGTACCAGTAGCCGGGCTCCTCGGTGGACAGCAGGCTCCAGAGTTGCCTGTCGGCATTGGCCAGGTCGACGGACGTCATCACGACGGGCGTGGGGACTACCGTGGAACCGGGCTGCAGCGTCATGACGAACCTGGTGTCCATCAGCGTCTGCAGGTACCACCAGCCCGGCGCGTCGGGTGAGGGCACGAACAGCCATTGCTGGTTGCCGGCCTGCGGCACCTTGAGCGTGTAGCCGATGACGCCAGCGCCCTTGGCGGGGTTGTTGCCGCTCACGTCCAGCACGTAGTGGCCGTCGGGCAGGTACTGGATGTTGTACGGACCGAGGTCCAGCTTCTCGATGGGAATCGCGGGTGAGGATGCTGGCGCTGCAGCACCTTTTGCGGTGATCGACATCGTCGTTTCTCCTTTCCTGGAATGCGTTTGCTTTCTTGCCTGCTTGCAGGTGGTGCTCAGCCGAGCGCGTGTTCGACCCAGTACTTCTGCACCAGGGCTTCGGCATACGCGGTGTCCGCGTTCGCGCCCTTGTCCTGCAGCAGCTGCAGGGCCTGCGGGTAGACCGTGTTCTCCGGAACGAAGAAGGGCAGCGTCGGGTTGATGTTGGTGTAGCGGTCGCCCAGCAGCATCTTGGCGAGCATCGGCATGAGCTCGGTCGAAGTGCCGTTCAGGCTCATGTCGAGCACCGGCGACGACTTCACCTGGTTCATGAGGAACGGTGGCGAATTGTTGAAGGGGTTCGCAGTGCCGTTCATCCACTGGTCGGCGCCCCAGTTGTGGGTGTCGCTGGCGATCCAGTCGGGCATGTAGCCGGTGCCGAAGGTGATGGCCGTGATGTCTTCCAGCGCATGGCCCGCCTTCACCGCCAGCGCGATCGCCGCGACTGTCGGGTCGTGGTTGAAGAAGCAGCCGTCGACGTTGCCTTCGAACGAGCCCAGCTGCCCGGGCATCGCGCCGCTCGAAGTGGCCGCCTTCGCGATCTCCACGTCGCCTTGGTCGGGGATCATGTTCGTGTACATGACCGGCTGCCACGGTATGGCCGTCTGCACCGAGTTCTGCACTTCGAGCCCGCCGACGTTGAAGGTGACGAAGAGCACCTTCTTCGTGACGATGTCCTGGACCTTCGTGGTGCCATGCAGAGCGAACTGCGAGGCGTAGACCTCGTCGATCGAATACGCAGGCTGCTTAGGATCGGTGTTCATCTTTTGGTAGAACCCGATCTCCCCGTTCTGGGAGGTGAAGAGACTGATGATGTCCTTGGGCGTCTTCCCCGCCAATAGCTCGCTCGTGATGATCGAACCCGTCGAGCATCCCGCGATGAGGTCGGTGTTGTCGATGATCTGGGGGTACTTCGCGTACAGCTTGTTCAGGACCGATACCGGCATCAGTCCCCGTATGCCGCCGCCTACGAACGAGAGGATGGTGAATTTCGAACTCGCCGCCATAGCCAACTCCTTTCAAGAGAAATGACTTCCATGAAATGACTTCCCGGCCGGGGAAGCGGAGTCTCGGCGCGTCGATAGGGCAGCGTCTACGAGTGGAATCCCGTTCAATCCAACTCTGTAATTCCGCAAACCGCGCAAGCATTCGCAATGAAACCTCGCGCGGCAAAACTTGCTGCGAAGGTAGTCGTCTTCACGCCGCGGTCTCGCAAATCGAATCGAGCGCGTACCTTAGTTCGCGCTCTTCTTCAGGGGTCATCGCGAGTGCGAAGTTGCGGAATTCCGCCTGATAGCAAGGCAGCATCAGTGCCGCAGTGAGCGAATGAACGCCGTTGCCGCGTGCGATGTGCTCGTGGCATGCGATGACGCTGCGATAGGTTTCGAGTGCGCGTGCGACGCGGGGTGAGGCTTGGCTTGCGGTGTCCTCGTCGCTTCTCGTGAAGATCATTGCCGGCTCCTTGCTGAGGCGCGCATTGAATGGCGCTGCAAGTGCACTCTATTGAGAGGAGCGCACAGCTGGGAGTAACAACATCGTCGTGAATCCTGAAGACCGCCTGTTGGCTGCGAGGCGTATGAGTGCGATCATGCGCGGCACACAAACGAGGAGGTTCGCGTGGTTCAAGGAGTCAGGAGGGTGTTCGAGCTTGCGCGCCCGGTGCGCGCTGCGTTGTCGGTTCCGTTGCTTGCAGCCGCCGTGCTGCTCGCGGCCTGCGGTGGTGGGGGTGGAGGCGGAGGTGGTGGAGGCGGTGCGGTCCTGCCCGTCGTGGTGGCACCTCCCCCTGCCAGTGGCGGCGGCAATCCGGGCAGCGGCAGCGGCTATCCGCATGCGTCCGAGGCCATCGGCACGGTCCGCCAGATCTACGACGGTGTGCTGTCTCCAGAACTTGCCGTCAACACATACCGCAACACCGACCGGCTGTTCCCGACACGGACGATCGAGCCCGGCGGCACGCCCTACGCGCTGCCTGCGGCCACCTCCCAGTTGACCCAGCTGAGCTTCTCGACTGGCGGCGCGACCTACAGCATGGCCGACTTCATGGCCGCCAACCGCGTGGCCGGCCTGCTGATCCTGAAGGACGGCAAGATCGCCAATGAAACCTACCAGTACGGCAACACGCAGAAGACCCGCTGGATGTCCATGTCGGTGGCCAAGTCGATCACGTCGACACTGGTCGGCCTGGCGGTAAAGGACGGCTACATCGCCAGCCTCGACGACCAGGTGGTCAAGTACGTGCCCCGGTTGGCGGGGACCGCCTACGACGGCGTCACGGTGCGCAATGTGCTGATGATGGCCTCGGGCGTGAAATGGAACGAGACCTACACCGACCCCACATCAGATCGCCGCCAGTTGCTGGAGGCACAGCTCAGCCAGAAGCCGGGCTCGGCCATGGACCTCATGAGCAAGCTGCCTCGCGTGGCCGCACCGGGCTCCGTGTACAACTACAGCACCGGTGAAGCGCGGGTGGCCGGCGAGATCGTCTACAACGCGGTCAAGAAGCCGCTGGCGCAGTACCTGTCCGAGAAGGTCTGGTCGAAGTTCGGCATGGAAGCACAGGCCAACTGGTGGCTGGACTCGCCCGACGGCATCGAGTTCGCGGCCGGCGGCATCAGCGCGACCTTGCGCGACTATGGGCGCTTCGGCATGTTCGTCATGAACGACGGCTTTGCCGCCGGGCAGCAACTGCTGCCCACGGGATGGGTCTCGGAAGCGGGCTCTTCCAAGGTGCTGAGCACCGGCACCGCGTCGGACTACGGCTACATGTGGTGGATACCCACCAACAAGAGCAGTCAGTCCGCGGTGGACGGCGCATTCTTCGCGGTCGGGATCATGGGTCAGCAGATCTACATCAACCGCAAGGAAAAGGTCGTGATCGTCATCTGGGGAGCGCAAACCAACCCGACGGCGACCGGCATTCCGCCGGTTCCATTCTTCGATGCGGTCGTGAACGCACTCAAGACATAGGCGCCGCAGGTACGTCAGGCAGCCCTGCGCGGCGCGGCCCACGCCGACAGGATTCGCACGGCTTCGTCATCCATCTTCTGCTCGGCGGGCAGTCTGCGCCGCTCGAGCGGCGCGCCTGCCTCGATGCGCAGCGCCTCCACATCGATCGGATGCCGCGCCGCCACCGTCACTCCTTCGAACGCCTCGCCCGACTGCGCGAGCGAAGCCGCGTAGTACAGCTTCGCAATACCCGCGATGTGCATCGCCGCCACGCACATCGCGCAGGGTTCGCACGAGGTGTAGAGCTCGCAGCCCGACAGGTTCACCGTGCCTAGCTTGCGGCAAGCATCGCGAATGGCCTCGACCTCGCCGTGCGAGGTGGGGTCATGGTGCGCGACGGAGTGGTTGAAGCCTTCGCCGACGATCACGCCGTCCTTTACGACGACGGCGCCGAAAGGCTCGGTGCCGGGCTCCTGCAGCGCCTGGGCAGAAAGGGCCAGCGCCCGTTGCATGAAGTGTTCCTGGTACATCGTGTTCAGACCTTTCTGCTGACTGCGCCGTCGAGCGCGGTGATGGATGGTGCGCCAGCCTGCGCGCCGCGCGCATCGAACAGGCCCTCGGTGGCCGTGGCGTAGCGGCGCGGATCGAAGCGCAGCATGAGCGGCAGCAGCGCCACCACCACCGCTGCGAGGTAAGCCCATGCGAGCGTGAAGCCGCCGGTGTGCTCGCGCACCCAGCCGGTGACGAAGGGCGCGAGCGCGGCGATCATGAAGC
>JAVHYF010000054.1 GCA_031119205.1 Moraxellaceae bacterium | reverse complement strand
TTACCTTTTGCCGCGCAGCAAAAGGTAACTCGCCCGCCGGGGCGAACTCCCGGCGAAGCGTAACGAGTGACCACAGGCCCTACGGCGGGAGCCGGTAGCAGCGTTTAGATTTCGAGAAAGGTGAGCCGAAATGACCGCTGATTCGCAAAAGGATTTGCTGCTGGCCGGGATCACCATTCTGGACGGCGCACTTGCGCCTCAGGGCTTCGCGTTTCAATTCCGCGGTGAAGGAGCCGGATCGGGCGGTCCATTTGCGTGGGGCGAGTTCGTTCGCGGAGATCGGCGGCTTGAGCTTCACTATCGCAATGCGCTCGGCAAGGTTGCGTACCACGTGCAAGACAAGAGTGCTCCGCACGAGTCCTACATGCGACAACTCGGGGTGTGGGCTGATTGCGAGTATCCCGGCACTTCCATCGGAAGTCTCCAAGGTTTCCGGGGGTTGGCGCACGATCTTGCCTACGCGAAGGACTTTCTTGACGGGGACGCCAAGGTTCTCTTGCTAGCGGCGGAGAGTGAGGCTGCGGCAGCTGCAGTGCAGCGGGAGCGCCTTGCCGCATCGTATGCAGGGGATGCGCGATGCATCGAGGAGATGAATAGCCTCTTCAAGGCCAAGCGGTATGCCGATGTGGTGGCTGCGTTCGACACGCTTCACTCGCCGCATCTCTTGTCCGAGGCGCAGCGCCGCCTTGTCCAGCTCGCACGCAATCGAGCCAGTGGCTAGTCGGTGCTCGGAGCCACCTCCCGCACCAACCTCATCCCCACCAACGTATACCGCGTACTCGGCGCATTCCAGTTGCGGTATGCCGATCGCGTGTAGAAGGCCCAGGTGTGCCACGAGCCGCCACGGCGCACGCGCACGTCACCGCTCTCCGGGCCTTGCGGATCGTCAACCGGCGAGCGCGCGTAGTAGTGGTCGTCGTGCCAGTCCGACACCCACTCCCACACGTTGCCGTGCATGTCGTACAGGCCGAAGGCATTCGGCTTGAAGCTGCCGACGGGGGACGTGAAGGCGTAGCCATCGGCAGGCTGTGCGAAGGAGGTCCACTTTGGCCAGTCGCGTGCGGTGTCGGTGTCGAAGAGGTTGGCGAAGCCGGTCAGGGATTGCGGGGCGTCGCCGCTGGAGAAGCGGGTGCGGGTGCCGGCGCGGCAGGCGTATTCCCACTCGGCTTCGGTGGGCAGGCGGTAGCGGCGGCCCTCGCGTTCGCTGAGCCATTTCGCCATGGCCTGCGCGTCGCCCCAGGTGACGTTGGTGACGGGGTGGTTGTCGTCCTGCGCGAAGCCGGGGTTGCGCCAGGAGTATCTGGGGTGGCGGCCTTCGAAGGCGTCGCCGCGTGTGGTGGTGGCGGGGTCGTAGTCGCGGTTGAAGCCGTAGCCACCGGTGCCGTCGGCGATGGATTCCGGCACGTAGCCGCTGGCTTCGAGGAAGCGGCGGAACTGGCCGACGGTGACTTCGTGCTGGCCGAGTTCGAAGTCGCGGGTGATGCGCACGCGGTGCACCGGGGCCTCGTCGGCGAGCAGGGTGAAGCGGCGCGACTCGTACTGAGGGAAGTCGCGCGCCAGCGTGTCGGGCGATTCGTCGTTGCCCATCATGAATTCGCCGGCGGGGACGCGCACGAACTTCATGCCCAGCAGGTTCTCGCTGGTGCGTGGACTGAGCTCAGCGGCCGTGACGACTCCAGCGCACAGCAGCAGGGCCGCGGCGAGCAGGGCGGGCCTCATGAGGCGCGCCGCTGCGGGAAGTCCTCTTCGATGTTGTCGCGGTAGTAGCTGGCGGGTGAGCCGCTGCCCAGGAAGCGCCGCGCGATTTCGTCACCGACGCCGGTGTGCTGCACGACGCGGCCGCCTTCGAACTCGATTTCCAGCACGCGGGCGCTGCGGTCGTAGCCGGCGGACCTGATGCCGCCGCGGCCAAGGGGTTTGCGTTCGATGGACATGCTGCGCTCCTGCGGTGGAACGTGGGGGCAGACACTATAGCCCTTGTTGCATGTGCCTCGTCACCGCGCGCGGCGTGGCTGCCCGTCCGGCCGAGCGGGGGTGCGGCGGCGCGTCAGAGCGGCAGGCTGATCTCGAAGCTGGCGCCGCCGCCGGGGCGCGGCACGCAGCGTGCGTCGCCACCGTGCAGGCGGGCGATGCGGCGCACCAGGGCCAGGCCGTAGCCGCTGCCTTCGCCGCGCTCCGCACTGCCGGCGATGCGGTAGAAGGGCTCGAAGATCTTCTCGCATTCCTCCTGCGGTACGCCGGGGCCGCGGTCCAGTACGCGCAGCAGGATACGTCCGGCGTCCTGCACGACTTCCACTTCGATGGGCGAGCCGGGCGCGTAGCGGCGCGCGTTGTCCAGCAGGTTGCGCACCATGTGGCGCAGCAGGCGCGCGTCGCCCTGCAGGCTGACGGCCTCTCCGCCGGCACTGGCGTCGGCGCGTGCAGCTTCCTCGGCGGCAAGGCCCAGCAGGTCGACGGTGCCGAGGTTGAGGCGCGGAGTTTCGTCGGCGAGGCGGCTGGCCAGCAACAGGTCGCCGATGAGGGCGTCCAGCTCGGCGATGTCACGCGCGATCTGTGCCTGCAGGTCGGGACGGTCCTCGCCGATGAGGTCGATGGCCATGCGGATGCGCGCCAGCGGCGAGCGCAGCTCGTGCGAGGCGGAAGCCAGCATGGCGCGCTGGCTGTTGACCAGTGCTTCGACGCGGTCGGCGGCCTGGTTGAAGCGCGACGCGAGTTCGGTGACTTCGTCGCAGCCGTCGATGGCCATGCGGGCGGACAGCCGGCCTTCGCCCCAGGCGTCGGCCTGCGCCTGCAGGCGTTCGATGCGGCGGGTCAGGCGGCGCGACACGGGCCAGGCGGCGACACCCAGCAGCAATACGAAGCCGGCCAGCCAGGCGAGGACTTCACGCTTGGTCTGCCAGCCGAAGTAGACGAGCACCTGGCGTTCATCGGGCAGTACGTACTGGTGGCGGCGCTTGCCCCGGGTGTCCAGTTGCATCGGCATGTCGGGCTCGGACGCGGCGATGCGCTGGCCCTGTGCGTCGTACAGGGCGATGTCGCCGGGCACGATGCGATCGATCTGCCCCAGCGTGCGGTCCAGCTGCTGTGGACTGTCGGTGGCAGGCAGCAGGCGGGCGAGCAGTTCGGTGATGTCCGGGCTGTTGCGCGGGTCCACGATGTTGCGGTTGAGCGCGCCGGAGGATTCGTTGCCGAACCAGGGGCCGACGACGTTGCCGATGACCCAGAAGATGCTGCCGATCAGGATGAACACCAGCAGCATCATGCACACCAGGCCGACGTAGATCTGGCGGTACAGGCGGTGGCGTACGAAATGGCGGCGGCCGTCCACCGTCTGGCGGCAGGCGCGTGCCGAGAACAGGGCGAAGGCGCAGTCCTCCTTGGCCGCAGTCCTGGCAGAGGTGCTGGCGGATTCCCGTCGTGCGCCGGTCATTGCTCGTCCTGCCGTTGCGCGAACACGTAGCCGGCACCGCGCACGGTGACGATGCGGCGCGGGTTCTTGGCGTCGTCGCCGATGGCGGCACGGATGCGCGAGATGTGCACGTCGATGGAGCGGTCGAAGGCTTCCAGTGCGTCGCCGCGCGCCAGCTCCAGCAGGGCCTCGCGCGACAGCACGCGGCCGGGGTGGGTGGCCAGTGCCAGCAGCAGGGCGAACTGGTGCGAGGTGAGCGCCACGGCCTGTCCGTCGACCCGCGCCTCCAGCGCGGCCTCGTCGATCTCCAGGCGGCCGAAGCGCAGCACACGCCGGGTGTCACCGTGGGCATTGCCACTGGTGTGGCCGTTGCTCTGCGTACGCCGCAGCAGGGCGCGCAGGCGGGCCAGTAGCTCGCGCGGGTTGAAGGGCTTGGGCAGGTAGTCGTCGGCGCCGAGTTCCAGGCCGACGATGCGGTCCACGTCCTCGCCACGCGCGGTGAGCATGAGGATGGGCAGGCTGCTGCGTTCGCGCAGGCGGCGGCACAGCTCGAAGCCGTCGCCGTCCGGCAGCATGGCGTCGAGGATCAGCGCGTCGTAGTGCGACTCGCGCAGCATGCGCTCGCCATCGCCCAGCGTGGGCGCCACCGTCACCGGCAGGCCACGGCCGCCGAGGTACTCGGCCACCATGGCTGCCAGCGAGGCATCGTCGTCGATCATCAGCAGGCGTTCGCTCACGCGTGCATCACTCCGGAGGGTGGGCGGCGCGACCTTGCGCCGCCCTTGCGGTTGCAGCCCGGACAGGACTCAGAAGCGCAGGCTGCCGGTGACACCGAAGATCGGTGCGCTGCCCAGGTCGTCCTTGCGGATGTCGTCGCCGTTGGCATTGAGCACTTTCAGCTCGCCACCGAAGGCCATGCCGGCGTAGGCATCCACGCCGATCATCGGGGTGGGCTTCCAGGACACGTGCATGAACACCGGGATGTAGTTCACCTCGCCGATGCCATTGCGGGCCAGGCGGTTGTCGGTGGACAGGCGGAACTCGCTGCTGCGCCAGGAGCCGCCGAGGCCGAGTTCCCACTTGTCGTTGAAGCGGTAGGCCAGCTCCAGGCCGGCGGGGCCGCTGGGGCCGACGCCCAGGGGGTTGAACAGGCGCCACTGCTCGTTGAAGCGCCAGTCGACGATGAAGAAGGGGAAGACCTTCACTTCGTCATCCAGGCCGGCGAAGGTCGCCAGGCCGACGCCGAGGCGGCGGTTGGCGCCGTAGCTGCGCATCGCACCGACCGTGAGGCCCCAGGTGAGCGCTTCGCCTTCGTCGGCGCCGTCTTCCATCGCCCATTCGGCACGCGGCGTGACCATCAGGCGCCAGTCGTTGTTGAGCGGCGTCATGAAGGGCACGCCGATCGAGTAGCGCTGGATGTCACCCCAGGGCGAGCCGCCGAAGCGGTTGTTGCCGTCGAACTTCCAGTTGTCCTGCTCGGCGCGGAACTGCAGGCCCAGCGAGGAGCCGCGTGCGAGGTTGCGGGTGTGGTTGATCGACAGGATGGCGCTGTCGACGCTGGCGGTGCCACCGGCATCGAGATCGGCCTCGCTCATGCCGACGTAGCCGGCCGAGATGCTGGTCTGGCTGGCGGGGGCATTCTGGGGGGCGTTCTGGGCGAATGCGTGGCCGCTGAGGCTACTGAAGCCGAGCAGGGCCGTGGCCAGGCCGAGGGTGTGCGGTCGCAGGGAGGCAAGCGTCATGTCGTGCAGTCCTGGGGAAGGTTGGAAAGGTGTGGAGGAGCGGAAAGTGTGGTGCTGCAGGCGGTGTCGTTCAGCGGGGGAGGAGGGCCGTGGGCGCTTCTTCACGCACGCTGCGGCCATCGTCGAAGATGAACAGTGAATCGGTGCCGACATCCTCGGCGCAGTCCGGACAGGCTGTAAGGATACGCGCCAGACCGGCGGGAAGCTCCTCTGCCGCGTGCAGAGAGCGGCTGTCGCCACACACCGGGCAGCACAGCACCGGTGCCATCACGCTGCCCAGGGGCCACACCTGGCGCAGGGTGCCGCGCGCCGGTGGGCGGCGATCCAGCACTGCGCTCATGGGCGGCCCTCCGCATTGCCGCGCCACAGCGGGCGCTGTGCCGGGCTCAGCGGCTCGCCGAGATCGGCCAGCGTGGCGAGCAGCTTGCTGTCGCGTCGCGCCAGGTTGAGCGTGCCCAGCCCCATCACATCGGCGCCACCCTGACGGCTGGCGAGGTGCGCGGCGATCAGCGGGTCGCTGTTGTCGGTGGCTGCAGCGCTGCCGGCGCGGGAGGCGCAGGTGTCGTCGGCGGCATTCGCCTGCCAGGCGAAGAGGGCAGTGCCCAGCGCCAGCGCGCTGACCACCAGCACCCAGCCGCTGCGGCGCGTGCGTGCATGCCCGTGGTCGAAACGGCGCAGCGGCGGGTACTGTGGCGGAATGTCCTGGCTGGCGGCCGCGGGGCGGCCGGCTTCGTTGTCCTGTTGGTCCATGGTGGCGTGACTCCGGGGGATGCCGGAACTGGCATGGACAGGATGCTGGGGGGGCGGGCTTGCTGGTCTTTCTCTGCCAGGTAAAGAAGTGTGAACCTGCTGGCGCGCGGCGCTGCGCCGTGGCGCGACCTTGCTGCTCAGGTCCTCAGCACGCCAGCAGCCCAGGCGGAAAGTCCGCCAGGCTGGCGATGACGCGGTCCACGCCGTGGTCGGCCTTCAACTGCGTGGCGCGTGTCGGATCGGCCAGGGCGATCAGGCAGCCCGCACCCGCTGCGCGAGCGGCGCGGAAGCCGGATACGGCGTCTTCGATGACGATGCAGTCCTGCGCGGCAAGCCCCAGGTTGGTGGCGGCCTGCAGGTAGCAGTCCGGCGCAGATTTGCCCGGCCGTTTGCCGTCGTCATGCACGATGAGGCCGGTGTCGAACCAGCGCGCCAGTCCCAGGTGGGTCACGAAGAAATCCAGGTTCATGCGGTCGGACGAGGTGGCGATGGTGTGCGGGATGCCGCGCGCCACCAGCGCGTCGAGCAGGGCTTCGGCCCCCGGCGACAGCACGAAAATGTCCGGCCGCTGCAGGCACAGCTCGCGGTACAGCGACTCCTTGAGCTGGGCGAGTTCGTGCAGTTCGCCACCGGCGACCGGACGCCCCAGCAGGTAGGCCAGGATGCCGGCGTTGGGGCGGCCATGCACATGCTGTTCGAACTCGTGGGCGTCCAGCGGACGACCGCGCAGGCGTTGCGCGGCAGCCTGCCAGGCCTCTTCGTGCAGTTCGGCGTCCCACAGCAGCACGCCGTTGAAGTCGAAGATCACTCCGCTGAAATGACGCTGCGGGGTATGCATCTGAAGTGCTCCTTGCTATGCGTCTGTACCCATCGTGCCTGGAACGGAATGGAGGCGGCCGCGACAGGCGCTGAATGACCCGCGATCGGGCAGGGCCGGCCGTTGCGTCCCGGTTTTGGTGCGCCACGCCATACGCACTGCGGGTTTTTCATTTTAAAAACAACTGCTTATGTCTTGGTGCGGTAGTTGCTATGTAGCGAAGTATATGGATATCCGAATACTTCTTATCTTCGCGCCCGCCCGCCATGTCTTCCAGATCTGTGCATAGCGCCTGCCCCTACTGCGGTGTCGGCTGCGGCATCGTCATGGAGGTCAAGGACAAACGCATCATCAAGGTGGCCGGTGATAAACGCCACCCCACAAACTTCGGCCGCCTGTGCACCAAGGGCAATACCTGTGCGCAGGCGCTCAGCGAGTCCGGCCGGCTGGAGCATGCTTACCTGCGCCGTGCGCGCGGGCAGGACCCGGTGCGGGTGGACATCGACGCGGCCGTCCGTGAGACCGGCCAGCGCCTGCGCGCCATCCTCGACGAGCATGGGCCGGATGCACTGTCGCTGTACGTGTCCGGCCAGATGTCGCTGGAGGCGCAGTACCTCGCCAACAAACTGGTGAAGGGCTACATCGGCAGCAACAACATCGAGTCCAACTCGCGCCTGTGCATGGCCAGTGCGGGCAGCGGCTACAAGCTGTCGCTGGGCTCGGACGGCCCGCCGGGTTCCTACCAGGACTTCGAGCGTGCCGACGTGTTCTTCGTCATCGGCGCCAACATGGCGGACTGCCACCCCATCCTGTTCCTGCGCATGATGGATCGGGTGAAGGCCGGCGCGAAGCTGATCGTCGTCGACCCGCGTCGCAACACTACGGCCGACAAGGCTCACCTGTTCCTGCAGATCAAGCCGGGCACCGACCTGGCGCTGCTCAATGGCCTGCTTCACCTGTTGCATGCCAACGGCCATACCGATGCCGACTTCATCGCGCGCTACACCGAGGGCTGGGACGCGATGCCCGCCTTCCTCGCCGACTACACGCCGGACAGGGTGGCGGCGATTACCGGTCTCGCCGAGGCGGACATCCGCCAGGCCGCCGCGCTGATCGGCGAAGCCGGCGAGTGGATGAGCTGCTGGACCATGGGGCTCAACCAGAGCACCCACGGTACCTGGAACACCAATGCCATCTGCAACTTGCACCTCGCCACGGGTGCTATCTGCCGTCCCGGCAGCGGCCCCTTCTCGCTGACCGGCCAGCCCAATGCCATGGGCGGGCGCGAGATGGGCTACATGGGCCCCGGCCTGCCCGGGCAACGCTCGGTGCTGGTGGAGGAAGACCGCCGCTTTACCGAAGAGGTGTGGGGCGTGCCGGCCGGCACCTTGCGCACCGATCTCGGTGGCGGCACGGTGGCGATGTTCCAGGCCATGCAGAGCGGCGCCATCAAGGCCTGCTGGGTGATCTGCACCAACCCGGTGGCCACCGTGGCCAACCGCCAGACCGTCATCGACGGCCTGCGCGCAGCCGAGCTGGTCATCACCCAGGACGCCTTCCTCGATACCGAGACCAACCGCTATGCCGATGTGCTGCTGCCCGGCGCGTTGTGGGCGGAGGCCGACGGGGTGATGATCAACTCCGAGCGCAACATGACCCTCACCCAGCAGGCCGTGCCACCGCCGGGTGAGGCTTTGCCGGACTGGCAGATCATCGCGCGGGTGGCATGCGAGATGGGCTTCGCGGCGGGATTCAGTTACAGCTCGGCCGCCGAGGTCTTCGAGGAGATCAAGCGCTTCTGGAACCCGAAGACCGGTTACGACATCCGCGGCGCCAGCCATGAGCGCCTGCGTGAGACGCCGCTGCAATGGCCATGCCCGCCCGACAGTGCCGACGACCGCCACCCGATCCGCTACCTCAATGACGGGGTCAGCCAGAAGCTGAAGACGCACGACGACGGCACGCGTCCGGCGATCGCCTTCGCTACGCCCAGCGGCAAAGGCGTCTTCTTCCCGCGGCCGCACATGTCACCGGCGGAGATGCCGGACGCGGATTACCCTTTCGTGCTGAACACCGGCCGCCTGCAGCACCAGTGGCACACGATGACCAAGACCGGAAAGATCGCGACGCTGAACAAGCTCAACCCCGGTCCCTTCGTCGAGATCCACCCCGAGGACGCCGTCGCGCTTGGTGTCCGCGACAAGGACCGCGTGGAGATCCGCTCGCGTCGCGGCCGTGTCGTGCTGCCCGCGGTGGTGACCGATCGCGTGCGCGCCGGCAACTGCTTCGCGCCCTTCCACTGGAACGACGTGTTCGGCGAGGACCTCGCCATCAACGCCGTGACCAGTGATGCGATCGACCCCATCTCCCAGCAGCCGGAGTTCAAGTTCGCCGCGGTCAGCCTGCTGCGTCTGGCCGGCGAGTCGCGGCCGGCATCCACGGATGACACGCAGGACGCAGTGGACGCGGCAGTGCCGCTCACTGCCGACGCCACCACAGCCGCCACCGAAGTTGCCGCGCCCGCCGCGCGCGGCAAGGAGCTCGACATCATGCAGATCAACGCCTTCGCCCGCCTGCTCGGGCTGGACCCGGACGCCGCGCTGAGCCTGGCCGAACACGAGAAGCGCTACCTTCAGGGCTACCTGCTGGGCCTGCGCAGTGACGAGAGCCGCATTGCCGGGGGCGTGCCCACGTTGCCGCCCAGCGCGCCGCTGGCGCGGGACAGTCGCCTGCTCGTCGACGGCCTGCTGGCAGGCCTCTTCGCGCGTACCTGGCTACCTGCGGATGTCGGTGGGCCGCTGGCTCTGCCTGATGGCACGGGCGCAATGCCTGCTGCGCAACGGGCGGTAACGGTGCTGTGGTGCTCGCAGACCGGCAACGCGGAAGGCTTCGCCACGCGGGTCGCAGAGCGCATGAAGGTGGCGGGTCATCCGGTTGCCCTTCACGCGATGGATGGTTTCGACGTGAAAGCGCTGGGCGCCTGCCAGGACATCGTCCTGCTGGCGAGTACCTTTGGCGACGGCGACGCCCCCGACAACGGCAGCGCGTTCTGGAATGCCTTGCAGGCTGACGCCGCCCCGCGCATCGAGAGTGCACGCTTCGCCGTGCTCGCTTTCGGCGATTCGAACTACGACCAGTTCTGCGGCTTTGGCCGCAAGCTGGACGCGCGGCTGGAAGCGCTGGGCGCCCAGCGCCTGATTGCGCGTACCGACTGCGAGCCGGACTACGAGGAGCCTGCGCTGGCCTGGCTGGAGCGCATACTGGTCGCGTTGGCACCGGCCGCGCAGGTGGTGGCCGCAACTGCCGTGCAACCGGTCGTGCAGCCAGTGGCGGAACCGGTGACCGTCGATGGCGGCCCCGACGCGGCTGTGGCGGTCGCGCCCGCAGCCTTCGCGCGCAACCGGCCGCTGCAGGCCCGCCTGATCCGCAATCGCCTGCTCAATGCGGAAGGCGCCGGGAAGGAAACGCGCCAGTTCGTCTTCGACATTGCCGGCACCGGGTTTGCCTACGAGGCAGGCGACGCACTCGGCGTGTGGCCGAGCAACTGCCCCACGCTGGTCGCCGACATGCTTTCAGCATTGCAGCTCGCGCCGAACACCACGGTCGCAGTGAAGGATCACGGCGATATGCTGCTGCTGGATGCGCTGCTGCGTTACTACGATATTGCGCGCGTGACGCCGGAGTTGCTGAGCTTCGTCGCCGCACGCTCGGGCAGCGAGACGCTGAAGTCCCTGCTCGCCCCGGAGCAGCAGGAGGAACTGAAGAAATGGCTGTGGGGCCGCCAGATCGTGGACGTGCTGCACGACCATCCGCTCAAGGGCGTGTCGGCGCAGGACTGGCTGGGCGTGCTCAAACGCCTGCAACCGCGCATGTACTCCATTTCGTCCAGCCCGAAGGCTCATCCGGGTGAAGTGCACCTCACGGTATCCACCGTCCGCTACCAGTGCGACAGCAGGCCGCGTGGCGGTGTGTGCTCCACCTTCCTCGCCGACCGCGCGCTCGACCAGCAGGTGGCGATATTCCCGCAGAAATCCGCCCACTTCCGCCCGCCGGCCGATCCGGCCGCGCCGCTGATCATGGTGGGGCCGGGTACCGGCGTCGCGCCCTTCCGCGCCTTCCTGCAGGAACGCAAGGCCAGCGGTGCCACCGGCCGGAACTGGCTGTTCTTCGGTGAGCAGCGTGCCGGCAGCGATTTCTACTACCGGGAAGAGCTGGAGGCCATGCAGAAGGACGGTGTGCTGCATCGCCTGGACACCGCTTTCTCGCGCGACCAGGAAGAGAAGATCTACGTCCAGCACCGTATGCTGGAGCACGGTGCCGAGCTATGGCGCTGGCTGGAGGAGGGCGCCACCTTCGCTGTGTGCGGCGATGCCAGCCGGATGGCCAAGGACGTCGACCAGGCGCTGAGGCAGGTGATCCAGCAACACGGCGGTCTGAGCGCCGACGATGCTGCCGCTTACGTGGCGAAGATGGGACAGACTAAGCGTTACGTGCGCGACGTTTACTGAAGAGCTGAAGAGACTGCCTGCAGTAGCAGGCAGTCTTACCTGGACGGGCTGACCGGGTGGACCAGCTCGTCCGACAGCTGCTTCAGCCAGGCGGCGATGTCTTCCCTCGGCACGTCGAGCTTGCGGCGCACTGGCTCGGCCTTCGGGTAGCCGCCGACTTCTTCCTGGCTGTCGATGATGCGGCCTGCGCCGTTGCGCACGTCGGCCACGATGCGGCGGTCCACGCTGTCGCGGTCCTGTGGGCGGGCACCGGCGCTGCCCAGCACTTTCTCGCGCACATCCTTCGCCGGCACGGCCTTGAAGTTCGCCGGCCACAGCGGCGGCGCGGACAGGCGCTCGACGTTCGGGCCGATCTCCTGCACCGGCCGCAGCAGGTAGTTGCCGCCGGTGATGTTGTCACTGGCATAAACCTCGGCCTTGCTGGCGGTGCGGCCGGCGCCATTGGTGGTGATGAAGGGGGTGTCGCGGGTGTCGCGACCGCGGATCAGCTCGTTGCCGACCACCGTGAGGCGCGGCGGCGCGGGCAGGCTGCGGCCCTCCCATTCAGGTGCCCACCAGCCGGCACGCACGATGGAGCGGCCGGGGTTGTAGATCAGGTTGTTGGCCACCACGCCGGTGGTGCCGCCCTTGAAGAGCGGGCTGCGTTCGTCGTTGTGGGCGTAGAGGTTGCCGATGATGGCGACGTCGCGCACCTCGTCGTGCACCAGGGTGCCCTTGGAGTGCGGTTCGCGCTTGGAGTGCACCGAGCGCTGCAGGCCTTCAGCGATGATGTTGTTGGACAGGGTGACGCGGCGCGAGGTGCCTTCCGGGCCGTCGTAGCGCGGGCCGGAGATCGACAGGTTCTCGTCCACCGCCCAGGCGAAGGAGCAGTGGTCGATGACGATGTTGTAGGCGTTCTTGCCCTGCGTCGTGGCGTCGACGTCCCAGCCCTGGGTGAAGCCCGGTTCGGTGTACTTCGGTTCGCCGGCGTCGCCCATGCGGAAGCGGATGTGCTGCATCAGCACGTCGTGGGTGCGGATGTCGAGGCCGCCGCGGACCAGCGTGATGCCGGGGCTGGGAGCGGTCTGGCCGGCGATGGTGACGAAGGGTTCGCGCAGGTCGAGGTTGCCCTTGCCCAGGTCGATGATGCCGGCGACCTCGAACACCACGATGCGTGGACCCTTCTCGTCCAGTGCGGCCTGCAGCGAGCCGGGGCCGCGTGCATCGAGGTTGGTCACGCGCACGACGCGGCCATCGAGGCCGGCCTTCGTCTCGCTGCCGAAGCCGGCGAGGCCGAGGCGTCCGGCGATGCTGTCCTGCGCGCTGGCGGTGCCGACGACAAGACAGAGGAGGGTGGCGGACAGGGCTGGCAAGCTCATGGCACGACGGGCGTGGTGTGGGTCAGGGCGCATTCTGATACAGCTTCCAGGCCCAGGCGACCAGCCCGAAGAAGACTGCCAGGCTGAGCCAGGCATGGCGCTGGTAGCGGCGCGACAGCGCACGCGGGTCGAGGTCGCTGATCAGCAGCTGGCGACCGTCGGGGCTGGCCTGCAGGTAGTGGGTGGCGGCGGTGCGCAGGTCCTCGCGTTGCTCGGCGCGTACTTCGCGTTGCGCGGCGGCGCGGGCGAGTTCCCATTCCTGCATGTCCAGCTCGCCGTTGCGGTCGAGGTCGAAGCGCTGTTGCGCTTCGCCGGTCTGCTTCCAGGTGGCCAGCTTGTGGCTGAGCCGCTCCCGTTGCGAGGGACCGTCCACGCTGGCGGTGCGGGAACTGAGGTAACCCTGCACGAAGAGGCGCTGCCCCGGCGCCAGTACGCGCAAGGTATAGCGGAACTGGCCGTCCGTTTCCACGTGCTCCTGGCTGCACACCACGTTGGCGCCATGGCTGTCGACGAAGGCCTCGCCGGTGGCGTCCGCCACCACGAAGCTGCTGTCGCTGCATTCAACGCTGCGCTGCGTCCAGCCGCGGTCGTTGCTGTCGCGCTCTTCCACCTTGTAGTAGTACCAGAGGCAAGGCAGGTAGGTCAGCGGCGAGCGCAGCGGCACACCTTCCAGTACGCGCCCGCGACCGACGACGCTGGCGAAACCCTGAGGTGCCGTCCCTATCTCCACCAGCGGCGCATCCGTGATGCGCCGGTACAGGCGGTGGAAGTAGACCCAGCAGCACAGCGCGATGCCGGCGATGGCGATGGCAATGCCGGCAGGCACCGGGCCGTCGCTGAGGAAGGCCCAGCACGCCATCAGCACGAAGGTCAGCATGCCGCCCCACTCGGGCAGGGTGTATTGCCGCTGCATGCGCGTGCTTCAGCCGCGGTTCAGCGTGCGAACAGCGCAGCGACGTCTACGTCGGCCTTCTCGGCAGCGGCGAATTCCAGCAGCGGCTTGGTATCGAAGCGGAACATGCGGGCGACGATCAGGTCGGGGAACTGCTCGACGCGCACGTTGTTGATGTTGACCGCGGCGTTGTACAGCTCGCGGCGATCGGCGATGGCATCTTCCAGGTTGCTGATGCGCTGTTGCAGGGCAAGGAAGTTCTCGTTGCTGCGCAGCTCGGGGTAGTCCTCGGCCACGGCGAACAGGCGGCCCAGGCTGGCGCGCAGGCTGCCCTCGGCCTTGCCCAGTGCCTCCACGTCCTGATGTTGACGTGCATCAGAAACCTGCGAGCGGGCAGCGATCACGCGCTCCAGCGTGCTGGATTCGAAATCCCGTTGCTGCTTGCACACTTCGATCAGCTTGGGCAGCTCGTCGTGTCGCTGCTTCAGCACCACGTCGATGTTGGCCCAGGCCTGCGCCACGTTGTGCTTGAGGCTCACCAGCCCGTTGTAGAGCATGATCGCGTAGATCAGCGCAACGCCCAGTGCAGCGAGGAACAGCCAGCTTGCCATCGTCGTATCTCCCAGTGAGGAAGGAGGGACGATAACGGCCCGGGCGGCACGGGGCAAGCCGGTTGCGCCGTATGGTGGCGTGCAGGTCAGAAGCGGCGGCTCGCGCCGAACATCAGTGCATGGCTGCGCAGCGACGGGTCCATCAGTGCGCCGCTGCGGTCGGCAACCTGCAGCTCGCCACTGGCAAGGTAGCGATAGTCGGCGCTGAAGGACCAGCGTGTGTCGTACTGGTAGCGCATGCCGGCGATGAACTGCCAGGCCCAGGCATTCGCGCTGTCGTCCAGCAAGGGCGTGCCGTTCACCGCGTGGTCCGCAAAGCGTGCCCAGCTGCGGCCGATGCCGACGCCGACATAAGGACGCCAGTGGCCTGTCGTGAGCAGGTCGAAGTACAGGTTGCCCATCAGGTGAAGGCTGTCCAGCGTGCCACTTGCCGGGCTTGCTGCAGGGCTGCTATGGGCGAGGGCGTGGTGACGCCCGCCGAGTTCCAGTTCGGCTCGCCAGTGCGGATGCCAGCGGTAGCCCAGGCCGACCGCCCAGGCGGCGCCCGCATCGTAGGAGAGCTCGTAGGGCGGCCGGTCCTGGCCTGGATAGCCAGCCAGCATGTCCTGCATGCGGGCGGCGCCGAGGTGGGCGGAAAGGTCCCAGCCCGTGGCCGGTCGCAGTGTTTGTGTTTGTGACTGTGCAGGGGCGTGGGCAGTCGCGGCGAGCAGGCTGGTGGCGACCATGAAGCGGATGGCGGGACAGCGCATCGGAAAAGCTCCGTTGGGTGAAGAGGAGCTTGCAGCGTGTCCGTCCGGTGAATGCGCGGCTCGCCGATTCCTGCAATCGACGGGATTTTTCAGGAATCGGCGCTGTGTTGTTCCGTGTGCTGTTCCATGTGCGGCTCCGCCGCTTCGCCTGTTTCGTCGCCTGTCTCGTCGCCGCGGCGGAAAGCGGAGGGGGTCAGGCCGAGGCTGGCCTTGAAGGCGCGGTTGAAGGGGCCGATCGAACCGAAGCCGAGATCGAGTGCGATGCTCAGGATGGGGAGGTGGGCCTCGGCCGGGTCGCGCAGGCGACGCCGGGCCTCGTCGATGCGCAGGCTGTTCATGAAGTCGTTGAAGTTGCGGTAGCCTAGTTGCTGGTTGATGAGCTGGCGCAGGCGGTATTCCGGCAGCGCAAGGTGCCGGGCCAGTGCGGCGACGCTGATGCCGGTCTCGCGGTAGAGGCCATCGCGGCGGACGCTGTCACGCAGGCTTTGGGCCAGGCGCAGTTCTGCGGCTGCGGCGTCCATGTCCGTACTGGCGGCCTGGCGGGTGCGTACCGGCAGGCCCAGTAGTTCGAGACGTGGCGCCAGCAACAGGCTGCCGAGTATCAGCTTCAGCAAAAGGAAGCTGGCCGCCTGCAGCACCTCGGCCATCGCCGGCCCGTCCAGCGCACGCAACAGCGGAGGAAGGCCGAGGCTCAGCACCACCAGCAGGCTGCCGGCACCGGCGAACGCGAGGCGCCAGCGTCGGCGTGGCTCCACCAGGTCGCGCTCACGATCCCGCAGTACCCGCCAGGACAGATGGCCGGCGAGCGCCAGGGCCGGGAGCTGCACGCCCAGCCGCATGAGCCATGCCGAGCCGGGCATGTCGCCCGCGATGGCGCGCAGCGCGGCGGCCAGCAGCATGCCGGCAAACAGCCAGCCATGCCATGCGCGTGGCTGGAAGTCGTCCTCGAAGAGCAGGCGCGCCAGTGCCCAGAAGCAGTAGAGGCCACCGATCGCGAGGCTGCGCAGCACGAACTGCAGCGCAGGCGTGACGGTGTGGCCGGGCATGGCCAGTGCCCCCATCAGCAGATAGGCGCTGACGCCCGCCGCCAGTCCAAGGCCGAAGGCGCGTGCGCGGTGCTGTGGCGCACGCAGCAGTACTACGAAGAACAACAGGGCCAGGCCCAGCGTGGCACCGCGCAGCAGGAGGTCGAGGTCGTGCAGGCTCATGGGACGCGATTGTGCCGCGTGCCATGGAAGCCCGGGCGGGGCGGCCCGGATGGCTGGCGTCTTGCGGCCGCTTCAGGCGTCGGGCTGTGCGCAGCCGTCAGCGGCGGATGCCGGAGTCATCCGCGCAGAAAGGGACTTACTTGTTGATCAGCTTGATGACCAGCCACAGCACGACGCCGACGGCTACTGCGCCGCCGAGGAGCAGCATGAACTGGCCGCCGCTCATTTCCATCTCGGCGACACCGCCGGTGCCGGTGTCGCCACCCGCTGCCAGCGCGAGGCTGCCAAGCGTGCCGAGCGAGAAGGCGGTGGTGGTGCGAAGGGCGTTCTGGATGATTGCGGACATGGAAGTATCTCCGTGAAAAAAGACCCCCGGACGAGCCGGGGGCCAGGATGGAGGGCGCCGGGGGAAGCGCCCTGGCACTGCGAGGAACGGTTAGCCGGCGGTCAGCCGTGTTCCAGCTCGCGGTCCTTGGTTTCGGGCAGGAAGAACGTACCCACCACCAGGGTGATCACCGCGATGACGATCGGGTACCACAGGCCGTAGTAGATGTTGCCGGTCGCCGCCACCATCGCGAACGCGGTGGTCGGCAGGAAGCCACCGAACCAGCCATTGCCGATGTGGTACGGCAGGGACATCGAGGTGTAGCGGATGCGCGCCGGGAACAGTTCGACCAGCCAGGCGGCGATGGGGCCGTACACCATGGTCACGTAGATGACCAGGATGGTGAGCAGCACGACCATCATCACGTAGTTGATCTTGTTCGGGTCGGCGGCGTCCGGGTAGCCGGCGGTCTTCAGCGTGTCGTTGAGTGCCTTGGTGAAGGCGGCAGCCTTCGCCTTGGCTTCGTCGCCGGACACAGCCGTCCCGTCGTAGCTCGCCACCACCACGTCACCGACACGGATCTCGGCGACCGAGCCGGGGGCCGCGGCGACATTGCTGTAGCTCACTGCCTTTTTGGCCAGTGCGCTCTTGGCGATGTCGCAGGAGCTGTTGAATTTGGCCTTGCCCACCGGATCGAACTGGAAGGAACACTGGGCCGGATCGGCCACCACCGTCACCGGGCTCTTCTCCTGCGCGGCGAAGATGTCCGGGTTGCCGTACTGGGTCAGCGCCTTGAAGATCGGGAAGTAGGTCAGCGCGGCGATCAGGCAGCCGGCCATGATGATCGGCTTGCGGCCGATCTTGTCCGACAGTGAGCCGAAGATGATGAAGAAGGGCGTGCCCAGTGCGAGTGCGCCGGCGATCAGCAGGTTGGCGGTCTGCGCGTCTATCTTCAATGTCTGCAGCAGGAAGAACAACGCGTAGAACTGCCCCGTGTACCAGACGACCGCCTGACCCGCCGTGGCACCGACCAGCGCCAGGATCACGATCTTCAGGTTGCCCCAGCGTGCGAAGGATTCGGTCAGCGGTGCCTTGGAGGCCTTGCCTTCCGCCTTCATGCGCTGGAACACCGGCGATTCGTTGAGCTGCATCCGGATGTACACCGAGATGATCAGCAGCAGGATCGACAGCAGGAAGGGAATCCGCCAGCCCCACTCTTCGAAGGCTTCCTTGCCCAGCGCGATGCGCGTGCCGAGGATCACCAGCAGCGACAGGAACAGGCCCAGGGTCGCCGTGGTCTGGATGAAGCTGGTGAAGAGGCCGCGCTTGCCGGGAGGTGCGTGCTCTGCCACGTAGGTGGCTGCGCCCCCGTACTCACCGCCCAGCGCCAGACCCTGCAACAGGCGCAGCGTGATGAGGATGATCGGTGCCGCCACGCCGATGGTGGCGTAGGTCGGCAGCATGCCGACGATGGCGGTCGACACACCCATGATGAGGATGGTGACGAGGAAGGTGTACTTGCGGCCGATCATGTCGCCGAGGCGACCGAAAATGATGGCGCCGAAAGGACGTACCGCGAAGCCGGCGGCGAAGGCCAGCAGCGCGAAGATGAAAGCCGAGGTTTCGTTAAGGCCGGCGAAGAAGTGCTTGGCGATGATCGCGGCCAGTGAGCCGTACAGATAGAAGTCGTACCACTCGAACACGGTGCCGAGCGACGAGGCGAAGATGACTTTCTTCTCCTCCTTGCTCATCCCCTTGCGGTCAGCGCCGCCGACAGTTGCGGATGCCTGGTTCATATCTCCTCCTCTTGTGGGTATGGGTCGACCGTGCCTCTGGTGGGCGGAGGGGTTTTAGGGTCAACTGCGGCGGGAGGCTATGCCGGGTTTCTGACGCGTCACTTACGCACACTTACGATGTGCTTACGCAACCAGAAGCGTGCCGGAACAATTCATGAAAATGCGTTTTGCATCTTCATGAAAGCCTTGTGGAGCAAGGCTTTCAGAAGTCATAAGGGATTACCCGTGGGTGTAGAAGGAGGGCGCTTTGCCGCGCTGCAGGATTACCCGTACACAGCTTCCGCGGCCCTCTGGCGGTGTTTCCATGAATGCGGTTCCGCCATGCAGCGCGGCGATTTCGCGGACGATCGCGAGGCCCAGTCCGCTGCCTGCGACGCTGCTGCCCAGCACCCGGTAGAAGCGCTCGAAGACGCGCTCGTGATCCTCGGCGGGTACGCCCGGGCCATCGTCCTGCACACCGATGATCACCTGCTGGCCGTCCTCGCTCTGCTGCACCGAGGTCGTCACGTGGCCGCCGGGTGGCGTGTACTTCACGGCGTTGTCCACCAGGTTCGACACCATCTCGTGCAGCAGCACCGGTGAGCCCGGCATGTCTATGCGCTGCCCGGCACTGTCCACACCGATGTCGATGTCCTTGGCCAGTGCGCCCGGCACGTGTTCGGCCACTGCGGTGCGCACCAGCTCGTCGATGTCGATGATCTCGAAGGCGTGCACCTTGTCGGAGCTGGCCTCCGCGCGGGCCAGCGACAGCAGCTGGTTGATGAGGCGCGTGGCGCGCTCGGCGCCGGTGAGCGCACGGGCGAGCGAGGCACGCACCTGTTCCGGGTCGGTCTCCGTCAGCGCCAGCTCGGTCTGCATCTTCAGGCCGGCCAGCGGGGTGCGCATCTGGTGGGCCGCGTCCGCGATGAAGCGTCGCTGGGCCTGCAGGTTGTCCTCCAGGCGCCCCATCATGTCGTTGAAGGCGGTGACCAGCGGGCGCACTTCCTCCGGCACGGTGCCGGGGTCCACCGGCGACAGGTCACCCGGGCTGCGCCTGCGGATCAGGCCTTGCAGCCGCCCAAGCGGCGCGATGCCGCGCGACAGGCCGAACCACACCAGCAGCACCGCCAGCGGAATGATCGCGAACTGCGGCAGCAGCACGCCGGACACGATGCGCGCCGACAGGCTGTTGCGCTTGTGGCGGGTCTCCGCTACCTGGATCAGAGTGAAACTTCCGTCTTCGCCCGGACGATCCTGCACCGCCATGTAGGCGATGCGCACATCCTCGCCACCGATCTCGCCATCGCGGAAGTACACCTCGCGGCTGGGCAGGCGGCCGCTGCCGTCGAGCGCCGGAATCTCGGTGTCACCGGCCAGCAGACCCTGGTCCGGCGAGAGGATCTGGTAGTACACCGTGTCCTCGGCGTCGGCCCGCAACAGGCGGCTGGTGGATTGCGGCAGGTCGACGCGCAGGCGGCCGTCGGCGTCGCTGCGCAGCAGTTGCGACAATGCCAGCACCTGCTCGGACAGGGCGTTGTCATAAGGCTGGTTGGCGATGCGCGAGGCGACGTCGTAGGTCGCGATGATGGAGATCGGCCACAGGAACAGCAGCGGCGCCAGCATCCAGTCGAGGATCTCGCCGAACAGCGAGTAGCTGCCGCGGTTGCCGTCGCCCTCGTTGCGGGCCCTAGCGCGCCGCCGGCGCCACGGCATCCGGTTTCTCCAGGCAGTAGCCCAGGCCGCGCACGGTGGCGATGCGCAGGCCGCTCGGCTCGATCTTCTTCCGCAGGCGGTGGATGTACACCTCGATGGCGTTGATCGACACCTCTTCGCCCCAGCCGCAGAGGTGGTCTACCAGGTGCTCCTTGCTGACCAGGCGGCCGGCGCGCAGCAGCAACATTTCCAGCACGCCGACTTCGCGTGCCGACAGTTCCACGAACTCGCCGGAGACACTCACCGAGCGATCGCTCTGGTCGAACTGCAGGGGGCCCAGGGTGATGGTCTTGCCCTGGCCGGTGCCGCGGCGGGTCAGCGCGCGGACGCGGGCTTCCAGCTCGGGCAGGGCGAAAGGCTTGGTCAGGTAGTCGTCGGCGCCGGCGTCCAGGCCGGCGACGCGATCCTCCACGGCGTCGCGCGCGGTGAGGATCAGCACCGGCGTGGCAACCTTGCGGGCACGCAACTTCTGCAGCACTTCGATGCCTGACAGCCTGGGCAGGCCGAGGTCGAGTACCAGCAGGTCGTAGGTCTGGGTGCTCAGGGCACTGTCGGCGTCGCGGCCATTGGCCACGTGGTCCACCGCATAGCCATGGCGCTTGAGGGCACGGGCCAGTGCGTCGGCGATCAGTTCGTCATCTTCGGCCAGCAGGATGCGCATGCGCCGGTCTCGTCCGCGGGGATGGGATGGGCGGAACTATAATCTGGGGCTGGCCTTTGCGGCCATCCCATGAAACCCGGAGCGCCCATGAGTTCTTACTTCAAGCACCACGTCTTCTTCTGCTGCAACCAGCGCCCGGAGGGTGAGGCCTGCTGCAACAACCAGGGAGGCTCGAAGATGCAGGCCTATGCCAAAGACCGCATCGGCAAGCTGGGCATGAAGGGCAAGGGCAAGGTCCGCGTCAACAAGGCCGGCTGCCTGGACCGCTGCGACGACGGCCCGGTGCTGGTCGTGTACCCGGAGGGCGTCTGGTACACCTTCGTGGATGAAAGCGATATCGACGAGATCATCAGCGAGCACCTGCAGAACGGCCGCGTGGTGGAGCGCCTGAAGATATGAGCGCGGTGAACAACGAGCAGGCCCTGGTCGACGGTCCGGCAGGTGCCATCGACGTCCTGGTGGACGCCCCGGAGTCGCCGCGCGGCGTGGCGCTGGTGGCCCACCCGCATCCGCTGTTCGGCGGTGCCAACACCAACAAGGTGGCGCACACGCTGGCGCGCACGATGCGCGACCTCGGCTACGCCGCCATCCGCCCCAACTTCCGTGGTGTCGGCAAGACCGCCGGCACCCATGACAACGGCAAGGGCGAGACGGAAGACATGCTGGCCGTGCTGGCCTGGGGTCAGCAGCGCTTCGGCTTCGCTGCCAGCGACCCGGTGATCATCTGCGGCTTCTCCTTTGGCGCTTACGTGCAGGCGCGCGTGGCGCATCGTCTGGCCGATGCCGGCACGCCGGCCGAGCGCCTGGTGCTGGTCGGCACTGCTGCCGGCCACGTCGAGGGCGCGCGCCAGTACGACACGGCTGCCGTGGGCAAGGACGCGATCGTCATCCACGGCTCTAAGGACGAAACCGTCGCGCTGGACAATGTGCTGGCCTGGGCCGAGCCGCTGGAGCTGCCGGTCATCGTCGTGCCGGGCGCCGACCACTTCTTCCATGGCCGTCTGCACATCATCCGCGACATCATCACGCAACGCTTCAACGTCAGCGAGGCCCGCGCATGAAGCTCATCGGTTCCACCACCAGCCCCTACGTGCGCAAGGTGCGCGTGATGCTGGAAGAGAAGGGCGCGCCCTACGAATTCGTCGCCGAACAGCCCTGGGAGGCGACGACCCGCGTGCCCGACTACAACCCGCTGGGCAAGGTGCCGGCACTGGTCATCGACGATGGGCGTATCTGGTTCGACTCCACGGTGATTGCGGAGTACCTGGATACGCTGGCTGTCGCGCCGGCCTTCTTCCCCGCCGATCCCCTGGCCCGCGTCGAGGTGCGCCAGCTGGCGGTGCTGGCTGATGGCATCGTGGATGCCGGCGTGGCCTGGCGCGTGGATGCGCAACGGCCTGCCGAACGCCAGGACCCCAACTGGATTGCGCGCCAGCGCGGCAAGGTGGAGCGGGGCCTCGACATGCTGGATCAGCTGGCCGCCGGCAAGGAGTGGCTGCACGCCAGTGGCTACGGGCTGGCCGACGTGGCGGTGGTGTGCGCGCTGGGTTTCATCGACTTCCGCCACCCGTCGCTGGACTGGCGCAGCAGCCGTCCGCAGCTGACCGCCTATGCCGAGCGGATTTCGCGCCGCCCGGCATTCGCTGCCACCATTCCTTTCGTCTGAGGCACCCTTCGTCCCAGTCGTTTCCTGAACTCTGCCCGACCACCTTTCTAAAAAAGGAGCCTTCATGCGCAACCGCATCCTGAGCAGCCTCATTGCACTGTCCTGTCTTGCCGCCTTGCCCGCCCAGGCCGATGAACTGACCGAGGCCAAGCGCGCCGACATCATGCGCCTGCTCAAGTCCTCCGGTGCCTCCACCATGGCCGACGGACTGCTCAGCGCCGTGCTGCCGCGGCTGATGCAGCAATGCGCCAACTGCACCGCCGAACAGAAGGCCGTGCTGCAGCGTGAGGTGACGTCGACCTTCCGCGACAACGTGCAGACCCCCGACGGTTACCTGTCGCGTCTGGTGCCGGTGTATGCCGCCCGCTTCAGCCATGGCGAGATCCGCCAGTTGCTGGCTTTCTATGATTCGCCGATCGGCCGCAAGCAGGTCAGCGAGATGCCGGTGATGATGCGCGAAGTCAACGAAGCCAGCCGCCTGTGGGCCCAGTCGCTGGAGCCGAAGCTGCGCGCCCGCCTGCAGGCTGCCATGCCGCAACCTGCTGCACAGCCCGCCCCGAAGTAAGTCATGCCCCTGCGGATCGAAGGCCTGCGCAAGTCCTACGGTGACAACGAGGTCGTCGCCGGCCTGAGCCTCAGCCTGCAGCGTGGCGAGTGCTTCGCCCTGCTCGGCCCCAATGGCGCCGGTAAGACCACGACCATCCGCTGCGTGCTGGGCCACACCGCGCCGGATGCCGGCGACATCCAGCTTTGCGGCATGCCGGTGCCCGAGCGGGCGCGTGAAGCCCGTCTGCGCGTCGGCGTGGTGCCGCAGAGCGACGGCCTCGACCCCGACTTCACCGTGGCCGAGAACCTCGTCGTCTTCGGCCGCTACTTCGGTCTCAAGGATGCCGATGTGTGGGCGCGCGTGCCGGAACTGCTCGCCTTCGCCGGCCTGGAGGCCAAGCGCGACGCCAAGGTGCCCACCCTGTCCGGCGGCATGAAGCGCCGCCTCGCCATGGCCCGCGCACTGGTGGCGGATCCCGAGCTGCTGGTGATGGACGAGCCCACCACCGGCCTCGACCCGCAGGCCCGCCACCTCATCTGGGACCGCCTCAAGGCCCAGATCGCCGCCGGCCGCACGGTCTTCCTCACCACCCACTTCATGGACGAAGCCGAGCGCCTGGCGCACCGCATCGCCGTGATGGATCGCGGCCGCATCATCGCCATGGGCACACCGCGCGACCTCATCGCCGAACACATCGAGCCACACGTGGTGGAAGTCTTCGGCGACTGGACCGGCCATGACGGCGGCGCCACCGCCTGGGCCGCCGCACATGCCGGCGTGTATGCCAAGCGCTTCGAGGTCAGCGGCGAGACAGCGTTCTGCTATCTCGACGACCCGACTGCCCTGATGGCACACCTGTCCGCACAAGGCGGCCTGCGCTATTTGCACCGGCCTGCGAACCTGGAGGACCTGTTCCTCAAGCTGACCGGGCGGGAGCTGAGGGACGGTTGAGGCTCCGTGTTGGCTGAGCCCGTCGAAGCCAACCTCCCGCGAGGGGCAGGCCCTTCGGTCCTTGCCTTGAGCTTGTCGAAGGGTCGAAGCCTATTTCCACCGAGCGCTGCCCGCCCTTCGACCCCTTCGACAGGCTCAGGGACCGAAGCTCAGGGTACGAAGCAGCGGTTGTGCGCGACTGCATTCAACGCCGACGGAGCCAACGACATGAGCCATCGCATCGAAATCCACTACTGCACCCAATGCCGCTGGCTGTTACGCGCCGCATGGATGGCGCAGGAGCTGCTGACCACCTTCGAGCAGGAGATCGCCGAACTCACGCTTCGACCCGGCACGGGTGGGGTGTTCGAAGTGCGCGCGGATGGCGAGCTGGTGTGGTCACGCAAGGACGAAGGGCGCTTTCCGGAGATCACCGAGCTGAAGCAGCGGGTGAGGGATGTGGTGGCGCCGGAACGCAGCCTGGGGCATGCGGACAGGAAAGGGGAGTAGGGTCCGGGACTATCGGCGGTGCGTCCCGGCACGACCCGCCGAGCCACCACCAGACTCCCGTCACTCCTGCGAAGGCAGGAGTCCAGTGTCGTTGGTTTGTTTCGCCGTTCTTGTTCTGCCGGCTCCCGCCGTGAGGCCTATGCTCACTCGTTACGCCTAGCCGGGAGTTCGCCCCGGCGGGCGAGTTACCTTTTGCTGCGCGGCAAAAGGTAACCCAAAAACGCGCCCCGCTTCCGTCGCCGTGCTTCGCACGGTTCCCTGCGCTGCGCGCCATGACGAGCGGCTGCGGAACTCGCGCTGGCGCGCTCAGACATGCTCGCCGTCGCGCTCCGCGCTATCCCGAGGCACGGCTATGCTGCTCGGCGGCTGCAGAGGGGTCGTGCCTTGCGGTCTTGGCGCGGCGTCCGCCGACTAGGGTTGAGGTGAGAGTCCCGCGCGGCACTCATTGTTTCGATGGCAGCTTGGCGCG
>JAVHYF010000013.1:55108-112908 GCA_031119205.1 Moraxellaceae bacterium | reverse complement strand
GATGATCGTGCGGAGACCGTGCTTGCGCTGGTACTTGCGGATCTGCCGCGGGCTGGGCTGGCTTGCCCGGAACATGGCGCCGGGCAGGGCGTAGAAGTTGTTGTAGAGCTCACGGAACAGGCCGTGGTCGGCGAACAGGTAATCCAGCCAGGCCAGGAAGCGTCGACGGAAAGTGGAGAGGGAGCGTGCCACGTGGTGTGCCCGGAGGCCGATGAGTCGGAGATGGATCGGAAAACAAGCCGGAAACCCGTCGGATACCGGCAGGCACCGCGGAGCCGGGATTATAGCTGCAGGGGCATCCCCGCTTTTCCGGTGATGGCCGGGCCGTGGCCATGCCTGGATTTCCCGGGCGGGGCACTCAGATGGGTAGTTCGTCCCGGCTGCTGCTCAGATGGCTGCAGTCGTTCCAGGCATCGATCCGCCATACTTCTTTGTCATGGCTGACAAGACTGACCCCCGCGTTGTTGATGGCGAAATCGCGGGCTGACTCCAGTGGTCTGCCGGTTGCGAGGCGGTAGATCACGTCCAGTACCCCGCCATGCGTGACACACAGGACGGTGCCGCCGGCATGTCGTGCGGCGATGTTCCGGATGGTCTCGGTGACCGTCGTGGCGAACTGCGCAAGGCTTTCGCCACCGCTGGGAACGAAGTCGATCTGGCGGGTCCGCAGCCGGGTCTGCTCGATGGGATAACGCAGGTCTGCCTCACCGGGGAACAGTCCCTGGAACACGCCGAAGTTGCGCTCACGCAGGCCGGTGACGAGTTGCACGGGAACACCGCGCACGGCGGCAATGAATTCCGCGGTGACGCGAGCGCGCGCGAAGTCGGAACTCAGCACCGCATCGAATGTCTTTCCTCCAAGAAGCCGCGCTGCGGCCTGTGCCTGGCGCACGCCATTGGCATTGAGTGGAATGTCGACGTGGCCTTGCAGGCGGCGGCTGGAATTCCAGCTGGTTTCACCGTGGCGGACGAAGCAGAATTGTGTGGGTGCAATCATGTTTGAAGGCTATTGTGCCCTGCAGCTTAGCGTTTGTCCCGATGGGTAGCCGGGCAAACGCCGTCCAATAATGGAATGCATACGACTGGTGCCGCTTTGAATGCAGGTGCCGGCAGGAGCAGATAGCCCTTGAGGCTGCGCCAAGGCTGCACAAGAGGAGGGGTCATGGGTACGTTGCTGAAGCTGTCCCGTGCCATCGATGCGTTCAACGCTCGCGCAGGCATGGCCGTCATCTGGCTGGTGCTGGTGGTCACGATCATCAGTGTGACCAACGCGGTGATCCACGAGGCATTGGGTACCGCGCCGGATATCTGGGTGGAAGTCCAATGGCACGTATTCTCGGCCATCTTCCTCCTGTGCGCCGGCTACGCACTGCTCGATAACGCCAAGGTGGCTCCCGGCGAACTGGCCGGGCGCATGGGTAGCCGTACTCACGCCTGGATCGACATTGTGGGCACCTTGCTGTTCCTGGTGCCGATGACGGTGATGATCCTGTGGCTGTCGTCCGAAGTCGTGCTCAATGCTTTCCAGGCTGTCCAGCCCGGTGCGCATGCCACCGGCCTCGTGGTGTGGCCGGCACGCATCATGGTGCCGCTGGGTTTTGCGGTGCTGGTGCTCCAGGGCGTGTCGGAACTCATCAAGCGCCTGGCCTTGCTTGGTGGTGGCGCGAATGTGGACGCCAACCTCGCGCACTTGCGAGGCTCGCCCGAATAAGCTGAAGACCCTTGCCTGTCGCGGCCAGCGCACACTGTGTCGCTGGCCGTTTGTCGTCAGCGTTGCGGGCCGCCCAGCGCGCGTTCCAGCGGATCATCGCTGGCAGGTGCTGATGTGCCCTCCGGTGTTGCTTCCGGTGCCGACTCCGCTTCCGGCACGTTCAGTTCCATCGGCTGTTCGGCCGGTGCCAGATCGCTCGGCGGCAGATTGATCTCCACGTTGTCCACATCGATGTCCAGCGGCTTGTCGAGGAAGGCCGTCACCAGCGTCGGCCAGGCGATGACGATGGCGACCATCAGCAATTGCAGGCCCACCCAGGGCAGGGCGCCGAGGTAGATGTCGCTGCTCTTCACCTCCTTCGGCGCGATGCCGCGCAGGTAGAACAGCGCGAAGCCGAAGGGCGGGTGCATGAAGGATGTCTGCATGTTCACGCACAGCAGGACGCCGAACCAGATGAGGTCGATGCCCATCTTGTCGGCTACCGGCGCCAGCAGCGGGATGACGATGAAGGCGATCTCGAAGAAATCGAGGAAGAACGCCAGGAAGAACACGAAGACGTTCACCGCGATCAGGAAGCCCGTCGTGCCGCCCGGCAGGCTGGAGAGGTGATGTTCGATCCAGCGGCCGCCGTCCACGCCCTGGAACACCAGGCTGAACACGGTGGAGCCGATGAGGATGAAGATCACCATCGCGGTGATGCGCATCGTCGACTCCATGCCCTGGCGCACCAGCGGCCAGGTGAGGCGCTTGTGCATGGCGGCCAGCAACATGGCGCCCACGGCGCCCATCGCACCGGCCTCGGTCGGCGTGGCCACGCCCATGAAGATGGTGCCGAGCACGAGGAAGATCAGCACGATGCTGGGCACCATGCCCCACAGCACGCGGCGCCACAGCGGCCAGCCGCGCAGCGTACGCACTTCTTCAGGCAAGGGCGGCACGTACTGCGGGCGGAAGATCGCCACCATGAAGATGAACAGCATGAACAGCGCCGTCTGCAGGATGGACGGGCCGATGGCGCCTGCGTACATGTCGCCGACAGAGCGACCCAGCTGGTCAGCCAGCACCACCAGTACGAGTGACGGCGGAATGAGCTGGGTGATGGTGCCGGAGGCGGCGATCACACCGGTGGCGATGCGCATGTTGTAGCCGTAGCGCATCATGATCGGCAGCGAGATCATGCCCATCGCGATGACCGACGCGGCCACCGTGCCGGTGATGGCGCCGAGGATCGCGCCGACGATGATCACCGCGTAGGCCAGGCCACCCGGCACGCCGCCGAAGAGCTGGCCCGTGCCCTCCAGCAGGTCTTCCGCCAGCCCGCAGCGTTCGAGGATCGCCCCCATGAAGGTGAAGAAGGGGATCGCCAGCAGCAGGTCGTTCGACAGGATGCCGAACACCCGCAGCGGCAGGCTCTGCATGAACTCCGGCGGAAAGAAGCCCATGTAGATGCTGAGCGCGGCCGAGGCGAGCCCGAGTGCGGCCAGCGAGAACGCCACCGGGAACCCCATCAGCATGAAGAGCACGAGGCCGCTGAACATCAGCGGCGGCATCCACTCGAGCAGGTTCATTGCAGCGGCCTTTCGTAGTGGGTGTCCATCTGGATGTCACCGCGCAGGTAGGCGATGCGCTTGATGATCTCGGCAATGCCCTGCAGGGTGACCAGCGCGAAGCCCACCGGCAGCATCAGCCGCGCCGGCCACACCTTGAGGCCGCCGGCCGGGTTCTGCGTCTCCTGCGAGATCCACGAATTCACGAAGTAAGGCCAGCTCATTTCGAGCAGCAGGATCATGGCCGGCATCAGGAAGACCAGCAGGCCCAGCAGATCCACCCAGGCCTTGGTGCGCGGGGCCAGGCGGCCGTAGAAGACATCCACCCGCACATGCTCGTTCTGCCGCAGCGTCCAGGCGGCGCCCAGCATCACGATGCCGGCGAACATGTGCCACTGGACTTCGAGCCAGGCATTGGAGCTGATGGAGAACAGGTAGCGGCTCAGCGCGTTGCCGGCACTGACCAGGCAGGCGAGCATGACCAGCGCGGCGGCCACGTAACCGAAGACGCGGGTCACCCGGTCGATGGCGTTGGCCAACAGCAAGAAAGGCTTCAAGTTGATCCTCCTGAGGGTGGTCCGCGTACGCTGCGCGGGCCCTGTTGCCTGGGCGGCATGTGGGCAGGTGCCGCCGAACCGGGCAGGCGGCCGCATTATGGCGGCGGCAATGGTTTTGCGCCCATACGGACAAGGCCTGATCGCCAGCCTGCGACCGCGCTTGCCCGCATGGGCAGTGATTGCGGCGTTTCCGGTGAGCGCCAGCTAAATCCTTGATTCGGAAGCGCCTCAGGCCTTTCTGGCGCCTGCAAAGGGTGGCCGGTCAGCGATTTACTGCCGCCAGCCTTAAAGCTGGATGGGTGGCGATCCGTAATTTCCGGTGATGGTCCGGCAGTGTCCCCCCAACGAATGCCAATAGGCACTGACCCGAACCGCACGGAGTTGCAGCAATGCCGATCGACCTGAGCCAGTTCGAACAACTCAAGACCTCTGGGGACCTGCCGTCGCCCAAGGGGGTCGCACTGGCCATCATGCGTCTGACGCAGCATGACGACGTCTCCATGGCGGAGCTGGCCCGCGTCATCCGTACAGACCCGGCTTTCGTTGGCCGCCTCATCAAGGCCGCCAACGGTGTCATCGGCTTCGGTCGTCGCCCCATCGCCTCGGTGCAGGACGCCCTGACCGTACTGGGCCTGCCCGCCGTGAGGGCGATGGCGCTCGGCTTCTCCCTGCTCACCAACTACCGCGCCGGTGCCTGCGAAACCTTCGACTACGGCCGTTTCTGGTCGGTATCGCTGGCGATGGCGGTCACCAGCCAGGCCCTGGCCCTGCGCACCCGGGTTGCTGCTGCCGACGAGAGTTACTGCCTGGGCCTGCTGGCCCGCGTCGGCGAGCTGGCCCTGGCGACCCTGCACCCGCAGGAATACTCGAAGCTCATCGAACAAAACGGCCGTGACGGTCCGTTGGCGATGATGCAGGCCGAGCGGCGTGCTTTCGCCATGAGCCACGCCGAGCTGGGTTCGGCGATGCTGGCCGACTGGGGGCTGCCCAAGCTGTTTACCGACGCTGTGTTCCAGTACGAAGACCCGGCCACGATTGCCGCCCCTGAGGGCTCGCGCGAATACGTCATCACCCAGTCGCTCGCCACGTCGCGCCAGCTCGGCGAGCTGTGCGTGGCAAACGAAGCGCAGCGGCCGATGCACATGAAGCGCCTGTTGATCCAGGGCTCCCGCCTGTCCTTCGACGAACCTCAGATGGTCACCCTGTGCGACCACGTTGCCGGCGAATGGGTGGAGTGGGGCGCGCTGCTCAACATCCATGCGCAGAAGATGCCGCCTTTCACTCACATCAGCCAGGCTTCGCAGGCGGAGGAAGAAGCCCCGGCCGACGCCGACAGCCTGCCGGAAGGGCTCGGGCTCGATGCCGTGGAAGTGCCCGCGGTGATGCATGTGGAGACTGTTGCAAAGGACGACGCCCAGGCTCGCGCCGCACTGCGCGCCGCCGGTCCGCTGGAGCAGCCTGCCGGCTCGCGCTTGCGCGTGCTGGTGGCCGAGCACGACGAAGGGGTGCGCCGCCAGGTCATGCATGTGCTGCTGGAGGCCGGTTTCGACGTGGCCGAGGCGCGCGACGGCCATCTGGCCGCCGAGGCCGCACTGGATTTCCAGCCGGACATCCTGGTGGTGGACTGGGCGCTGCCCGGCATGAGCGGTGAAGAACTCGTACGCACCTTGCGCCAGACCCGCATCGGTCGCCACATCTACGTACTGGCGACCGCCGAACGTGCCGACGAAACGGCACAGGTGGCTGCACTTGAAGCGGGGGTTGATGACCTGCTTGGCAGGCCGATCAGTGCCAAGCTGCTGATCGCACGCATCCGTGCCGGCCAGCGCGTGTCGGCACTGCAACGCGAGATCGAGAACGACCGCGAAGAGATCCGCCACTTTGCGGCGGAACTGGCCGTGACCAACCGGCGCCTGCAGGAAGTCGCCTTGCTGGATGCGCTGACCGGCTTCCCCAACCGTCGCTTCATCGCCGAGCGCCTGCAACAGGAGTGGAGCGCCTCCACCCGCACGCAGCGACCCATCTCCTGCCTGGTCATCGACGTAGACCAGTTCCGCAAGGTGAATGACACCTATGGCAACGAGGTGGGCGACTCGGTGCTGCGCCAGATTTCAGTGGCGATGCGCCAGGCCATCCGCAGTCAGGACATCATCGCGCGTAGCGGTGGCGACGAGTTCCTCGTGGTCTGCCCGGACACGCCGCTGGAGGCCGCCGTGGCCTGTGGCGAGCGGGTGCGGCAGGCCGTGGAGCGGGCCGAGATCGTCTCCGGCATGCTCCACGTGCAGGTCACGCTGAGCGTTGGTGCGGCCAGTCGCGATGGCCATGTCGGCGATGCCGACACCCTGGTGCGACGCTCCGAACAGAGCCTGCGCCTGGCCAAGGACGGTGGTCGCAACCGCGTGGCCGCCAGCCAGTTGCGTAGCGAAGCCCAGCGCGCCTGATCCCCGCGCCCGCGCCCGCGGCGGCCGGCGTAGCATGGGCGGCACCGTCCGCCTGCGCTCCGGAGGATCGCCGTGGCCTCGCATCCGATCGCTGATTCGATCGCTCACTCCATTGTCGATACCGACCAGGGCCGCTGGCACAGCGCCTGGTGGGTACCGCCGCGTGGATCGCCACTTGCTGGCGCGGTCGAGCTGATCTGGCACTTCGACGGTCGTCTTGCGCAGGCCCGCGAGCGGGTATTTCCCGGCGGCACGGTGGAACTGATCCTGCAGCTGGAAGGGCGTTACCAGGACGTGATCGGCGAGCGCTGCGTGGCGACGCCCCTGAGCTGCGTCACCGGTCTGCACAGCCGGGCCTTCGTGGTGCAGGCACCTTCTGCGCGCCTCTGCGTGCTTGGCTTGCGCCTGCGGCCGCTGGCAGCGCACAGGGTGCTGGGGCATTCGCTCCACGCGGCAACCGATCTGACCCTCGATCTCGACGACCTGCTGCGCGATGCAGCGGCCGCGCTCACCGGGCGCTGCCTTGCCGCGCCCGACGCGGACTCACGGATACGGCTGGCGGTCGACTGGCTGGTGGAGCGCCTGCAGCGTGCCGCACCTGTCGATGCCGGCCTGTGCTGGATGCTGGCGCAAATGGAGGCGCGACATGGCGGCACGGGCATCGAGGCCTTGCGTGAACAGGCGGGCTATTCGCGCAACGCCATGCAGGCAGCCTTCCGCAGGCATGTCGGCGTGTCGCCGAAGCACTACGCCCGGTTGCTGCGTTTCCGCCACTTGCTGGAACATCTGCGGCAGCCTCCCGCTGCGGCAGACGGCATTGTCGCGGGCTCGCTGGCCGAACTGGCGCTAGCTGCCGGGTACTACGACCAGTCGCACATGAACATGGAATTCCGTGCCTTCAGCGGACTGACCCCGCGCGAATTCCTGCTGGCGAACCACTATCCGGGCAGCACCAGTATTGCAGAGGACACTGCCTGAGAGGGAGATGTTGCCCGGGCGATGAGGTGGCCGTCATAAGGTGGCCGCAATAAGGTGGCCATGGCAAGTGGCCGCAGCGTGCCGCCGGATCAGCGGCCCTGCGCGGGATATTTTTCCAATACCGGGCCGGCCGTGCGGACCACACTGCAAGCGTCCCCATTTACGGAGTGCCGTCATGCCTGAACTGCAAAACAATGGTCCCGCTGCGCCCCGCATCAAGGAAGTCTTCCCCTATCTGCGCGTGCATGGCGCCGCGGCAGCCATCGACTTCTACGTGAAGGTCTTCGGTGCGCGTGAGCGCTTCCGCCTGGTCGAGCCGGGTGGTCGCATCGGTCATGCCGAGCTGGACATCGGGCCGGCGGTGCTGATGCTCAGTGACGAATACCCGGAGTTCGACTGCCTGGCGCCGCCGTCGGTGGGCGGCGTGGCGTCATCGGTCCACCTGCATGTGGACGATGCCGATGCGTTGGCCGCACGCGCTGTGGAGGCGGGCGCGGTGATGCTGATGCCGCCGACCGACCAGTTCTATGGTGAGCGCTCCTGCAAGATCCGCGACCCCTTCGGCCATGAGTGGATGATCGGCCACGAGATCGAAAAGGTGACGCCGGAGGAAATGCAGCGGCGCTACGACGCGATGTTCAAATGAGCGCTGCTGTGCGCGCCAGCCATGTTCAGAACAGGCTGCGTGCGCCAGTGAAGCGCGTGTTCCAGTACGCCATGTCGATGCGCTCCACTCGTACTTTCCCGCGGGTGGACGGCGCGTGCACGAACTTGCCGTCACCGAGGTAGATCCCCATGTGCGAGTACGGCTTGCCGCTGGTGTTGAAGAACACCAGGTCGGCCGGCCGCAGTTCGCTGCGCGGGATGCTGCGCGTCAGGGACGCGATCTGCGCGGCATTGTGCGGCAGGCGTCGCTTCGTCACCTGCTCGACGACGTAACTCACCATGCCACTGCAATCGAGCCCGGCTTCCGGGTTGCGGCCCCCGAACTGGTAGCCGGTGTCCAGCAGGCCGAGCGCGGTCAGCACGATCTCGTTGGCATCCGCCGTGTCATGCAGGCGGAAGCTGTCCTGCCTGACGCCCGGCGCAGGGCTGGCTGGCGGGGGCGCGGTGGGCGTCGTGCCGCAGGCCGTCAGCAGGGCGATGAGCGAGAGGGTGGCAACGCGAGTGGCGAAGCGGGTGGTGGTGCGGGTCGCGAGTGCTCGGCCCGTCATGCTTCCAGCCAGAAGGTAACCGGTCCGTCATTCAGCAGGCTGACCTGCATGTCGGCGCCGAAGCGACCGCAGGCCACGTCTGCGTGCGTCGCGCGCGCCTGTGCGACGAACTGGTCGAACAGTGCCTGCGCCCGCGCCGGTTCGGCGGCGGCCGTGAAGCTGGCCCGGGTGCCACTGCGGGTATCGGCGGCCAGCGTGAACTGAGAGATCAGCAACAGCCCACCGTCGGTATCGCGCAGCGAGCGGTTCATGCGGCCGGCATCGTCACCGAACACGCGGTAGGTCAGCACACGTTCCAGCAGGCGCTTGCTGCGGGCTTCGTCGTCTTCGCGCTGTACACCGACGAAGGCCAGCAGCCCCGGGCCGATGCGGCCGATCTCTTCGCCCGCCACGCTGACGCTGGCGTGGCGGACACGCTGGATGAGTGCGATCAAGCCGCCGTTCCCCTGTGTTGTCTTCTTACTGGAGTTCGAAGCTGCCGCTGACGGTCACGCTGACCTGGCTTTCACCTGCCTCGATTGGAGCGGGCGCGGCTTCCGCGGCGGCCATCGCCATCGGTGCGCGGCGATACATGATTGGCGGGCGACCACCACTGTCACCGATGCTGACACTGCGCAGGCGCACCTTCTTGCCCAGTGCGTTGCCAGCTACCGTGGCGCGGGTTTCGACGGCCTTCAGGGCGTCAACCATGGCTTCGTCGCGTGCCTTGCGGAAGGTCTCGGGCGAAGGGCGCAGTTGCAACTGGTCGACCGCGGCCAGCGTCTGCAGTTTGCCGACCGCTTCAGACAGGGCGGGGATGTCGCGCGATTCAAGGTTCAGGGTATTGCGCATGCGCCAGCTTTCGATCTGGCCGCCGTTGCGGGCATACACCGGATAGGTGGAAATACCGGCGGACTGGACCTTGACCTGGCTGTAGGGCTTCAGCGCTGCGAGTACCTCCGCGCTGCGCTGGTTGACCTTGCGTGCCAGTGCGGCGGGATCGCGGTCGCTCATCTCCACGTAAGCCTGCGCTGCGGCCATGTCGTTGGCGACGGTGCGGCTCGCCTCTTCGGAGAGATCGATCGTGGGAACGTGCGGGGGCGGAACCTGGGCCTGTGCGAGCGGTGCGGCAAGCAGCAGGCTCAGCATGACGGCATGAAGGGGGCGTTGGAGCAGGGACATCGGGACCTCCTGAAGGTGCGGCGGGATACGGCAGCCGCGATATTACCAAGAGCATCCCCTCCGTCCGTGTCGGCACCGGCCTACAACTGTAACTGCGCGTAACCCAGGTAAGTCAGGCGGCATTGTCCCGGCGGTGCCAGAACCAGCCAGCCCCGCTGGCTGAACGCACTGAGTGCCGCGCAGGCTTGCTGCTCGTCAAGCTGATGGTGACAGGCGCAGTCACGGATGATCGCGTCGACTGCGAGTGCTTGCCCCGGCCGCGCCCGCAGGCGGACCAGGGTATCGAGCAGGCTGCGCTCTGCAGACCCGGCGCTTGCCGGGTGCAGTAGCGGACCGCGCATCAGGGACGGATCACTGCGGGATGCAGCAGGATGGCGTCGAAGTGTGCGGCCGGTCCGTTCGAGGCGCCGTTCACGTGCGCTGCATTGAGGTTCAGCGCGTTCAGATTCAGCGCATTGAGGTTCAGGGCGTTCAGCGTGATGGCATTGAGTTGCGCGCTGTTGAGGATGTTGATGCCCTTGATCGAGGTGCCGTTGATGGCCGCGCCATTGAGGGCAAGGCTGTTGAGTGCGAGCACGGCGTGACTCTGGGTGCTGGCGATGAGGGCGAGGCTGGCGAGGATGATGCGGACTTTCATTTTCTTGCGCTCCTGTGCTGGGTGAGAGATTTCCGCAGATGTCTTTCTGCGGTGTGCGCAGTGTGGTGAGCGTCCGTATCAGCGCCGTTTCTCTTGCGGTTTCAATTGTTGTGAAGGCCTTGTACGAGAGGGCAGGTGCCTGCTTTCAGCGTGCGACGAAATCGCGCAGCACTGCGGTGGCTTCCTCCTCCAGCAGCGGGCCGTCCACCTGCACCTGACGCGAGGCGTCGTGCAGGACTTCGTGTGTGCGGCGTTGCAGCCAGGGCGCGCCGCCCACCGCGTTGATGGTGGGCGAGGACATGCCGAACACCACGCGTGATACACCGGCCCAGAACATGGCACCGCTGCACATCGCGCAGGGTTCGCCGCTGGCATACACCGTCGCGCCTTCGAGGATCGCCGGGCCGTACTGCTGCGCCGCCTCGCGCACGAGGACCACTTCCGCATGGCCGGTGCAGTCCTGTGTCGTCACCTGGTTGTTGCGTGAGACGTGAACCGTCTTGCCGTCGGCGCTGACCAGGGTGGCGCCGTACGGGAAGTTGCCTTCATCGAGGGCGGTGCGAGAGGCCTCGATGGCGAGGCGCATGTAATGTTCGTCGGTGTTGTTCATGTCAGTGCTCATGGAAGCGTCCTCAGATCTCGTCGATGGTGGTGCTGCGATCCGCGCTGCTCTCGCCGCCATCGGCGTTGATTGCGAAGCGGTCGCGGGTGGTGGTGTAGAAGCTGGCGCCGAAGCGGCCGACCGGAAAGTAGTCCTGCAGGCGCACGCGCCACTTCTCGGTGTCGACCAGGCCTTCACGCGCGTGCAGCCACAGCACCTGGCCGATGAAGATGTGGCGACTGGGCGTCTCCAGCTTCTCCCACAGCCTGCACTCGAAGGCGACCGGCGCTTCGACGATGCGCGGCGGGCGTACGCCGCGCGAGGGCGAATGCGTCAGGCCGACGTGCACCAGTTCGCTCATGTCCGGTGGCAGGCGGTCGCCGCAGCGGTGCATGCGCTCGGCGATGTCCTCGTCGGCCAGATGCACGACGAACTCGCCGTTGGCGAGGATGTTGCGCGCGGTGTCCTTGAGTTTTCCGCTCTTGTCGCGGTTGATGCTGATCATCACCAGCGGTGGCTCTTCGCCCAGCATGTTGAACATGCTGAAAGGCGCAGCGTTGATGGTGCCGTCCTCGCCGATGGTGGTCACCAGTGCGATGGGCCGCGGCACGATGAGGCTGGCCATCAGCTTGTAGCGCTGGTACTCGGTGATGCTTGAGAAATCGATGTCCATGATTCGTTGGTTCCGTCCTTGACTGGCCGTCACTCCCGCGGCTGCGGGAGTGACGGCGCGTTCTTCAGGCGATGGCCGGTCAGCTCGGCACCTTGCCCTGCACCCCTTCGGCATACCACTTCAGCGACCACAGTTCGGACTCGGGCAGCACCTGGCCGGCGGCCACGCGCACCTTGCCTTCGTTGTCGCGGATCTCGCCGGCGAAGGGATTGAACTTGCCGGCAACGATGTCGGCCTTTTTCTGGTTGAACAGCTTCGCCACGTCGGCGAGCACGGCGGCGTTGAGCGGGGACAATTCGATCATCCCTTCCTTCATGCCCCACTTGGTGTCTTCCTGCTTCCACTTGCCGTCCAGCACTTCCTGCACCTTCTTCACGTAGTACACGCCCCAGTTCACCGTGTTGGCGGAGAGGTGCGACTTCGGGCCGTACTTCAGCATGTCGGAGTCCTGGCCGAAGGCGAACAGGCCCTTGTCCTGCGCCACCTGCACGATCGCCGGTGAGTCGGTGTTCTGGTACATCACATCGGCGCCCTGGGCGACCAGCGTCTCGGCGGCCTCGCGCTCGCGGCCCGGGTCGTACCAGGAGTACACCCAGATCACCTTGGTCTGGATCTTCGGATTGACGCTGCGCGCGCCGAGCGTGAAGGCGTTGATGTTGCGCAGCACCTCGGGAATCGGCACCGAGGCGACGAAGCCCAGCGTGTTGGTCTTGGTCATCTTGCCGGCGAGGATGCCGAGCAGGTAGGCACCTTCGTAGAAGCGCGTCTGGTAGATGCCCATGTTGGGCGCGGTCTTGTAGCCGGTGGCGTGCTCGAAGGTGACCTTGGGGAACAGCTTCGCCACGCGCAGCGTCGGCTCCATGAAGCCGAAGGAGGTGGTGAACACCATGTTGCAGCCCTGCTGGATGAACTGGCGGATCACGCGTTCGGCGTCCGCCGTCTCCGGCACGTTCTCGATGTACATCGTCTTCACGTGCTTGCCGAAAGTCTTGTCCACCAGGCGACGGCCCAACTCATGCTGGTAGGTCCAGCCCACGTCACCGATGGGGCCGGGGTAGCAGAAGCCGATCTTCAGCGGGTTGCTGGCGCTGTAGGCGGTGCTGGCGTGGGCCAGCGAGGGCAGGGCCAGCGCGCCACCGGCGGCCAGCGATGAAAGCAGGAAATTGCGACGGTCCATTTCAGTTCTCCGGGCGATTGTATGCGACAAAATCTGAAACGTATCCGTTACGTTTCTTAAGTGTATACACGCAACAACCGGTCCACTTAGGTCCGGGAATGGTTTTTCTTTTAAATCAACACGTTGTGATTCCCGGGCTGGCGACGATCAATGCGCGCCGCACCGTTCCCGGGCATGGATGCGCGCGGCCTTGGTGCGGCGGACCGGGCTGACGGCCGGCGCCGATGGCGACGAGCAGGGGAAGAAACGGGCGCGCTACCGGGACAGAGGCCGATGGGGCGGTGCGTCGGCGGGGACGCGCAAGCGACGTCTTTCGTCAGGTGTCGCGGCGCCGGACGAAAGAGGGAGCGGGGGTGAGAGCGGGAAGCGGGAGGGCTGCAGCGAGGGCGCCACTGGGGGCGCCCTTAAATACTCACGCGCCTGGACGCTCAGGCGCCCAGGCCAAGCAGGGCGGCGAGGTCGGGGGCTTCTTCCGGCTTGGGCAGGCGGATGCGCGCTTCCAGCGCGTGCAGGTGGGCATCCATCAGGGCGATGGCGCCGGCTGTGTCGCCGGTGGCGATGCGGGCCACCAGTTCGGCGTGTTCCTCGTGTTCGCACAGCGCGTCGCCGGGTGCCTCGTACAGCGCGACGATGAGCGAGCAGCGCGACATCAGCTGGGTGAGGAAGGCGGCCAGCACGCGGTTGCCGCCCTGCTCGGCGAGCAGGGTATGGAAGCCGCCCGCGCGTTGCGCCCATTCGCGCTGCGAGGGCTGGTGCAGCGCTTCGTGCTCGGCGTCGATGGCTTCGCGCAGCACCTTGATGCGGGCTGGCGTGGCGTTGGCGATCACCAGCGGCATGATGGCCGCCTCGATGGCGCGGCGCGCGGCGAAGATCTCGCGGGTTTCTTCCGGCGTCGGCGAGGCCACCACGGCGCCACGGTTGGGGCGCAGATCCACGATGTGATCGCCGGCCAGGCGCTGCAGGGCCTTGCGCACCAGCGTGCGGCTCACTCCGAACAGCTCGCACAGCTGCGGTTCCGGCAGCTTCATGCCGGGCTTCAGGCGGTGGAGCATCACGGCCTGGAAGATCGCGTCGTAGATGCGTGCGTCCGCCGCGCCGACGTTGTCCCGCTTGCGCGGGCCGGCTTTGGCGGCCGCAGCACGGGCGGCCGGGGTTTTACCGGCGGCGGGCGGATCGGTGTCCAGCGGGGCGATGGGTTGGCGTCGCTTCATTTGTTCGGGCCGGTTTCGGAGAGTGCCGGGAAAAGAATGCTGGAACAGGTGCCGTGGATTGTGGCAGACCTTCCGCGCAGATTCCGGTACAGTTTGCCACATCAAACTGTATTCAGTTAGATCCGGAATAGTGATCATTCCTCCGGCAGCGGCGCGCAGAAGCTAAGCTTTGCCGGAAGGCTCGCCAAGGCCTCAGCCCACCTGCAGTCGCCGTACCGCAATCACAAGCAACACAAGGACTCTCCTCATGGCCGTCGTCGCTCTCGATCCCGATGCACCCGATTTCACCCGTCGCTATACCAACCTCGCCGACCCGCGCCTGGGCGCGCAGGCGGTAGCCGCCAGCGACGAGTTCTTCGCCCCGCGCGAGCGCATGCTGGCGCCGGAAGAGCCGGTGTTCATCCCCGGCAAGTACGACGACCACGGCAAGTGGATGGACGGCTGGGAGAGCCGCCGCAAGCGCGGCCCCGGCAACGACTGGTGCGTGATCCGCCTGGCGCGTCCCGGCCGCCTCGTCGGCGTGGACATCGACACCCGCCACTTCACCGGCAACTACCCGCCCGGCGCCTCGCTGGAAGCCTGCCACGTCACCAATGGCGAAGCGGACGCCAGCACGCGCTGGACGTCCCTGCTGGGCACCGTCTCCCTGAAGGGCAACAGCCATCACTACCACGCGCTGCACAGCACCGACACGTGGACCCACGTGCGCCTGTCCATCTATCCGGATGGCGGCGTCGCCCGCCTGCGGGTCTATGGTCGCCCGAGCGGTGACTGGGCCATCGGTGGCGCGGAGCTGGATCTCGCTGCCTCGATCAACGGCGCCTACATCGTGGCTGCCAACAACGAGCACTTCGGCCTCGCATCCTCGCTGCTGCTGCCGGGCCGTGGCGTGAACATGGGCGATGGCTGGGAGACCCGCCGCCGCCGCGAACCGGGCAATGACTGGTGCATCGTCGCGCTGGCTGCGCCGGGCATCATCGAGAAAGTGGAAGTCGACACCGCATTCTTCAAAGGCAACTTCCCCGACGCGTGCTCGCTGCAGGCCGCACGCATGCAGGGTGGCACCGACCAGTCGTTGATCACCCAGAGCATGTTCTGGCAGGAGTTGCTGGGCCCGCAGAAGCTGCAGATGGATGCGGTGCACACCTTCACGCCGTCTGCCGCGCTGGGGCCGGTGACGCATGTGCGCTTCAACGTCTTCCCCGACGGCGGCGTCAGCCGCCTGCGCCTGTGGGGCAAGGTGGCCAGCGCATGAGCACCCAGTTGGACACGGCGCTGACGCTTACCGTCGAGCCGCTGACCCGCGAGGCCTTCGCGCCGTTCGGTGATGTCATCGAGGCGAGCGACGCGGTGCGTCACTTCCCGATCAACGCCGGCAACACCGAGCGCTTCCACGACCTCGCCACGCTGGACCCCGGCGAGGGTGGTCGCGTCATCGTCAGCATCTTCCGCGGCTTGCCGCGCGCGCTGCCGTTCTTCGTCGTGATGATGGAGCGTCACCCGCGCGGGTCACAGGCTTTCGTGCCCTTGTCCGGCCTGCCGTATCTCGTGGTGGTGGCGCCAGCCGGCGAACCGCCCACGGCGCGTGATCTGCGCTGTTTCCTCGCGCAGCCGGGGCAGGGCGTGAACTACGCCACCGGCACCTGGCATCACCCGCTGCTGGCACTGGATGACGTGAGTGATTTCCTCGTGCTGGACCGCGCGGGCGAAGGCCCGAACTGCGACGAAGTGGTGCTGGACCCGATCGCAGTGATCGCCTCGCGCTGAACTGCGCCGGAGTTTCGTTTCACAGTCTCGCTTCACAAATGCCGAGGCCCCATCCCGCCAATGCGGGATGGGGCCTCTGTGCATTCGCGACGACTCTGTTACTTGGCGGCGCGCGCCACTGCCTTTGCACGCGCTGCGTGCAGCTTGCGGTAGCTGTTGATCAGGCGCTGGTGGCGGTCGAGCCCCTCCAGCTTCATGTTCGTCGGCGTCAGGCCATGGAAGCGCACGCTGCCGTCGAGGGCGCCCAGCGCGGCATCCATACGCGGGTTGCCGAACATGCGGCGGAAGCTGGCCTCGTAGTCGGCCAGTTCCATGTCCTCGTCCAGATGCACTTCCAGCACTACATTCAGCGCCTGGTAGAACAGGCCGCGCTCGACGGTGTTCTCGTTGTACTGCAGGAAGGACTCGACCAGATCCTTCGCGTCCTCGAACTGCTTCAGCGCGAGATTGATCAGCAGCTTCAGTTCCAGGATCGTCAGCTGACCCCAGTCGGTGTTTTCGTCGAACTCGACACCGATCAGCGTGATGATGTCCATCTGCTCATCCAGCTCGCTTTCTTCGAGTCGTTCGAGCAGGGCCTCCAGCGCATCGTCGTCAAGACGGTGCAGATTGAGGATGTCTTCGCGGAAGGCCAGCGCCTTGTTGGTGTTGTCCCAGATCAGGTCCTCCACCGGGTAGATCTCGGAGTAGCCGGGTACGAGGATGCGGCAGGCCTGGGCTCCAAGTTCGTCATACACCGCCATGTACACCTCCTTGCCCATCTCTTCCAGGAGGCTGAACAGCGCAGCGGCCTGTTCTTCATTCGAGTGCTTGCCGTTGCCGGAGAAGTCCCACTCGACGAATTCGTAGTCGTGCTTCGCGCTGAAGAAGCGCCAGGACACCACGCCGCTGGAGTCGATGAAGTGCTCGACGAAGTTGTTCGGCTCGGTCACCGCGTTGCTGGCGAAGGTGGGCTGGGGCAGGTCGTTGAGGCCTTCGAAGCTGCGGCCCTGCAGCAGCTCGGTGAGGCTGCGCTCCAGCGCCACTTCGAAGCTGGGGTGCGCGCCGAAGGATGCGAACACGCCACCGGTGCGCGGGTTCATCAGGGTGACGCACATCACCGGGAATTCGCCACCCAGTGAAGCGTCCTTCACCAGCACCGGGAAGCCCTGTTCCTCAAGCCCCTTGATGCCGGCGACGATGCCCGGGTACTTCGCCAGCACCTCGGCCGGCACGTCGGGCAGCGCGATCTCGCCTTCGAGGATTTCCTTCTTCACCGCGCGTTCGAAAATCTCGGACAGGCACTGCACCTGTGCTTCGGCCAGCGTGTTGCCGGCGCTCATGCCGTTGCTGAGGAACAGGTTGTCGATCAGGTTGGTGGGGAAGTACACCACCTCGCCATCCGACTGGCGTACATAGGGCAGGGCGCAGATGCCGCGTGCGGTGTTGCCGGAGTTGGTGTCGTACAGGTGCGAGCCGCGCAGCTCACCGTCCTCGTTGTAGATCGCCAGGCTGTAGTCGTCGAGCAGGCCGGACGGCAGCGCATCCTTCTTGCCCGGCTTGAACCAGCGCTCGCTGGGGTAATGCACGAAGTCTGCATCCGCAAACTCCTCGCCCCAGTACTGGTCGTTGTAGAAGTGGTTGCAGCTGGTGCGCTCGATGTACTCGCCGAGGGCAGAAGCCAGCGCGCTTTCCTTCGTCGCACCCTTGCCGTTGGTGAAGCACATCGGCGAGTGCGCGTCGCGGATATGCAATGACCATACGTTGGGCACGATGTTGCGCCAGGACGCGATCTCGATCTTGATGCCGAGGTCCGCCAGCAGGGCGGACATGTTGGCGATGGTGTCCTCCAGCGGCAGGTCCTTGCCCGCGATGCGCGTGCTCACGCCTTCGGCACCCGGCAGCAACAGGGCCTGCGCGTCGGCGTCCAGGTTCTCCACCTCCTCGATGATGAAGTCCGGCACGTTCTGCACCACGCGCTTCACCGTGCAACGGTCGATAGAACGCAAGATGCCGACGCGGTCCTTCTCGGAGATGTCCGGCGGCAACTCGATCTGGATCTTGAAGGTCTGCTTGTAGCGGTTTTCCGGATCGACGATGTTGTTATGCGACAGGCGCATGTGCTCGGTCGGGATGCCGCGTGTGTCGCAGTACGCCTTCACGAAATAGGCGGCACACAGCGCCGACGAGGCCAGGAAGTAGTCGAACGGCCCCGGCGCCGAGCCGTCACCCTTGTAGCGGATGGGCTGGTCGGCAATGACCGTGAAGTCGTCGAACTTCGCCTCCTGGCGGAGTTTGTCGAGAAAATTGACCTTGATTTCCATGGGGTGCTTCCGGAATGGCGTGCGATAACTGGCAGGCCGCCATTGTCCGGGTTTTCGGCCGGGTTTCCGCCGGCTCTCCGCTCATTTTCGGGAATGGCCTTGATCGCGCGCATCAACCCCGCCGGATCAGGCGCTCAGCTCGACCTCGGCTTCGTAGCCCGCGCTTTCACAGTCCGTATAGATATCCGGCTTGCGCACCCATACGCGTGCGCCAGTCACGCCGTGCAAGCTCGCGCACAGTGCCAGCAGTTCGTGGCACAGGGTCTCCTGCAGATCGAAATGGCGGCCGGCCACCAGGCCGGGGATGGCCTTGTGCAGGACGTCGTAGTTCACCGTGGCCTGAACGTCGTCCGGCATCGCCTGCGTGAGGGGGGCGAGGCGCAGGTCGATGTCGATCAGTACGCGCTGCGGGCGTTGCTTCTCGACTTCGTAGAAGCCGATGGATACCGGCAGGCTGTACTCGCGGATGCGGATTCGACGGTTGAAGATTTTCATGATGTACGGTCGCCGGCTGGAAACGACAAATCCCGGCACGGGGGCCGGGAACGCAAAGAGTCCCGGCGCAAGGCCGGGAATGCAAAAAGCCCCGGCATGTGGCCGGGGCTGTCGATTGTAGCGGGCTGGATCAGGCCAGCTGGCTGCGCAGGGTCTTCGCGGCCGCCACCATGTTGGTCAGTGCCGGCAGTACCTCGTTCCACTGGCGGGTTTTCAGGCCGCAGTCCGGATTGACCCACAGGCGCTCGGCCGGCACGCGCTCGGCGGCTTTGCGCATCAGGGACACGATGTGCGCCTCGCTCGGGATGTTGGGCGAGTGGATGTCGTACACGCCCGGCCCGATCTCGTTCGGGTACTGGAAATTCTCGAAGGCATCCAGCAGTTCCATGTCGGAGCGCGAGGTCTCGATGGTGATCACGTCAGCATCCATGTCGGCAATGGCCGCGATGATGTCGTTGAACTCCGAGTAGCACATGTGGGTGTGGATCTGTGTCTCGTCCTCCACGCCGTTGGCGGTGATGCGGAAAGACTCGACCGCCCAGCACAGGTACTCCTTCCACTGTGCCTTGCGCAGCGGCAGGCCCTCGCGCAACGCGGCCTCGTCGATCTGGATCACGCGGATGCCGGCGCGCTCCAGGTCCTGCACTTCCTCGCGGATGGCGAGGGCTAATTGCTGGCAGGACACTGAGCGTGGCTGGTCGTCGCGAACGAAGGACCAGTTCAGGATGGTCACCGGGCCGGTCAGCATGCCCTTCATCGGCTTGCGGGTGAGCGACGCGGCGTACTGGATCCACTCCACGGTCATCGCCTTCGGGCGGCTGATGTCGCCGAACAGGATGGGCGGCTTCACGCAGCGCGAGCCGTAGCTCTGCACCCAGCCGAACTGGCTGAAGGCGTAGCCGTCGAGCTGCTCGCCGAAGTACTCCACCATGTCGTTGCGCTCGGCCTCGCCGTGCACGAACACGTCCAGCCCCAGCGCTTCCTGCTCGCGCACGCTGCGGGCGATCTCGGCCTGCATGGCGATGCGGTAACCGTCATCGTCGAGGCGGCCGGCCTTGTACTCGCTACGGGCGTGGCGGATGTCGGCAGTCTGCGGAAACGAGCCGATGGTGGTGGTCGGGAACTTCGGCAGCTTCAGCAGTGCGGCCTGCTTTGCGGCACGCGTGGCATAGGTGCTGTTGCGCTGGCAGAGTTGCGCGGTGATCTTCGCGACCGCCGCCTTTACCGCTGGGTTGTTCACACGCGGCGAGGCACGACGCGCTGCAATGGCGGCGGCGTTGGCGGCCAGTGCGTCCTTCACGCTGTCGCGACCATGGCTCAGCGCGCTGGCCAGTACCGACAGCTCGGCCAGTTTCTGCTTGGCGAAGGCGAGCCAGGAGCGGATCTCCCCATCCAGCTTTTCTTCGCTGTCCAGATCCACCGGGACGTGCAGCAGTGAGCAGGACGGCGCGATCCACAGGCGCTCGCCGAGGCGCTCGGCCACCGGTTGCAGCCACTCCAGCACGGCATTGAGGTCACTCTTCCAGATGTTGCGGCCATTGATGACGCCCAGCGACAGCACCTTGTGGCTGGGCAGGTGGGTGAGCGCAACCTGCACTTCGTCACGTGCGTTCACCGCGTCCAGGTGAAAGCCGGCGACCGGCAGCTTGACGGCCCATTCCAGGTTGTCGCGCAACTGGCCGAAGTAGGTGGCCAGCAGCAGCTTGACCGGTGCGGTCTTCAGCGCGTGATAGGCGGTGGTGAAAGCATGGCGCCAGTCGGCATCCAGCTCGGTGACGAGGATGGGCTCGTCGATCTGCACCCATTCCGCGCCCTCGGCGGCCAGCGTGGCGAGCAGCTCGGCATACACCGGTAGCAGCCGCTCCAGCAGGGCGAGGCGGTCGGAATCGTCCTTGGCCTTGCCGATGGCGAGGTAGGTCACCGGGCCGATGATCACCGGCTTGCTCTTCACCTTCTGTTCGCGGGCCTCGCGCAGTTGCGCGACCAGGCGCGAGGCATCCAGTCTGAACTGTGTATCGCTGGTGAACTCCGGGACGATGTAGTGGTAGTTGGTGTCGAACCACTTGGTCATCTCGCCGGCGGCCACTCCGCCGTGGTTGCCACCGCAACAAGTATTGTCTTCGGAGGACTTTGCCGACCTGCCACGTGCCACGCGGAAGTAGTTGTCCAGTTCGTCGCCATGGAAGCCCTGCACGCGCTCCGGCAGGTTGCCCAGCGTGAAGCTCATGTCCAGCACCTGGTCGTAGAAAGCGAAGTCGCCAACCGGGGCGAGATCCAGCGCGGACTGGTCCTGCCAGTGGCGGCGACGCAGCTCGGCGCCGCGTTGCTTCAGCGCGTCCAGTGCGCTTTCTCCCTTCCAGTAGGACTCGAGGGCGAATTTGAGCTCGCGCTTCGCGCCGATGCGCGGGAAGCCGAGGTTGTGGGTGATTGCCATGATGCGGACCATAGGGATGTGGGAAGTGTCGCCATCCTAGGGATCTCGATACATGAACAAAAATGGTATTGTTTCATTCATCGATGAGCTGCATTCATTGGTCTGCTCACGAGCGCTGCCGATGAACCAACCCGGACGTTCTCCGCCATGGCCATCCTCGAACGTACCCATCTCGCCATCATCCGCGCCGTGGACGAACACGGCTCGCTGACGGCTGCGGCCGAGAAGCTGCACCTCACCCAGTCGGCGCTGAGCCACACCATCCGCAAGCTGGAAGACCAGCTCGGCCTGCCGGTGTGGCACCGCGAAGGCCGCGGCCTGCGCCCCACCCAGGCGGGCGAATATCTGCTGGCCGTGGCCAACCGTTTGCTGCCGCAACTGAGTTACGCCGAGGAACGCCTGAAGGAATTCGCGCGCGGCGAGCGGGGTGCCCTGCGCATCGGCATGGAATGCCACCCTTGCTACCAGTGGCTGCTGAAGATCGTGTCGCCCTATCTCGCCACCTGGCCAGCGGTCGACGTGGACGTGAAGCAGAAATTCCAGTTCGGCGGCATCGGTGCGCTGTTCGGCTACGAGATCGACATGCTGGTGACGCCAGACCCGCTGCACAAACCGGGGCTCACCTTCGAGCCGGTGTTCGACTACGAGCAGGTGCTGGTGGTCGGCCCCGACCATCCCTTGCGCAAGCTGCCGCATGCGCTGCCGAAACATCTCGCCGACGAGACGCTGATCACCTACCCGGTGCCGGTGGATCGCCTCGACATCTACACCCAGTTCCTCACCCCCGCCGGTATCGCGCCGAAGCGCCACAAGCCCATCGAGACCACCGACATCATGCTGCAGATGGTGGCGAGCGGCCGTGGCGTGGCGGCGCTGCCGCGCTGGCTGGTGGAGGAGTACGCCGGCAAGCTCGACGTGGCCCCGGTGAAGCTGGGCAAGCAGGGCGTGGCCAAGCAGATCTTCCTCGGCTACCGCGAGGCGGATGCCGACATCGACTACCTGCGCGCCTTCGTGGACATGGCGCGGGCGCATCGCGACGGCGCGTGACGCCGGGCTCCGGCAAGGGCTGTGGGCGCGGGCGGAACTGACGCTTCAGATTCACCTCTTACAAGCCGTAAACGGCTGATTGCGGTGCAATCCGGCCAACGGTGCCGGGTGTGGCGACCGCCTGATTTGCGGAGGTGGATGTGAAGACGGTGCGTATCCTGATTGCTGGCCTGGTAGCCAGCTGGGTCCTGGTTGGTAACGCACTGGCGCAGGACGCCCATGTGGCATTCCTGAAGAGTGCGACGGGTAGCGTGAGCGTGACGCGCGATCAGGCGCAGCTTCCTGCCACCGCGGGCATGCAGTTGTTGAAGCGCGATACCGTCGTGGCGGGCCCCGGCTCAGCGGCCGGTGTCGTGTTCGTCGATGGCACGGTGCTGGCCGTCGGCGCGTCGAGCGAGCTGGAGATCAGCCGCTACGTGTTCCGCCCCGAAGACAATCAATACGACTTTGCCGTCGCGCTGAAGAAGGGGCGGGCGGTCTATTCGTCTGGCCGGCTGGCGAAGATGGCGCCCGGGTCGGTCCAGGTGAGCACACCGCGTGCGACGGTGGGGGTGCGCGGCACCCGCTTCATCATCGACAGCGAAGAATGACGGGCCACGGCCGATGAGACGCCTTTCCACCTGCCTCCTGCTGTTGGTGTTGTGCTGTCTCAGCGCATGCAGGACGGTATCCACGAGCATCGTGCTGTTGCCGGATGCCACGGGCAGGACCGGCGCGATCACCGTCACGACCCCGACGGACTCGAAAGTGGTGGACCAGGCCTATGGGTCGGTGACGACCACGCGCAACGCAGGCCTGTCCGGGGTGTCGGTCCTGAAGAAGGAAGACGTGGACCGCGCCTACGCCGACGTCCTCGCCGCCGAGCCGCTGAAGCCAGCGGCCTTCACGATCTTCTTCGAACTTAATTCCACCGACCTCATCGAGCGCTCGAACCAGCAGTTGCCGCAGATCATCGAGGCCATCAGGCTGCGCGTGCCTACCGAGGTCCATGTCATCGGGCACACCGATACGCTGGGCACGGATGCCGTCAACGACAAGCTGTCGCTGATGCGCGCCCAGCTGGTGCAGAAATTCCTGCTGGAGAAAGTGCCGGGACTGAAGTCGGTGACGGTACGCGCCTTCGGTGCCCGGGACCTGCTGGTGCCAACCCCTCCCGGCACGGACGAACCGCGCAACCGGCGCGTCGAGATCCTGGTTCTCTGACGGGCTGAGCGCGTGCGTCCTCCCAAGGGTCTGACCGGCCATCTATCGGCGCGCTGGAAACTCTGGATGCTTGGCGCCGGCGTGCTCGTCTCGCTGCTGCTGGGGCTGGCCTCGCTGTGCGGTGGTGGCATTGCCAGCCGCCTCGACAATCTTTTCCTCGATGCATACACCAGGCTGTCGGCGCCGGGGCAGGCATTACAACGGGCGCTCGTCATCGACGTCGACGACGTCAGCCTGGCTGCGGTCGGCCAGTGGCCCTGGCCGCGCTACCGCATCGCCGCGCTGATCGACGGCGTGGCAGCGGTACAGCCTGCCGCCATCGGCCTGGACATCCTGTTCGCTGAACCGGATCGCACCTCCCTCAAGAACATCCAGAAGGCCTACAAGCAGGACTTCGGGCTGGACATATCGGTCGTCGGTGCCAACGGCCTGCACGACAACGATGGCTACCTTGCGGAGGTCCTGGAGAAGACCGGCGCAGTAGGCGCACGCTTCTTCTACTTCGACCACGTTAGCAAGGCGGCCGACCCGCGCCCGGAGTTCAGCTTCAGCGGGCGCACCGATCTGCTGAAGCTGCACGACGCGCAGGGGATGCTGGACAACACGCCCGAGCTCGCGTCGAAGATGAAGTTCAGTGGGTTCCTGAACACCCAGGCGGACAGTGACGGCATCCTGCGCAGGGTGCCGCTGCTGATCCAGCACGCCGGCGTCATCTATCCGCATCTTTCGCTGGCGACCTTCATGCGCGCGCAGGGGGTGGCCGCCGCGCGCATCGAGCAGGATCGTCACGGGCCGCTGATCCGCGTGGGCGAGCACGCCATTCCTGTCGATGAGAAGGGCTTCGCGCTGTTGCGCCTGCGCGGGACGCCAGCGCTGTATCCGTCGATTCCGGCGGTGGATGTACTCAACAATGGTCTGGCGCCGGAACAGGTGCGCGGCAAGATGGTGTTCATCGGCTCGTCCGCCGCGGGGCTGAACGACCTGCACAGCACCATCTTCGACGCGCAGTTCCCCGGCCTCAGGGTCCAGGCTGCGCTGGTGGACAACTTCGCCACCGGCGCCTTCATCCGCCAGCCGTCATGGGCGGGCGCCGCACTTGTCGCGATCTGTCTGCTGGTCGGTCTCTGCGTCAGCGGCTTGTTCGTCGTACTCCGCGATCCGCTGCGTTTGTGCGCGGGGTCCGTGGCAATCGTCTCGCTGGTGCTGGGTTTCTCAGCGCTTGCGTTCATCAGCGCGGGTCTGTTCCTGTCGCCGGCTTTTCCTGTCCTGGTCGCGGCGACGCTGTTCGTGCTGTTCACGACCGCGCGTTTTGCGATGGAAAGGCAGCGGGCCAATGCATGGTTCCGCAAGCTGGCCAATGCCCAGCAGGTCGCGATGGTTTCGATGGCCGCCGTGGCGGAAACGCGTGACCCGGAAACCGGCGCGCACATCAAGCGCACCCAGCACTACGTGCGGGCGATTGCCGAGACGCTGCGCGACAACGGCAGGCACCTCGATATCCTTACGCCGGAGTACATCGGGCTGCTCTTCGCATCCGCACCCCTGCATGACATCGGCAAGGTGGGTGTGCCGGACCACATCCTGCTCAAACCCGGCAAGCTGACCGAGGCCGAGTTCGTGGAGATGAAGAAGCACGCGGAGTACGGGCGCGCCATCATCCACAGCGCGGCGGACCGTATCGAAGGCGAGAATTTCCTGCGGATTGCAGCCGAGATCGCCTATGGCCACCACGAGAAATGGGACGGCACGGGCTACCCGCAAGGCCTGGCCGGCGAAGCCATTCCGCTGAGCGCGCGCATCATGACCGTGGCGGATGTGTACGACGCGCTGATCAGCCGTCGCTGCTACAAGGAACCGTTCCCGCACGCCCAGGCGATGGACATGATGCGGCAACAGCGCGGCCGGATTTTCGATCCGGACGTCCTCGACACCTTCTTCAGCATCGAAGAGCGCATCGTCACGATTGCCGCGACCTACCGCGACGAGGCCGACGGCGTACTTACCTGACCGGCAAGCGACGGGGCAGCGCGCCTGGCGTGCCCCGCCGTGGTGATGCGCCGGTGATTACGCGCCAGCGCGCGTGATCTTCACTTCCACTTCGCCGACGCCGGCGAAGACGTGGCGCGATTGCTGGCCGGCGACGATGTCGTGCACGCCGGTGATCATGCCGGTGGAGATGACGTCACCTGCACGCAGGATCTCGCCTTGCTCGGCGCGCTTGTTCAGCGTGAAGGCCAGTGCGCCCAGCGGGCCGGGCTTGATGGAAACCTTGCCGGTGCCGACCGACTTGCCGTCGATGAAGGTCTCGACATCGATGGTTTCCAGTTCGCGCCAGTTGGCGATTTCCTTGCCGACGACGACACCCCAGTTGTTGCCGAAGTCGGAGATGACGGCGCCCGGGCCCAGGTCGTTGAGCGTGGCCAGCGGGCTGCTCGCCACTTCGACGCCGATGTGCATGGACTTCACCAGCGGGGCGACGGTGTCAGCGGTCCAGTCCTTCTTGCCGGCGGGCGAGTCTGCCGCCACAACGATGACGACTTCTGCCTCGACGGCTGCGAAGCCGCCTTCGAACACCGGGCAGGTCGCTGCGCCGCCTTGTTCGACGTGATGCACGTTGGGGGCGAAGGCCGGTCCGATCAGACGCTCGGCGGGGAACTGCGCGGCAAAGGCCGGGTTCACGCGGGCGACCTTCCAGCCCTTGATGGGATCGGGCCAGCGCGCAATGGCCGCCAGTTGCACGGCGTAGGCCGCATCCAGACTGGTGGGCACCGCACCCGGGAACTGGTCGATTGCGCGGCCGGCGGCACGTGCGGCGGTGAACTTCTCTGCAATGTCGTTCGGCGGGGTGGTGGTCTGGGTGGAGGTCAAGATCTCATCCTTTGCGAAAAGCTGGCGTTGTGACACCGGGAGGGCGGAATTTACCGCGAACGCCGGGCGAAGGGGAATCTGTGCGCGCATGCCTGATGCCAGGTCAAGAATGCCTGCCGTGGGCTGCCGGCCGGCGCCCGCCCTGGCGCAAAACGGTACGGCGGTATAGTGGGCGCAATGCGGTGAAGGGGTGACGGTCGGCCGGCCGCTGCGCCTCGCGCTGCAATCCCTCGTTCCTGCTTGCCCCTCCGGAAGTCCTTTCATGCTGCTGCGCGACCCCATCCATGGCGACATCGAGCTGAGCGCGCTCGAAACCACCTTGCTCGACCTGCCGGTGATGCAGCGTCTGCGTGGCGTGAAGCAGCTCGGCACGGCTTACCTCGTGTATCCCGGTGCGCTGCATACGCGCTTCGATCACTCCATCGGCGTGTGCACCGTGGCGCACCGCATGGTGGAAGGCCTTCGCCGTGCCGGTTGCGCAGTGTCGGCGGAACAGGAAGCCGCCGTCGGCGCGGCCGCCCTGCTGCATGACGTCACCCATGTGCCTTTCGGCCACACGCTGGAGGACGAGCGACGCCTGTTCGCGCGCCACGACAAGGGCTCGCGTCTCGGAGCTCTGCTGGCCGGCGAGCTGGGCGAGGCGCTGGCGCGCTTCGGCCTGCGCGAGATCGTCGCCGGCCTGCTGGGCGCCGGGCCGCTGGTGTCGCCGCGCTGGATGCAGGACATGGTGTCCGGTGCGATCGACGCCGATCTGCTCGACTACCTGCGCCGCGACAGCTTCTTCGCCGGCCTGTCGCACGACTACGACGACCGCATCTTCCGCGCCTTCGCGATCCGCGATGACCGCCTCGTGGTGCGCCTGGTCAAGCACGGCATGGATCGCCCGGACGCCCGCTCCGAGATCCTCCGCGTGCTGCGCCTGCGTTACTTCCTGACCGAGCGGGTGTACTACCACCACACCAAGGTGGTGGCCGGCGCGATGATTTCCAAGGCGGTGGAGCAGGCGGTCGACCGCGGCGTGCTGGGCGAGGGCGACCTGCTGGAGCTCAACGACTGGACCCTGCTCGACCGCCTGATCCACAGCGGTGTCGCGGGGGCGTCGTCGCTGGCACGCAAGCTCCAGTCACGCGATCTGCTCAAGCGTGGCTACGTGGTGTCGGCACGCAGCGTGCCGGACGCGCAGCGCGCGCAGTGGGTGGCGCGCATGCACCACGACCGCAGCGAACGTGCGCGCCTGGAGCGGCAGATCGCTGGTTCGCTGGGCGTGTCTTTCGAGGACGTGGTGCTGTACTGCCCGGCCCTCACCGTCATGAAAGAGGCCGCCGTGCCGGTGGAGATCAGCCGCGGCCTGGCCTTCCTGAACGACCCTCACGACGAGGCGCACGCAGAGATCCAGGCGCTGCAGGACCGCTACGCTGGCCTGTGGCGTTTCTTCGTGTTCGTGCCGGACGCGGTGAGCGGCGCGGCGGCGGAAGTGTGCGGCGAGCTCTTCGGCTTGCCGTCCGAGCATCGCGGGGGTGGTTTGCTAGCCTGAAGGCGCGGCGGCGGGCCGTGTCGCCCGATGGTGTTCGTGGCAGCGATTCGTTAAGATGCGTTAAGATGAGAGTGGTTCTCATTAACGAAGAGCGGTCGCCATCGAGTGATCGGCAGGGAGGGCGCCGTGTCGGCCGCCGGGTTTCATTCGCATAACGACGTCCATGCGCTGTACAGCGCGCACCACGGCTGGCTGGTCGGCTGGCTCAGGCGCAAGCTGGGGGGCGATGCCTTCGTCGCTGCCGATCTGGCGCAGGACACTTTCGTCAGTGTCATCGAGGGCGGTGCCGCGCACGACATCCAGCAGCCGCGCCCCTTTCTCGCCACGTTGGCCAAGCGGCTGATGATCCACCGCCATCGTCGCCAGTTGCTGGAAGAGGCCTACCTCGAGCTGCTTGCGACCTTGCCGGAAGCCGTGGCGCCTTCGCCCGAAGTGCAGCACCTTGCGCTGGAAGCACTGCGGCAGGTGGATCAGGCCCTCGACGGCCTGCCGCCCAAGGTGAAGGAAGCCTTCCTGCTCGCTCATCTGGACGAGTTGAGCTATGCGCAGATTGCCGAGCGTCTTGGTGTCTCCGCCAGCTCGGTGAAGCAATACCTGACACGCGCGAACCGGCATTGTCTGTTCGCGCTGGCGGCCTGAGGTCCGGTCGCATGCCACGCGCTTCCACCCAGACCGCCGTGCAGCGTGTGCCGCTCGCGGGCGGCCTGCCGCTGGCGGAAGCCGTCGCGGACGCAGCGGCGCAATGGCTCACCACGCTGATGGCGGAGGACGCTACGGCCGAGCAGCGCGAGCGCTTCGAGCGCTGGCGACAGGCCCATCCTGACCACGACCGCGCCTGGCAGCATATCGAGGCCGTGTGTGGCCGCATCAAGGGCCTGCAACCGGCGGCGGCCTACCAGGCCCTGTCGCCCTTCGCACGTCGGGACGCGGCCGGGCCGGCCGTTGCGAATCCCTCCCGTCGCAATGCCTTGCGCGCGCTGTGCTGGGTCGGAGCACTGGGCGGGAGTGGCTTGCTGGCCAGTCGCACGCAGACCTGGCAGCAGGTTGCCGCGGACTACCGCACGGCGACTGGCGAGCGCCGCCACATCGCCCTGGACGACGGCAGCGAGATCCTCCTCAACACGGGCAGCGCCATCGACGTACGTTTCGACGGCGAGCAGCGCCTTGTGAGGCTGGTGGCCGGGGAGGTGATGGTCGTCACCGCCCACGCGGCGCGTGGCCGCAGGGACGAGCGGCCCTTCATCGTCGAAACTGCGCAGGGCAGGGTGCGCGCCCTGGGCACCCGCTTCATCGTGCGTCAGCACGGCGAGCAGACGCTGGTCAGCGTGTTGCAGAGTGCGGTCGAGATCAGCCCGCAGGCTGGGCTGGGGCAGACGCGCGTGCTGCAGGCGGGTGAGCAGGCCAGGTTCGGTCGCTACCGCATCGACACGCCCACGCCGCTCACCGAACAGGCCAGTGCGTGGACGCGCGGCCAGATCGTCGCCGACGAGATGCGCCTGGGCGACTTCCTCACCGAACTGGGGCGCTACCGCCCTGGCCTGCTGCGCTGTTCGCCCGACGTGGCGGACCTACGCCTGTCCGGTGTCTTTCCCCTGTCGGACACCAATCGCGCCCTCTCCACCTTGCCCAACGTACTCCCCGTGACGGTGCTGAGCCGCACGCGGTACTGGGTGACGGTCGAAGCAGCGGGCTCCTAGCGGCACACCTGACCGCAGGCAGTCCTGCCGTTCTGCGTTTGCGCCGTACAGGCCGCGTGTGCCACCGCCCGTTGCGTCTGTGTTTCCCCGGCGTGGAGAAAATTTTTCAGGGTTGGACTGCCCGATTTCTTTTCTCGCGCCACCTACCCGGTGAAGGCATCACAGAAACAACTCATTCACGGGGTCACCATGAGCATCAACATCAAGCGGTCGCGTGGCGCGGCGCAAGCGGCCGTCAGTGCCGGACAACACAACGCAGGCAAGGGGCTGCCGCTGGCGGCCGTCACCACCGCGGTGTGGATGGCGCTGGGGGCGGGTAGCCTGGGGCTGGCACAACCGGCACGCGCGCAGGCGCCGGCTACCGGCCAGTCGCAGGCCACGGCGCAACGGTTCAGCATTCCTGCCGGCCCGCTGGCGCCGGCCCTGCGCAGCCTGGCCAGTTCGGCCAACCTGCTGCTGAGCTTCACGGCCGATCAGACCGATGGCCGGAGCACGCGCGGCATCGACGGCGCTTACACCCCGGAGCAAGCGCTGGTTGCGTTGCTGTCGGGCAGCGGCCTGCAGGCCGTGCGACTGGACAACGGCGGGTATGTGCTGCGGGTGGATACGTCGGCCGCCGCAGCGGTGAACGAGCAAATGCTGCCGGCCGTCAAGGTGACCGCGAGCGCGGATATTCCAGGCGAATTGCCGAAGCCCTATGCGGGCGGACAGATCGCGCGCGGCGGTCAGGTCGGAATGCTGGGCAACAAGGACGTGATGGACACGCCGTTCAGCCAGACCAGCTACACGAACCAGACGATCAGGAACCAGCAGGCGCAGACCGTCCAGGAAGTCCTGTTGAATGACCCGTCCATCCTGACCAAGCAGAACAGCGCGAGCGACGAAGACGGCTCCATCACTGTCCGGGGCTTCACGAACACCCTGGCATCCGGCTTCGGCACGCTGAACGGGCTGGCTGGCATGTCTCCGCTGCGTGCACCGGACATGGACTACATCGAGCGCGTCGAGGTGCTCAGGGGGCCGAGTGCTTTGCTCAACGGCATGGCGGCATCCGGCGCGGGCGGTATCGGCGGCTCGTACAACCTCGTCACGAAGCAGGCCGGCGACGAGCCGCTGACCGAGCTGACTGCGGCGTTTGCCTCCCGCTCGCAGCTGGGCGCTCACGTCGATGTCGGCCGTCGCTTCGGCACGGACAACCAGTTCGGCGTCCGCTTCAACGGCGCGTATCGCAACGGCGAAACATCGGTTGAACCGACCTCGGCCGAAGTGGGATCGGCGGCGCTCAATCTGGACTATCGCGACAGGCGCGTGCGGGTGTCTGCTGACGTCGTGCAGCAGTCGAACGACTCCAACCCCCAGAACGTCCAGCAGCTCGTCGTCAGCGGCGTCGGCGGTGGTTACGTGTTCGTTCCCGAGGCGCCCGACGGCGGAACCAACCTCAACCCCGAATGGAGCAGCCAACCCAGCACCTTGTCGCTGGCGATGCTGCGGGGCGAAGTGGACGTGACCGACGATGTCGCGGTCTATGCCGCCGTCGGCAAGCAGAAGCTGGATTTCTCGCTCATCGGCCCGAGCCAGCCGACGCTGCGCGCAGCGGACGGAACTTTCGGATGGAATTACCTCGAGCACACGAATTTCGGCTACGAGGTGCTATCCGTGCAGGGCGGCCTGAGGGCGGCGGCAGTGACCGGGCCGGTGGCGCACGCCTTCAACCTGAACCTGTCGCAGACCGAAACGGAAACGAAGGAGGCGGCAAGACAGGTCAGGCCCTACAACTACACCACGAACCTCTACAACCCGGTCTTCGGCCCCGAACAGTCCGTTCCCGATCCCGGTGATCCGCGGAAAACAGGCGAAACCCGCGTCTCCAGTATTGGCATCGCCGACACCTTGTCGACCCTCGACAAGCGCTTCCAGCTCACCCTGGGCGTTCGTCGCCAGGAGGTGGAAACCGGCAGCTTCAATACGACGACCGGTGCCAGGACTTCCGGCTACGAAAGTGATGCGTGGACACCTGCTGTGGCGCTGGTCGTCAAGCCGTGGCAGGCGAACGTGTCGCTCTATGCCAACTACATCGAAGCGCTCCAGGCCGGCACCATCGTCGGCACCTCATACGCGAATGCGGGCGAGGTGTTCTCGCCCTACGTCAGCAAGCAGTACGAAGCGGGTGCCAAGTTCGATTCGGGCACCGTGACGACTACGCTGGCGGTGTTCCAGATCGCCCAGCCCAACACCATTTCCGTCAGCAATCCGGCCGGCGGGCTGCCGACACTCGCCCTCAACGGCGAGCTGCGTAACCGCGGTGTCGAGCTGAATGCCTATGGTGAGCCCACGCGCGGGGTTCGCATGATGGGTGGCGTCACCCTGCTGGATGGCATCCAGACGAAGACCCAGGGCGGCCTCTATGACGGCAACAGGGAGGCGGGTGTCCCCGCCATCCGGAGTGTGATCAGTGGTGAATGGGATACGCCGTTCCTGCAAGGCCTGACGCTGAGCGGTCGCATTACCTACACCGGCGATCAGGTGGTCAGCAGCTCCAACGATGACCTGAAGATTCCTTCATGGACCCTGTTCGATCTCGGCGCACGTTATGTCCTGAACTCTCCCTGGAACAACAAGCCGACCACGATCCGCTTCAATATCGACAACCTGTTCGACAAGGACTACTGGGCGAGTGCGAACTTCAGGTACGTCCAGTTAGGCGCGCCGCGGACCTATCGTCTGTCGGCGACATTCGCCTTCTGAGAAGCCGTAACAAAATGGTCCTGGCGTTGTTGCTCCTCCTCGCCGTACTAAATGTACTGTCTTCGTCGGCGCGCCTAGCCAGGACCGTTTCGCTACGCTTCACTCCATTTTGTTACAGCTTCAAAAGCCCATGATCGTGTCTCTGGCACTGGCGCTGACCGTTCTCGGTTGCGCCAACATCTACCTTGCCAGCCCGCATCAGAAATGGCGTGCGCGGCCCCTTCCGCGCACGCCATTGCGGGCCGCCGGCAGCCTGCTGCTGGTGGCTGGCCTGGCGGCATGGGTCGCGGCCTTGCGACCCATGGTCGGTTTCTTCGTGGCGCTGCATGTCGTGATGGTCTGTCTCTTCGTCTTTCCTTACGCGGCAGCGTTCCGCAGCGTAGGGCGGGGGCACTGACATGGCCGGCGAGATCCGCCCCGACTGGTGGGGCAAGACCAGTGCCGGCGCAATCCTGGGGCTGGGGCTGGCGCTCTCACTGACCGGCCTCTACGCCTATCTGGGGCCCGGCGGCATCGATGCGCCGGGCGGGCGCTACTCGCTGATGCGATTCCTGGAGGCCTTCGTCTGGATCACGGTGTTCGGCTTCTGCTTCCTTTTTCGCAGCGGTCGCGCCGCCTGGGCGTGGCTCGGCGCGGCGAACCTCATCGCCTTTGCGGCGCTGTTCGCCTGCCGCTTCCATTTCTTCGCGTGAGGGCGACATGATCCGCAGCGATATCGTCAGGCTCTACAAGACCGTCCATACCTGGACCGGCATCAGTTGCGGCTTCGCGCTGTTCATCGCTTTCTACGCTGGCGCGCTTACCATGTTCAAGGAGCCCATCGCGCGCTGGGCGTCGCCACCTGCCGTGGGTGTGGCGGCGGTTCCGCTGGATGACGCGCCGCGCCTCCTCGAACTGGTGGCGGCCGCGCATCCACAGGCGCGGGAGGAGGGCATCAAGCTGCATCTGCGAGGACATGAGAACGAGCCCGCGCGGGTGACCTGGGAAGAAGACGCGCCGCATGAGGAAGGGCAGCCACACGACCATGTCCACTGGTGGGCGACGCTCAAGCCTGACGGCACGCTGCTGGCGCAGCCGGAGGAGCCGTCCGAGCTGGCGGACTTCATCAATGAAATCCACATGAGTGTCGGGATCCCGCAAGCGGCGGGACTGCCTCTGATGGGGCTGGTCTCGCTGCTCTACGGCGTGGCACTGATCGCCGGCGTGATCGTATTGCTGCCGACGCTGGTCAAGGATTTCTTCGCGCTGCGCGTCGGCAAGAATCTCAAGCGAATGTGGCTCGATGCCCACAATGTCGTCGGCATTACAGCGCTGCCGTTCCACCTGGTGATGGCGATCACCGCGATCGCGTTGTGCTGGAAGGGCGAGCTGTGGTCCGCGCAGGAAGTCGCCATCTTTGGCGACAGGCAGGCGATCCTGATGGATCGCGACAACGGGCCCTTCGAGGTACCGAAGCCGACCGGCGAAGCGGCTGCGATGATGGCCCCCGCGCAGTTGCTCCGGAAACTCGAAGAGCAGGTGCCCGACCTGCAGCCCAGCTTCCTGGTCTTCAAGAACTACGGCGACACAGCCGCTGCGGTGAGAGTCCCCGGCGCCGAGCGTGGCCATGTCGGTGATACCCACCTCGGCGGCGTCATGCTCAGCGCCGTGACTGGCGACGTACTCAAGGACGGCGCCCTGCCATCGCGTCAGGATCCGGATCGGCGCGCGGCAGAGACCTTGTACGGTCTGCACACCGGGCAGTACGAGGGCCTGACGATCAAGTGGGCGTACTTCTTCCTGGGACTCGCTGGTGCGTGGCTGTTCTACACCGGCAACCTGCTATGGATCGAAACGCGCCGCAAGAAGGCGCGCGATGGCGGGGCGGTGGAGCAATCGCGCTCGACGCGCTTGCTGGGTAGTGCGACGGTGGGCGTGTGCCTGGGCTGCGTCGCGGGGCTCTCGCTCAGCATCGTCGCCGCCAAGTGGTTGCACGGACGCGTGGCCGATCTCAACCACTGGCACGCAGTCGTCTACTACGTCGTGTTCCTCGGCTCCATCGCGTGGGCCTTTGCGCGTGGAGCGGCCCGCTCTGCGGTGCATCTGCTTTGCCTGTCGGCCGCAGCGACGATGGCGATCCCGCTGACCACACTGACGGCGCTGCTGTTTCCGGCGCTGGGAATGTGGGCCCATGGCAGCGCCGCCACGCTCGGGGTCGATGTGGTCGCCTTCATGGGGGCGCTGTGTTTCGCATGGATGGCGGTAGCCACCCTGCGCCGTACCCGGCACGGCCCCGCCGATAGCGTCTGGTCCATCCGCAAGCCCGGCCAGGCGTCCGCCCTGTCCACCCCTGTCCCCGCTGACGCCTAGGACGGCCCCTGCCGGGACGCTCTACCTGCAGGCGGCCCCCTCCGTTTTCCGCTACCGATGGCGCGCTGGTGAATGATTCGATAAGATGAGATTGATTCTCATTAAACGATTCATGGCCGCTTCGAGCCATTGGCGGGGAGAGTGCCGTGTCGGCCGCTGAGCTTGCTTCACACAACGATGTCCATGCCCTGTACAGCGATCACCACGGCTGGCTGAAAAGCTGGCTGCACCGTCGCCTGGGCAACGCCGCCGATGCGGCTGACCTGGCGCAGGACACCTTCATCCGCTTGCTGATCAAGCCGGCCAGCCGCGGCTTCGCCAGCGTCGCCGAAACCCGCGCCTACCTGCGCACGGCGGCCAATGGCCTGTGCATCGACCTGTGGCGCCGTCGCGAGATCGAGCAGGCCTGGCTGCAGACACTGGCTGCGCTGCCCGAGCCGGTGGCCCCGTCGCCCGAGCATCAGGCCATCGTCATCGAGGCACTGATGGAGGTGGGCAGCATGCTCAGCCGGCTGTCCGAGAAGGCCGCCAAGGCCTTCATCCTGGCCCAGGTGGAAGGCGTGGGCTACCGTGACATCGCGGCCGAACTCGGTGTGTCGGAGCGCATGGTCAAGAAGTACATCGCCCAGGCGATGCTCCAGTGCGCGCTTATCGAAGCCGGGCTGGCGGACTGAGGCCATGGCCAGCAACCTGAACCCGCATGCAGAGGGCGTGCTGGCCGGCTTCGGCGAGCGCAGCACCGTGCCGCTCAGGCCCGGCGTTCAGAGCCTGGAACAGGCTGCGCAGTGGTACGCCATCCTGCTCGATGCCAACGTTGCCGACAGCGACAGGCACGCGTGGAAGGCTTGGCTCGCCCAGTCGCCGGAGCATCAGGCTGCCTGGGTCCATATCGAGAACGTGAGCCGCAAGTTCGCGCCCTTGCGTCAGCATGGCGCCCAGGGCTCCGCAGCCGCAGTGGCAAGCGTCAAGGCGACCCGGTCCGTGCTGGCCGGCCGGCGCCAGGCGCTCAGCTCGCTGGGCGGCGTGGTGGGGCTGGGCGTGCTGGCCTGGCTGGGCTGGCGGCACACGCCCTTGCCCGAGTTGGTGGCCGCACTGCGCGCCGATCATCACACCGGCGTCGGCGAGCGCCGCGAGCTGGTGCTGGCGGATGGTTCGCGCGTCTGGCTCAACACTGCCACTGCCTTGCAGGTGCGCTTCGATACCGGCATGCGTCGCCTCGTCCTGCTGTCCGGCGAGATCCTGATCGACACCGCCGCCGACAACCTGCAGCGACCGTTCTACGTCGATGCTCCCCATGGCCGCCTGCAGGCCCTGGGCACGCGCTTCACGGTGCGCCAGATCGAGGACCGGACCCGCCTGGACGTGTTCGATGGCGTGGTGGAGATCCGCAGCCACCGTGGCGTGACGCTGCGCGTGCCGGCCGGCAAGGCTGCGCTGCTCGACGCGGAAGGCGTCTCCGTGCCGGTGGATGCCGATCGCATGCGCGAAGCCTGGAGTCGTGGCGGCCTGCCTGCCGACGATCTGCCGTTGGGCGCATTGCTGGAAGAGATCGGCCGCTACCGGCGCGGTCACATCAGCGTGGCGCCCGAGGTGGCGGAGCTCAAGGTCATGGGGGTCTATCCCGCCGACGACCCCGACCGGGCACTGGCGATGCTGGAACAGAGCCTGCCCATCCGCGTGCGCCGCAGCCTGCCTTGGTGGATCACCGTCGAGGCGCGCTAGGCCCGTGCTGTCACCAGTGCCTCGCACTGTCCGCACAAACGGCGGTTGCACAGAAAGTTTGCGGGTCCCGGTTCCCCTTTTTCCGTTTCGTTCGATCTAGCGGGTAGAGAGACGACGATCCGCGCTGCGGCCGCATGGGCTGCGCGTTCGATGGTCGCCTCGCCTTCTGCACCCGTGAATCCTCGAGGAAAAACCGTCATGTCCCGCCGCAGCAGCTTTACCGGTCACCGCCTTGCCCGTCCCGCCCGCCAGCACGTTTCTGTCGCCTCCGTCGCCCGCTTTCCGGACGGCGCCCTGCGCCCCATGGTGCTGGCGGTGCACCTGGCCACCGTGGGTGTCGTGCTCGCCGCTGCCGGCTGGGCGCCGGACGCGCAGGCACAGGCCACGGCAGAACAGGCACGACGCTTCAGCATTCCTGCCGGCACGCTCACCTTGGCGCTGAACCGTTTTGCCGAAGAAGCGGGCGTGTTCCTGTCGGCGCCGGCGGAGCTGACGCAGGGCAAGAGCAGCGCCGGCCTGTCCGGCAGCTATACCGTCGAGCAGGGCTTCGGCGAGCTGCTGCGCGGCCAGGGCCTGCAGGCCGTGCGCCAGGCCAACGGCAGCTACGTGCTGCGCCCGGCGCCGGCGGCAGTGCCGAGCGTTGCCGCGGCTGAAGTCGTGCTCCCGGCAGTGATGGTGACGGCGTCGGCAGAGCAGGATGTCACCCGCAACCTCGGCACCCCGGTCCGCGCCGGTGCGCTGGGCGACATCGCGCAGAAGGACACCCCGTTCTCCAGCACGGTGGTGACGAAGACCCAGATCGAGGAACTGGCGCCGCAGAAGCTCGGCGACCTGTTCATCCAGGATGCCTCCGTGTCGGACAACAGCGGTGCCTACACCGCGTGGAGCACCTTCGTGACGGTGCGCGGCATGGACCTGGACTGGCAGAACTCCTACCGCATCGACGGCAAGCCCTATCTCGGCTACACCGTGACTCTGCCTTACGAGCACCTGGAGCAGGTCGAACTGCTCAAGGGCTCAACCGGTTTCATGTACGGCTTCGGTGCGCCCGGCGGCATGCTGAACTACGTGACGAAGAAGCCGACCGATACCACCACGCGCAATGTCAGCCTGGGCTACGCCAGCAACAGCATCGTGCGCGCCAACGCCGACCTCGGTGGCCGCGTGGGTGACAGCGGCGCCTTTGGCTACCGCGTCGGCCTCACTCACGAGGAGGGCGGCACCAGCAATGGCGGATCGCTCCAGCGCAGCTCGGTCATCCTGGCGCTGGATGCGCGACTGAGCAACCGGCTGAGCTGGGACTTCCAGGCCATCTACCAGGATCGCCTGACCGAGGACACCGAGCCGACCATCACGACGCGGCTGCTCGGCAACGTGCTGCCCGAAGCGGTGAAGAACGACGAGAAGCTCGTCGGGCCGGGCAACTACGTGGACAACCAGTTCGGTTTCGTCGCCACCAGCCTCAAGTACCGTCTCGATGACGACTGGCAGGCGAGCACCAGCTTCAGCCAGAGCTATTCGAAGACGCGCCGCAACGAGTCCATCCTCAACCTGCAGAACCTGGCAGGCGACTACCGCGATGACCGCGCAGACTACGGCGAGCGCTACACCTACAGCTACTGGGACACCATGCTGCAGGGGCGCCAGAAGATCGCCGGCATGACGCACCACATCGTCGCCGGCCTGTCCTGGCAGAAGCAGCGCAACGATGACTCCAGCAACGCGGTGTACATCCCCGGTTATGGCACCGGCAACCTCCACACCCAGAACACCAACCGCTATGACAGCGTCGGCTCGTTCGACAGCCTGGGCATGTACCGCCTGACCGAAGCGACGCAGGGCGCGGTCTTCGCCAGCGACCGCGTCGAGTTGAACGATCGCTGGTCGGTGCTCGGCGGCCTGCGCTGGATCCAGTACGAGAAGCGCAACTGGGACAGTGCTGGCGCCGTCACCAGCGACTACCGTGAAGATGGTGTGGTGACGCCCACTGTGGCGCTGATGTTCAAGGTGGCGAGCGACACCATGGCCTATGCCAGCTACGTGGAGTCGTTGCAGCAGGGCGCCATCGTCCCCAGCCTGCCGACCTATACCAACGCCGGCCAGATGCTCGACCCGCTGATGAGCAGGCAGTGGGAACTGGGCATCAAGAAGGACAGCGCGCGCTGGTCCGCCACGGCCGCACTGTTCCGCGTGACGAAGACCACCGAGTACGACCGCAGTTGCGGCACCGGCTGCCTGACCCGGGTGCAGGAGGGCGAGTCGGTCTTCCAGGGCCTGGAGCTGGGCGCCACCACGCGCCTGGGCAGTGCCTGGAGCCTGGGTGGCAACCTGATGCTGCTGGATACAGAGTACGCGTCGGGCGAGGCCGCCATCCTGGGCAATCGCGTGGCGGGCTCACCGCCGCTGGTGGCGACTGCGCAACTGGCCTACCGCGTGCCGGAAGTGAAGGGTCTGCAGCTGCACTTCGGCGCAAAGTACACCGGCAAGACGTCCCTGCGAGCCGACGGCACGATGGATGTCGACGCCTACACCCTGGCGAACCTCGGCGCTTCGTATGACACGCTGGTTGCCGGCAAGGCCACGACCTTCCGCGCGAACATCAGCAACCTGTTCGACCAGAAGTACTGGATGTACCAGTACAGCAACTACATCAAGACCGGCGAGTCCCGCGCTTTCAGCCTGAGCGCGAGCGTCCAGTTCTGAACATGGCCCGGCACAACCCGTTAGTGAGGATCAGGCAGCGATGACACCCAGCCAGCACATGAGGACCGGAGCGCACACGCGCTTGTCGATCATCCTGCGCATCGCTGCTGCCTTGCTGGGCGGCTACGTCTTCAGCTGGGGCTTCGCTGCCCTCGGCGTCGTGGTGCTGAGCTTCGCCGGCATGGATTTCCACGATGCCGAGCACGCTGTCATGTTGCTGGTCTTCATCGTCTTCCTGCTCGCCTTCCTGTGGGCCTTCATCGGCCGCAGCCTGCTGCGCGTCTGGGCCGTGCTGGCCGGTGGCGGGGCGGGGATGGTGGCGGCGGCATGGGTCCTGCAACGCAGCCTGCTGGGCTGATCCATCGACAGAGTTGTCGTCACGCTCATCGTCACGTTCATCGCACAGGAGTCGCCACGATGTTTCCGAGCTTCCGCCATGCCATGACATGGCTGCACACCTGGTTCGGCCTGAGCCTGGGCTACGTGCTGATGGTCTGCTTCTTCTTCGGCGCGCTGTCGGTGTTCGACCGCGAGATCGACCGCTGGGCCTTGCCCGACACGCGCTTCGCCGCGCAGCCAGCGCCGTCGTACGACACCCTGCTCAAGCCGGTTTTCGAGCGCCTCAAGCCGCACCCGGATGACATCAAGGCCACGCAGGACCGCGTGATCGGCGCGCTGCCCGACCCGGACACGCTGCCGATGGACGCGCTGTATTACTACCGCACGCACCGCGACCCGGTGCTGCGCATCGGCGCCGAGTTCGGCATCCCCAACAAGCTGAAGAGCGCATCGGACGAGCATGCCCACGCCCACGGCTGGGCCACCATCGATCCGCGTACCGGTGCCGTCCTGTCCGAGTCGCAATTCAAGATCGGCAGCGAGTTCTTCTACCCCATGCACTACAGCCTCAACTGGCAGTGGAAGAACATCGGCTACTGGATCGTCGCGCTGGCGGCGCTGAGCATGCTGGTCGCACTGATCAGCGGTGTCGTCATGCACCGCAAGATCTTCCGCGAGTTCTTCACCTTCCGGCCATGGAAGACCGCCCAGCGCAGCAGCCTGGACCTGCACAACATGGCCGGCGTGGCCGGGCTGCCGTTCCACTTCTTCTTCGCCATCACCGGCCTGGTGATCTTCGCCGGCTGGCTGTACTTCCCGGTCAGCACCACGCTGCTCAAGCCGCTGCACGACCACCACGAGGTGCTGGAGGCCGCCCACACCGGCCTGGCGCACGAACCCGCCGGCGTGCCGGCGCCGATGGCCTCGGTGGATGCCATGGTGCTGGAGGCCAAGCGACGCTGGGCCGCGCGCGACATGCCGGGTGACGTGGGCTTCCTGTACGTCAATCACCTGGGCGATCGCAACGGCTACGTCAGCATTTTCCGAGCCGGCAACGATCAGGTGGCGTTGACGGGGCAGGGCGTGCACTTCGAAGCCAGCAGTGGCCGGGTCATCCGCGAGGACCCGCCGCCCTCGGCGGTGATGCGCGTCAACGAGTTCCTCACCGGCCTGCACCTGCAGCACTTCCGTCACTGGCTGCTGCGCTGGCTGTACGTGCTGGGTGGGCTGCTGGGCTGCGTATGCATCGCCACCGGCTTCATCTTCTTCGTCGAGAAGCGCAAGGCGCAGCACGCGCGTATCAGCAGCCAGGGGAGTCGCATCGTCGATGCACTGGCGGTGACGGCTGTCACCGGCATGGTGATCGCCGCGCTGACCATGCTGGTGTCCAACCGCCTGTTCCCTGCCGACATGGTGGGCAAGGACTACTGGCAGAAAGTCGTTTTCTGGGGAGGCTGGGCGCTGGCCTTCGTGCACGCAGCACTGCGCAGCGCGCCGGTGGCACACGCCCGCATCAACCCGGCCTGGCGTGAGCAGTGCTGGGTCCTGGTGGCGCTGGCGGTGGCCGCTGTCATGCTGAACTGGCTGACCACTGGCGACCATCTGTTGAAGACGGTGTTCACCGACACCTACTGGCCGGTAGCGGGTGTGGACCTGAGCCTGCTGGCAAGCGCGGTGCTTGCTGTGGCAGTTGCACGTCTGCTCGCCCGACGCGAGCGTGCACAGTGCAGGGCCGGCAGCGATGCACGGCAGCCAGGCGTTCTCGCCACCGCGGAGGCCGGTCATGCCTGAACTTGCTTGGATGCTGCCATGCATCGCGGTGCTGACGACCCTGCTGGCCTTCGCCTGGCTCGCACTGGCCATGGATGCGCACTGGCGCCAGGTTCACGGCGGCGCGGTGCTGACGCCTGGCGTGCGTGTCACCTTGCGCGTACTCGGCGGTGCCGGTCTCATCGCGTCCGCCGTGTTGTGCTTCATCGCCGACCGACCGTCAATGGCGGTGCTCGTGTGGCTGATGCAGCTCGCGGGCGCCGTGCCCCTCGTCGGCCTGGCGCTGGCCTGGCGACCGCGATTGCTGCGCGCGGCGTGGCCGTGGAGTGGGCGATGACCGTGACGGGCTAATCCATATGCGCCTCACCCGCGAGCGGGCGGGCAAGGCGCGCGTCGGGCGGCCGGACTCAGTGGTGATGCGCGCCCGCGCCCGAGGGCAGGATGTCCAGCTTCGGCGCCGGGTGGGCGGGGTTGGGCTTGCCTTCCACAGGGGCTTCGTTCCAGTCGGTGGCACCCTTCTCGCATTCCTGCAGCACGCGGATGCGCGCGCTGCCGGCTTCCTTGGGCAGGGCGGTGCGGACGATGAACTCGTCATACTCGCTGTCGAGCAGCCTGCCGCCGCTCCAGCTCACCACGGCGACGCGCTCGCTGATCTTCGTGCCGTGCGAGTCATAAGGGTGAGCCAGCTTCTCGCTCTTCGTCTCCAGCTTCCAGTCGGCCTTGGGCATGGGCTTGGCGCCGACGAAGCCTTCCGGCAGGAAGACGGTGATGGCGCGCGTGGGCGAGCCATCGCAGCCGTGCGGCACGCGGAACACGGCCTTGTAGGTGGAGCCGGCCTGGGCGCTGTTCTGTTCCAGCGAGACGTGGGCGAAGGCAAGCGAAGGTGCTGCGGCGAGCAGCAGCGTGAACAGTCGGGTCGTTTTCATGATGGGTATCCAGTCGGGTCGATGGGCAGGGCCGTGGACGCGACGCTCAATGCTTGTGGCCGCCGTGACCTTGCGCGGGCGCGGCACCGCTGCTGGTCAGGGCGCGTACCGGCACCTTGATCTCGACGTTCTCGCGGCGCTTGTCGGCGCCTTCGAAGGTCAGCGTCATCGGCACGCTGTCGCCTTCCTTCGCGGGCGACTTCAGGCCCATCAGCATCACGTGGTAGCCACCTGATTTCAGTTCCACCGTCTTGCCGGCGGGCAGGGCGATGCTGTCCACCTTGCCCATGCGCATGACGTCGCCGTCCATGCGCATCTCGTGCACTTCGGTGGTCTCGGCCAGCGGCGAGCTGGCGCCGACCAGCTTTGTGTCCTTGCTGGCGGTGAGGTTCATGAACGCGCCGGTGGCTTTCTGTTGCGGCACGGTGGCGCGGATCCAGGCGTCCTTGACGGCGACCTGGGCGAAGGCGGGCGCGCTGATGGCGAGCGAGGCGATGGTGGTGAGCGCGCAGAGGGCGGTCTTGAAGTGCTTCTTCATGGTCGTGTTCCTGTGTTCTTCGATTGCGGATCGCAGGCGTATCCGGCACGGGCATGCGCTGCGGCCACCGTTGAGAGCCGGCGGCGGGAATGCGGGGCGTTGCAAGGCGGCGCGCGCCGGCTATCCGCCAGCGTCACACCCGGGTTTGCAACGAGTCAGGCGGAGAGCGGCGGGGCGCGTGAGCGCACGCTGGCCCAGGCATGCAGCGGTTGCGGCGCATGCAGGAACAGCGGGGGCAGGGGAGGTGTGCCGGTCTGCACGCGCAGGGCGGGTGCAGCGGACGGCGGCAGGCCGGGGTGATGGGCCTGGCTGGTACAGAAGGGGCAGTGTTCGAAGGCCAGCGTGTGGTCGGTGTGCGACGGGCTGTGCAGGGCATCGGTCGCGGATGCAGCCTCCGTCTTCAGCCAGCGCGAGCCACCGTCGGCGCAGATCTCCACCCAGTTGTCGTCCAGTCCGGCCGAGATCAGCGCGCGGCTGACCGTAGGCGCGAGCGCAGCCAGCAGCACGGCGAGCAGTGCGAGGCGGGCAACAAGACGCTGGAACACAGGGCGGCGAAACATCGGCGGCGAGTATAGCAGCGCGTCCTGCCGCTACCGCCCGGTGCATGTCGCTCACCGTTTCGGGGCAGATGGCGCGTACGAAGTCGGCGGCGCGCCTCGGCCCTGGCCCGTCGCGCGGACCTGCATTCCAGCAATGGCGCGGGTCCACGCCGGACGTGCAGGAAGCTGGCACGCCCTCTGCTAAGTGAGAGCAACAGGTCAGACCGGTTCGACCAGTCGCCTGACTCTGCATCACTGCTTCATGTAGCCCGTAGCCCCATGCCACGCCTGTCTTCCATCGCCGCGCAAAGTCTTCAGCAGCAGATCCTCGACGGAACGCTGCCGGCGGGCAGCGCGTTGCCGGGGCAGCGCCAGCTTGCAGCGACGCTGGGCATCAGCCGCGCGGCATTGCGCGAGGCGGTGTCGACGCTGGAAGCACTCGGACTGCTGCGCTCGCAACCGGGCAAGGGTGTTTTCGTCAGCGCGGGCGAAGCGCGCGACGGTACGCAGATCAGCGCCAGCGTGTTCGGCGGACTGCAGGCCACGCCGCGCGAGATGTTCCAGTTCCGCGCCATCGTCGAGCCACCGGCTGCCGCGCTGGCAGCGAGCGTCGCCAGCGATGCAGCGATCGCCCGGCTGGCGGCGACGCAGGACGCGATGGAGACCGCCCTGCATGCGCAGGACCTGGTCGCCGCTTCCGAGGCCGACCTCGCCTTCCACCTGGGCATCGCCGCCCTGTCCGGCAACCCGATGCTGGACGCGGTGATCCGCTCGATGGAAGCACCGATCGCCTACAGCCTGCGCCTGCCTTTCGCCGACATCGAAAGCGTGTGGGCGCCAGCCGAAGAACACCGCGCAGTGCTGCGCGCCATACAGGTCCGCGACGCCGCGGCCGCCCAGGCTGCCATGAGCCACCACATCGCACGCGCTGCTGCGCGCGTGGGGCTGGCTCCCGGCACACCTGCAGACACCCCGGCCACGACGCCCGACGCGGCATCCGCGGTCATCACCGAACCCCACGACATGCCCCGCAAGGGGCCCGTTTTCTCTACAGGAGCATCAACATGAACCGTCGCAGCATCCTTCAATTCCTCTCGGTGTCCGCGTTCGCACTCGGCATGGCCGTCAGTGCACCGGCGCACGCCGACGCGCTGGAGAACATCAAGAAGGCCGGCGTGATCCGCATCGCCGTGCCGACGGATTTCCCGCCCTTCGGCACCGTGGGCATCGACATGAAGCCGCAGGGCTACGACATCGACATGGCCACGCTGATCGCCAAGGACCTGGGTGTGAAGCTGGAGCTGGTGCCGGTGACCAGCACCAACCGCGTGCCCTACGTGACCACCGGCAAGGCCGAGCTGGTGATCTCCAGCCTGGGCAAGAACCCGGACCGCGAGAAGGTCATCGATTTCACCGACGCCTACGCACCGTTCTTCAACGGCGTGTTCGGCCCGGCTGACGAGAAGGTGGCTTCGGCGGCGGACCTCGCCGGCAAGACCATCGCGGTGACGCGTGGCTCGGTGGAGGACCTGGAGCTGACCAAGGTGGCCCCGGCCACTGCCAATGTGAAGCGCTTCGAAGACAACAACGCCACCATCACCGCCTACCTGTCCGGCCAGACCCAGCTGGTCGCCACCGGCAACGTGGTGGCCGCCGCGGTGGACGAGCGCACCAACAAGCGTGACGTGCTCACCAAGTTCATCATCAAGAACTCGCCGTGCTACATCGGCGCCAACAAGGGTGAGGCCGCGCTGGTCGCCAAGGTGAACGAGACCATCGCCAAGGCCAAGAAGAACGGCGAGCTGAACAAGATCGCCATGAAGTGGCTGAAGAACGCACTGCCGGCTGACCTGTAAGCCAGGCCCGTCCCGCACGCGCCGCCATCTCCCGCCTTCGGGCGGGGATGGCGGCGCGTTTCATTTGGGCCGCGCGTTCGCACGGCCGTGGTGAGCGCTGCGCGGCGGGGGCCTGCCTTGCCGACTGTGCTTCCTTCCTGCATTGCCCTCCCGAGTATTCCCCTTGCGCACTTCAGCCTGTTGTCGACTGGGAGAGTCTCGTGGTGACGTTTGTTTTGTGTTTTGTATACAAAAGATGGTTCTGTTGTTGGGTTCTGCCTGAGTCCGTGGGCGAATTCCTGTCGCGGCAGATGCTCCACAAATGCGCACAGGATTGGCTTTTGGCAGCGTATTGGTGCGCGACAGGGCTGGCCGCTGCGCCGTTGTCGTGCTCCATCGCCTTGTACACCTTGTGGGCGCGTCGTTTATGTTTTTGCGTACATAGTGGCACGGTCATTGCATACATAAAACGCAAAAACCGGACTCCTCCTGCCCATGCGCGAACTGCTCATCATCAATCCCAACATGTCGACGGCCGTCACGGCGCTGCTGCGGGCGCGCGCGCAGGCTGTGCTGGGCAATGGGGTGCGCATCCATGCGCGTACCGCCCGGTTTGGCGCGGGCTATATCGCCTGCGAGGCGAGCTATGCGGTGGCTGCCCATGCCGCGCTGGATGTCTGGGCGGCCTGGCACGCGGAAGCTCCGGTGGGACATGAGGCGGGACACGAAGCGGAACGGCACGAAGCGGAACATGAGGCGGGACGCCCGCAGCTCGACGCAGTGCTGCTCGGCTGCTTCGGCGACCCTGGTCTGCACGCCTTGCGTGAAGGCACGCCGGTGCCGGTGGTGAGCCTGATCGAAGCTGCTTTCGACGAAGCGGCGCGTCACGGCCGTTTCGCGATCGTCACCGGCGGTGAGCGCTGGGGGCCGATGCTGCACCGACTGGCCGGCGGCCTGGGGCAGGGCGGAATGGTGGGCGTGCACACGGTGCAGCCCAGTGGTGCGCAGCTTGCCGCGAACCCCGAGGAAGCGCGTCGCCTGCTGGCCGAAGCCTGTCGCGAGGCGGCCCGTCGCTTCGACGCGCAGGCGGTCATTCTCGGTGGCGCTGGCCTGGGTGGCGTGGCGGCGACCTTGCAGGACGACGTGGCGGTTCCGCTGATCGACAGCGTGGATGCCGGCCTGCGCCGCGCGCAAGCACTGGCTGCAGCGCATCCGCGCAATAACGGCGATGCGCTTGTGCGTCCCTTCGGCGTGGCCTGGCAGGGCGTGTCGCCCGAGCTGGCCGTGCTGGGCAAACCGGTAGCCGGATAGACAGGGATTTCACGCGGTGGGCGCATGTGCGCTCCGCTGAAGGATCGCCGTCACCCGCGCAGCCGGGGGTGACGGGCCTGCGGTGCAGGCAAACCTCTGGTGCCCACGCAACGGTGCGCGGGTGGTGCAGTGCTCCTTTATTCGTTCCTTACTCGTTCATTTCTTCTCTCATTTTTCTGTGTGGAGTTTTTCAACAATGAAATCGATCTTCAACCGCCCGACCTTCAACCGCCTGCGTGCCGTGACCACGGCCGCCCTCGCCACGCTTGCCCTGGCCACCTCCGGCGCTGCGTTCGCGCAAACCGCGCTGGATGACATCATCAAGGCGAAGAAAATCCGCGTCGCCGTGCCGACCGACTATCCGCCCTATGGTTTCGTGGGCCTCGACCTCAAGCCGCAAGGCCTGGATATCGACTTCGCCCACTACATCGCCGGCAAGCTGGGCGTGACCGCGGAACTGATTCCCGTGACCAGCGCGAACCGCGTGCCTTACCTGCAGAGCAAGAAGGCGGACATCGTCATCTCCACGCTGGGCAGGACCGACGAGCGCGCCAAGGTCATCGACTTCACGCACTCCTACTCGCCTTTCTTCATCGCGGTGTTCGCGAAAAAGGACGTCGCGGTGAAGAGCTTCGCGGACCTTGCTGGCAAGAGCGTGGCGGTGACGCGCGGCGCCACCGCCGACCAGGAACTGGCCAAGGTGATGCCCGCCGGAACCGAGGTGAAGCGCTTCGAGGATCACGTTGGCGCGCTATCTGCTTTCATGAGTGGGCAGACCCAGGTTATCGCCACCAGCGCACCAGAGATGGGCACGGTGATCGAGAAGAATCCGAAGGCGGGCATCGAGCAGAAGCTGGTGCTGAAGATCAGCCCGAACTTCATCGGGGTCGGCAAGGGAGAGGAAGCGCTGCGCGCCCGGGTGAACGAAATCATCCTGGAGGCGAAGAAGAACGGCGAGATCGAGCGCCTTTCGAAGAAGTGGCTGGGTCGCGAACCCGGCGAGCTGCCTCTCTGAGTAGTGCGGTGCGTGTTCCCGTTCATGCGGGGCTTGTGCCTCGCATGAACGGGAACGCATGACAATCATCGGGGGAATGCTGAATGGGTGTTGAACTGGACTTCCTTGCCGTCCTGAAGGAGTGGCCCTTGCTGCTCCGTGGGCTGGTGTGGACGGCGGGGCTGACGGCTGTCGCCACCGTCATCGGCATGGCGGTGGGCATCACCTGCGCCTGGGTGCGGTCCAGCGGACCGCTGTGGGCCCGCGCGGTGGTGGGGGCGTATGTGGAGGTGATCCGCAATACGCCCTTCATCATCCAGCTGTTCTTCATCTTTTTCGGCTTGCCCTCGCTCGGCGTGAAGATGTCGCCCGATGTGGCCTCGCTGCTGGCGATGGTGCTGAACCTCGGCGCCTATGCCACCGAGATCATCCGTGCCGGCATCGAAGCCACACCGAAGGGCCAGATCGAGGCGGCGGTGAGCCTCGCGCTCAACCGCGTGCAGGTGTTCACCCGCGTCGTGCTGCCGCCGGCGCTGAAGAAGGTGTGGCCGGCGATGGTCAGCCAGATCATCATCGTGATGCTGGGCTCCGCTGTGTGCGGCCAGGTGTCGACGGAGGAACTGAGCTACGCCGCCAACCTGATCCAGAGTCGTACCTTCCGCGCTTTCGAAGCGTTCATCATCGCGACCGTGCTGTACCTCGGCCTCGCGATCGCGATCCGCAGCCTGCTCAACTGGGCCGGCGCGCGCTTCCTGTTCGGCCGCTGAGGGACCTACGACCATGATGGAATTCTCCAACTGGGACATCATCAAGAACCTGCTGATCGCGGCACGCTGGACGGTCGGCCTGTCCCTCATCGCTTTCCTGTGCGGCGGTTTCGTCGGCGCATTGCTGTTGGTGTTGCGCCTGTCGAAGATCCGCGGCATGGACCGCTTCGTCAGCCTGTACGTGCAGCTCTTCCAGGGCACGCCGCTGCTGATGCAGTTGTTCCTCTCTTACTTCGGCCTCGCGCTGATCGGCATCGAGACCACCGCGCTGCAGTCCGCCACGCTGGCGCTCACCTTGTTCACCAGCGCTTTCATCACCGACATCTGGCGCGGTTGCGTCATCGCAATTCCGAAAGGCCAGTGGGAGGCCGCGCAAAGCCTCGCCATGAGTTTCGGCGAGCAACTGCGCTACGTGATCCTGCCGCAGGCGGTGCGCATCGCGATTCCGCCCACCGTCGGTTTCTCGGTGCAGGTGGTGAAGGGCACCGCGCTGGCTTCGATCATCGGTTTCGTGGAACTGACCAAGGCCGGCGGCATGATTTCCAACGCGACCTACCAGCCCTTCCTGGTCTTCAGTGTCGTCGCCGCCATCTATTTCGTGCTGTGCTTCCCGCTCAGCCTGTACGCCAAAATGCTCGAAAGGAAAATCCATGCTCAGCGCCGCTGAAAACCACGCGCGTCCCGCCGTCCAGATCACCGCGCTGCGCAAGTCCTACGGCACGAACGAGGTGCTCAAGGGCATCGACCTCGAAGTTAAGCCGGGCGAGGTGGTCGCCATCATCGGCAAGAGCGGCTCGGGCAAGAGCACGCTGCTGCGCTGTATCAACGGGCTGGAGGTCTTCCAGGAGGGCTCGTTGCGTGTCGACGGCAAGCCGCTGCTGTACGAGAGCGCGATGGCGATGCGCGAGTTGCGCCAGCGCGTCGGCATGATCTTCCAGAGCTTCAACCTGTTTCCGCACCTGAGCGTGGGCAAGAACGTCATGCTCGCGCCGCACCTGGTGAAGAAGAAGGATGGCAAGGAGAACGAGACGCGCGCCCGCCAGTTGCTACAACGCGTGGGCCTTGCCGAGAAGTTCGACGCGATGCCCGACCAGCTGTCCGGTGGCCAGCAGCAGCGCGTGGCGATTGCACGCGCACTGGCGATGGAGCCTGCGGTGCTGCTGTGCGACGAGATCACCTCTGCGCTGGACCCGGAGCTCGTCGGCGAAGTGCTGCGCGTCGTCGAGTCGCTGGCCGACGAAGGCATGACCCTGCTGATGGTGACCCATGAGATGAATTTCGCGCGCAAGGTCAGCGATCGCGTGATCTTCATGCACCAGGGTCGCGTGCATGAGATGGGCCCGCCGGAAGAAGTCTTCGGCAACCCGCAGACGCCGGAACTGAAGCAGTTCCTGTCCTCGCTGCACGATTGATGAACCGGAGGCAGCGCTGCGACGACGCGGCGTGCCTTCAACCAGAAACCAGCTGACAATGGCGCATGCCTGACACGCACAAACCCGCTGCCCGCGCTGGCGCAGCGAACACGGTGAAGAAGCCGTCCCGCGCCACCGCGACTGACGCCGCCCCAGTGATGGCGGCTGACCGCGTCTACCAGGCCATCTACACCGCGGTGCTGGACCACCGCCTCACGCCGGGTTCGCGCCTGCGTGAGGAGGAACTGGCGCAGGCCTTCGGCGTGTCCCGCACGCTGGTGCGGCAAGCCCTGCATCGCCTGTCACAGGATGGCGTCATCCTGCTGCGGCCCAACCGGGGGGCCGAAGTGCCGGTGCCGACGCGTCGCGATGGCGAGCACGTCTTCGACGCGCGCCGTGTCGTCGAATGCGAGGTCGCCCGCCGCCTCGCCGGCAAGCTCGCCGCGTCCGACATGGACACGCTGCGCCAGATCGTCGACGCCGAGGCCAAGGCTCTGCAGTCGCAGAACAAGCAGGACGCGATCCGCCTGTCCGGCGAGTTCCATCTCGCCCTGGCGCGCATGTGCGGCAACCCCATCTTCGTGCGCCTGCTGGAGGAGCTGCTGCCCAGCACCTCGCTGCTGATGGCGCTCTACAAGGCACCCGGCGAGCCGATGTGCGTGGCCCACGGCCATCACCAGTTGCTGGATATCCTCGAGCATGGCGCAGGGACCGGCGCCGCGACCGAGATGCGCCGCCACCTCAACGAGATCGAACGCTCGCTGTCACAGCCGGCAGAGAAGAAGAGCATCGCGCTGGAAGAACTGTTTCGGGACGCGCGCGTGGAGTAGCGAGCAGGGGGCCGCGCAGGCGTCTGCGTAGTTCTACGCTTTCGTCGCGGAGCGGTGGTGCGCATCATGTTGCCGTGTGCCGCGATTCGCGCGGCGTGATCGAAGGCGATGGATGATGGGTCCGCAGCGAATAGTTTTCCTTGCCGTGCTGTGTTGCGTGGCATGCATGACTGGAGTCCGGGCAGGCCCGCGCGAGGATGCGAGCCTGCTGGAGGCTGCGGCGCAAGGGCAGGTGCAGGCGATCGATGCTGCACTGGCAGCGGGCGCCAGCATCGATGCCGTGGATGCCCATGGCAACACACCGGTCATGCGCGCGACGCTGGCAGGGAAGGTGGCGGCGGTGCGTCGTCTCGTGGACGCGGGGGCCGACGTCAATCGGCGCAACGCGATCTCGGACAATCCGTTCCTTTACGCTGGGGCGGAAGGCCAGCTGGAGATCCTGCGCATCGTGGCTCCGCGCGCCGATGCCCGCCTGCTGAATCGTTACGGCGGCACGCCGCTGATTCCGGCATCGGAGCACGGCCACGTCGAGGTCGTACGCTTCCTCCTCACGCAGACGAAGGTGAATGTCAATCACGTCAATAACCTCGGCTGGACTGCATTGATGGAATCCATCGTGCTGTCGGACGGCGGGCCCGACCAGCAGCAGGTCCTGCAGTTGCTGCTTGCGCATGGCGCGGACCCGGACATTCCAGACCGCGACGGTGTGTCCGCCCTGCGTCACGCGGAGCAGCGCGGGCAGGCCGGCATGGCGAAGCTGCTGCGCGCAGCCGGGGCAAGGCGCTGATCCATCGCCCTGGCTGCGGGTTTCCCCGCTGTCGTTGCGAGCAGACAGTTTCTCCCCCGGTCGGGCTGGGCTAGAGTGGGGCCTGCCGTATTCTCCGGGACACCCATGTCCAGCTTCGCCCAGACCCCGAGCCGTGCCGACAGGCAATCGTCGCCGGCGGGCCCCGACCAGCCGCTTACCCTCAAGGCCGTGCTCCAGTACATGCTGGAAGACCGCCTCGTGTCGCGCGCGGAGGCCGAGGTCATCCTGTCCGAGCGCAAGCAGCACAAGGCCAGCGTCCACCCGCTGACCATCATCGGCAACCACAAGCTGCGCTCGGCGAAGACGCCGCATCGCGTACTGCACGTCGAGGCACTGACCGAGTGGCTGGCCGGCAAGGTGAGCATGGAATACATGCACATCGACCCGCTGAAGATCAATTTCGCAGCGGTGACCGAGGTGATGCCCAGCGCGTACGCCGCGCGTCAGAAGATCATGCCGGTGGCGGTGAGCGACAACGAGGTGGTGATCGCCACGGCCGAGCCCTTCGTGCGTGAGTGGGAACGCGAGTTGCAGCCGGTGGTGAAGAAACCCATCCGCCGCGTGTTCGCCAACCCGGTGGACATCGAGCACCTGCAGATCGAGTTCTACAACCTCGCGCGCTCGGTCAAGAACGCCACACAGACCGAGAAGGCGGCGACGCTCAACAACTTCGAACAGCTGGTCGAGCTGTCGGAGATGAACAAGCAGTTCGATGCCAACGAACAGCACATCGTGCGCATCGTGGACTGGTTGTGGCAATACGCCTTCGACCAGCGCGCGTCGGACATCCACATCGAGCCGCGGCGTGACGTCGGCCTGGTGCGCTTCCGCATCGACGGCGTGCTGCACCAGGTCTACCAACTGCCGATGAGTGTGGTGGCCGCGATGACCAGCCGCATCAAGATCCTCGGCCGCATGGACATCGTGGAGAAGCGCCGCCCACAGGACGGCCGCATCAAGACGCGTTCGGCCGACGGCAGCGAAGTGGAGCTGCGCCTGTCCACGCTGCCCACTGCATTCGGCGAGAAGCTGGTGATGCGCATCTTCGACCCGGAAGTGCTGGTGCGCAGCTTCGCCGACATGGGCTTCACCGACGATGACCAGCAACGCTGGGACAGCATGACCGGCCAGCCCAACGGCATCATCCTCGTCACCGGCCCCACCGGTTCCGGCAAGACCACTACGCTGTACTCGACGCTGAAGTTGCTGGCGACGCCGGAAGTGAACGTCTGCACCATCGAAGACCCGATCGAGATGGTGGAGCCGGCCTTCAACCAGATGCAGGCACAGGCCTCCATCGACCTCGGTTTCGCCGAAGGCGTGCGTGCGCTGCTGCGGCAGGACCCGGACATCATCATGGTGGGCGAGATCCGCGATCTGGAAACCGCACAGATGGCGATCCAGGCCTCGCTGACCGGTCACCTCGTGCTGTCCACGCTGCACACCAATGACGCACCGGCCGCGCTGACCCGCCTGAAGGACCTGGGACTGGCGCCTTACCTGATGAACGCCACCTTGCTGGGCATCATGGGGCAACGCTTGGTGCGCACCCTGTGCCCGCACTGCAAGAAGCCCGGGCCGATCACGCCGGAGGAGACCACCGCCTGGAACGAGATGGTGGCGCCCTTCAAGTCATCGGCACCCGAGCAGATATATCGCCCCATGGGCTGCCTGGAATGCCGCAACACCGGCTACATGGGGCGCATGGGCATCTACGAAACGCTGCTGATGTCGGCAGCGGTGCGCAAGCTGGTGCAGAACGGCGCCGACCTGTCTGCCATCCGCCTGCAGGCGATCCGTGAAGGCATGAAGCCGCTGCGCATCTCCGGCGCACTGAAGATCGCCGCCGGCCTCACCTCGCTGGAAGAAGTGCTGCGCGTCGCGCCGCCGGCCTCCGACGACGCTGACTGAGCCAGAGGGCTCTTCCTGGTTGTTCTGCCCTGGACGGGGGCGTGCAATCTTAATTTCCATATTGTTGGAAATGTCGTATTGTGGACAGCATGGATAGCACTCAAGCCGTCGCCGCGCTGGCTGCCCTCGCTCAAGAAAAACGCCTTTTCCTGTTCCGCCTGCTCGTACAGGCGGGCCCGGCAGGACTGGCGCCGGGCGCCATCGCCACGCAACTCGACATGCCGAACGCGACCCTCTCCTTCCATCTCAAGGAGCTGAGTCGTGCGGGCCTGATCGCGTCTCGGCAGGAAGGGCGCTTCCTCTACTACAGCGCGCAGTTCGCCACCATGGACGAACTGCTGCGCTACCTCAGCGACAACTGTTGCGGCGGCAACCCCTGCCTGCCGGTCACGTCCTGCTGCCCACCCGGAGAACGATCGTCATGAAGCGCCTGCACATCCACATCGCTGTGGCCGATCTGGCCACCAACGTCGACTTCTACAGCCGTTTGTTCGACCAGGTGCCGACCGTCCGGCACGACGACTACGCCAAGTGGATGCTGGACGAGCCGCGCATCAACTTCGCCATCTCCGCGCGGGGTGCTCAGCCAGGGCTGGATCACCTGGGCATCCAGGTAGACGGCGCGGATGAACTCGATGCCCTGCAGGCGCGCTTCGAGGCGGCCGAACTCGCCATGCGCTCGCAGGAGGCGACGTCCTGCTGCTACGCACGTTCCGACAAGCACTGGGTGACGGACCCGCAGGGCGTGGCCTGGGAGCACTTCCATACGCTGGCCGATATCCCGACCTTCAACGGGCACGCCGAGAGCAAGGCCAACAACAGCGCCAGTGGTGGTTGTGCGAGGCCAGTGCGTGGCAAGCCGGTCGGCATCCCGGTCAGGTCAGCCACGCCGCCTGCAACGTCCTGCTGCTGAAGTGAGCTGTCATGACGACTCACGTCCTCGTCCTGTGCACCCACAACTCCGCCCGCAGCGTCCTGTCCGAAGGCATGCTCAACCACTGGGCGCAACGCCTGGGGCGTGACGTGCGCGCCCACAGTGCCGGCAGTGCCCCGAGCGGACGCCTCAATCCCTTCGCGCTGGAGGCGCTGGCGAATGCGGGTGTGGATACCGCCGGCTACCACAGCAAGAGCTGGGATGCCTTCGCCACACCGGACTCACCCGTCATGCGGGTGGTCATCACCGTGTGCGACAGCGCGGCCGCGGAAACCTGCCCGGTGTGGCCCGGCAGCCCGGTGAAAGTGCACTGGGGCTACCCGGACCCATCGAACGCCGACGGTGGCGAGGCTGGCAAGCGCGTTGCCTTCGAACTGACTCGACAGGCCATCGGCTACCGCATGCTGCAGTTGCTGCAGCTGCCGCTGGACACGATGAGTGACGCAGCACTGCAGGTCGCATTGCGCGAAATTTCCCGCAACTGAGTGCATGCAGATGTCCGCGCCATCTGAAGCCATCCACGCAGCACCGGCCGGCACGCCCGGCATCACCGGCATCAGTTTCTTCGAGCGCTATCTCAGCGTGTGGGTGTTCCTGTGCATCCTGCTCGGCGTCGGTCTGGGCCAGGGCCTGCCGGACCTGTTCCAGGCCATCGCGCGCATGGAGTACGCACGCGTCAATCTGCCGGTGGGGCTGCTCATCTGGGTGATGATCATCCCGATGCTGATGAAGGTGGACTTCGGCGCACTGCATGAAGTGCGCGCGCATGTGCGTGGCATCGGCGTCACGCTGTTCATCAACTGGCTGGTCAAACCCTTCACGATGGCGCTGCTCGGCTGGCTGTTCATCCGCGAGCTGTTCGCGCCCTGGCTGCCGGCCGGACAGATCGACAGCTACATCGCCGGCCTCATTCTGCTTGCAGCGGCGCCGTGCACCGCGATGGTCTTCGTGTGGAGCCGGCTCACGAATGGCGATCCCTTGTTCACGCTGTCGCAGGTGGCGCTCAACGACACCATCATGGTGTTCGCCTTCGCGCCCATAGTTGGCCTGCTGCTGGGCATCTCCAGCATCACGGTGCCCTGGGATACCTTGCTCACGTCGGTGCTGCTGTACATCGTGCTGCCAGTGGTCATCGCGCAGTTGCTGAGGCGCAGCCTGCTCGCCAGGGGGCAGGGCAGTTTCGATGCCGTCATGGCGCGCATCGGGCCGTGGTCCATCACCGCGCTGCTGGCCACGCTGGTACTGCTGTTCGCCTTCCAGGGCCGCGCGATCCTCGCGCAACCGCTGGTCATCGCCTTGCTGGCCGTGCCCATCCTGATCCAGGTGTTCTTCAACGCCGGCCTGGCCTACTGGTTCAACCGCAGGCTTGGCGAGAAGCACAGCGTGGCTTGTCCGTCTGCGCTGATCGGTGCTTCCAACTTCTTCGAGCTGGCGGTGGCCGCCGCCATCGGCCTGTTCGGCTTCGAGTCCGGCGCTGCGCTGGCTACCGTGGTCGGCGTGCTGATCGAAGTGCCGGTGATGTTGCTGGTGGTGCGCATCGTGAACCGCAGCAAGAGCTGGTACGAGCGCGGGGTTGTCCGCGGCCAACACGTGCGCGGATGGCGCCGCAGTGGATCCTTGATCCGGAAGCCTGGCCGGTAGCAGCGCCGCGCGAAGGCCTTGACGGCGCGCGTTACGACGCCGAACTGCCGGCTCGGGTGCAGAGGACGCTGTACTGAGCGCTCTGTACTGAGCCGGCAGGTCAGGGGCGCTCAGGCCCAGCCCTCCAGCACGATCTTGCCGCGGGCCTTGCCGGATTCGATGAGCGCGTGGGCGCGGCGCATGTTGGCGGCGTTGATGGCGCCGAAGTGTTCGCCCAGCGTTGTGCGGATGACGCCGGCGTCGACCAGCGCGGCCACTTCTTCCAGCAGGCGGTGCTGGCCGATCATGTCCGGCGTTTCGAACATCGCGCGGGTGAACATCATCTCCCAGTGGAAGGAGATGGCCTTGCGCTTCAGCGGCATCACGTTCAGCACATCGGCATCGTCGATCACGCCGAGCTTGCCCTGCGGTGCGATCACATCTATCAGTTGCGGCAGGTTGGCCACGGTGTTGGTGAGGCTGGCGGCGTAGCGCACCGACGGAATGCCCAGCGTCTGTAGTTGCGGGGCGAGCGGCTGGTGATGGTCGATGACGTGGTGGGCGCCCAGTTCACGGACCCATGAAGCCGTTTCCGGCCGTGATGCGGTGCCGATGATGGTGAGGCCGGTGAGGCGGCGGGCGAGTTGCACGAGGATGGAGCCCACCCCACCGGCTGCGCCGATCACCAGGATGGCGTCGTCGCTGATCTGCTTGCCCGGTGCCACGCCGAAACGGTCGAACAGCAGCTCCCAGGCGGTGATGGTCGTCAGTGGCAGCGCGGCGGCTTGCGCATTGCTCAGCGTGGCCGGTGCATGGCCAACGATGCGCTCGTCCACCAAGTGGAGCTGGCTGTTGGCGCCGGGGCGGGTGATCGAGCCGGCGTACCAGACGCGGTCACCGGGTTTGAACAGGCTGACCTGTTCGCCCACGGCCCGCACGATGCCGACGGCATCCCAGCCCAGCACCTTCCACTGGCCGGGCTCCGGTGCCACACCGCGGCGCACCTTGGTGTCGACCGGATTGACTGCGATGGCCTGCACTTCGACCAGCAGGTCGCGGCCGCGTGCCATCGGATCGGGCAAGTTCGTATCGATGAGTGATTCGGCGTGGTCGATGGGCAGGGACTGCTGGTAGGCAACGGCTTTCATGGTCGGCTCCTTCGGAAGCGGTGGGGTGTGATGAACAGTTGTGATGAACTGTTGTGGAGAACTGAGGCCATGATGGATTTTCATGACAGGAAGAAAAACAGGCGTTAGATTGAATCCGTCTTCAAAGGATTTTTGATAATGAAAGCCCTGCAGGATCTGGACATCTTCGTGCGCACCGTGGAAAGCGGCAGCCTGTCGGCCACTGCGCGGGCGCTGGACCTCACGCCGGCTGCGGCCAGCGCATCGCTGAAGCGACTTGAGGCGGAACTGCAGACGCCGCTGTTCGTGCGCTCCACCCGCAGCCTGCGGCTGACACCAGCCGGCGAGCGCTTCCTCGATCATTGCCGGATTGCGCTGACGGCCCTGCGTGACGGGCAGGAGGAACTGGCGACCGGGCGGCGTGCGGTGCGCGGCAGCCTGCAGGTTGCCGCGCCCTCGGATTTCGGTCGCCACGTGTTGCTGCCCTGGCTGGACGAGTTCCGCTTGCTCTATCCCGAGGTGCGTTTCCGGCTGATGCTGTCGGACCGCATGGCCGACGTGTACCGCGAGCCGGTGGACATCGCCTTGCGCTACGGCGAGCCGCCGGACTCCAGCCTGGTCGCATTGCCACTGGCGACACGCAATCGCCGCGTGCTGTGCGCGTCACCCGCCTATCTGGCGAAGCGTGGCGCGCCGACGGATCCACGTGAGCTGGTGGAGCCGGATCGCTATGAGTGCCTGTGCTTCATGTTCGGTGACGAAGTGCATGACCGCTGGAACTTCATGCGCGGCGCGGAGCACATCAGCGTGCGGGTGCGGGCCAGCCAGGTGGCGAACGATGGCCACGTGGTGCGCCACTGGGCGATCGCGGGGCAGGGGGTGACCTACAAATCCGCGCTGGATGTGGCGGGTGACCTGGCGGCGGGGCGGCTGGTGGCGCTGTGCCCGGAGTGGGAGACCGAACCGACGCCGCTGTATCTGGTGAGTCCGGACCGGCGCCTGTTGTCGCCGGCCGTGGGGCTGTTGCGCGACTTCATCGCGGCGCGCTGCGCGAATCTGCTGGACAGCTTGCCGGCGGCGCAGCAGTGAGGGCGGAATGAAAAACGCCACGGCAGTCGTCCTGCCGTGGCGTTGTCGTATGCGGGGCCGGGCCCGCACCGAGTGAGGCGTTTGTCAGGCGCGCGCGTCGCCCCAGCGCAGCGGGCAGCGGTCGTCGCCCGCGTAGTAGGTCTCGCCTTCCTTGTCCACGCAGTAGCGCGGCGACACCACCATGTCGGAGAACTGCATGCCTTCGCCGATGCGGGTGTATTCGAACAGCACACAGCGTTCCACCGTGGCGCCGCTGCGGATGTGCGAGCCGTGGC
>JAVHYF010000013.1:35709-55008 GCA_031119205.1 Moraxellaceae bacterium | reverse complement strand
TCGAACAGCACACAGCGTTCCACCGTGGCGCCGCTGCGGATGTGCGAGCCGTGGCCGATCCATGCCGGGCCGACCACAGTGGCACCGGGTTCGATCCGCGTGCTGGCGCCGACATACACCGGGCCTTCGATGTTGACCTTGTCGAAGTCGATATGGGTGTTCAGGCCCACCCACACGCCGGGGCGGACTTCCTTGCCCGGCATGTCCATCTGCGCGACTTCGCCACGCAGCACGCGTTGCAGCACCGACCAGTAGTCGGTGACGCGGCCGATGTCGATCCAGTTGAAGAAGCGCTTCTGCACGAAGAAGGGCAGGCCCTTCTGCACCAGGGCCGGGAACAGCTCGCCGCCGATGTCGTACACCTTGCCTGCCGGCACCAGGTCCAGCACGGCGGGTTCGAAGATGTAGATGCCGGTGGACGCCAGGGTGGACTTGGCCTCCTCGGGCTTCGGTTTTTCCTGGAAGGACTGGATGCGGCCGTTCTCATCGCCGACGACGATGCCGTAGTTCACCACCTGGTCCAGCGGTACATCCAGGCCCACCACGCTGGCGATGGCCTTCTTGGTGTTGTGTTCGTGCAGGGCGGCGCCGATGTCCAGGTCGATGATGGCGTCACCGCACAGCACCAGCGTGGTCTCGTCGAAGAAGCCGCTGTTCTCCTGGATGTACTTCATGCCGCCAGCGGAGCCTTTCGGCTTGGGCAGGATGTCGCCGTGTTCGTAGACGCCTTCGTAGGAATAACCGATCTCGACGCCCCAGCGTTCGCCGTTGCCGAAGTACTCCTCGATCTTCCGGTGCATGAAGGCCACGTTGATCATGATCTCCTTCACGCCATAGCGCGCCAGGTGCTCGATGATGTACTCCAGCACCGGCTTGCCGAGGATAGGGATCATCGGCTTCGGAATGTCCTTGGTCAGCGGTCGCACGCGTGTGCCCTGGCCTGCTGCCAGGATCATTGCTTTTGCCATGTTTTTCTCCTGTTGTAGTTGGGGGGTAGAGCTTGCGTCAGCACCGGTCAGGCAGATCGCCCCGGGCCATTCCGTCTGGTGGTTCCACTGTCGGGGATATCCGACAGTGGACGCGTCGTGCGCTTGTTTGGTTGCGCAGAACAGCAGGGAATGGAGGGGTGTCGCACTGCTCGGGAGTCGGCCCACAGGCATACGCGAAAAGTATGCCCGAGCCGCAGGTTGTTGCCGGATACCAATGCCCCAACGCAGGCATCTTGCCACGGAAGACGCCCTGCATTGGTGCTGCCGGATTGCCCGGCTGGGCAGCTTTTTCCGCAAAGTCAGACTTTTGTGGTGCATGGTGCGGACTTTGCTTTGTATACGATATTCAACAAGAACGTGAGGCTGACGATGGCCAATCTCTCCGGCTGGGAATCCATAGACGTACATCTTCTGCGCGTCCTGCACGCGCTGCTGACCGAGTGCAGCGTGTCGCGTGCAGCGATCAAGCTCAACCAGTCGCAGCCCGCGGTCAGTACCGCCCTGCGTCGCCTGCGCGACATCACCGGTGACCAGTTGCTGGTCCGCAGCCGCAACGGCATGACGCCGACCGAGCGCGGCATGGGCCTGCTGGAGCCGGTGAAGATCGCGCTGTCGCAGATCGAGGCGATCGCCGTGCGGCAGGTGCGCTTCAACCCCGCGCAGTCGCGCCGCGTGTTCAACATCGCGACACCCGACTACCTGCACGCCGGCCTGATGGCCGAGATCGTGGCGCGCTTCCGTCAGCTGTCGCCGCAGGCCCAGGTGGTGTTCCATTCGCTGGGCGCTGACCATGACTTCGCCGAGGCCCTGGAGTCCGGCGAGTACGACGTGGTGATCGCCAACTGGCCGCAGCCGCCCGAGCAATTGCGCATGGCGCCGCTGTTCGACGACGACATCGTGTGCGTGATGCGCAAGGACCACCCGCTGACGCGTCGGCCGCTGTCGCTGCAGGCCTACCTGGAAGCCGACCATGTGATTCCCACGCCGTACTCGGTGGGCCGTCGTGGTGTGATCGACCTGCATCTGGCGCGCGAGCGCCTGAAGCGTAACGTCGTGGCCCAGGTGCCGTACTTCAGCCTCGTGCCCGCCATGCTGCTGCAGACCGACATGGTGTTCACCAGTCCGCGCATGTTCGCTGAACACGCCGCGCGCCTGATGCCGCTGTCCATCCAGGAGGTGCCGATCAGCTTCCCGCGCATGTCCTTCTACCTGCTGTGGCATGAGCGTAGCCACCATGCAGATGAATGCCGCTGGTTCCGCGAGCAGATCGTCAGCCTGATTCGCAGCCAGACGGATCGTAGCCAGCCGCGCATGCAGACCCCTGCCAAGACGAGCTTCGCGCTGGCCTGAGCCGCACAGCTGTCCGGTACCGGTTGGAAGGCCGCAACGAAGGTTGCGGCCTTTTTCTTTGGTGTGGCGGATGGTGCGAGGAATGAGCGACACGCGGGACGTTCAGGCGGGCACGGCTGGTTGTTCAGGGCCGTGCAGCGCGGAGAGGGCTGTACAAGCGCTCGGCGGACAAGCACTCAGTAGGCGTGACGGTCGTTGAACGCAACCAGGACGGTCTTCAGGATGATCCGGATGTCCAGTGCCAGAGACCAGTTGCGCAGGTACTCCAGATCGAAGGAGATGCGCTCTTCCATCTTCTCGACCGTTTCGGTCTCGCCACGCGCGCCGTTGACCTGGGCCCAGCCGGTGATGCCCGGCTTGACCTTGTGGCGCACCATGTAGCCCTTGATCAGCTTGCGGTACATCTCGTTGTGGGCAACGGCGTGAGGGCGCGGCCCCACGATGCTCATGCGCCCCTGCAGGACGTTCACGAACTGCGGCAGCTCGTCGAGCGAGGTGCGGCGGATGAAAGCACCGAAAGGCGTGACACGCTGGTCTCCCTTCTTTGCCTGAGTGACCACCGAGCCATCCTCGCACACCGTCATCGAGCGGAATTTGTAGACGATGATCTCCTTGCCATCCAGGCCATAGCGGCGCTGCTTGAAGATGAGCGGGCCGGGCGAGGAGCGCTTCACGCCGATCGCGCAGGCCAGCAGCACGGGCGAGATCATCATCAGGATGAGGGTGGACAGCACGATGTCCGAGCCGCGCTTCAGCACGCCGTTGAAACCGGTGAACGGCGTCTCGCAGACGGCCACCACCGGCACGCCGTGAATGGTGTCCATGCGCCCCTGGATCAGGTCCGTCACGAAGATGTCCGGCACGAAGAAGATCGAGGTCGTGGTGTCCTTGAGGCCATCAAGCAGCTTGAGGATGCGCGGCTGGCTCGCCATGGGCAATGCCAGATAGATATGGTCGACACGATGGGCCTTCACGTACTCCGCCAGATCGGTCAGCGAGCCAAGTAGCGGTGCAGTGCCGATGCCCGGCAGGCGGTCACGTGCGCGGTCGTCGAAGAAACCCACCATCCGCACGCCCAGCATCGGGTCTTGCGCAAAGCTCTCCGCAAGCCGCACGCCGGGCTCGTTGCAGCCGACGATGATCGCGTGCTTCTGGTTGCCTTCCATTGCGAGGTAGCGGGGCAGCACACGTCGCATGGCAAGGTTGGCGCCGATGAGTGCCACAGGCACCGCCACCATCCAGGTGACGACAACAGGCATCGGGTAGAAGTCGATGTAGTCGCTCGCGAAGCCGAAGACCAGCAGCAGGCCGGCGATCAGGCCCCAGTCCATGAGGGTGCCCAGCACCATGCGGGTGGGGGACTCACGCAGGTAGCGACTGCCAGGGAAGGTCAGCAGGAAGCACAGCAGCCCGAGCAGGATGTAGGCGGCGTCGACTGCCGCGCCATGGACGGCGGCTGCCAGGAACAGCAGTCCGATCACGATCACCGGATCCAGGAAGGACTCCACCAGGCTTGCGGTGGAGAAGCTGTTGCGGGAGATCAGAGGGCGTCTGTCGATTGTGCTCAGCATTTTCGTACCTGCTTCGGATTCCATAGCGGCCGCGGGTGCTGCAGCGCGACATTTTTAGATTAGCAAAAAAGCGGAATGAACTGGCATCAGCGTACAGATATATATCGGACGTAAAAAGTTCGATTGATCGACGCTCCTTTCGTTGCGACAGACGCGCATTGATTCTGTCAGTAATGCGTAAGAAGTTTTTCCATAAACGGATTGTATGCGCGCATAAGAAATTCTCTGTAACCCAGTGCTGGCGCGGGTCTCGATCCATGCAGATTTGCTTCGTAACAGCCTGATTCCGGCCTGAAGGGGTGTCGCCATTTCGCGACATGAGGATCAGGCTCTTCCGGCTCTCATGCGCCGAATGCCTTGATTACCAAATAAACAGAGCGGCTGTCGGACTGTCGCCGGATGGATACATATTCTGGTTGCGACGCAGCAACATCAAACCTGGGATATGATGCGGCCCGCTGTCATGCCGAGGCCGTTCGTCGGGAAAAATGCATTTGCATGGTGCGTAAGTTGTTGAAATAAAACAACATGAAAGTGTTGTGGTGATGACATTGTGATGTTTGTAGGATGCCGGAGACGAGCTGTAGGAAAAAACCTACATAATCCAATCGAATGCATGTGCAATGCTTTGTTAGAGAACTGCGGCCCGGTCGTCGCTGGCAAGTGTGGGTAGTGCTTTAAATACCCCATTTACCCGCAGGGTCATGGCTAACGCAGTTGCGGATCGGGCGTCTGTCATACGCTGTATTTCCTAGAAATGACAGATCTGGCTGGGTCGACTTGGTGCAAAGCAGCATCAGTTGGTGCAGTTGATGCAGCCGAATGCACCGATATCCGCTGAAGCACGTCTGTAATGCTTGTTCCGTATAAAGAACCAGCGCTATGCCAAGTGCTTCATTCGTTTGACTGAATTTTGGTGCGACGCATCATTTTGCAATTGCGCGATCGCACGGATTTTTGTGTTCCGGCTTCGGCATGTTTCTTGCACAACATTGAGCAGCGATTTGAATCGCGCCTCCCCCTAAGACAACAAGAGTTAGGAGTACTGCCATGATTACCAAGAGATTCGCGAACAGGCTTTATGCGTTTCTGGTTGCGGTCGGCCTCAGCGCCGGCGCCAGCCTGAACGCCCAGGCTGCGAGCTGGGGGCAGCATGGCTCGTTCGAATCAGCCTCGCTGGGCGGCGGGCTGATGTCCGAGATCTACTCCTTCGAGCTGCTGTCCTCGTCGGACATCGTGTCGACGGCTTACAGCAACTTCCTGGGGCTGGGGATCGTCAGCCTGTTCTCCGGCGTTTTCGGTGACGGGGCTGCGGATGTGATGCGTGGTGCCTACCTGTTCAGCCAGGACACGGCGGGCAACAGCTACTCCTTCGCCTCCCTGGCTCCGGGTTCGTACTACTACTCGCTGCAGGGCTTCTCGGTCGGCGGCACTAATTTCACCTCGACCATTGCGGCGGCTGTGCCGGAGGCCGAGACCTACCTCATGTTCCTGGCAGGCCTCGGGATGATCGGTCTGGTCGTCAGACGTCGCCTGTCGTGATCCTTTCTGGGCCCGGGCTGCCTGCCTGAATTGCAGGCAGCAGGTCCGCGCAGGCTTGCTGTGATGCGCGTGGCGGCCCGGTGCCGTGGAGAAGCTGTCATGTCCCCTGATATACCGAAGTGCCTGGCGCTCGTTGCGCTGGCAGCCTCCCTTGTTGCCTGCGGAAAGCAGGAAGCCGCATCGGTTCCTGCCTCCCAGGTAGCGGCCAAGGTTGATTCCCGCGAAATTTCCGTTCATCAACTCAACCACATCCTCGCGCGTGCGCCAGCCATGGGGCCGGAGCAGAAGAAGGTTGCGCTGTCAGGTGCGCTCGACCGTCTCATCGACCAGGAGTTGCTGCTGGCACAAGCCATCGAGAAGAAGCTCGACCGCGATCCGCGCGTGTTGCAGGCCCTGGAGGCGGCGCGTCGCGAAGTGCTGGTGCGGGCGTATGCCGAACGCATCACCGTGCAGGTGCCGAAGCCCGATCCGGCCGCGGTCCGGGAGTACTACGAGACCCACCCCGATCTGTTCGAACGCCGCCGTGTCTTCAACTTCACCGAGCTGCTGGTTCCACAGCTGGACGGCAACATGGCCTTGCTGGAGCAGAAGGTCGCCAATGCCCGTGAGCTCGGCGAGGTGGCCAGCTGGTTGCGTGCCGAGCGGCTGGCTTTCACGACCGCCAGTAGTGTGCGACCCGCCGAGCAGATTCCCATGGAAGCGTTGCCGCGGTTCGTTGCCATGAAGGATGGCGAGCTGATGGTCGTTCCGGTGGGGCAGGGGGCGACGGTGGTGAGCATGAACGAGAGCTACAAACAGCCGCTCGGTTTCGAGGCAGCGTCCAGCTACATCCAGCAGTTCCTGGTGAACCGTGCGCGGCTCGAGACCACGGAGGCGGAGCTGCGTCGTTTGCGCCAGCAGGCAAAGATCGAGTACGTCGGCGAGTTCGTGAAGGCTGTGCCGGAGCAGCGGCCCGTGTCGCCCAGTGATGTAACGGCACCCGTCGCGGTGGAGAAGGCAACGCTGGGTTTGCGCTAGGCCGTCCGGCGACGGCTTGCCGGTACCCGGCGTCGCTGTTCCGGTGGTCATCGAGCCACGCACGAGCGCATGAACGCATAACAGACAAGAGACAACGAGAGAGGACGAAGATCCATGATGCAAGAACTGTCGCGCCTGATCATGGCCCTGTGCCTGCTGGGCAGCAGTCTGCTGTTGCACCCGGCTGTTGCGGCGGAGCCCGGCGCCGCGGACGAGTACCGCTTGAGCGCAAGCGATGTGGTCCGGATCACGGTGTTCCGCAACCCGGACCTCACGACCGAGGCCCGTGTGTCCGAGGCGGGTGTCATCAGCTTCCCCCTGCTTGGCGCGGTGGAGGTCGGTGGCCTGTCGGTGCAGCAAGCCGAGGCACACATCGGCAAGTTGCTGCGCGAAGGCAATTTCGTACTGCAACCGCAGGTGACGATCCTGCCGGTCTCGATGCGTGGCAACCAGGTTGCCGTGCTTGGTCAGGTGAACCGGCCGGGCCGCTTCCCGATCGAGAAGGCCAACACCCGCCTGTCGGACATGCTTGCGAGCGCAGGCGGTGTTGCGACCACCGGGTCGGATGTGGTCACCCTGATCACGACGCGTAACGGCAAGCGCAGCTCGAAGCTGATCGACCTGCCTGTGATGTTCCAGCAGGGCGTCGAGGCTGACGAAGTCCTGAGCGGTGGCGACGTGATCTTCGTGGACCGCGCGCCCGTGTTCTACATCTACGGCGAAGTGCAGCGCGCCGGCGCCTACCGTCTGGAACGCGCCATGAGCGTCATGCAGGGTCTGGCGACCGGCGGCGGGATATCTGCGCGCGGAACGCCCCGTGGTCTCGTGATCCATCGTCGCGGGGCGGGCAGCAAGGTGCAGGTGCTGACGCCCTCCCTGGACGATACCTTGCAGGCAAACGACGTCATCTACGTCAAGGAAGCACTGTTCTGAGCGGAGTCTGACCCATGAGCATCCAGCAGATCATCCAGATGTTGCGGGCCTGGCGGTGGTTGATCGTCGGGGTGGCCGCCATCGTGACGGTAACCGCCGCGCTCTACGCGCTCAGCCTGCCCAAGTCCTACATCGCCAGCTCGGCGGTGGTCGTGGATATCAAGGGGGCTGACCCGGTGTCCGGCACGGCGCTGTCGGCGCAGTTGCTGCCAGGCTACATCCCGACGCAGATCGACATCATCAACAGCGATCGCGTGGCGCTGAAGGTGGTGCAGGCGCTGAAGCTGGCGCAGTCGCCGGACATCCGGGAGCAATGGGACAAGGCTACCAAGGGCGAGGGCAGCATCGAGATGTGGCTGGTGCAGATGCTCAAGAGCAAGCTGCGCGTCAGCCCTTCGCGCGAAAGCAGTGTCATCAGCATTGCCTTCACCGCCAATGACCCGCAGTTTGCGGCCACGGTGGCGAATGCCTTCGCGCAGGCCTACATCGATGTGAACCTCGAACTGAAGGTGGAGCCGGCCCGCCAGTACGCAGTGTGGTTCGACGAACGCACCCAGACGCTGAAGGGCAATCTCGAAGCGGCCCAGCAACGCCTGTCGGCCTTCCAGCGCCAGAACGGCATCGTCGCCACGGCGGACGAACGGCTGGACATCGAGAATGCCCGCCTCAACGAGCTTTCCAGTCAGCTGAGCGCCGTGCAGGCCCAGCGCACTGACACCAGTTCGCGCCAGCGCGAAAGCGCGTCACCGGATTCCCTGCCGGAAGTGGTGGGCAACAGCCTGGTGCAGAGTCTCAAGGCCGATCTGGTTCGCCTGGAGGCGGAGCGTGACCAGATTGCCTCGCGCTACGGCGCCAATCACCCGGAGCGTCGCCGCAACGAGGCCGAGCTCTCGGCCGTGCGCGCCCGCCTGGCGAGCGAGACGCAACGCGTCGCCAGTTCGATCGGTGCGGCGAACCGTGTGAACCAGAGCCGTGAAGCCGAGGTCCGCGCTGCGCTCGAAGCCCAGCGCCGTCGCGTGCTGGAGCTGCGCGGCAAGCAGGACCAGATCGCCGTCCTGCAGCGCGATGTCGAAGCGGCACAGAAGCTCTATGACGTCGTCACGCAGCGCCTGGCGCAGAGCAATCTCGAGAGCCAGACGCAGCAGACCAACATCGTCGTGCTGACGCGGGCCGAACCTCCTACTTTTCCCGCGGCGCCCAATGTCGTCGTGAGTACCGGCATGGGAGGCGCCATCGGCTTGCTGATCGGCGTGGCCATGGCGCTGGTACTGGAGCTGCGCAATCGCCGCGTGCGCTCCACGGAGGATCTGATTGCAGCCATCGGCGTGCCTGTCCTGACCATCCTGCCGACCGCACAGACGGCGCGGCGGCGTGCGGGCTGGCGTCCGGCGCTGACCTGACGGCAGAGCGCAAAGCAACCACTGGCATTTCTGGCATAGCGAGGCAGGTGTCCCATGCATATGAACCATCCAGGACTGGCGGCCGCTCCGGCCCACTCCAAGAACGACCGCTCCATCGGCGCAATCCTCGTCGATGCCGGACGGCTTGCGCCGACGGATGCGGAGCGCATCCTGCGCTATCAGGAAGAGAAGGGGCTGCGCTTCGGTGAGGCCGGTCTCAAGCTGAGGTTGCTGGACAAGGCCGATATCGATTACGCGATCTCGAACCAGTTCGACTACCCCTATCTCCAGCTCGATGACGACAGCCTGAGCAGCACGCTGTCGGCAGCCTACCGGCCCTTCACGCCTTTCGTGGAGCGCATGCGTGCGTTGCGCAGCCAGCTCCTGCTGCGCTGGCTGAACGGTGAGCCGACGCAGAAGTGCATCGCCGTCACCAGCGCCGGCCGCAAGGAGGGGCGTAGCTTCGTGGCGGCGAACCTGGCCATCGTGTTCTCGCAGCTGGGCGAGCGGACCCTGCTCATCGATGCCGATCTGCGCCACCCTTGCCAGCACCGCCTGTTCAAGCTGGGTGGCGGGGCGGGCCTGTCCGGCATCCTCGCCGGGCGCTCCGGCAACGAGGTGGTACAGCGCGTCCCCGGCCTGCGGGGCCTGTCGGTCCTGCCTGCCGGCACGGTGCCGCCCAACCCGCAGGAGTTGCTGTCACGTCCGCAGTTCGTGCAGCTGCTGACGCGTGCGGCGGGTGCCTTCGACGTCGTGATCGTCGATACCTCCTCTGCCGATACCGGTGCCGATTCCGAACTGGTCGCCGTGCGTGCGCGTGCAGCCTTGCTGGTAGCCCGCAAGGACCACACTTCGGTCGGCGATGCGCGCGCCTTCACCGACGCGGTCGCGCAGTCCGGCACCCGTGTCCTGGGTGCGGTGCTCAACGAGTACTGATGCCTTGCTTCCCGCTGCCGCGCGCCCGCTCTTCGACCAGCTGGACCTGCTCGCCCCCTGGCTGATCGTCCTGTTCGGCCTCGGCGTGTTGTACGTGCCCAGCTTCGTCGACCTGTCGCGCGGCATCTGGGTGACGGAAGAGCAGGCGCATGGCCCCATCGTCTTCGCCGTGTTCCTGTGGTTGCTATGGCGCAAGCGCGATGCCTTGCTGGCGCCACGCGAAGTGTCGCTGCGCGCGCGCGCCGGCGGCGTCGCGGTGCTGGCTGCCGGCCTGCTGCTGTATGTGCTCGGCCGCTCACAGGGCATACCGACCTTCGAGATCGGCTCGCTGATCTGGGTCCTCGCCGGCACCATCCTGTTGTTGCGGGGCGGCTCTGCCTTGCTGGCGGTGTGGTTCCCGCTGTTTTTCGCCTGCTTCATGACGCCGATGCCGGCCATCGTCGTCGATACGCTGACCGCGCCGATGAAGATGGCCGTGTCCGCAGTGAGCGAGCAGCTGATGTATGCGCTGGGCTACCCGGTGGCACGCAGCGGCGTCATGCTCCACATCGGGCAATACCAGCTGCTGGTGGCTGACGCCTGTGCCGGCCTCTACACCTTGTTCACGCTGGAGGCGCTCGGGCTGCTGTATCTCAACCTGGTACGCCATGACGCCATGTGGCGCAACCTGTTGCTGGCGGCGCTGATCGTACCCATCTCCTTCGCGTCCAACGTCATCCGCGTGACCACGCTGGCGCTCATCACCTTTTATCTGGGCGACGAGGCAGGCCAGGGCTTCCTGCACGGTTTCGCCGGGCTCTTGCTGTTTGCGACGGCACTCGTGTTGATCTTCGTCGTCGACGGCCTGATCGAGCTGACGGTCAGGCGGTCGCGCGGCAAGGGCAGGAATGTAGATCCGGTACCTCCGGCATCTGCGGATGTGTCCGCCCCGGCGAGGTTGCTGGGGGCGGGGCGCCTGTATGTCAGGTCTGCCGTCGCCGTGGCTGCGTCGATGTTCGTCGGTGCCGCCGCCGCCAGCCTGTTGTCGCCCGGGATCCCCGCCGCGCCGCGCCTGCCCGGTCTCGATATGGTGGTGCCCGCCCGCCTCTCTGAATGGCGCATGGTGGCGTCGCCCCTGCAGCCGGCCAACCTCGTTGCCACCAATGCTCATGAGCCAGCGACGCGCAACACGGTGGCCACGCTCTATGACGAAGTGCTGACCCGCACTTATGCAGGAGAGAGTGGCGAGCAGATCATGCTGGCGATTGCCTACGCGCGTCAGCAACGCCAGGACGTCAAGATCCACAAGCCCGAGACCTGTTACGCCGCGCAAGGCTACGAGGTCGGGCAGGCGGCCGAGGTCGGCCTCCCTGTGCTCGAGGGTGGGGGCGCGATCCCGGGCGTCGAGTTCGCCGGCCGCGACCGTGACCGCTACGAGGCCGTCACCTACTGGATCCGCATCGGCGAGGCGTACCCGCATACCGCCTTGCGCATGCGCGAGCACATCCTGCGGGAAGGGCTGGCAGGCCGTATTCCCGACGGCGTGCTGGTGCGCGTGTCATCCATCGTCGACGACCCCGCGAAGCTGGGCAGTGCCTATGCCACGCAGCGCCGTTTCATGGCCGATCTGCTCAAGGCTGTGCCAGCCGCAACGCGCGCCGTGCTCGCTGGCGACATGGCAAACCTCATGGAGGAAACCGCCGCGCTTGCCAGTGGTGGTGTATCCCGGGGGAGGCATCAATGAACACGCGATCCCTGGACAGCAACCTGATGACATCACGAAGAGTCGCCTACGTCCCTTTCGAGGACGTCGGCAATGCCTACACGGTGCGCATGCGCAAGTTGCTGTCCGAGTACGGCCAGGTCGCCCGCTTCGAAGGTGCCAAGCGTGCCATCCTCAGGCTCGCCAGCCTGCAGTGGTGGCGCTACGACTCCATCGTCGTGAACTGGGCGGAGAACGACATCATCGACCGCGCGACCCACAGGGTCTCGCTGTTCAACGTGGCGAAGCTGTTCGCCAAGACACTAGTGATGCGGCTGACGAGTCGCCGCATGGTGTATGTGCGCCACAACAAGTATCCGCACGCAACGGCGCGTGGCGAAGAGCAACGCGCGCAGCGCTGGATCGCGCGCTACGAACGCCTGTTCGACGTGGTGCTGAGCCATTCCGGTGCCGAAGTGGAGGGCGGGGTGCGCCAGTACTGCCCGCATCCGCTGTACGAGCGCCTGGGCAGCGCGAACGCGGCACCCGCACTGCCCGCACTCCTTGAAGACCTGCCGGCCGAATACTTCGTCGTCTTCGGCCGCATCCTGCCCTACAAGCGCATCGAGGAACTGGTGGACGCCTTTCCTGCGGACCGGCATCTCGTCGTCATCGGTCCCGTGGGCAACGAGGAGTATGGCCAGCGCCTGGCTGCACGCCAGCGTGCCAACTTCAGTTTCCGTCCCGGCTACCTGTCGGAGCAGGACGCGCAGGCCATCGTGTCGCGCAGCGCGGGCGTGTTGATCTCCCATGCCGACGCCGACGTGGTGGTCAGCGGAACCTTCTTCTACTCGATGTCCCTGCTGGTCCCCGTTCTGGCGGTGGCGACGCCCTTCCTGGAATGGGTGGCGCCGCGTGTGGGGTCTGAGCTGCTGACCGTTGCGCGTGACGTGCCGGAACTTTGCGCGAAGCTTGCGCAGCACCAGCGCCAACCGGTGCCACCCGAGGTGGCGCGGCGTGTGGACGAAGAGTTCGGTGACCGCGCGGTCAGCAATGCACTGCGCGCTGCCATCGGGGATCGCGCATGAGTGCGCCATCTGTTATCCCAAGCGTATCTGTCCGAGAACTGCGAGGTCCGTCATGCCGAGCGTGAGCGTAGTCATCCCGTCCTACAACCGTGCCCACTGCGTGCGCGAGAGCATCGACAGCGTGCTGCAGCAGAGCTTCCAGGACTTCGAGATCATCGTCGTGGACGACGCGTCCAAGGACGACACCGCGCAACAGGTCGCCATGGTGACCGATCCGCGGGTGCGCTACATCCGCCACGAGACCAACAAGGGCGGCGCGGCTGCACGCAACACCGGCATCCACGCGTCCACCGCCGAGTACATCGCCTTCCTCGACAGCGACGATCACTGGGCACCCGACAAGCTGGCAAAGCAGGTCGCGATGCTGGAGGAGAAGGGGAGCGAGTACGGTTTCAACTACACCTGGTTCATCGGCCGCGATCCGGAGGGCAGGGAAGTTTGGCGGCGCAATGACACGGTAGATGGGCTCGCCGTATCGGAGTTGCTGCGACACAACTGTGTCGGCACTTTCTCGAGCGTGCTGGCACGTCGCGCTGCCCTGCTGAAAGTGGGGGGGCTGGACGACAAGATGCGCAGCTGCCAGGACTGGGACCTGTTCGTCCGGCTCAATGCCGTCACGGCGGTTTGCTGCGTCCCGGAATACCTCGTCTACTACCTGCAGGATGGTGGTGACAAGCATCGCATCTCGGCCAACCCCACCTCGATCATCCTTGGCCACCGCAGGATGCTGGGCAAGCTGCGCGAGCGGCTTCCGGGCATGCCCGCAGAGGATCAGGCCCGCACTCTCAAGCAGTTCACCGGCATCTTCGTGATTGCCGGCTCTGGCTCCGACGTCATCAAATCCGGGCTGGAAGTACTTGGCAAGCAGTTCTCGGCAAGCAACTTCCTGTGGTTCACCGCCAGTCTGCTGCGCGTGACCAAGCGGAAGCTGAGCGGGAACCTGGGATACTGAGCGGGGCGCTGAGCACGCCACCTGATCCGGACTACGCAGACATGCTTGCCACTGCCCGCCGCAGCAACCTCATCCTCCAGCCCTTGCTGTTCGCAGGCGGTCTGGCGGTGTGCGTGCTCGCTGGCATCCTCGCCGTTAAGTACGTGTCGGTGGCCGGCATCAACCCGATGAAGCTGGCGGCATTGCCGCTGGGGCTGTTGCTCGCGATGGCGCTGATCCTCGACAAGGAAAAGCTCTTCATCGCCATCCTGCTGTTGCGTGCGGGTGGTGACGTGGTGCTGTCGGTCTCCAAGTTCGACCTGGGGGGCTACTCCATCGGGATTGGCGGGTTGATCAATCTGATGGTTCTGCTCATCGCAGCAATGTACTTCGTGCGCGAGCCCCGCGCGCTGCCACGAAACGTCCTGTGGCCCTGGTTGGTGTTCATGTCCATGCTGGTGGTGGGCGTGGTGCGTGCTCCGGTGATGGGGGACGCCGTACGCATCTCGCTGTCGCTGATGTCCTATGCCGCCGTCTTCGTGATTGCCCACTACATGGTGACGCAAGGGCGAGATTTCCGTTTCTGCGTGCGCGTCGTGATGTGGTCGGCAGTGATTCCAGTGCTGGGCGCTCTGTGGAGTCTTGCAACAGGGCGTTCAGGGGACCCGGCGGAGTTCCGTCTGGCTGGCCTGTTCTCGCACCCGAACATCTTTGCCTTCTACCTGGTACTCATCGTCGCACTCGCGCTGTATGTGATGAAGCAGCCCGATACCCGTCAGCGTGGCTGGCTGGGCGTGTTCATGCTGCTGTTGCTCGGTTTGCTGGTGATGACCAAGACGCGCAGCGCCTGGATTTCCTGTGCGGCGGTGTTCGGTGTTTACGCGTTGCTGTTCGAGCGGCGCTACCTCATCTACCTCTCCCTCGCGCCACTGGTGGCGATGATGCTGCCCGAGGTGCGCGAGCGCGTGCTCGACCTGGGCAGCGGTAACGAGTACTACACCTACGCAAAACTGAACTCCTTTGCATGGCGTCAGCTCATCTGGGAGACCGGCCTCAACTGGATGCGGCCTTCAGGCTACGCGCTGGGATATGGCCTTGAAGCCTTTGTGTTCCATTCGGTGAATTTCTTCCCGCTAGCTGGCGGCAAGACACACGGCGCCCACAACATCTACGTGCAGGTCTTCTTCGATCTCGGTGCGGTCGGGCTCGGCGCTTTCCTGCTCGTCTTCCTGAGCATGCTGCGAGAGCTGTTCGCGGCGCGTCACGTCGACAAGCTTGGATCGGCGGTCACGATCATGCTCGTAGCTGCGTATCTCGTGGCTGGCTTCTCCGACAACATGCTCGGCTACCTCGTGTTCAACTGGTATTTCTGGTTCATCTGCGGCGCAGGCTGTGCTTACTGGCACTCAATCCGGATGAAGCTCCGCAAGGATGCGCGGCAGCAGGGGGGACCGCCTGTTGGCACCGGCAGTCAGGGGGCCTGGCGATGATGCGCCACTTGGGACCTGAGTCCGCAGGAGCTGCCTTGCTTTCGACGCCAGCTGTCGTGCACGAGGCGGCGGGTGCGCTGGATGCTCCTGTACCGGTGGAGCAGCGGGTCGCGCGTGCCGACACTCACTTTCCTGCGCTGGATGGCTGGCGTGGCATCAGCATCGTGGCTGTCCTGGCTGCGCATCTTCTTCCGCTCGGTCCGTCATGGCTCCTGCTGAACCACGCCGCCGGCGTGTTCGGGATGGCCGTGTTCTTCACCCTCTCCGGTTTCCTCATCACGCACTTCCTGCTGGAGCGTCCGCGGCTGGGCGACTTCCTCGTGCGACGCAGCTTCCGCATCGTGCCACTCGCATGGGTCTGCATGGCCGTGGCCTTCGCCATGGAGCCCGCATCCTTCGATGTAGTGCTGTCGCATTTCCTGTTCTACGCCAACCTGCCGCCGCAGACACTGACACCGATTACGGGTCACTTGTGGAGCCTGTGCGTGGAAATGCAGTTCTATATCGGCGTGACCGTCCTGGTTGCCCTGTTCGATCGTCGGGGCCTGATGCTGCTTCCCGTGCTCTGCCTGGCTCACACTGGCTGGCGTGTGCTGGATGGCATCCACGCCTCCAGCATTACTTACTATCGCGTCGACGAGATATTTGCCGGGTGCACACTGGCACTCGCGCTGCATGGCGAGCTGGGCGAGCGCATGAAACGCGCTCTGGGCTGGTTCAACCCCGCAATCCTGCTATGCCTGTTCCTGGTTGCCTGCCTGCACCAGAGTGGTCCTCTGAACTACGTAAGGCCTTACCTGGCTGCGCTGCTGGTCGGTGCCACGATCGTCCGTCCGCAGGGCGTATTCAACGATCTGCTGCGCCACCGCTGGCTTGTCTACCTGGCCGGAATTTCTTACGCGCTCTATGTCATCCATCCCTTGCTTCAGCACAGCTGGCTAGGCAGCGGTGACGTGTACGAGAAGTACCTGAAGCGTCCTTTGCTCTTTTTTGTCCTCTTTGGTTTGGCCCATCTGTCGACTTTCCATTTCGAGCGTCCATGCATTTCGCTGGGCAAACGCATCGTCCGCAGGTTTTCTGGCGCATGACGACGCAGACACGGACAGGGCGTCCGGACTGCTTCGTGATGGCGCGAGCGGACATCAACCGAAAAGGAGGAACCGCCATGAATGCCAAGTTGAAACGACCGGTCAAAGCGCTGCGGAGTTTGCTCGGAGCAAGCGCCATGCTGATGGCCGGCACCTGTCTCGCACAGTGGGGAACGTACGAGAAGCCTTTCGCCACCGATTCGCTCTGGAACAGCCGACCGGTAAACCCGGTACTGGCTGAGTTCCAGATACCTCCGTCGCAGTATTCACCCGCCGTGTCGGAGGGGCCGTACTCGACCGGCGCCTTCCTCGCAAAGGCCAGTGACCAGCCCATGACCATCATCGGTCATCCGGGCAGGACCGGCGTGTGGGATCCGGATGCCGAGGTACGCCGCGACATCACCATCCCGCGTTGGCCGGCCGACACTGTGCCAGCCACAGGTAACGATGGGCATGCCGACATCGTCGACCCGATCTCCGGAGTCATTCATTCGCTGTACCAGCTCAAGCTGGTCGACGGGAAATGGCGTGCCAGCCAGTACGCATGGACCCGCCTGAACGGACGTGGATGGGGTGACCCTGCGCATTACTTCCAGGGCGCGCGTGCGGCTGCTGTGCCGTCGATTGCCGGCATCATCCGCAAGCACGAAGTGAACGACGGCGACACGATGTACCGCCATGCATTGGCGATGTCGCTCACCTACAACGGCCTGGCGGCCAAGCCGACCTATGTCTTTCCGGCAACTTCGGCTGACTCGGATGCCGCCACGACCAACACCGGCCAGGTGCCCGAGGGGGCTCTGCTGATGTTGCCTGCCAGTTTCGATACTGCGCGCGTGCGCGACCCGGCGTTGCGGAAAGTGGCCGAGACCCTGAAGACCTACGGGGCATACGTGGTGGATCGCAACCATGGCACACCCTTCGTCATCTACGTGGAGAACGGCTCCGGTTTTTCCCTCCACAAGGGTGGCTGGAACACGGCTACGGCGGCCGACCTGGACGAGATCCGCAAGGCCCTGCGGCAGGTCGTTTCTGCGTCTGGCTGGGTGGATGCTCAAGGGCGAAGCTTCACCCCCGTCCGCAACCTGAACCGCTTGTCCATGCGGGGGCCGTGGACGCGGCGCGAAGGGCAGTCCGTCGGTGTGTATGACACGTGGAAACAGGCCGTCGTGTTCACGCCAGGGACTGCCAAGGTGGTCCAGACGAACTGGAGTGGGCGCGCGGCCAACCCGGTTGCCTGGGCCGCGCCGGTCAAGGGGCAGCAGTACCGACTGACCGCCGTCACGACCGGGGGCGCGCAGCTGCGCGTGCAGATCGTGGACAAGGCCACTAGCAAGTTCAGCTACGACAGTGGCGACCTGGCCAATGGTGCAACCACTACCTTCGAGTGGCCTCTGGAGAGCAATTACTCGGTCGTGACGACAGCTACGAACCCCGCCGGGGCTGAAGGCAGTGTGGCCGGCTCCCTGGTTGCGGTTGACTGAACGCAGCCGCCAGTCTGGCAAGCCCACGACACCAGAACAACAAGACAACGCGATGAGAGAGAACACGATGTACGCACAGGACGAGAGCGATCCTGATTGGCAGGCCGACGTGGCACGCTGTGGCGTGTCACGTCCCCTGCTCAAGGAGCAGTCGATGTGGGCGATCCGTGTCTATCGCTTCGGGCGCAAGGTGGATCGCAGACCGGCTGGGGCGGTGCGCAGCTTGCTGACCCGTGTGTACTGGTTGCTGTTCCGTCTCACCGAGACACTCACCGGCGTGAGTCTGCCGAAGGATGCAGTCATCGGGCCGGGCCTGCGCATATGGCATTTCGGCAACATCTTCATTCACCCCGATGCCGTGATCGGTAGCAACTGCACCCTGCGGCAGGGCGTAACCATCGGCAACCGGGAAGAGGGCGGCGAAGTACCGGTGATCGGTAACAACGTGGAGCTCGGCGCGTATGCGCAGGTGCTTGGCGGCATCCGCATCGGCAACGATGCCCGCATCGGTGCGATGTCTGTGGTGCTGACCGATGTACCGCCGGGGGCGACTGCCGTGGGTATCCCGGCGCGGATCATCCCGGCCCGGCCACGCGTGGTAGCCACCTCGGGCACGACGGCCAACGACGCAATGATCGACGAGGGAGTAGGAACGTGAAAGCTGCACAGATGAAAGTTGCATACCTGGTCAATCAGTACCCGAAAGTCAGTCACAGCTTCATCCGTCGCGAGATCCTCGCGCTGGAGCGGCAGGGGCTGCAGGTCGAACGCTTTGCCGTGCGTGGCTGGGACGGCGAGCTGGTTGATCCCGACGATGTCGCCGAGCGTGGCCGTACCCGTTACGCCTTGCAGGGGGGCGCCGCGGCGCTGCTGGCGGCGCTGGCCGGCAGCTTCCTGCGTGCGCCGTCCCGGTTCCTTGCGGCCCTGCGCCTTGCCGCGCAGATGGGACGGCGTGCTGATCGTCCCTTGCCGGTTCACATGATCTATCTCGCGGAAGCCTGTCGCGTGGCGCAATGGTTGCGCGAGTCGGACGCCCGCCACCTGCATGCGCACTTCGGTACGAACTCGGCAGAGGTGGCGATGCTCGCTGCGCTGCTTGCGGACGTGCCCTACAGCTTCACCGTGCACGGGCCGGAGGAGTTCGACAAACCGGCGTTCATCGGCATCGGCGAGAAGATCCGTCGCGCAGCGTTCGTGGTGGCGATCACCTCGTTCTGCCGCAGCCAGCTCTACCGCTGGGTGGAGGCCTCGCACTGGGGCAAGGTCAAGGAGGTGCGTTGCGGACTGGAAGAGGCCTTCCATGACGTTGTGCCGGTGCCGGTGCCCGGCACGCCGCGGCTGGTCTGCGTGGGCCGCCTGTGTGAGCAGAAGGGCCAGTTGTTGCTGGTGGAGGCCGTCGGTCGCCTGCGTGGCATGGGTGTGCGCGTCGACCTGGTGCTGGCCGGCGACGGCGAGATGCGCCAGGTCATCGAGCAGCGCATCGCCGAACTGAACCTCAAGGATTCCGTGCGCATCACCGGCTGGTTGAGCAGCGCGCAGGTGCGTGACGAGATACTGGCGGCGCGGGCGATGGTGCTGCCCAGTTTTGCCGAAGGCCTGCCGGTCGTGATCATGGAGGCCATGGCGCTGCGCAGGCCGGTCATCACCACCAGCATTGCCGGCATTCCGGAGCTGGTGCTGCATCAGGAGAACGGCTGGCTGGTGCCGGCAGGCGGGATCGACGAGCTGGTGTCGGCGATGGCGGATTGCCTGAGCACTTCCTCTGCCGAGCTGGAAAAAATGGGGAGCGCCGCCCGCAC